>JBQTIU010000063.1:0-40243 GCA_052387815.1 Pseudomonadota bacterium
TGACGGAAACGACCGCGAACATCGCGAGAGTTCGCCAAGGCCCCGACCTCGTCCATCACTGCCTGCTTGTCCAGGAAGCCGCCGAACTCCGAATTGTCGTAAACGGCGAGATCGCAGGCCGCGGGAGCCCGGTACTTGCCCGCGTCGAACATCTTCACCTTGCGTTCGATCGCGTCGATGATCTCGCGAGCCGTCTTGGCCGTCGGCCCTTCGACCAACCCCGAAGCCGAATCGACGAGCTTTCCTGCGTCGCGGTCCGGCTCGGTCCGGGTCAGCCACGCCTGGTAGTCCTCTTCACCGGCCTCGGTGATTTCCACGCCCCGCGCACCGCCATCGGGCCACGCCAAGACGAAATCGGGCCCGCCGTTCGAATCAGTCGCCGCCCGAACATCGACCGGAAACTCGAGCGCTCGGGCGAGTTTCCAAGCGACGAGAAGCCGTCGCAAGACGTAGTCCTCCTTTTGTCGGTGCGACCGCTTGTGGGCTCCGGCTCGCGGGCCGACCCACTCGCCAAGATACGCGAGATCGTCGGCAAGCGTATCGGCACCACGTAAGGTCCGCGCCCAGCGCGGTTCCATCGCAACCCTGGCAGCGACCGCCATTGTCTACTCCGCCGCCGCCGACTCGACGCCGGCCGCCGCCGCCCTGATCATGAGATAGCGGTCGATCGAGAGGGCGGCGTCGCGGCCGTCGCGGATCGCCCACACGACGAGCGAGGCGCCGCGGATGATGTCGCCGGCGGCGAACACGCCGGGGAGGTTGGTCATCATGGTCTTGCGGTCGATCTTGATCGTGCCCCAGCCCGTCAGCGCGAGCTCGGGCGCGCCCAGCAGCGTCGGCACGTCCTCGGGATCGAAGCCGAGCGCCAGGATCGCCAGGTCGGCGGGGAGATCGAAGCCCGAGTCCGGCAGGGTTTCGGGTACTTGGCGGCCCGCGGAGTCGGCGATGCCGAGCCGCATGCGCGCCGCGCGGACCGCGCCCAGGCAGTCCGTCCCGCGCTTGCCGATGAACGCCCGCGGCGCGGCCAGCCAGACGAACTCGACGCCTTCCTCCTCGGCGTGCAAGACCTCGCGCGCGGAGCCCGGCATGTTGGCGCGGTTGCGCCGGTAAAGGCACTTGACGGACCGGGCGCCCTGGCGAACCGCGGTGCGCACGCAATCCATCGCCGTGTCGCCGCCCCCGATCACCACCACGTCCTTGCCCCTGGCATCGAGCGTGCCGTCGTCGAACGCGGGCACCCGATCGCCCAGGCCCTTGCGGTTGCTGGCCGTCAAATAGGCCATGGCCGGGAAGATGCTGCCGAGCCCGACCCCCGGCGTCTCGATGCCGCGCTCCTTGTAAACGCCGGTGGCGATCAGGACCGCGTCGTGCCGCCGCCTCAACTCGTCGAGCGAGGCGTCGCGGCCGACCTCGAAATCGGTGTGGAAGCCGATCCCGCCCTCGGCAAGCAGGCGGGTCCGCCGCTCGACCACCTGCTTCTCGAGCTTGAAGTTCGGGATGCCGTAAACGAGCAGGCCGCCGAGGCGGTCGTAGCGGTCGTAGACATCGACCGCGTAGCCCTGGCGGCGGAGCTCCTCGGCCGCGGCCAGCCCGGCCGGGCCGGCGCCGACGATGCCGACCCCAAGCCCCAGCTCGCGGCGCGGGCGGGGCGGCTTCACCCAGCCGTTCCGCCACGCGGTCTCGGTGATATGCGTCTCGATGCTGCCGATGGTGACGGCATCGAAGCCCTTGTCGATGACGCAGTTGCCTTCGCACAACCGGTCCTGCGGACAGATGCGGCCGCAAATCTCGGGCATATTGTTGGTCGCTTGGGCGACCTCGTAAGCTTCCTCGAGGCGGTCCTCGGCCGCCAGCTTGAGCCAGTCGGGAATGTTGTTGTGCAGGGGACAATGGATTTGGCAGAACGGGACGCCGCACTGCGAGCACCGTCCGGCCTGCTCCGCCGCCCGCGCCTGGTCGAACTCGGCGTAGATTTCGTCAAAATCGCGCCGGCGCAACTCGGGCGCGCGCTTGTCGGGCCGGCGCTGCCCAGTGGCGACAAAACCCAGCATCTTGCCCGAAGCCGCCATACCGCCCTGCACCCGGTGCCGGCCGTGGTGATCAATAGATCTATACGGCAGCCGGAAGCGTTTAGCCTAGTAAAAAATGGCAGTTATGACAGCGTAAGTGAACTATTTTTCATCGCGTGCCGATGAATGGCGGGAATTCGAACTGTGTTAGGGTCGCACGCCGAAATTTAGTTCCAATATGGTACTACTTACGGAACGACCCCGCGGGAGGAGCGCCCGCCTTTGCGGAAGCGACCGAGATAGGTCGGGATGATGGCTTCGAGGGCGCTCGGCTCGATGCCGAGCTCGGCGAGGCCCGGGGCGCCGGGGGTCACCACGTTGTCGCGCTTCAAAAGCCTGATTTGGTCGCGGGTCAGCGGCGGAACAGGCAGGCGCTCGAAGAAGGCCGCCTGCAGTTGCGCGACCGCGAACGGCAAAGGCACGAGGAAGCGCTTGCGGCCGATCTCGGCCAGCATGATCTCCATGAGCTCCTTGAAGGTGTAAACCCGCGGGCCGCCGAGTTCGTAAGTCCGTCCCGCCGACCCGGAATCGGCGAGCAGGCGGGTGATCGCCTCGGCGACATCGCCGACATAGACCGGCTGGAAGCGGGTAAGACCGCCGCCGATCAGCGGCAAGGCAGGCAGGCAACGGGCCATGGCGGCGAAGCGGTTGAAGAACCCGTCCTCGGGCCCGAACACGATCGATGGGCGAACGATGGTCGCCGCCGGGAAGGCCGCCCGGATGCCCGCCTCGCCGGCCGCCTTGGTGCGCGCGTAGGCGGCGGGAGAGGCCGCATCCGCCCCGAGCGCCGAGACCTGCACGAACCGGCGCACCCCGGCCGCGCCAGCTTGCCGGGCGAGGCGGGCCGGGGCCAGGCCATGAAGTTCGGCGAAGAGCTGGCGGCGCGTTTCATAAAGGATGCCGACCAGATTGACGACCGCCTCGGCGCCCTTGACCGCTTCGGCCACCGCCTCGGGATCGGTCAAATTGGCCTTCATCGGCACGATCTGGCCGACATCGCCCATCGGCTTGAGGAACGAGGCGGCGACCGGGTCGCGAACCGCGACCCGGACCACCCAGCCTTGCGCCGCCAGGCGCTTGACCACATAGCGGCCGATGAAGCCCGAGCCGCCAAAAACCGTGATGCGGCGATCCGTCGCCATGTCGTCACCCGGGGAATTCGACCTTATCGGTTACAACTTTACCGCCCGCCCGTAAAGCGGCGGAAGGGCGGCCGCTCCAACATTGACAAGGTGAGGGTGTGGGCGATAATGCCTGTCGCTTGCGGATCCCCCTTGCCCGGGTGGCGGAATTGGTAGACGCGCTAGATTCAGGTTCTAGTGACCGAAAGGTCGTGGAAGTTCGAGTCTTCTCTCGGGCACCATTGCGCTGACCGGGACGGCGGGGAACCGGGCATGGCGGTGCATGTCCATCGCGGCGATCTCGCCGCCGGGCTGACCTTCGGCGAGGCGGTCGCCGTCGATACCGAAACGATGGGCTTGAACCCCCATCGCGATCGCCTATGCCTGGTCCAACTCGCGGGCGGCGACGGCGACTGCCATATCGTGCGCCTGGCCAAAGGGCACACCGAAGCCCCTCGCCTCAAGGCGCTCATGTCCGACCCCGCGCTCACCAAGATTTTTCATTTCGCGCGCTTCGACTTGGCCGTGCTGCGCCGTTTCCTTGGGGTCATGCCAGCCCCGATCTACTGCACGAAGACCGCTTCGCGCCTGGCGCGCACCTTTACCGACCGCCACGGCCTCAAGGAATTGTGCAAGGACCTGATCAACGTCGATCTCGCCAAGGAGCAACAGACCTCCGACTGGGGGGCCGATGAACTGACCCCGGCGCAACTCAAATATGCGGCGGCCGATGTCCTTTACCTCCACGCCCTCAAGGCCCGGCTCGACGACATGCTGGTTCGCGAGGGCCGGCGCGACCTCGCCGAGGCATGCTTCCGCTTTCTGCCGACACGCGCCGAGCTGGACCTGGAGGGGTGGCCCCAGGAGGACATATTTGCGCACTAAGCTATTGGCATCGTTCCGGTTTTTTTGGTAGGTTGATTTTTAACCTGTGGTCTGGCATAAGTTTTGCCGGACTGACGCCGTGATCCGGCCTGGAGGGGGAGGGGCCCTTGCGGGCCCGTTGTCGAGCGACGCTCGCCCGTGCGTGGGGCGGTTTCATCCACGACCCGAGCAACCAAGCGAGACGATGCAATCGAACCCGCAAGCCCGTCCCGTTGTCCGCGAGCCCCGCCCGGAGGCCGATCCCGATCTCCAGGCGGCGCTCAGGGTCCTGAAACTGGAAGCGGAGGGGATCGGGGCGCTGGCGCGCTCGCTCGACGGCGCGTTCTTGCGGGCGCTCGATCGCCTGCAAGGAGTGACGGGTCGGGTGATCGTCACCGGCATGGGCAAGAGCGGCCATGTCGGGCGCAAGATCGCCGCCCACTTGGCCTCGACCGGCACGCCGGCGCAGTTCGTGCACCCGGCGGAGGCCAGCCACGGCGATCTTGGCATGATCACCGCCGCCGACGCGGTGCTGGCGTTGTCCAATTCCGGCGATACGCCCGAGATGGCCGACCTGATCGCCTATACGCGCCGCTTCGCGATCCCGCTGATCGCCATCACCGGCAAACCGCACTCGGCGCTCGCCCAGGCGGCCGATGTCGTCCTGCTTCTGCCCGCCGCGCCCGAGGCCTGCCCGCTGGGCCTGGCGCCGACCACCTCGACCACGTTGATGCTGGCGCTCGGCGATGCGATCGGCGTGGCGCTGCTCGAACGCAAGGGTTTCTCGGCCGCGGACTTCCACCGGTTCCATCCCAAGGGCGCGCTGTCGCGCCGTTTTCTTCGGGTCCTCGACCTCATGCATCGCGGCACCGAGATGCCGCTGATCGCCGCCACGGCGCGCATGGCCGAGGCGGTGATCGAAATGACCGCCAAGCGGCTGGGCTGCGTCGGCGTGATCGACGCCGACGGTGGGCTGGTCGGGATCATCACCGACGGCGATCTCAGGCGCCATATGGCGCCCGACCTCCTCCATGAGACGGCCGATCGGGTGATGACCAGCGGGCCCAAGACCATCCGCCCCCAGGCGCTGGCCGCCGAGGCCCTCGGCCTGATGAACGAGAGCGCCGTCACCAATCTGTTCGTCGTCGAAGCGGACCGGCCGCTCGGCGTCCTGCACATCCACGACATCCTGCGGGCGGGGGTGGTGTGAGCCCGCACCAACCCATCCGGCGCGGACTGGCGGGCGCCTCCCGCGCCGGCCGGCCCGGACGGCGGCTGTGGCGCATGATGGCGGTCGCCGAGCGGCGCCGCCACAGTCTCGCCTACAGTCGCATTGTCGCCCTCATGAAATTGCTGCTGCCGACGACCGCGCTCACCCTGGCGGGGCTGGTGCTGCTGTGGCCGCAATTCAATCCGGCCGACAGTCGCTTCCGCCTGAAGTCGGTGGCGCTCGGGGTCGAGGACCTCGAGAATCTGCGCATGCTCAGCCCTCGCTTCCTCGGCCTCGACAAGCACAGCCAGCCCTTCATGGTGACCGCCGAGCAGGCGTTGCAGGCCCATATCAATAGCGAGCGGACGGAACTGGTGCGGCCCAAGGCCGACATCGCGCTCGCCAACGGCACCTGGCTCGCGCTCACCGCCGAGCAAGGCGTCTACCGAAAACCGCTCCAGACCCTCGAGCTGTCCGGAAAGGTCAGTTTGTTTCACGATGCCGGTTACGAGATCGTCACCGGCCGCGCCCTGGTCGATCTCGCCAAGGGCCTCGCTGAGGGCGACGCGGCGGTCGAGGGCCAGGGCCCCGGCAGCCGGCTCGAGGGCGAGGGCTTCCGCATCCTCGACAAAGGGGCGCGCATCGTCCTCACCGGGCAGGCGCGAGTCGTTCTGTATCCCTCCCCGCCGGAGCCCAAATGACGGGCCGGCTGTTCGCCCTGTCCCCGGTCCTCGTAGTGCTCGCGACGGCGCCTGCCCTCGCCCAGGATCTCAAGCTCGGCACCGGCGGCGAACCGATCGAGATCCAGGCCAACGAGGGCATCGAGTGGCACCGCGAGAGCCAGCGTTACATCGCGCGCGGCGATGCCAGCGCGACCCAGGGCGAAACGACGGTCCACGCCGATGTGCTCACGGCGTATTACCGGCCATCGCCCGAAGGCGGCACTACGATCTACCGCTATGACGCCGACGGCAATGTCCGCATCCAGGCGCCCGATCGCACGGTGGCGGGCGAGCGGGCCGTGTATGACGTCGATAACGGCGTGCTGGTCATCACCGGGCGCGCGCTCAAGCTGACCACGCCCGCCGAGACCATCACCGCGCGCGACAGCCTGGAATACTGGGAGCGACGCCGGATGGCGGTGGCGCGCGGCGAGGCGACGGTCGTCACCGCGGACCGGCGCCTGAGGGCCGACATCCTGACCTCGCATTTCGCCGTCCCGGACGCCAAGCCGCCGGCGGTGGCGGCGCCGAAAGGCCCCGGCCCGGCCCGGCCGGTCGCCGCCACCCCGGCCGCCAGCCACGACCCCGCCCGGGCTCGGCTGCAGCGGATCGAAGGGTTCGGCAATGTGCGCGTTGCCACGGCCGCCGAAACGGTGCGCGCCGATCGCGGCGTCTACAACGCCGAAACCGGCATCGCCACGCTCGCCGGATCGGTCAAGATCACGCGCGGCAAAAGCCAGCTCAACGGCGAGCTCGCCGAGGTCGACCTCAATACCGGGGTAAGCCGGCTGCTCGCCCGGCCGGGCCAGGGCGGCAATACCCGCGTGCGCGCCCTGCTCGTACCGCAGGATCGGCCCGCGGCGATGGCGCCGGCGTCGCGTTAGGGGCACCCCTTGGCCCCGGCCCTCAGATCGGTTCCGACCGCCGGCCTCCCCAAGCTGGTCGCCGACAACCCCGGCCTCATCGCCACCAATCTCGGCAAGCGCTTCCAGAGGCGCCCGGTGGTGCGTGGGGTGAGCCTCGCGGTCCAACGCGGCGAGGTCGTCGGCCTGCTCGGCCCCAACGGCGCCGGCAAGACCACCTGTTTTTACATGATCACCGGCTTGATCGGCGCCGATTACGGCGAGGTCCGGCTCGACGGCATCGACATCACCGACTTGCCGGTCTACCGCCGCGCGCGGCTCGGCATCGGCTACCTGCCGCAGGAGCCGTCGATCTTCCGCGGGCTCTCGGTCGAGGCGAACATCCGCGCCGTGATCGAGGTCATGGAATCCGATCCCGAGCGGCGCGAGGCGATGGTCGACGACCTGCTCGCCGAATTTTCGATCACCCATCTACGGCGCGCGCCGGCGCCGGCGCTGTCGGGGGGCGAGCGGCGGCGCGTCGAGATCGCGCGCGCGCTGGCCTCGCAGCCGAATTTCATGCTCCTCGACGAGCCGCTAGCCGGCATCGATCCGATCGCCGTCAGCAACATTCGCGACTTGGTGCTGCACCTCAAGGATCGCGGCATCGGGGTGCTGATCACCGACCACAACGTCCGCGAGACCCTCGACATCGTCGACCGCGCCTACATCCTTCACGACGGCCAGGTGTTGATGGAGGGCCCCCCGGCCGAGATCGTCGCGCACGCCGACGTGCGCCGGGTCTATCTCGGCGAACGGTTCAGCCTCTAGCCGATCATGGCGGCCGGGCCCAAACTCAATCTGCGCCAGACGCAGTCGCTGGTCATGACGCCGCAACTGCGGCAGGCGATTCGGCTGTTGCAGCTCTCGACCCTCGATGTCGCGGCCTATGTCGAAGAGCAGCTCGAGCAAAACCCGCTGCTCGAACGCGACGAGTCCGAGCTCGGGGCCGGCGACGGGACGGAGATCGAGGAGCCATCCGACGCCGCTTCCTTCGCCGATCCGCCGGCGGCCGCGGCGCCGCTCCTCGATCCCATCGCCGGCCTGACCGCCGCCGAGCCCGAACCGCCGCTCGAGGACGATGGGAGCGAGCCGTGGGGCGCCAACAGCGGCGAATCGGCAGCGCCCGCCCGCGCCGGCGCGGCGCGCAACGGCCGCAACGGCGAGGAGGATCGCGACTCCACCTTCGAGCAGGCACCGGCGCGGGCCGCCAGCCTGCGCGACCACCTCTTGGGTCAGATCAACGTCGACCTCGACGATCCCGCCGACCGGATCATCGCCGTCCATCTCATCGATCTCCTCGACGAGTCCGGGTATCTCACCGGCGACCTCGAGGCCCTCGCCAGGCTCCTCAACTGCGAGGTGGCGCGGATCAAGGCGACCGTCGAACGCCTGCAGGGTTTCGATCCGCCCGGCGTCTTCGCACGCAGCCTCAAGGAATGCCTCTCGCTCCAGCTCCGCGACCGCAACCGCTGCGATCTCGCCATGGCGGCGCTCCTCGACAATCTCACGCTGCTCGCCGCCCGCGATTTCGCGGCGCTCCAGCGGATTTGCGGGGTCGACGCCGCGCAGCTGACGCGAATGGTGGCCGAGGTCCGGTCGCTCAATCCCAAGCCGGGCCTGGCCTTCGAAACCGAGATCGCGCAGACCAGGATCCCCGACGTGTGGATGGCGCGGGCGCGCGACGGCGGCTGGATCGTCGAACTCAACGAGGAGGCGCTGCCGCGCGTGCTCGTCAACAGCCGCTATTACGCACAGATCGCCAAGGGGCTGACCCGCAAGTCGGACCGGGACTACGTCAGCGAGCGCCTGCAGTCGGCCAGCTGGCTCGTCAAGTCTTTGAACCAGCGTGCCGAGACCATCCTCAGGGTGGCGACCGAGATCGTCCGCCAGCAGGACGCCTTTTTCCGCCGCGGTGTGAGCCGCTTGCGGCCGCTCATCCTGCGCGACATCGCGGGCGCGCTCGAGCTCCATGAATCGACGGTGAGCCGGGTGACGAACAACAAGTACCTGGCCGCCCCGCACGGCATCTACGAGCTCAAATTTTTCTTCACCACCGCGCTCCCCAGCAGCAACGGCGGCGCCGACCATTCGGCCGCGGCGGTGCGCCATCGCGTTCGGGAACTGATCGACGCGGAGTCGCTCGATCACGCGCTCTCCGACGACCGGATCGTCGGCATCCTCAAGTCGGAAGGCGTGGACATTGCGCGCCGCACGGTGGCCAAATACCGCGAATCCCTGAGCATCCCCTCTTCCCTCGACCGCCGCCGCCGGAAATTGGCGGGCGCCATGGGACCTTGGCCCAACCGCGGCGTTGGTTTCGAAGCCAGCGCCGGCAAAGGGAATCGAATTTGATACCCGGCCGGACCGCCTGTGCGGCCGGGCGGTCCTATTGACTTGGTCCCCCCCCCCGCCTATGGTCTGACGCCCTGATGACCTGACCGGGCCTTCTGGAAAAGCAAGGCCCACCGCCTTAGCTCATCAACAAGACCTCGCACAATGCAGCTGTCCGTGAGCGGCAAACACCTCGATGTGGGCGACAGTCTTCGCGGCCATGTCACCCAGGCGATCGCGGCAACTGTAGAGCGCTATTTCGGTCGGGCCATCGAGGGCAAAGTGACCTTCGCTCAAGAGCGCCATTTTTACCGCGCCGACATCTCGGTGCACGTGGCCCGGGCGCTGGCCATCCAGAGTCACGGCTCGGCCGCCGATCCCTACACCGCCTTCGATGCCGCCTTGAGCCGGCTGGACACCCGGCTGCAGCGCTACAAGGGCCGGCTCGCCGATCGCCACAAGGCAAAGGGCGCGGTCGAAATCCTCGAGCCGGCGCAGTATTACGTGCTCTCGCCCGAGCCCGAGCCGGGGGAGGACAAGGAACACGGGGCGCCGGCGATCATCGCCGAGACGCCGACCGAAATCGCCACCCTGACCGTCGGCGAGGCGGTCATGCGCCTCGACCTCGCCGATCAACCGGCCCTCATGTTCCGCAACTCGGCCCATGGCGGCCTCAACACCGTCTATCGCCGCGGCGACGGCACCGTCGGCTGGATCGATCCCGGAATCCGCACCGTTTCGCACCCGCTCGCCAATGCAGCCAAGTAGGGTGGCCCCGATGGAGATCACCGACCTGATCCGCCCCGACAGCGTGATCGCGGATCTCGGCGTCAGCGGCAAGAAACAGGCGCTCCAGGAACTGGCCAAGAAGGCGGCCGCGATCACCGGCGAGCAGGAGCGGGCGATCTTCGATGTGCTGCTCGAGCGCGAGCGGCTGGGGACCACCGGGGTCGGCAACGGCATCGCCATCCCGCACGGCAAGCTGGCAGGCCTCAAGCGGCTCCATGGCGTGTTCGCGCGGCTCGCCAAGCCGATCGATTTCGAGGCCGTCGACGACCGGCCGGTCGACCTGATTTTCCTGTTGCTCGCCCCCGGAACCGCCGGCGCCGATCACTTGAAGGCGCTCGCCCGCGTCTCGCGCCTGCTGCGCGACCGCGCGGTGTGCGAGAAGCTCCGCGGCTCCGACACCGTGGGCGCGCTGTACGCCCTCTTGACCGAGCCCGCGACCAGCCACGCGGCGTGAGCGAATCGCCCGCCAGCCGCGGGTCAGGCGCCGTCGATCGTCCGCCCCAACTTGGCGGCGGCGCCGGCGGCGCATCTGATCTCGATCCGGCGCGTCTTCGACTGCATCGGCGGGCGCACGAGATCGACGTGCAAGAGCCCGCTGTCGAGCGTGGCGCCCCTGACCTCGATCCCTTCGGCGATGACGAAGCTGCGCTGGAACTGGCGCGCGGCCAGCCCGCGGTGGAGATAGACGCGCGCCGGTTCCTCGGCCTGCTTGCCGCGGATGGTGAGCTGCGTCCCTTCGAGTTCGACGGCGAGATCCTCGAGGCGGAACCCGGCGACGGCGAGCGTGATGCGCAGGCCGTCCTCGCCGATCTCTTCGATGTTGTAGGGCGGATAGCCTTCGGTGGTGGATTTGGCGAGGCGCTCGAGGGTGCGCTCGAAGTGGTCGAACCCGAGCAGCAGGGGATGGTTGAACAGCGACAGGCGGGTCATGCGGCATCCTCCACAGGTTGGGCAATGCCAAGCGCGTAACCTCCGGGGCTCGGGCGCCCCGCCCGGCGGCCCATGGTGGCGCCGCGACCGTTCCCATGTGGGGTCATCCCCGCCACCGATCAACGCCGCCGGCGAGGGCGGGGAAAGCCCCGGGGCGGGGCGAGGTGGCCCCGGAAAAACCGAGAGATTGCCGCCTTACGAGAGTGCTGCTGCTGTTCCCATAGAGAGAAAGGCTGCCGGGCGGCGGCCACGTAGAGCAGCATCCTGCACGTCTCTCCACCTAAGCCCAGCCTTCCTATGGTCCCACCAATGGGGTCCACGCCACCCTTGGTGGCGCGAAATCGGTCCGCATGCTTCCCCGGTGCTTCCCTGCCAACGACAACGGCTTAGCCATTTCTGTCCAAGCCGTTGTTTTATCTGGTGGAGCCAAGCGGGATCGAACCGACGACCTCTACAATGCCATTGTAGCGCTCTCCCCGCTGAGCTATGGCCCCGTCAAGCGCCGCCCGCCCGCCGGCCCGCCACTTAAGCGGCCGGCGCGGCGCGCGCGCGGTCGGCATCCCTTGCGCAATACGGAGAAACACCGTACATATCGCCAAGGAGGAGCAGCCATGGCAAGCACGCAAAAGCGGCGAAAGGCCGATCGGGAGCGCAAGACGGAACGCTTGGAGTTGCGGGTCGCCTGGTCGGCCAAGCAGGTCATCCAGCGCGCGACGGCCGTGTCCGGGTTGGCCGCGGGCGACCTCGCCTACGAGGGCGCGCGCCGCGTGCTCGAGGACCACGAGCGTATGGTCCTGACTGGCGCCGATCGCAAGGCGTTCCTGGACGCCGTCGTCAAACCGCCTGAGCCGACCGACCGGCTGGTCGCGGCGCTGCGACGACATCGCGAACGGATCGGTTGACGCCCGCTTGAGCGTCACGATCGAACCGCTCGGCAAGCATCACGACCGGGCGGGGTTCTCCTGCGGCCAACCCGACCTCGACGACTGGTTTCGGCGGCGCGCGAGCCAGGACGAGAAGCGCAATGTCGCGCGCGTCTTCCTCGCCGTCGATTCCGAACTCGGCGTGGTCGGGTTCTATAGCCTCGGCACCTTCGCGCTCGCGCTCGAGGACCTGCCGCAGGACATCGCCCGCAAACTGCCGCACTACGATGCGATTCCGGTGGCGCTGATCGGACGGCTGGCGGGCGACGAGCGCGCGCGGGGCCGGGGGATCGGCGAACTGCTTCTGGCGGACGCCGTGCGCCGCATCCTTTCGGCCGGCCGTTCCGTCGCGGTCTTTGCGATCGTCGTCGACGCGAAGGACGAACGCGCGCGCGCCTTCTACCAGGCGTTCGGCTTTACGCCGTTTCCGACCCGACCCGGGCGTCTGTTCCTCCTCACCTCGACCGCGGCGACGGCGCTCGAGCGATCCACCACAAGCCGCCGTTGAGTGCGCTGTCATGCACAGCCAGACAACCCACCGCGGCCGCGCTCTACTTCATCGACGCCCACAGCCCGTGCGACGACGACCCTGAGAAGATTATCGAGCTGATGGATCGGGCGGCGTGCAGCAGACCATCCTGGCGGGCGGCCGCTCATGCTTGCGCCACTCCTTGAAAACGGACATGAGAGAGCCGATCCGGAAAGTCGGATGGCGATGTCAATTGACATCGCGCGTTGCCGGGGCGCTTGCGCAAGCTTAAGCGGTCGTCGCCTGGTGGCGATGATCCCTTGAAACGCCAAGGGCCTAGCCGTTTCCGACTAAGCCCTTGATCCGATTGGTGGAGCCAAGCGGGATCGAACCGCTGACCTCTACAATGCCATTGTAGCGCTCTCCCAGCTGAGCTATGGCCCCGTCAAGCGCCGCCCGCCCGCCGGACCCGCCACTTAAGCGGCCGGCGCGGCGCGCGCGCAAGCGAAAAACGACCGGCACCCTAGGCGGCGCCCGCAACCCCGTTCAGCGCTCCTCCTCTTTGTCGACGTTCTCGATCACCTCGGCGACGTCGTCCTTGTCCTCGCCGAGCTCGGAGGTGTCCTCGATCACCACACCGGCCGCCGCTTCTTCCTTCTCGTCGGCCTCCTCGCCGACGATGACTTCCTCCTCGATCGGCTCGATCTCCTCGACCACCGCGGGCGCCGGGGCCGGGCGCGGGGCAACGGCCTGGGGCTTGGTTCGCCGCGTCTTGAGGACCACCTCGGGGTCGAACTCGACCCCGCATTTCGGGCACACGATCGAGCTGCGGCCGAGATCATAGAAGCGCGCGCCGCAGCCCTGACAGGTCCGCTTCAGACCCCACTCGGGTTTCGCCAATTCGCAATCTCCAAGGCCGGCCGAAAATCGGCCTGCCACATGCCACGTCCGGGCCGGCCTTGTCAACGTACCCCTCGAGGGCGCGCGCCTCCCGGCCTAGCGGGCCGCCCGCCGGCCGGCGCGGCGCGGAAGCGCACGGGGAGCGATTTGACCCCGCGCAGGATCAGGGAGTCGAGCCACACCAGCGCCTCGGAGGCGAGCTCGAGATCGTCGAGCCGCCCCACCACCTCGCGAACGGCGGCCTGGCCTTCGATGCGCGCCAACGGCGCGCCCAGGCAATAATGCAGGCCGTGGCCGAAGGTGAGGTGGCCCTTGTCGCCGCGCTCGATGTCGAAGCGGTCGGGGTCCGCGAAGCGGCGCGGATCGCGGTTCGCCGCGTTGAGCATCGCATAGACCCGGTCGCCGGGCGCGAGCGCGCGGCCCTCGAAGTCGTGCCCGACCCCGACCACGCGCGCCAGCGCCCCGCTCGGCCCGTCGTAGCGCAGGCACTCCTCGACCGCGCCCTCGACGAGGGCCGGGTTGGCGCGCAGCTTCCGCAACTCATCGGGGTGGCGGATCAGCGCCAGGATGCCGTTGCCCATCAGGTTGGCGGTGGTCTCGTGGCCCGCGAACAACAGCAGCATGCAGCTGGCGACGATCTCGTCCTCGGATAGCCGCTGGTGCTGCTCCTCGGCGGCGATCAGCGCCGTCGTCATGTCCTGGCGCGGGCGCTTGCGGCGCTCGGCGACGAGGCAGCGGAAATAGTCCGCCATCCGGCGCGCGGCGTCCTCGGCCCGCGCGTACTTGTCCGGCGTGGTCCGGGCGCCGCCGACGAACAGGGCCATGTCGTCCGACCACATCTTGACCGCCGCGAGATCGGCGCGCGGCACCCCCAGCATGTCCATGATCACCGTGGCCGGCAGCGGATAGGCGAGGTCGGCGATCACGTCCATCTCGCCCCGCTCCGCCACGGCGTCGATGAGCTCGGAGACGATGGCTTCGACGTTGGGACGAAGCCCCTCGACCGCGCGCGGCGTGAACGCCGTGTTCATGAGCGCGCGCATGCGGGTGTGCGCGGGCGGATCGCGAAACACCGCCCACAGGTTGAGGTAACGTTGCAGGTCGCGAAGCGTGGACTGCTGGGCGTCGGGCAAAGCGGCGAAGAAAGGCTTGAGCCGGTCGGCCGACATCTCCTTGCCGAGCGCCACGCGCCGCACGTCGGCGTAGCGCGTCAGCACCCAGCTGCCGAGCGGCTCGCACCAGTGGACCGGGTCCTCGTCCTGCAGCCGCCGGAAGATCGGGAACGGGTCGGCGTTCACGTCCGGCAGGCGGGGATCGTACTCGACCGGCATGGTTCCCCTGTGGTCGATCCGTCCGGCTAATACCCCGCGCCAAGATTTTTCGCAAAGGGCCACATCTCCGGCCTCGCCGGCGAGAGGCCTCCGGCGGCTCGGCTCGTCCGCTACCGCTTGCGCCCGCGGTTATGTTAACGTCCTCGCCCCGCCCTTTCCTTGCCCCTTGAAGCCGCCCCTTGCGCGCCCACCGTCCCCTGCCCGCCGGTCCCTTGACGGCCCGCCCCGGCGGGCCCCTGTCCGGCGCCATCGCGGCCCCGGGCGACAAGTCGATTTCGCACCGCGCCCTGATGCTGGGCGGGATCGCGGTCGGCGAGACCCGGATCCACGGCTTGCTCGAGGGCGAGGACGTGCTCAAGACCGCCGCGGCGATGCGCGCGCTCGGCGCCGAGATCGAGCGCCGGCCGGACGGCAGCTGGAGCGCGCGCGGTCGCGGCATCGGCGGCCTGGTGGAGCCGGATGGCGTTCTCGACCTCGGCAATTCGGGCACCGGCGCCAGGCTGTTGATGGGCCTGGTCGCGACCCAGGGCATGACCACCTTCTTCACCGGCGATGCCAGCCTGCGCAACCGGCCGATGGCGCGCGTCGCCGCCCCGCTCCAGGAGATGGGCGCGCGCGTGCTGGCGCGCTCCGGCGACCGCATGCCGCTCGCCATCGTCGGCACGCACACCCCGATCCCGATCGCCTACCGCCTGCCGGTCGCCTCGGCCCAGGTCAAGTCGGCGATCCTGCTCGCCGGCCTCGGCGTGCCGGGGGCGACCACGGTCATCGAGCCGCACCCGACCCGCGATCACACCGAACTGATGTTCCGCCATTTCGGCGTCGAGCTCAGGGTCCGCGACAGCGACGACGACGGCGCCGCGATCACCGTCGCCGGACAGCCGGAGATCACCGGCCGGACCATCCGCGTGCCGGGCGACCCGTCGTCGGCGGCCTTCCCTTTGGTCGCCGCCCTCATCGTCCCGGGCTCGCAAGTGACGGTGCGCGGCGTCGGCCTCAACCCGCGGCGGACCGGGCTCTTGGCGACGCTTAGCGACATGGGCGCCGAGATTTCGATTGCCGGGCGTCGGAGCGAGGCGGGCGAGGAGGTGGGCGACGTGACCGCGCGGGCGGGCGGGCTGTGCGGCACCGAGGTGCCGGCCGGGCGCGCGCCCTCGATGATCGACGAATTCCCGATCCTTGCCGTCGCCGCGTCGTTCGCGCGCGGGCCGACGGTCATGCGCGGGCTGGCCGAACTCCGGGTCAAGGAAAGCGACCGCCTGGCCGCCATCGCGCGCGGTCTCGAGGCGTGCGGAGTGTCGACCGAGATCGCCGGCGACGATTTGACCGTGATCGGCCACGGCGGCGCCCCGCCGGGCGGCGGGGCGATCGCCACCCGGCTCGACCACCGCATCGCGATGTCGTTCCTGGTCTTCGGCCTGGCGGCCCGCCGGGCGGTCACGGTCGATGACGGGCGGCCGATCGACACCAGCTTCCCCGGCTTCCTCGACCTCATGATCGGGCTCGGCGCCAAGATCGAGGTGGCCAGGCAAGCCGGGTCGGCGGGCGGCGGCGTGCAGGGGGTCGAAGCGTGATCATCGCCATCGACGGCGAGGCGGCCTCGGGCAAGGGAACCCTGGCCAGGCGGCTCGCCGCCCATTTCGGCCTCGCCCATCTCGATACCGGCCGGCTCTACCGCGCGGTGGCCCTCAAGCTCATGCGCGCCGGCCGCGACCCCGCCGACGAGGACGCCGCCGCGGCGGTCGCGCGCGCCATCGCGCCGGCCGATCTCGACGAGCCGGCCTTGCGCGAGGAAGCGGTCGGCGAGGCGGCCTCGATCGTCGCCGCCCGCCCACGGGTGCGCGCCGCCCTCCTCGACGTCCAGCGCGCCTTCGCCCGCCATCCGCCGGGCGGTGCCAGGGGCGCTGTGCTCGACGGGCGCGATATCGGCACTGTGGTCTGCCCCGAGCCGGAGGTGCTCAAGTTCTTCCTTTACGCCGGCCTGGAGAAGCGGGCCGAGCGCCGATTCAAAGAGTTGCAGGCGCGGGGGGATTCCCCTATATATCGCCGCGTTCTGCGGGACATGAGGGCACGCGACGACCGCGACCGCAAGCGGGGCATCGCCGCCTTGAAGCCGGCCGAGGGTGCATTGAGCCTCGACACCTCGGAGCTTAGCGCCGAGCAAGTCGGGGCGGCGGCGCTGCGCTTCATCGTCCAGCGGAACCGCGCCCGCCGCGGGCGCGAGGATCAACCCGGCCCGGCCCGACGAGGGGCGGGCCACAGCCCCGGCGTCGGCGGTCCGCCAGCTCCCGCGCGGACGGATGACCGGGCCCGAAAGGCATGACGATGGCCAAGCTTGACGCCGCTCTCGCCTCCGGCAAGGACACCGCTTCCTCCGACGGCGAGACGTTCGCCGCCCTGCTCGAGGAATCGCTGCGCGGCTCCGCCGGCTTCGACGGCTATGTCGTCAAGGGCCGGGTGATCGCCATCGAGAACGACTTCGCGGTCATCGATGTCGGCCTCAAGGCCGAGGGCCGCGTCGCGCTCCGGGAATTCGAGGCCGCCGGCAGGGTCGCCGAGCTCAAGGTCGGCGACGGCGTCGAGGTGTACGTGGAGCGCATGGAGGACCGCAACGGCGAGGCCGTGCTGTCGCGCGAGAAGGCCAAGCGCGAGGAGGCCTGGACCCTGCTCGAGGTGGCCTTCCGCGACGCCCAGCGCGTCAGCGGCGTGATCTTCGGCCGGGTCAAGGGCGGCTTCACCGTCGATCTCGGCGGCGCCGTCGCCTTCCTGCCCGGCAGCCAGGTGGATATCCGCCCGGTGCGCGACATCGCGCCCTTGATCGGCCCGCCGCAACCCTTCCAGATCCTGAAGATGGACCGCTCGCGCGGCAACATCGTGGTCTCGCGCCGGGCGGTGCTCGAGGAGACCCGCGCCGAACAGCGCTCCGAACTCATCGCCTCGCTCAAGGAAGGCCAAATCCTCCAGGGCGTGGTCAAGAACATCACCGATTACGGCGCCTTCGTCGATCTCGGCGGCGTCGACGGCCTCTTGCACGTCACCGACATTGCCTGGCGGCGCATCAACCATCCTTCGGAGGTGTTGCAGATCGGCCAGCAGTTGAATGTCCAGGTCATTCGCTTCAACCCGGAGAACCAGCGCATTTCGCTGGGCATGAAGCAGCTCGAGACCGATCCGTGGGCGGGCGTCGCCGCCAAATATCCGGTCGGCGCCAAGTTCAAGGGTCGGGTCACCAACATCACCGACTACGGCGCCTTCGTCGAACTCGAGCCGGGGATCGAGGGCCTCGTCCATGTCTCCGAGATGAGCTGGACCAAGAAGAACTTCCACCCCGGCAAAATCGTCTCGACGAGCCAGGAGGTGGAGGTGATGGTGCTCGACGTCGATGCCCAGAAGCGCCGCGTCAGCCTCGGCCTCAAGCGCTGTACGCCCAGCCCCTGGGTCGCCTTCCACGAGCAGTACCGGCCCGGCACCGAGCTCGAGGGCGAGGTCAAGAACATCACCGAGTTCGGCCTGTTCGTCGGCCTGCCCGGCGAGATCGACGGTATGGTCCACCTGTCTGACCTCGACTGGAGCATCCCCGGCGACGAGGCGATCAAGCGCTATAAGAAGGGCGAGCGGGTCAAGGTCAAGGTGCTCGACGTCGACGTCGACAAGGAGCGCATCTCGCTCGGCATCAAGCAGCTCGCGAGCGATCCCCTTGAGGCGCGGTTCGGCGCCCTCAAGAAGGGCACGGTCGTCACCTGTACCGTCACCGCCATTCAGGACGCCGGCATCGAGGTCTCGGTCGACGACGGCGTCACCGGCTTCATCCGCAAGAGCGACCTCGCGCGCGAGCGTGGCGACCAGCGTCCCGAGCGCTTCGCGGTCGGCGAGAAAGTGGATGCCAAGATCATCCAGATCGACCGCGCCGCCGGCCGGCTCGCCTTGTCGATCAAGACCAAGGAAATCGAGGAGGAGAAGGAGGCCATGGCGCAGTTCGGCTCGTCCGATTCGGGCGCCAGCCTGGGCGATATCCTGGGTGCGGCCATGACCAAGGCACGCCAGGAACAGGGCGAGGACAAATAGGCGGGCGGTCCCGGCTCGGCCTGCGGGGCTTCCCATGTCGCCGTCCGATCCCGACACCCTGGTCGACCGCCGCCGCCTGAAGCGCCAAATTTCGTTGTGGCGCGGGCTGGCGATCCTCGCTTGCCTCGGGATCGTCGCCGCCGGCATTGGCCGCTGGGGGTGGTTGCTCGGCGAAGAACACCTCGCCCGCCTCGGCGTGTCCGGGATCATTGTCGACGACCCGGCCCGCAGCCGGGCGCTGGCCGCCTTGGCGCGCGACCGCAACGCCAAGGCGCTGCTCGTGCACATCGACAGCCCCGGCGGCACGGTCGTGGGCGGGGAGTCGCTGTTCAGGGAAATCCGCGCCGTCGCCGCCAACAAGCCGGTGGTGGCGGTGATGGGCGAAGTCGCGACCTCGGGCGGCTACATGGCGGCGCTGGCCGCCGATCATCTCGTCGCCCGCGAGGGCACGATCACCGGCTCGATCGGCGTCTTCATGCAGACCGCCGACATCACCGGCCTGCTCGCCAAGCTCGGCATCACCGCCGAGGCGATCAAGAGCGCCCCTTTGAAGGCCGTTCCCTCGCCCCTGGAGGAGCTGACCGTCGAGGGCCGCGCGGCCCTCAAGAGCGTGATCGACGACAGCTTCGCCATGTTCGTCGACATGGTCGCCGAGCGGCGGGGCGTGGCGCGCCAGCGCGCGCTCGAGCTCGCCGATGGCCGCGTCTATACCGGCCGGCAGGCGAAGACCGCCGGCCTCCTCGATGCGATCGGGGGCGAGCGGGAGGCGCGCGAGTGGCTGGCCAGCAAGGGGGTCGGGCGCGAGCTGCCCATGCGCGAACTGAAGATCGAGCGCGAGGACCAGTGGTGGCGCGACCTGGTGTCCTCGGCGCTCCGCGTCTTGAGCGGAAAAACCTATCTATCGGAGAGACTTGCCCTTGACGGGCTGGTGACGGTCTGGCACCCGGACTGGCGGGTCCGCTAGACCACATGAGCGTCCGGGGGGCGGCGGAACTTGCCAACCCCTTGCCGCAACCAGCCCCGGCCAAGCTCGCGTCTTCGAGCGGTATGATGGCCTGGTGGTCAGGCCAATTCTTCCTTGGGATGACCGGCCGAGTCAACCCATCGCTCGACCGGCGCCTCGCCCGCGCCCGCCGGCGCCAGGGGTCATCGAACGCGAACCGTACGGCTTATTCCCGTCTGGCCGGCGGATCGCCGGCCGCACGATCTGGATGCGAAGTGCTCTTGGCAAGCTTGGCGGCCTGCCAAGCGCGGCCTCGGCAAGGATGGCGATGCGCAGGTCGGCCCCGCGGCGCTCCGCGTTTCGAGCGGAAAAACGTATCTACAAGAGAGACTTACCCTTGACGGGCTGGTGGCGGTCTGGCACCGTGATCGATGGCTCCGCTAGGGCGCCGGCGGCGTCGGGCGGCCGGTCCTTGAACGACAAGGTGTTGCCGGGGGGCGCACATGACCAAGTCCGAACTCATCCTCCGGCTCGCCGAACTCAGTCCGCATCTCTACCAGCGCGACGTCGAACGCATCGTGTCGACGATTTTCGACGAAATCACGGGCGCGCTTGCCCGCGGCGACCGGGTGGAGTTGCGCGGCTTCGGCGCCTTCTCAGTCAAGCGGCGCTCGGCGCGGATCGGCCGCAACCCGCGCACCGGCGCCACGGTCGATGTGGCGGAAAAGGCGATCCCCTTCTTCAAGACCGGCAAAGAGTTGCGCGAGAGGCTCAACAGCCCAAAATGAGCCGACGCAAGCCCGGCCCAGGGCGCGGACGCCGGCGATGAAGTTCTTGTTCTGGATCGTGGCGATTCCCCTGGTCGTCCTCGCCGCCTTGTTCGCGGTCGCCAACCGCGCGCTCGTGACCGTCGATCTGTGGCCGCTGCCGGACCGTTTCCGACTGCCCCTGTTCGCCGCGCTTGCGCTCGCGGTCTATCTCGGATTCCTGTTCGGCGCGCTCGCCGCCTGGTGGTCGGGCCGCCGCGCGCGGGCGAGGGCGCGCGAGGCTGCGCGGCGCAACGACAGGCTCGAGCGCGAAAACGCGGCCCTTCAGGCCAGGCTCGAGACGTCCGGCTCCAAGCCGCCGCCCGGCCTGGCGGTGGCGCCGCCCGCGCTTGCGGCGGGGCCGCAGCCTCCTTCGGCCTGATCCACGGCATGCGGGTCATCAGCGCCAGCGAGGTCGAGGCGGCGATCGAGGTCGTGCCGCTGGTCGAGAAGCTGCGGCAAATGTTCCGCAGCGGCTGCACGGTCCCGCAGCGCCACCATCACGGGATCCCGATTCCGGGCCCGATTCCGGGCCCGATCCCGGGCGCCGATCCCGCCGCGCCGGCGAGCGAGGCCACGCTGTTGCTGATGCCGGCCTGGCAGGACGGGCGCTATCTCGGCATCAAGATCGTCACCGTGTTCCCCGACAACGCCAAGCACGGCCTGCCCTCGGTCCTCGGCGTCTATGTGCTGATGTCGGCGCGCACCGGGGCGCCCTTGGCGATGATCGACGGCCGCATGCTGACCTTGAAGCGCACCGCCGCGGCCTCGGCGCTGGCCGCCAAATACCTGGCGCGTCCGGACTCGGAGCGCCTGCTCATGGTCGGCACCGGGGCGCTCGCCCCGCAGTTGATCCTCGCCCATGCCACCGTGCGGCCAATCCGGGAGGTGCAGATCTGGGGCCGCAGCCCCGAGAAGGCGGAGCGCTTGGCCGCCAATCTCGACGGCAGGCGGCTCAAGGTCGGGGCCACCCGCGATCTCGAGGCGGCGGTGCGCGGCGCCGACATCGTTTCCTGCGCCACGCTCGCGGCCGAGCCGCTGGTCCGCGGCGCCTGGCTCAGGCCCGGCCAGCATCTCGACCTCGTCGGCGGCTTCACCCCGGCGATGCGCGAGGCCGACGACGAGGCGGTCGAGCGCGCGCGGGTCTATGTCGACACCCGGGCGGGCGCCCTCAAGGAGGCGGGCGACATCGTCCAGCCGCTCGCCCGCGGCGTCATCACCGAGCAGGGGATCGTCGGCGATCTCGCCGAGCTCGCCCAGGGGCGCTGCCCCGGGCGCAGCTATTACAACCAGATCACGCTGTTCAAGTCGGTCGGCACGGCGCTTGAGGACCTGGCGGCGGCCGAGCTTGTCTACGAGCAGACCCGCGGGTAAGAACCTTCGCCATGCCGCTGCCCGATCCCGCCCTGTTCCTCGCCTTCCTGGCCGCCGCACTCGCCCTCAACCTCACGCCCGGGCCCGACATGGCCTTCATCGCCTCCGCGAGCCTGGCGCGGGGGCGCAAGGCCGGGCTGTTGGCGGCCTTCGGCGTCGCGGCGGGCCTGCTCGTGCACACCTTCCTCGTGGCGGTCGGCCTGTCCTCGCTGCTGCTGCATGCGCCCTTGGCGTTCGAGATCGTACGCTACCTGGGCGCCGCCTATCTCGTATGGCTGGCCCGGCGACTGCTTGCCGAGCGCGATGACGGCGTGCAGGCCGCGGAGCCCCGCCTCGCCTCCGCCCGGTTGTTCCGCGACGGCGCGCTCACCAATATCCTCAATCCCAAGGTCGCGCTGTTCTTCCTCGCGTTCTTGCCGCAATTCGTCGAGCCGGCGAAAGGCGCGCTCGCGTGGCAGATGTTCGTCCTCGGCCTGGCCTTCAATGTCAGCGGCACGATCGTCAATTGCATCGTGGCGGCGAGCGCCGGTGCCGCCGGCGGGATGGCGCGCCGAAGCCGGGCGCTCGGCCGCTGGCTGCGCCGGCTGGCGGCATTCGTCTTCGTCGGCCTCGCCGTGCGCCTCGCCCTCGCCGAGCGGCCCTGAGGCCGCCCGCGAATTGACGCCGGTGGTGGCTCTCGCGTATATTAGCTAAGGAATTAGCTATTGGAGCGCCGGCGTTGTCCCGTCGCGTCAACATACACGAGGCCAAGACCCAGCTCTCCAAGCTGATCGAGTGCGCTCGCCTGGGCGAGGATGTCGTCATCGCCAAGAACGGCGAGCCGGTCGTGCGGCTGGCGGCGATCGAGCCGGCGAAACGCAAGCGGCGGCCGATGGGCTACTTTCGCGGCAAGATCGTCGTCCATCCGTCCTTCGACGATCCGCTGCCCGAGGATATCCGGAAGTATTTCGAAGGCCGCGGCTGATGCGCGCGCTCATCGATACCGTCGCCTTCCTCGCCTGGATGCTCGAGCCGGAGAAGCTGTCGCGCCGCGCGGTCGCCATCGCCGCCGACCCGGACAATGACATCGTCTTGAGCGCGGCATCCGCCTGGGAACTGTCCACCAAGGCCAAGGTCGGAAGGATCGAGCTTGCGCTTGCCGTGGGGGAATTTCTCGCCCAGGCGATCGCGGTTCACGGGTTGTCGGTCCTGCCGATGACGGTGGCCCATGCGGTTCGCGCCGGGGCCTTGGCGCCGCATCACAAAGATCCGTTCGACCGCATGCTGGTGGCGCAGGCCGAGATCGAGAACATGCCGATCGTCACGCCCGATCCGCAGATTCGCAAATACGGCGTGGCCACGATCTGGTAAGCCGCGCCCGGCCGCGCGATCATGGCACCCGAGGCTCGAACACATTGTCCATCAAGGTCAAGATTTGCGGCATCAATTCGCCGGCGGCGGCGGCCGCCGCGGCGGGTGCGGACTTCGCCGGGTTCGTCTTCTACCCGCCCTCGCCGCGCCACCTGGCGCTTGGCGAGGCGGCGGCGCTCGCCGCCACGCTGCCGCCCCGCGTCGAGCGGGTGGCGCTCATGGTCGATCCCGACGATGCGGCGCTCGCTCGGGTGCTGGCCGGGTTCCGGCCCGATTTCCTGCAACTTCACGGCCGCGAAAGCCCGGCCCGGGTGGCGGCGATCGGGGCTGCGTTCGGCCTCAAGATCATCAAGGCGATGGCCATCGCCGAGGCCGCCGACTTGGGCATGGCCGCGGCTTACGAAGGGATCGCCGACTGGCTGCTGTTCGACGCCCGGCCACCCTCGCGCCCAGGCGCGCTGCCGGGCGGCAACGCCGCCGCCTTCGACTGGCGGCTGCTCGCCGGCCGCTCCTTTAGCCGGCCGTGGCTGCTGTCGGGGGGGCTCACGCCTGAAAATGTCGGCGAAGCGATCCGGGTCAGTGGCGCCCCGGCGGTCGACGTCTCCTCGGGCGTCGAGGATCGGCCGGGGCACAAGGACCCCTCGCGCATCACGGCCTTCATCGCCGGGGCACGCGGGGGCGGTTGCTAACGGGCGAGGAAGGAGGGCGACGTGACCCCTGTCAGGTTACGGATGGGACGTATCCTCGCGGCGCTCGTGCTGCCGTCGGCCGGTGAGACGGCGTCGCTCGCCACGGCCGCCGCACGATCCGACAACCGTGACCTAACACGCCGTGAGACCTGACCCAACCGTGTCGAGTGTCGTGACCGCTCGGGTCGCGTTGTCCTGGTGTGCGTGCGCTCCTGGGACGATCGGTTAAGCTGCCGATCCGCGCCTGGTAAGTAACGACTCATCGCAACGGAGGATAGGATGATCAGGCATGCGGACATTACCGTTACGCTGACCGACACGGACGGGAACGCATTTATGATCATCGGGACGGTGCGACTAGCGCTCTGGCGCGGTGGCGTTCCTGAGCACGGCAAAATCCTGGTGTCTCGCCCATCCCGTTGGTCTATAAAGCCCAAGGGAAGCGAGAGGGCGCATGGAAATTCTTAACACCTACCGCGACTTGCCCGACGAGCGCGGGCATTTCGGCCTCTATGGCGGGCGCTACGTCGCCGAGACGCTGATGCCGCTCATCCTCGAGGTCGAGCGCGCCTACGCGGCCGCCAAGGCCGACCCCGATTTCCAGCGCCAGCTCGACGACTACCTCGCCCATTATGTCGGCCGGCCGAGCCCGCTCTATTTCGCCAAGCGGCTCACGCGCAAATTCGGCGGCGCCAAGATCTACTTCAAGCGCGACGAGCTCAACCACACCGGCGCGCACAAGATCAACAACTGCATGGGCCAGATTCTGCTCGCCCGGCGCATGGCCAAGCGGCGGGTCATCGCCGAGACCGGCGCCGGCCAGCACGGCGTGGCGACCGCCACCGTGTGCGCGCTGTTCGACCTGCCGTGCACGATCTACATGGGCATAACCGATATCGAGCGCCAGGCGCCCAACGTCTTTCGCATGAAGTTGCTCGGCGCCGAGGTGAGACCGGTGACGGCGGGCGCGGCGACGCTCAAGGACGCCATGAACGAGGCGCTGCGCGACTGGGTCGCCAACGTCGATACGACCTACTACCTGATCGGCACCTGCGCCGGCCCCCATCCCTATCCGGCGATGGTGCGCGATTTCCAGTCGGTGATCGGGCGCGAGACGCGGGCCCAGTGCCTGGAACGCGAGGGCCGCCTGCCCGACACGCTGGTTGCCTGCATCGGCGGCGGGTCGAACGCCATCGGCCTGTTCCACCCCTTCCTCGACGAGCCGGGCGTCGCCATGCACGCGGTCGAAGCGGCGGGCCTCGGCCTCGACACGGCCAAGCATGCCGCCTCGCTGGCCGGCGGCCGGCCCGGCGTGCTGCACGGCAACCGCACCTACCTGTTGCAGAACGAGGACGGCCAAATCACCGAAGCGCACTCGATTTCAGCCGGGCTCGATTACCCCGGCATCGGCCCCGAGCACGCCTGGCTCCACGATGTCGGCCGCGTGAAGTACGCCTCGGCGACCGACCAGGAAGCGCTCGACGCCTTCCAGCTCTGCGCGCGCCACGAGGGCATCCTGCCGGCCCTCGAGCCGGCGCACGCGCTCGCGCATGTGGCGCGGATCGCGCCGACGCTGCCCAGCGATCATCTCCTGGTCATGAACCTGTGCGGGCGCGGCGACAAGGACGTGTTCACGGTCGCCAAGCGGCTCGGGGTCGAGCTGTGAGGTCGCCTTCCGGCCGGCCGACGGGCCGCATTTCCGCGCGCTTCGCCGAGCTCGCGGCCGCCAACCGCGCGGGCCTCGTCACCTTCACCATGGCCGGCGACCCGGATTATCCGACCTCGCTCGCCATCCTCAAGGGCCTGCCCAAGGCCGGCGCCGATGTCATCGAGGTGGGCATGATGTTCTCCGACCCGATGGCCGACGGGCCGGCGATCCAACTGGCGGGCATGCGTGCCAACCAGGCGGGCGCCAGCCTCGCCCGCACCCTCGACATGGTGGCCGAATTCCGCCGCGGCGACGCGCGCACGCCGATCGTCCTCATGGGCTATTTCAACCCCATCTACCGGTTCGGCCCCGCCCGCTTCTGCGCCGCGGCGCGCGCGGCCGGCGCCGACGGCGTGATCGTCGTCGACCTGCCGCCCGAGGAGGCGGGCGAGCTCGGCCCCCACGTCACGTCGGTGGGGCTCGACATGATCCGGCTTGCCACGCCGACCACCGATGTGGTCCGTCTGCCCAAGGTGCTCGATGGCGCCAGCGGCTTCCTCTATTACGTCTCGGTGCTCGGCGTCACCGGCACCAAATCTGCGATCGCGGATGCGATCGCGGACGCGCTTAGGCCGGTGCGCCAGGTGACTGGCCTGCCGATCGCGGTCGGATTCGGCATCAAGACGCCCGCCCAGGCCGCCGAGATCGCCCGGGTCGCCGATGCCGCCGTGGTCGGGTCGGCCCTGGTCGGGGTCATTGCCGGCCATTTGTCGGCCGACGGGAGCCCACGCCCGGGCCTCGTCGAGGCGGTGCTCGCCTTCGCCCGCGAGCTGTCGGCGGCGGTGCGGGCCGCGCGCGGCACCCGCGCCGTCGGCCTTGCCGGGACGAGCCGCCGATGAACTGGTTGACCAACTTCGTCCGCCCGAAGATCCGGGCGCTGGTCCGCAAGTCCGACGTACCCGACAATCTGTGGGACAAGTGCCCGAATTGCGGCAAGATGATCTTCCACCGCGATCTCGACAGCAATCAGCGGGTGTGCCCGCATTGCGGCCATCACCTGCGCCTATCCGTTTCCCGTCGGATGGAGCTGCTATTCGATGACGGAGCCTTCACCCGCATCGAGCTGCCCAAGACGCCGAGCGATCCCTTGCGCTTCCGTGATCACAAGCGCTACACCGACCGCCTTAAGGAGGCGCGCGAGAAAACCGGTGAGGCCGACGCCGTGATCGTCGCCCACGGGCGCGTCGGCGGCCGGCCGGTCGTGATCGCGGTGTTCGACTTCGGCTTCATGGGCGGGTCGATGGGCGTAGCGGCGGGCACGGCGCTGGCCGCCGCGGCCAAGCTCGCGGTCTTGCAGCAGGCGGCGCTGATCGCCGTGCCGGCCTCCGGCGGGGCGCGCATGCAGGAAGGCGTCCTGTCGCTCATGCAGTTGCCGCGCACGGTGATCGCAGTCGGCGAGGTCAAGGAGGCCGGGCTGCCCTTGATCGTGCTGCTGACCGACCCCACGACCGGCGGCGTCTCGGCCTCGTTCGCGATGCTGGGCGATATCGCGATCTCCGAACCGGGCGCGATCATCGGCTTCGCCGGCGCGCGGGTGATCGAGGAAACCATCCGCGAGAAGCTGCCGCCCGGTTTCCAGCGCGCCGAGTACCTGCTCGACCACGGCATGGTCGACATGGTGGTCCACCGCCACAAGCTTCGCGAGACGCTCACTCGGGTGCTCAACCTGCTGATGGTGCCGGGCCCGGTCGCCGAGGTGGTGGCGATGCCGCAGGCCGGCCTGTCGATCCCGCCGCCGGCCCGCCGTCCGGAGACGCCGCCAAGCTGAGCGCCGATCCGATCCTCGATCGCCTCAAGGCGCTGCACCCCCAGGCGATCGACCTCTCCCTCGAGCGCATCCGCCGGCTGCTGGCGGCGCTCGGCGACCCGCAGGACGGCCTCGCGCCGACCATCCACGTCGCCGGCACCAACGGCAAGGGCTCGACCATCGCCATCTTGCGCGCCATCCTCGAGGCGGCGGGATATCGGTGCCACGTCTACACCTCGCCGCACCTGGTGCGCTTCAACGAGCGCATCCGGCTCGCAGGACAGCTGATCGCCGACGGCGAGCTGTCGCGGCTGCTCGAGGACGTCGAGCGGGTCAACGGCGAGCGGCCGATCACGTTCTTCGAGGTGACCACGGCGGCGGCCTTGCTCGCCTTCGCGCGCGCGCGCGCCGATTTCGTGCTGCTCGAGACCGGCATGGGCGGCCGCCTGGACGCCACCAACCTCGTCCACCCGGCGGCCACCGCGCTGACGCCGATCTCCCTCGACCACATGCAGCATCTCGGCGACACGCTGGCCAAGATCGCCGTCGAGAAGGCCGGCATCCTGAAGCGCGGCGTGCCCGTGGCGGTCGGCCCGCAGCCCGAGGAAGCCCAGCGAGTCATCGCGAGGCGCGCGGCAGAGGTGGGCGCGCCCCTGTTCCGCCATGGCCTCGAGTGGCGCCTCAGCCCCCAACGCGACGGCTTCCGCTACCACGGCCGGCGGACCATCGACCTGCCCTCGCCGGCCCTGCCCGGCCGCCATCAGTTCGACAATGCCGGCCTCGCCATCGCCGCCCTCGAGACGCTGGACGGCGTCGCGATTTCCGACGCCGACTTGCGGGCGGGCCTGGCCGGCATCGAGTGGCCGGCGCGTCTCCAGCGCCTGCGGCGGGGCCCGCTCGCCGCCAGGCTGGGGGCGGGCTCGGAGCTGTTCCTCGACGGCGGCCACAACGAGGCGGCGGGCGAGGTCCTCGCCGCCTGGGCGGCGGCGCAAGGGGGGGCCATCGACCTCGTCTTCGGCATGCTGTCGACCAAGCCGCCGGAAAAGTTCCTGGCGCCGCTCGCGCCCCACGTGCGGGCCTTGCGCGCCGTCGCCATATCCAGCGAGCCTTTGGCGCTGCCGGCCGAAACCCTGGCCTCGCACGCGCGCGCGGTGGGCATCGCCGACGCAAGCTGGGCACGCGACGTCGGTGCCGCGGTCGCCGATCTGGCGGCGCGCGGGCGCTCGCGGATTCTGATCTGCGGTTCGCTCTATCTCGCCGGGATGGTGCTGGCGGAGAACGGCTGAGCGCGGCCAGGCCGCGCGGGCCGTCCTGCTCAAGTCGAGCTGTCGGTATGATACAATGCTTGGACTGGAGCTAGGGACATGCCCCACGAACGAATCGTCACCGACCCTAACATCATGCTGGGCAAGCCCGTGATGCGGGGAACGCGGATCACGGGCGAGCGCATCTTGCGCAAGCTGGGCGCCGGCATGACCATCGCCGACATCATCGCTGAGCACCCGCACCTGACCCAGGCCGACATCCAGGCCGCCCAAGCCTTTGCCACCGACTACATGGCGGATGGGGAAATCGCCCACCGCTGAATGGCGAAGGCGTGAAGTTCTTGGCTGACGAATGTTGCGATGCTGGCGTGGTCGCGATCCGGCGCGCCGCCGGGCATGATGTTCGCTACATCCTGGAAACGCACCGCGGTGCGGAGGATTTGACGGTCGCGGCGCTCGCCGCCGCCGAAGAGCGAATCCTGCCGACCGAGGACAAGGACTTCGGCGAGTTCATGATGCGGCGCCACGGGCTCGGCGCCGGTATCGTTCTGTTGCGACTCGACCCGGCGCAGCGGCACCGGAAGGGACCGCGTCTGTTAACGCTGATCGAGCGCTTCGGTCGCCGGTTGGCAGGTCATCATACCGTGGTGGAGGCCGACCGGTTCTGCTTCAGGCCGATCAGCCGAAGCGGCCAATAGAGCGAGTCCGAGTTGGCGTCGCCAACGACAGCCAGCGCCCGCGTTCCCCGGGGTCCGGACCCATGCCAAGAATGGCCCACCGGCTCACAGATGCGAAGATATCCCCGGAACGTTGGTGCGCGCCAGCGCCGCATCCGCGCCGAGCAGGGTCATCCCCTCGAGTCGGGCTTGGGGGACCAGGATTCGATCGAAGGGATCGCCATGATGTCGCGGCAGAGTCCGCACCGCCAAGGCATGACGCAGCGTCAAGTCTGCCGCGCCTTGCGCCCGAGCCGGCGATCGTCGCCGCGCCACCACAGCAGCGTGTGCGTGTCGAGCAACAAGCGCATCAGCCGACCCCGAACGCCTTGGCGAGCTCCGGCGGCAGCGGCGCGTCCAATTCGTCGCCGATCTTGACGCGCCCCTTCACCGCGCCGGGACGCCGCGGCGCCTTGGGGCCGTCGATGGCGACCAGCCGCGCCACCGGCTTGCCGGCCTTGGCGATGATGACGTCTGATGTTCAGCGTAAGCATCGAGCAGCCGGCGGATCATCCGTTGGTACTGCGTGTTGTGCTTCCGCGCTTCGGATTTGAAAAAGTCCACGCTACGCTTGCTCAGGGCGATCGTGACCTTGACGCCCTCCTCGCGAAACACGAGGTCTTCAGGGGCGGGCAGGAAATCACGAACGACTCTGAGGCTTCCTAGAGGTCCGCCCGTGTACTTGATTCTTTTGCTCATAAACTTGCTTTCCCTTTCGCCAGTAACCAGCGCCGAAGATTCGGATGACATCGGCCCGATACGTAAAGCGGACCGTCAAGACGCCGCCTTCGACCGACCCGAAGCAGTAGTAGCGCTTCGCGCTCGATCTATGGGACAAATCCTCGGCGATCCCCCGCTTCCGGTCGGCGAACGCGAACTGGGCGCTCGCAAAGGAAACGCCATGCTTGTCTTGATTCTCGCGGTCCTTGTCAGGGTCCCATTCGAACCGAGCCTTTAACATACGCGATGGCTAGCACGAACGCTGCGCGAATGCCATACGAACGTATGGCTCAGGAGCGTCTGCGGTCCGCGACCGCTACCGCTAGCTCTGTCCCCGGCCTGCATCAGGAACCCAACACCTGCCACGTCAAGCCCGGAATCCCCGGGGCGGTCGGCCCGCAGCCCGAGGGAGCCCAGCGAGTCATCGCACAGCGCGCGGCCCGCACGCGCGCGCCCCTATTCCGCCATGGCCTCGAGTGGCGAGGTCGGCCCCCAAGGCGACGGCTTCCGCTACCAGGCCCAGCGGACGCCGCGTGAAATTACTGGCTGCGGCGATGGGCGCGGCCGCTATCGCCGCGCGGGTGGGGTCGGGGCGGGGCTCAGAGCACCGATTCGACCCATTCGTAGAGCTTGCCCTTGGGCAACGAGCCGATCTTGGTCGCCGCCACCTGGCCGTCCTTGAACAGCATCATGGTCGGGATGCCGCGCACCCCGTACTTGCTCGGCGTCGTCGGGTTCTCATCGATATTGAGCTTGGCGACCTTGACTCGGCCGGCGAGGTCGCGGGCCATGTCCTCGAGCGCCGGCGCGATCTGCTTGCAGGGGCCGCACCACTCCGCCCAGAAATCCACCAGAACGGGACCTCTGGCTTTCAACACCTCGGCCTCGAAGGTGTCGTCGCTGACTTTCGTCGGGCTCATGGGACCCCTCGGGTTGGCAAGTTGCAGTGGCCTCGAGGGGCGTCTTGCTCGCAAGCCCTCCTGCCGGCCGGCCAAGATTCTACGGGGGCGGTCCGGTCGCGGTCAAGTTGACCGATGGTGCGCTGAAGCAAACAAAAACAGCGCCTTTTCAATTACTTAATTGGATTCCGCCGGTTCCGGCAGCTCCATGAGGAGGGGGCCATCGGTCCACAACAGGGCGCAGCGGATGCGGCGGCCGGGATAGATGCGCGCCAGCACCGCGCGGTAGGCCGCCATTTGCGCCAGGTAGACCGGCGCCACCTCGGCCGGCGCCGCGGGCGGCGCCGGCCGATCGGTCTTGTAATCGACCACCAGCACCTCATCGGCGCTCACCAACAGCCGGTCGAGGCGGCCGGAAACGATCCGGTCGCCCACTCGCCCGACCACCGGCGCCTCGGCGATGCTGCCCTCGCCGAACAAGGGCGCGAATTGCGGGTGGTCGAGGACGGCCAAGGTCTCGCGGGCGATCTCCGTCCGCTCCGCCGCCGGCAGGGCGTGGAGCGGGCGGCTCAGGAAGGCCAGGGCGGCGGCGGGGCGCGCCGCTGCCGGCAGATCGGGCAGGCTTTGCAGCAACCGATGGATCAGGCGGCCGCGCCGGAAGCGGGCGCCGTCGTCCGGACCGAACGGCGAGCGGACGGGCGGTTCGGCCCCTTCAGGCGACGAGGGGACCAGCGGCCGGGGCGGCGTCGGCTCGGCCGGCGGCGGCCGGTCCAGCCACTCGGGCAGGTTGGCCTGGACCTCCGGCTCCCGCCCCACGTCCTCGGTGGCCGGCCGGCTGGCGATTTGCGGGGTCGCCAGCCGCAGCCCGATGCCCTTCGCCCGCTCGTCGCCGGCGCCGTCGAATTCGAACGGTTTGGCGATCTCGCGCAAGCCCGGTTCGACGAGGTTGTACCAGCACCAGGGCCGCGCATCCTGCCGCGTTCGATGGCCGCAGATGTAGAGCCGATCCTGGGCGCGGGTGAGCGCCACATAGAGGAGCCGCCGGTATTCGGCCTCGCGCGCCGCGGTGGCCGCCGCGCGGGCGCCCGTCGCCAAGGCGGAGGCGCGCCCGAGCGCGGGCGACCACACCACGAGTCCCTCGGGCCACAGCAGGTTCGAGCCCCGCTCCGGCGTTTGCAAGGTGTCGGGCAAGATCACGATCGGCGCCTGCGATCCCTTGGCCCCGTGCACCGTCATCACCCGCACTTCTTCGCGCCCGCCCGCCTCGAGGTCGCGCTTGATCTCTTGGCGGCCGGCTTCGAGCCAGTGGAGGAAGGTTTCGAGCGCCGGCGGATGGGCGCGCTCGAAGGCGATGGCCGCGGCCAGGAACTCGTCGACCGGATCCTCGGCCTCCATCCCGAGGCGGGCGACGATCCGCCGCCGGCCGCCACGGGCCCCGAGGATTTCGGCGTACAGCTCGTAGGGGCGGACGAAATCGACCCGTCCCAGAAGCTCGGCGAGCTCGCGGAACGCGGCGGCGAAGGCGGGGCGCTCGGCGGCGCGCGCGCCGAGCTCCGCCCACAAGCTGGCGCGGCGCGGCCAGGCGAGCGCGAACAGCTCGTCCTCGGCGAACCCGATGAGCGGCCCCTTCAAGACCGTCGCCAGCCCGAGGTCGTCCTCGGGCAGCAGCAGGAACCGGCCGAGCGCCATGAGGTCCATGATCGCCAGTTGCTCGGCCAGCACCATGCGGTCGACCCCGGCGACCTCCACCCCTTCGCGCTTGAGCGCCCGCACCAGCTCATTGACCAGGCGGTTGCGCCGCCGGACCAGGATCATGATGTCGCTGGCGCGGATCGGGCGGTCCCGAGCTTCCAGCCGCTCGCCCCGCCCGATCCAGCCGGCGATGGTGCGGGCGATCATCGCGGCCAGCCGCGCCGGCGGCGAATCCTCCGCCACCCGTTCGACCGGCAGCGCCATCGGCTCGGGCTGCGCCGCGTCCTCGGGCTTGACCGGCGGCCACAGCTCGACCACGCCCGCCGCGCCGCGCCGCTGGCAGCGGTGCGCGATCGGCTGACCGTCGAGCGCCACGCCGTCGGCGGCCCGGGGCTGGGCGAACACCTTGTCCACCGCCCTGAGCACGGGCTCGGTGGAGCGGTACGACAGGTTGAGGGCGACCGGCTGCAAGCTCTTCTGCGCCGCCCGAGCGCGGGCCGCGAAATGGTCGCGCATGCGCACGAAGGCGGCGGGATCGGCGCGCTGGAAGCTGTAGATCGACTGTTTGGGGTCGCCGACCGCGAACACGGTGCGGTTGTCCTGGCGCGCGCCGAGGCCGGCGAAGAACTCTTCGGCCAGCGCCGCGACCACCTCCCATTGCTCGGGGTTGGTATCCTGCGCCTCGTCGATCAGGATGTGATCGATGCCGCCGTCGAGCTTGAACAGGACCCACGGCGCCACGCCCGGGGCGGCGAGGAGATCGCGCGCCTTCAAGATGAGGTCGTCGTAATCGAGCCCGTCGCGGCGGCGCTTGTCCGCCTCGTAGGCGTCGATGAGCGCGGCCGCAAGGCGGAGCAGCGCGGCGGAGGAAGCGGCGTCGGCGGCGGCATCCCGCCGCTCGATCACGGCTTCGAGGCGCTGGGCTTCGGTCTCCAGGACGGCGTCGATGCCGGGCACTCCCTTGAGGGTGTCCTTGGTCGCCAGCTTTTGGCGCCGCTCGCCCGCGCGCGTGAAATAGACCTCGAGGTAATCATCGAAGGTGGCGACGCGGCGCGCCGGATCGTCGAGCCAGGCGGCGAGCGCCAACCCTCGCGGGCGGTCGCTGACCGCGCCCCGCGCCAGCGCCGCGGCGGCGGCTCTCAAGCCGGCGGCGTCGAAGGCCCGCTGGTCGGCGGCCGCGGCCAGGATTGAGGACTCGCTGTCGTCCGCGGCCAGGCCGAGCCGGGCGCGCAGCGCCGCGACCAGCCCCTCGAGGCCGCCGTGGCCGCGGATCAGGCGCTGGATGCGGCCGCGCTCGGCGATCGTTTGCTCCATGAGGCCGGCGACGCCGGTCTCGTCGAGGTGGCGCGCCACCTCCGCCAACGCCGCCGCCAACTCGGCGTCGACACCCTCGCGGGCGCCGGCGAGCACCCGGTCGCGCGCCGCGCCCAACAGTTCGGCGGCGCTGCGCTCGTCAAGCACCTCGAAGTGCGGGGCGAGGCCGGCCTCGATCGGGAAGCGGCGCAACAGCGACTGGCAGAAAGCGTGGATGGTATCGATCGCCAGCCCGCCCGGCGCATCGAGCACCTCGGCGAACAGCCGCCGCGCGCGCCCGACCAGCGCCGCTTCCGGCGCGCGGCCGGTGAGCTCCCTAAGGTCGTCCGCGAGCTTGGCATCCTCGGCCGTCGTCCACTCGCCGAGGCGCGTGGCGAGGCGGATCGCCATTTCCCTCGCCGCCGCCTTGGTGAACGTCAGGCAGAGCAGCTTCCCGGGCTTTGCGCCGGCGAGCAGAAGGTTGATCGCGCGGTCGACCAGCAGCTTGGTCTTGCCGGTGCCGGCCGAGGCGGCGACCCAGGCCGAGACGGTGGGATCGGTGGCGAGGTACGCAGCCGCCGCGCCGGGCCCGGGCTTCATCGCTCGTCCTCCAGCGCCGACCATTCCTTGATCCGCGCCAGATGCGCGTAATCGTTGTAACGCAGGCCCCAGCCCGGGCGCGGGCGCGCGTGGTAGGGTGTGGCGGGATCGTCGAAGCGGGCGACCAGCGCCTCGAGGCCGGCGAGCTCCTGCGCGGCCAGCTCCATCGGATCGAGCGGCGTTCGGTCGCCGCCGACTTTCTTCCCGTCGAGCGCCACTTCCGCCCCGGCCGGCTCGCCTCCCGCCAGCCGCCAGTAGCGGAGCTGGGTGACGGCGGCACCCGCCAGCCCGTCGAACCCGCCGGCCCGCGCGATCGCCGCTTCGAGGCCGAGCTGCGGGGCATAGCCGAGGACCACGTGTTTGATCGCCGGCAGCATCCCGGTCTTGTAGTCGATGATCGCCAGGCTGCCGTCGGCGAGGCGGTCGATGCGGTCGGCCTTGGCAGTGAGCGTGAAGGCGCCGGCCGGCGCCTCGAACCTGAGCCGCCCCCTCACCTCGCTCGCGGCCGGTCTTGCCGACCGCCGGCGGGCGCGCTCGTTGGAGATGAACCAGCCGGCGATGGCCTCGAAGCGCGGCCACCAGAAGGCCCACACCCCGGGCCGCGCCAGCGCGGCGCCGAAACGGGCGCGGCCGAACTCGATCAGCCTGGCCAGCGCATCCTCGGGCAGCTCGTCGGGGGTGGCCTTGAGGAAATCGTCGAGCGCGGCGTGGATGAATATCCCGCGTTCGGCTCGGCCCGGGTCTTCTTCGAGCGGCGGCAGCGGTTTCAGTCGCAGCACATGGCGTGCATAGAGGGCATAGGGGTCGCGGCGCCAGGTTTCGATGTCGGTCACCGACAGACGGCGCGGCCGTGCCTTGACCGGCGGGGTCGGCGCGGGCGGGCCGATTTCGGGCGACGGCGCCACCCGATCAAGCCGGCGCTGCCGGTCGAGCGCGGTCGCGGCCACGGCGTCGCGCGGCCCGGCCAGCCCGGCGGCGGCCAGCAGCGTGTCGAGACGCAGCAGCCACCGCGATGGCACGGTGGGCGCGCCCTCGACCCGCGCGGCGCGGGTGAGGATGACCGCGCCGCCGCCGCAGGCCTGGGCGAAATCGTGGGCGGCGAGGCCGATCCGTCGTTCCGGCCCCGGCAAGCCGAAGGCCTTGCGCATCGGCCGCGACAGCCAGGGATCGGCGGCCGGCTCGGGCGGCCATACGCCTTCGTTGAGCCCGCCCAGGATCAACAGATCGGCGGACAGCAACCGCGCCTCCAAGAGGCCCAGGATGCGCAGGCGCGGATGGCCGCCATAGGCCGGCCGCACCACGCGCCCAGCCAGACACGCGTCGAAAAAGGCGGGATAGGCGGCGCCCTCGATGGCCGGAAAATCCGCCGCCGCGGCGGCGAGTTCGGCGATGAAGGCGGCCGCCGCCGCGCCCGCCTCGCCGGCCCACAGGCGCATCGGCCCGTCGTCTTCGTCGCTGCCGGCCAGGGCTTCGGCGAGGGCCACGTGCGCGCGCAGCAGCACGGCCGGCGAGGCGGAGGCGCGAATGCGCGCGGCGAAGGGCCGCGCCAGTGCCGCCAGCCCGGCCAGCCAGCCGATCAGCGTGCGGTCTTCCCCGTCCATCGCCTGGAGCGCACCGACCACGCCCTCGAACCCGGGACCCGGCGGCGGTCCGCGCAGGACGGCGACCTCGAGCCGCCGGGCCCGCGCCCGGAACTCCGCTGGCCGCAGCCCGCCCGCGGCCAGCGGGTGCTTGAGGCAGGCGAGCAGGGCAGCCGGCCGCGCCTCGCCCGCCACCATCTCGGCAACCAGCCGCAGGAAGGCGCCGGGCGGGGTATCGGCGAGCGGCACGCCGGCCGAATCGTCGACCGCGACGCCGAACCGCTTGAGCTCGGCGGCCACCCGGCGCGCCAGGGCGCGGTCCGGCGTCACCAGCGCCGCGGTGCGATGCGGGGTCTCCAACGCCTCGCGCATCAGCAACGCGATCACGCCTGCCTCTTGCTGCGGGTGCGCGCAGTCGATGCGATGCAGCCCCTCGAGCGCGCCCGCATCCACGGTGCCGATCCGGCGCCACGCCTCGGTGGTCGCCGCCGGCCGCAGCGCCTCGCCGAGCAGGCGCACGCGCAAGCCCACGTGGCGCGGAGGGACGTCCGCGGTCCAGTTCTCGACCGCATCGCGCTCGATCCCCAGGCGTTCGAGCAGTCGCTTGAGAGCGTATTGGGGATGCGTCTCCTCGAGCGCCGCCCAGGCCGGGGCGTCGAGATCGCGGTCGAGCCCGGGAAGGATCACCGCGCCGCCCGGCAGCCGGGCGACGACGTCGAGGAGGTCGGAGGTCGCCGGGATGCTGCCGGTCGTCCCGGCGGCGTAGACCGGACCGGCGGGCGGCGCCTGCCGCCATTGCCGGGCGAGCGCCGCCAGCGCGCGATTGCGCCGCTCGGCCGCATCGATCGCCCCTTCCTCGCCCAGGATGCCCGGCCAATGCCGGGTGAGGATGTCCAGGAACCGCAGCGTCCGTTGCCAATGTTCGGCGTATTCGCCGGGCACGAGCGCCGCCAGGCCATCCAACGACAGGCGCTCGGTCTCGACCTGGTCCAAGAGCCGAGCGAGTTCGCCCGCCAGCCCCGCCGCGTGCCCGGGGCTGCGCCCGAACCCCTCGGGGTCGAGCTTGCGGATCAGGCGGGCCAGCATCAGCCGGCGGCGAAGTTCGGAGATGGCGGGCGGAAGGTCGAGACCGGCGGCTGCCTCGGCGTCGGCGGCGAGCGCCAACTCGTCGTCGTCGACGTCGCCCACGGGCGTGAGGCGCGGCAGCAGCAAGGGCTCGCCGTCGCGAAGGCGCAGGAAGGCGTCGGCGAGCGCGCGCGCCGCGCGCCGGGTGGGCAAGAGGACGCGCGCCCTGGCCAGCGCCAGCGGATCTTCGCCGACCCTCGTCCACATGCCTTTGGCCAGCGTGTCCAGGAACGGAAGGCCGGCCTGGATGGTGTACGCGCGTGCCGGCCCGGACGCCCCGGCGCTCATGGGCCGCCCGTCGGATGCTGGCGGGCACGGGCGCCCGGCCCGAGTTCGGCCTCGGCCTCGGCCACGCCTTCGGGGTCCCCGACATGGAACCATTGCCCGTCATGAACGAGGCCCCATAACCGGCCCGCCGCCTCGGCGCGGTCGAACAGGAGGCGCAGCGAGAACGCGCCCGACGGCGCCAAGGCGAACAGGCGCGGGTGAAGGATCTCGACTCCGGCGAAGACGAACGGCGCGATCTCGGCATTCTGGCGCCGCCGCGCCAGGCCGCGCTGCGAAAGGAAGTAGTCGCCCCGACCCTCGTAGCCGCGCGCGCTGGCGGCCGGATGGAGCAGCAGCAGCCCATCCATGTCGGGCTCGCTCCACGCCTCGGCGAGGCGGACGAGGGCTGGGCTGCCGCCGTCGCGCCACACGATGTCGGCATTGGCGACATAGAAGGGGGCCGACCCCAGGAGCGGCAGGGCCCGCATGACCCCGCCGCCGGTGTCGAGCAGCTCGGGTTCGGGCGAGAGCAAGATGGTCGGATGGAGACGGGCCTGCAAGTGGGCCTCGAGCTGCGCGCGGTGGTGATGGAGGTTCACCGCCACGCGCTCGATCCCGATGGCCGCGAAGTGGTCGAGCACGCGGTCGATCAGCGTCCGGCCGGCGACCGGCGCAAGCGGCTTGGGCAGGGTCTCGGTCAAGGGCCGCATCCGCTTGCCGAGGCCAGCCGCCAGCACCATGGCGCGGCGTGGGGCGGTCATCGGGCGAGGCGGGAACCACCCGGCGTTCCGCCGCCACACGGCGGGCGCGCGGGCGGGCGCGACCTCGCCGTCCGCTCAGGCATGCGCCCGGACCTCCGCCGCGATCGCCGCCAAGCGCTCGGCCCACTCGCCGTGCCCGACCAGGCGCACCCGGCGCGCGAGCGGGCTCGGCCCGGGCGCGAATTCGACATCGAGCCGGGCCGCGGGCAGGAGCGGACCCAGGCGGTCGGGCCATTCGACGAGCGAGATCGCGTCGGCGAACGCCTCCTCGACGCCCAGTTCCCAGGCCTCCTCGGGGGCGGCGATGCGGTAGAGGTCGAAATGCCACACGGCCGTCTCCGGCAGGTCGTAGACTTGGACGAGGGTGAAGGTCGGGCTGGGCACTTCGCCGAACGCGGCCCCGCGCGCGCGCGCGGCGATGAACGCCCGCGCGAAGGCGGTTTTCCCCAACCCGAGCCCGCCCGCGAGCCCGATCACGTCGCCGCCCTTGGCGCGCCCGGCCAGCGCGCCGGCCAGGCGCTCGGTCGCGGCGAGGTCGGCGAGCGTCAACTCGAGCATGGCGGGCGAGGGCGCTGGCATCCCGGTCCCTTTGTATCCGCGAAGGCCGCCGACCCGCAACCGATCGCGCAAGAATGGTTGCGCAGCGCCGGCAAGGATGGTCATTTAGGGGCTTCGTATCGCTTTGCGCTGGTCCCTCGGAGTCGCCATGTCTTCGCCCACCCGCAGCGATGTCGCAATCATCGGCGCGGGCCCGGTCGGCCTGTTCGCGGTGTTCGAGTGCGGCATGCTCCGCTTGAGCGCGCAGGTGATCGACGCGCTGGATGTGATCGGCGGCCAGTGCGCGGCGCTCTATCCCGAGAAGCCGATCTACGACATTCCCGGATTCCCGCGCATCGACGCCACCGAGCTCATCGACCGGGTGGCCGAACAGGCGGCCCCCTTCAAGCCGGTGTACCATTTGGGCCAAAGGGTCGAGGCGCTCGCGCGCGCCGGCGAGGACTGGGAGCTGGTGACCGCGCTCGGAACCCGGGTTCGCGCCCGGGCGGTGGTGATCGCGGCCGGGGTCGGCGCCTTCGGCCCCAACCGGCCGCCGCTCGCGCGGCTTGCGGAGTACGAGGGCAAAAGCGTGTTCTACATCGTCCGGCGGCGCGAGGATTTCCGGGGCAAACGGGTGGTGATCGCGGGCGGCGGCGACTCGGCGGTCGACTGGGCGCTGTCGCTCAGCGAGGTGGCGGCGCGCGTCATGGTGGTCCATCGCCGCGGCAAGTTCCGCGCCGCGCCCGAGAACGCGGACAAGCTGCGTCGCCTCGCGGCGGAGCGCCGCCTCGACCTCGTCGTGCCCTACCAGCTCGACGCCCTCGAGGGCGAGGGTGGTCGACTGGCGGCCGTGATCGCCAAGGATCTCGACGGCAAGCGGCGGCGGCTCGAAGCCGATGCGCTGCTTGCCTTTTTCGGGCTGGCCATGGACTTGGGCCCGATCGCCGATTGGGGCCTCAACCTCGAGCGCAACCATATCAAGGTCGACCCCGCCACCTGCGCCACCTCGACGCCCGGCCTGTTCGCGATCGGCGATATCGCGACCTATCCGGGCAAGCTCAAGCTGATCCTGACCGGCTTCGCGGAGGCCGCCGCGGCCGCGCACGCGATCTTCCCGCTCGCCCGCCCGGGCGAGGCGCTGCATTTCGAGTATTCGACCACCAAAGGCATCCCGGCCCCGTAGATACCGTCTTGCGGGTCAAGCGCGTCGTGGCCGGCAAGAGCAAGAAGAATCACCGCGGGGCAGGACGCCGAAAGAATTTCACCGCAGAGAGCGCCGAGGCTTTGTGAGAGGGCGCGGAGGCGCGGGGCAATGCCCCGCGGGTTTCAAACGGCCCACGGGCGGGTCGAACGACCCGCCCCTCCGGCGTCCTCCCACGTCTTTCTCTGCGACCTCCGCGGTAGGATTTTCTCGGCGATCTGTGCGGTGAAACCTCCGGAGGGGCGGGGGGGTTGCGCCCCCCAACAAAACACACGATACGGTCCCCGGGGGTCACCGCGCGGGGGCAAAGGGGAAGCCGGGGGGCGAGGTGAACCACCGGC
>JBQTIU010000064.1:0-10949 GCA_052387815.1 Pseudomonadota bacterium
GGGGGGACCGGGGGCGGGGCCGGGCGCGGGGGCGGAGCGAGCGCGGCGACCGGGGGCGGCGGAGCGGGCGCAGGCGGCGCCGGTACCGTGGCAACCTCCGCGGGGGGAGGCGGGGCCGGCGCCGGCAGGGGCGGCGGGGCGAGGACGGCCGGTGGGGCGGGCGGAGTCAAACGGGGAGGCGGTGGGACGAGGCCCGCCGACGGTGCGCGGAGGGGCGGCACCGTCTCCGAAAAAACCGGCGGGGCTGGCGGCGGGGCCAACGGCGGCGGGGCCGCGGTGGCCGCGCCCGGACGGGCGGGCGGGCGTGGCACCTGGGCGGGCCCCGCCTTCGGTGGCGCGGCGGGCGGGATCCGGGCCGGCGTGGCGGCCGGTCGCGGGGCGGTCGGCGCGCCGGCTTGGGGCCGGGCCGGGGCGAGCGGCACCGCCACACTCGTCGGCGGGCCAGGGCTCGGCGCCAGCTCGTCGAGCACGCTCCAGTCGATCTCGACGCTGGCGCGCGGCTGGCGCAACTGCTGTTGGGCGAGGGCGGGAAACGACGAGGCCAGCGCGAGCGCGATCGCCACGGAGCCGGCACAGGCCCATTGGCGCGCGCCCAGCGCGCCCACCGCCTGAGGGTCTGAGCGAGGATGCTGCATGACTCTTGCACCGGCACCTTAACAACTCGCGCCGTCCAATGGAACAACTGATTTAGCCGGAAATATGGCAGCGGTTGCGGAGCGTCGAGGGGCCCGTCCCGCTATTGCGTCGCGACCGTTCTCGACGGGGCTCGAGCGCCGCGATCGGCGGCGCGCAACAGGCGGGCGAGCCGCGCATGGAGATGGTCGTTGGCGGCGAGCACGCTCTCGCCAGCCAGCACATTCGCTCCGCCGTCGATCTCGGAGACGAAGCCACCCGCCTCGCGGACCAAGATCAAGCCCGCCGCGACGTCCCACGGCGCGAGCCCGTGCTCGAAGAAGCCGTCGAAGCGGCCGGCGGCGACGTAAGCCAGGTCGAGCGCCGCGGCGCCCATGCGCCGCACCCCGGCGGTGTTCGCCATCGCCCCCGCCAGCAGCCGCAGATAGCGCGGGTGGTCGCCGCGCTCGCGGGGCGGGATGCCGGTGCCGATCACCGCATCGGCGAGCTCGCGCCGCGCCGAGACGCGCAAGCGCCGGTCGTTGAGGAACGCGCCCATGCCCTTCTCGGCCGCGAACATCTCGTCACGCAACGGGTCGTAGACCAGGCCGGTGACGATGTCGCCATCGGCCTCGAGCGCGATCGAAATGCAGAACTGCGGAATGCCGTGGAGAAAATTGGCGGTGCCATCGAGGGGGTCGACGATCCAACGGCGGCTTGTGTCGCCGCCGGACTGGGCGCCGCTCTCCTCCATGAGGAATCCGTAATCGGGCCGGGCGCGCGACAATTCGGCCTTGATGATCCGCTCCGCCTCGAGGTCGGCGGTCGACACGAAATCGGCCGGACCCTTGACCGAGACCTGGAGCTGCTCGACTTCGCCGAAGTCGCGCACCAGCCGCCGCGCCGCCTTGCGCGCGGCCCGCTCCATGACGTTGAAGACCGGCGAGCGGAGGATCATCGAAACCTCGTGGTATCAATCCTTGGCGCGCTCGACATAGGTGCGCAGGGCGACGTTGACGACGATCTTGGTGCCGGGGCCGACGAAGGCCGGGACCATGATCTTGACGCCGTTATCGAGCATGGCGGGCTTGTAGGACGAGGCCGCGGTCTGGCCCCGGACCACCGCATCGGCCTCGACGACGGTCAGGACGGCGGTCTGCGGGAGCTGGATCCCGACCGGCGCGTTGTCGATGAACTCCGCCGTCACCGTCATGCCTTCGGCGAGGAAGTCGGCCGCCTCGCCGATCATGTCGCGCTCGACCGTGATCTGGTCGTAGCTTTCCCGATCCATGAACGTGAGGTGGTCGCCCTCGGCGTACAGGAATTGCATTTCCTTCTCCTCGACGCGCAGCCGCTCGACCGTCTCGTCGGAGCGGAATTTCTGGTTGCTCTTGGCGCCGGTCTTGATGTCGCGCATCTCGACCTGGTTGAAGGCGCCGCCCTTGCCCGGCGAGACGATGTTGTGCTTGAGCACAAGCCAGATGCGGCCATCGTACTCGATGACGCTGCCGGAACGGATCTCATTGCCGTTGATCTTCATGGGATCGGGCCGATCGCGGCCTAGCAGGCTGCGGAAGAACTCCGACGAGGAAGGCGATGGTGCAACATTCGAATCCGCAGCCTCCAGTCTTTGAATCATGGTTGCGTTCTGCGACCAACCTGCGAATCAATCTTGCGTCGTCAGCGCTCGAAATTCATTTTTCCGCAGCCTGCTAGAGATGGCGCGAAAGCGGCGCGGACCCTACCAGCTTGGCGGCGGCGAAACAATTGCCCCACGGCGGTTGGGGGAAGGGGCGGCCGTGCGCCGACGGGGCGCAAAAAATGACTTGGAATGAGGCCCGCTCGGGGCTAGTCTAGACCTTCCGCAAGGCGGGGCGGCCACGAGGCTGTCGTTGGGCTCAAGAATCGCGAAGCGCGGCTCGCCAAGCACCCGGGGATTTCACCGGTGAGGGAGGTGCCGTCGCGAGGAGCCCATCCATCTTCGACAACAACGACGGATTATGAGGTGCCATGAGACCCGGTCTGCACATGAAACGCCAACGCGGCCGCAACGACGGCCACAAGCCCCACATCCCCGTCCGTTCGCAGACCTTCGACAGCAACGGACCCGACGTCCGCGTGCGGGGCAACGCCTACCAGGTGCTCGAAAAATATCTGGCGCTGGCGAGCGATGCGACCGCGGCCGGCGACCGCATCGCGACCGAGAACTTTTATCAGCATGCGGAGCATTATTACCGGCTGATCCACGCCGGCCAGGACCCGTACAACCGGCCGCCGATGTACCCGCAGGACCAGCAGCGGGTGGCGCCCCCGCATGACAACGCGGCGCCCGTGGTCCCCGGCGCCGGCCCGCAGCCGCCGACCGGCGGCCCAGGCGGATCGAATCCGACCGACCGCCGGCCGTTCTGACCGGAGCCCTCAAGGAGGCGGCACCAGCGGGTCGCCGACCGCCGCCGTTCCGCCCGCGACGACCTCGGCGTAGACGCCCATATCGGCGTGCCGGAAGCCCTCGGCAAGCGCGAGCGGGATATTGAGGTCGCGGATCCCGGTCTCGGGATCGACGTTGGTCGCCGCACACCGCGCGTTGCGCTTGATCACGCTCAGGCGGGCGCCGCCGACGCGGATCTCTTTTCCCGGCCACTCGAATTCCTGCCACGGCTGCCCGCCGTCGAAATAGAAATTGGCGCGGAAGCGGCGCGGGTCGACCGGCGCCCGCACGACCCGCTCGAGGTCGCGGATGCTGGCCAGGCCGATGATCGAGACGGCCTTGCGCGAAACATCGGAAAACATGTGGCCGGGGGATTCGACCAGGCGCGGCGCGCCCCGGCATTCGGCGCCCAGGAAGGCGGCGAAAAACTGTTCGATCACGACGCGGCCCGCGGCCTCGAGGAGGTTGGCGCGCGCCACCGCCTTGCCGTCGCGCTCGACGACCAGAACCCCGGTTGCCTCGTCGAAACGCGTCTTGAGACGGGCCAGCCGCTCGTTGCGCATCAGCATCAGGAAGTTGGTCTTGGGCAGCCATTGGGGCCGCCCCGGCTCGATCCGCGCCGCGCCATGGGCGAGCGCGAAGCGCCGGTCCTGCGGGATGCCCTCGCCGGCTGCTAGCTCGGCGCGCGACAGGGGTTCCGGCGTCAGGCCCTTGACCGGATAGCGATAGATTTTGGCAATCCTCAGCGCCATGACGGCGATCCTGGGAGTGGCGGGACCGGACAGGCTCCTAGCACGTCCCGCCGGGCGGCGAAAGTTGGCGCCGGGGCCAGCTCTTGCATGGGCGGCCGGCATCTCCATATAGCCCGTGAGGATGCAACCAAGCGATCGGTTCGCCGATGGATGCGGAGAAATACACCGAGCGCGCGCGCGGCTTCATCCAGGCGGCGCAGACGCTCGCCCAGCGCCACGCTCACCAACGCCTGACGCCCGAACACATTCTCAAGGTCCTGCTCGACGACCGGGACGGGCTGGCGGCCAATCTGTTGCGCGCCGCCGGCGCCGACCCGGCGCGCGCGCTGGCCGCCGCCGAGGCCGAGTTGCGGAAGCTCGCGCGGGTCGAAGGCGCGGGCGCCGGGCAAGTCTTCCTCGCCCCCGAGGCGGCCAAGCTCTTCGAGAGCGCGGCAGAGATCGCCCGCCAGGCGGGCGACAAGTTCGTCACCGCCGAGCACCTGTTGCTGGCGCTGGCGCTCGCCAAGGCTTCCCCCGCCGGCCGCATCCTGGCCGCGGCCGGGGCCGCGCCCGAGCGCCTCAACCAGGCGATCGACGAGCTGCGCAAGGGACGCAAGGCCGACAGCCCGACCGCCGAGGACGGCTATGAGGCGCTCAAGAAATACGCCCGCGACCTCACCGCGGCGGCGCGCGAGGGCAAGCTCGACCCGGTGATCGGCCGCGACGAGGAAATCCGGCGCACCATCCAGGTGATCGCCCGGCGGACCAAGAACAACCCGGTCTTGATCGGCGAACCCGGGGTCGGCAAGACCGCGATCGTCGAGGGCCTGGCGAGCCGCATCGTCAACGGCGACGTGCCGGAATCGCTGCGCAACAAGCAGCTGCTCGCGCTCGATCTCGGCGCCATGGTCGCGGGCGCCAAGTTCCGCGGCGAGTTCGAGGAACGCTTGAAGGCGATGCTCGCCGAGATCGCCGCCGCCGAGGGCGAGATTATCCTGTTCATCGACGAGCTGCACACGCTGGTGGGCGCGGGCAAGGCGGAGGGTGCGATCGACGCCTCCAACATGCTCAAGCCGGCGCTGGCGCGCGGCGACCTGCACTGCGTGGGCGCGACCACGCTCGACGAATACCGCAAGCACATCGAGAAGGACGCCGCCCTGGCGCGCCGGTTCCAGCCCGTCTACGTCGCCCAGCCGACGGTCGAGGACACGATCTCGATCCTGCGCGGCCTCAAGCAGAAATACGAGCTCCATCACGGCGTGCGCATCACCGATGGCGCGATCGTCGCCGCCGCCACGCTGTCGAACCGCTACATCGCCGAGCGCTTCCTCCCTGACAAGGCGATCGACTTGATCGACGAGGCGGCGAGCCGGCTCAGGATGGCGGTCGACTCCAAGCCCGAGGCGATCGACGAGCTCGACCGGCGCATCGTCCAGCTCAAGATCGAGCGCGAGGCCCTCGCCCACGAATCCGACGCCGCCTCGCGCCAGCGGCTCGACAAGCTGGAAGCGGAACTGGCCGGCCTCGAGGTCCAGTCAGCGACGCTCACGCGCCAGTGGCAGGACGAGAAGGAGAGCCTCCAAGGCGCGCGCCGGCTCAAGGAGCGGCTGGAGGCGGCGCGCAGCGAGCTCGAGATCGTGCAGCGCAAGGGCGAGCTGGCGCGCGCCGGCGAGCTCAAATACGGCATCGTCCCCACGCTCGAGCGCGAGTTGCAGGCGGTCGAGGGCGAGGCCCAGCACCGCATGCTCAACGAAGAGGTGAGCGAGCACGACATCGCCGGCGTGGTGTCGCGCTGGACGGGCGTTCCCGTCGACAAGATGCTGGCCGGGGAGCGCGCCAAGCTCATCGCCATGGAAGCGGCGCTCAAGCAGCGGGTGATCGGCCAGCACGAGGCGATTGCCGCCGTCGCCGAGGCGGTGCGGCGGGCCCGGGCCGGGCTCCAGGACCCCCAGCGGCCGATCGGCTCGTTCCTGTTCCTGGGTCCGACTGGGGTCGGCAAGACCGAGCTCACCAAGGCGCTCGCCGAATTCCTGTTCGACGACGAGGCGGCCCTCGTCCGCATCGACATGTCCGAGTACATGGAAAAGCACGCCGTGGCGCGGCTCATCGGCGCGCCCCCGGGCTACGTCGGCTACGAGGAGGGCGGCAGCCTCACCGAGGCGGTGCGCCGTCGGCCCTATCAGGTGATCCTGTTCGACGAGGTCGAGAAGGCGCATCCCGAATTGTTCAACGTCCTCCTCCAGGTCCTCGACGACGGCCGGCTCACCGACGGGCAGGGCCGCACGGTCGATTTCCGCAACACGCTCATCGTGCTGACCTCGAACCTCGGCAGCGATATCCTGGCCAATCAGCCCGAGGGCCAGGACACGGAGGCGGTCCGCGAGCCGGTCATGGAGGTGGTCCGCGCCGCCTTCCGGCCGGAATTCCTCAACCGTCTCGACGACATCCTGCTCTTCCATCGCCTGACGCGCTCCGACATGGAAGGCATCGTCGACATCCAGATTCGCCGGCTCGACGCGCGGCTCGCCGAGCGCAAGATCGAGCTGGCCTTCGACCCGGGCGCGCGCGCCTGGCTCGCCGAGGCTGGGTACGATCCGGTCTACGGGGCGCGGCCCTTGAAGCGCGTCATCCAGCGCCAACTCGTGAATGCGCTCGCCGACATGATCCTCGCAGGAGCGGTGAAGGACGCCGAGCGGGTCCGCGTCGCGGTCGCGGCGAAGGGCCTGTCGATCGAAGCCGGCCCCCCCGCCGCACCCCGTGCCCCGGCGCGCGCGGGGCGTAAATCGGCGGTTGGGGCGGGTCTGTGACCCGCCCGCATGCCATCCGCCGGCGCGGGCCGGATTGAAACCCGCGGGGCACGAGGCGCTGCCTCGCGGCCCCGCGCCTACCAGGGCAATGTCGCCGGCATTTCCGTAGGGGCGGGTCTGTGACCCGCCCGCATGCAATCCGCCGGCGCGGGCCGGTTTGAAACCGGCCCCTACGGGGCGCCGGCGAGACGCGAGGCCGCCGGCTGCGCGCCCGCCTTGAGGTCGAGCTCCGCCGCGGCCTGGCGGAACTCGGCGAGTTCGAATCCGACCAGCTTGCGCCCGGCCGGCAACTGCACGCTCATCGGGTTGATTTGGCGCTGGCGGCGGAGCACCTCGTAATGCAAGTGCGCGCCGGTGGAGCGGCCGGTCGAGCCGACATAGCCGATCACCTGGCCCTGGCGCACGCGGCTTGCGACCTTGAGATTGGCGGCGTAGCGGCTCAGATGCGCGTAGGCGGTGGCGTGTTCGCCGGGGTGCCGGATGCGCACGTAATGCCCGTAATCGCCGGTCCAGCCGACCCGCTCGACGACGCCCTCGCCGGCGGCGCGGACGGGCGTCCCCTCCGGGGCGCCGAAATCGACGCCCCTGTGCATGGCGCTGTAGCCCAGGATCGGATGCTTGCGGTTGCCGAAGGCCGAGGTCAGGCGCGCCCCGTCGATCGGCGTGCGCAGGAGCGCCTTGCGCACGCTATGGCCCTCATCGTCGTAGTAGTCGACGGCACCGTCGGGCGTGCGGTGACGATAGATGCGCTTGACCTTTCCGCTCAAGCCGAGCGCCGCCGAGAGCACCGGGCCGTCCTTGGCGAACCGTCCCTCGTGGTCGTGGAAGCGCTCGAACAGCACCTCGAACGCATCTCCCGGCTGCACGTCGCGCTGGAAATCGACGTCGTAGCTGAAGGCGCGGATCGCCTCGACCATCACCGGAACGGGAACCCCGGCCGCAGCTGCCGCCTCGAACAGGCTCGCGCGCACGGTGCCGGCGACGCGCACGAACTCGCCGGCCAGCGTGCGTTCCCGCTTCGCGGCGGTGAAACGACCGTCCTCGCCGCGCCTGACATCGACTTGGGCATCGGCGCCTGACGCGAAGGTCGCCGACACGAGCGCCATCCGGTCCCCGCTCGCCGGCCCGAAGATCAACGTGATTTCCTGCCCGGGCTTGAGCGCGCGCGGATCGAAGACGGCCTTGAGCGCCCCGGCCGCCCCGTGCGCCTCGGCCGTGGCCACGCCGGCGCCGATCAGAACCTCGATCAGCGTATCGCCACGGCGCACCTGGACGACGCGCGCCGACGATGGGTTGGCGACCGGCGCTTCCGCATCCTTGGGTTGGCTGACGCCTAAGGCGCCCGGATCGAGAGCGGCGGCGGCGGCCGGCGGCTCGGGCCCCGCATCGAGGGCGGGCGGCGCGCCGGTTTCGGGGGCGGCGACATACACGCTGGTGGCGATCGCGGCGACAAGGGCCCCCGTCACCAGCGGCGAGCCGATGGCGAACCGAATCTTGCGCTGCGGTTCCGGCGTTTTCGCCCTCACCCACACCCCCGCTCAGGCCGACCGCCCGGGCGGGTCACAGACCCGCCCCTACGACATGCCCCCCCCATTCCCCGATCTAGGGGCGGGTTTCAAACCCGCCCCAACGACATGCCCCCACCATTCCCCGATCTAGGGGCGGGTTTCGAACCCGCCCGCGGGCGGGTCACAGACCCGCCCCTACAAAGATTGGCACCGTTCCCCGTAGGGGCGGGTTTCGAACCCGCCCGTTCCAAATCCGCCGAGCCGCTCGAACATGCGGATCGAGCCCGGCCTTGTCAACGAGGTTTTGCGGCCCGCCCATCAATCGGCGACAGCGGCGGCACTCGGTACGGCGCGCCAGGGCCGAGCTCGCGCACCACGTTGTCGATGATCATGCGCCCGATCTCGCCGGTCGGCGTACGGCCCATGGACAGGATCGATTCGGGATGGAACTGCACCGCCGCCGCCGGCAGGCGCCGGTGGCGGACCGCCATGACCAGCCCCTCGCCGGTGCGCGCGACGACCTCGAGTTCGGCGGCCGGAAAATCCGCGGCCCGCGCGGTGAGCGAATGATAAGCGCCGACCAGGCACGGGCTGGGCACGCCGGCGAACAGGCGGAGTCCGTCGTGGATCACCGCCCAGGTCTTGCCGTGGCGTGGCGTGGGCAGCAACTCGAGGCTGCCGCCGAACGCCTCGACCATGCCTTGCAGGCCGAGGCAGACGCCGAACTGCGGGATGCCGGCCTCGGCGAGCGCGCGCACCAGCCGAGGGACCCCGAATTCCGCGGGCCGCCCCGGCCCCGGCGAATGAACGACGAGGTCGGGCCGCGCCGCCTCGAGCCGGTCGAAGGCGAGGCCATGGCGGTAGGTCGCGACCTCGGCGCCGGTCTGGCGGAAATAATCGGCGAGCGTGTGGACGAACGAGTCCTCGTTGTCGATCAGCACCACGCGCCGTCCCTGGCCCGGCGCGCTGGCGACCGCCGCCGGCGAGGGCGCGCCCGGCGAGGCGCTGGCTCGCCCCTCGGCCAGGGCGCGGAACAGGGCCTGCGCCTTGGTGCGGCATTCCTCGTCCTCCTCCGCGCCCACCGAATCCCAGACCAGCGTCGCGCCGACCCGATAGCGCGCCGTCCCGTCCTTGAGGTGGACGGTGCGGATGGTGATGCCGGTGTTGACGTCGCCCGAGGCCATCAGCGCCCCCACCGCGCCGCCGTACCAGGCGCGCGGCGAGGTCTCGAGATCCTCAACGATCTCGACCGCCCGCTTCTTGGGCGCGCCGGTCAGCGTCGCCGCCCACATATGCGACAGGAACGCATCGAGGCCCGTCAGGCCCTCGCGCAGGCGGCCCTCGACGTGGTCGACGGTGTGGAACAGCCCGGCATAGGTCTCGATCAGCCGGCGGGCAAGAAGCCGCACCGTGCCCGGCCGGCAGATGCGCGACTTGTCGTTGCGGTCGACGTCGGTGCACATGGTGAGCTCGACCTCGTCCTTCTCCGACATGACGAGGGCCTTGAGCCGCGCCGCATCCTCCATCGCGTTGCCGCCGCGCCGGGCCGTGCCGGAGATCGGGCACGATTCGACGCGGTCGCCCTCGACGCGCACGTACATCTCCGGCGAGGTGCCGATCAGCTGCTCGTCGCCGAGCTGGAACAGGAATTCGAACGGGCTCGGGTTGAGGCGCTTCAGGCGCTCGAACAGAGCCGACGGCGGGCCCCCGTAGGGTGCGAAGAAATTGCGGCTCAGCACCACCTCGAAGATGTCGCCGACCCGCATCCGCTCGCGCGCCGCATCGACGAGGGCGGCATAGGACTCGGGCGTGTGGTCGGAGGTGACCGCGCCCGCGCCCGTCCGGCGCGAGCGCCCGGGGCGCCGAAACGGCACCCGCGAGGCCGCCGCGCTCGACACGCCGGCGCGTGCGAACTCGTAGTCGTAGCGGAAGGCCTGTTCCTTGCGCCGGTCGAGGACGACGACGCGATCGGGCAGGAACAGGTGCAGGTCCTTCCGGTCGGGGGAGCGCGGATGCTTGAGGGCGATCGGCTCGAACTGGAACAGCAAGTCGTAGCCGAAGGCCCCGTAGAGGCCGAGGAAGGAGTCTTCGATGCCCTTGAACTCGGCGATCAGCGCGCGCAGGGGCGAGACCAGCGAGGGCTGGAGGCTGCGTTCCTCCTCGGCGAAGACGGCTGGGGAGGGCAGGATGTCGAGCGCGATCTCGCGCGCGCTGCTTGCCGCCAGGCGCCAGGCGGGCGAATCGCCGAGCAGCGGGCGAAAGATCTCGATCAGGCGTAGCCCACGCGGGTTGAGGGCCCGGAAGGTAAGGCGCCGGTCGCGGCCGACGATCTCGATCGGCGGCGCGCGGAAGCCGATCTCCCAACGGGTGTAGCGGCCGGGGTAATCGACGCCGGAGGACAACAGCGCGCCGGGCTCGCGGTCGAGGCGCTGGGGCAAGCCGGCCAATGCGCGCGCCACGTCGAGCCGACGGCGGCGGCGCTCGAGCACGAGGCCGGAGGGCGTGGCGAAACGATAGATCATGGGTCCCACCTCGAGGGTCGCCCGCCCTGCGGGCCGCGACCCTGAATCGGATTTCGCGATTGGCCGGCACCGGGGAATCCCCGGGGCCGTTCAAGCAAGCGATCGATAAAAGGGGAAAAGGGGGTGCGTGGTGACGGGCGTCACCACCACCACCGGCGGCGGTGGGCGGGCCGAAAGAGTGAGCCAGTCTGCCTCGGGTGGGACAAGACGCGCCGTCCCGTCGAATGAACGAGCATGATCCTAGCCGCGTCCGGCCGCGGATGTCCAGCGCATGTAGGGGCGAGGCCGCGAGCCAGCGCCTCGCGCCCCGCCCTTCGCAGAACGCCCGGTCGCAGTAGGGC
>JBQTIU010000065.1:0-14876 GCA_052387815.1 Pseudomonadota bacterium
CCCATGCCGGGTACATCTACATTCGCGGCGAGTTCTACAACGAGGCGCGGCACCTCCAACACGCGATCGACGAGGCCAGCGCGGCCGGCCTCATCGGCAAGAATGCCTGTGGGTCGGGCTACGATTATGAGCTGTATCTGCACCGCGGGGCCGGCGCCTATATCTGCGGCGAGGAGACCGCGCTGCTCGAAAGCCTCGAGGGCAAGAAAGGCATGCCGCGCTTGAAGCCGCCTTTCCCGGCGGCGGTCGGGCTTTACGGCTGCCCGACCACGGTCAACAACGTCGAGACCATCGCCGTCGTGCCGGCGATCCTCAAGCGGGGACATGCCTGGTTCGCCGGCTTCGGCCGCCCCCGCAACACCGGCACCAAGATCTTCTGCATCTCCGGCCACGTCAACAAGCCGTGCAACGTCGAGGAGGCGATGAGCATCCCTTTGCGCGAGCTGATCGATAAGCACGCCGGCGGCGTGCGCGGCGGCTGGGACAACTTGCTGGGCGTCATCCCCGGCGGCTCGTCGACGCCGGTCATTCCGAAATCGGTCTGCGACACCGTGGTCATGGATTTCGACGCGCTGCGCGACGCCAAGTCCGGCCTCGGCACGGCCGGCGTGATCGTCATGGACAAATCCACCGACATTATCAAGGCGATCTGCCGCCTGTCGGCGTTCTACAAGCACGAGAGCTGCGGGCAGTGCACGCCGTGCCGCGAGGGCCTGGGGTGGATCTGGCGGGTGATGCAACGGATGGTCGAGGGCCGCGCCGAGCCGGCGGAGATCGACCTGCTCGAGGACGTGACTCGGCAGGTCGAGGGGCACACCATCTGCGCGCTGGCCGACGGGGCGGCATGGCCGGTCCAGGGCTTGATCCGGCATTTCCGGCCGGAGATGGAGCGCCGGATCGCCGCCGGGCGGGCCGGCGCGACCCGCCGGGCCGCGGAGTAGGGGGAAGGGCAGGGGATGCCGAAGCTCGTCATCGACGGCCGCGCCATCGAGGTCCCGCCCGGGACGACGATCCTGCAGGCCTGCGAACTCGCAGGGATCGAGATCCCGCGCTTCTGCTATCACGAACGCCTGTCGATCGCCGGCAACTGCCGGATGTGCCTGGTGGAGCTCGAGAAAGCGCCCAAGCCGATCGCCTCGTGCGCGTACCCGGCGGCGGACGGCATGGTGGTGCGCACCAACTCCTCGATGGTCGAGAAGGCGCGCCAGGGAGTGATGGAGTTTCTGCTCGTCAACCACCCGCTCGATTGCCCGATTTGCGACCAGGGCGGCGAGTGCGATCTCCAGGACCAGGCGATGGCCTATGGCTTCGACCGCTCGCGCTACCGCGAGGCCAAGCGCGCTGTCGCCGACAAGGAGCTGGGCCCGTTGGTCAAGACCATCATGACGCGGTGCATCCACTGCACGCGCTGCATCCGCTTTGCGACCGAGATCGCCGGTGTCGAGGATCTCGGCGCGACCGGACGCGGCGAGAATATGGAGGTCGGCACTTATGTTGAGAAGGCGCTCGCCTCGGAGCTATCGGGAAACATCATCGACCTCTGCCCGGTGGGGGCGCTGACCTCCAAGCCCTACGCGTTCGTGGCGCGACCCTGGGAGCTGCGCAAGACCGAGACCGTCGACGTGATGGACGCGGTCGGCAGCGCGATCCGCGTCGATGCCAGGGCGGCCGAGGTGCTGCGGGTCCTGCCGCGCCTCAACGACGACGTCAACGAAGAGTGGATTTCCGACAAGACCCGGTTCGCCTGCGACGGCTTGAAGCGCCAGCGGCTCGACCGACCCTATGTGCGCGGCAACGGCCGGCTCATGGCGGCGAGCTGGGAGAAGGCCTTGGCCGCCGTGGCTGGCGGTTTGGCCTCTCGCGGGGGGCATGAGATCGCGGCTCTGGCCGGCGATTTCGCCTGTGCCGAGTCGATGGTGGCGCTCAAGGATCTGATGGCGGCCCTGGGCTCGCCCAACCTCGACTGCCGACAGGACGGGGCGAGGCTCGATGCCACGTGTCGCGCTGGCTACATCTTCAACACTGCCATCGCCGGCATCGAGCAGGCCGATGGCTGCCTTTTGATCGGCACCAATCCGCGCTGGGAAGCGCCGATCGTCAACGCCCGGCTGCGCAAGCGCTGGCTCACCGGCCGTTTCCGCGTCGCCGCGATCGGCCCGCAGGTCGACCTCACCTACCGCGTCGACTATTTGGGGGCCGGGCCGCAGACGCTCGCCGAGCTCGCGGCCGGCCTGCACCCCTTCGCCGAGGTTTTGAAGACGGCGAAGCGACCGATGCTGATCATCGGCCAAGGGGCGCTGGCGCGCCGCGACGGGGCCGCCAATCTCGCGCTCGCCCGCCAGCTCGCCGAGCGATGCGGCCTCATCAAGGACGGCTGGAACGGCTTCAACGTGCTGCACACCGCCGCCGCCCGGGTGGGCGGCCTCGATCTCGGCTTCGTGCCGGGACCGGGTGGCCGCGACGTCGCCGGCATCGTGGACGGCGCGGGGAAGGGCGACATCAAGTTCGTCTATCTCCTGGGGGCCGACGAGATCGACACCGCGCGGCTGGGCCAAGCCTTCGTCGTCTATCAGGGCCATCACGGCGATGCCGGCGCCGCGCGCGCCGACGTGGTCCTGCCGGGCGCCGCCTATACCGAAAAGAACGCCACCTATGTCAACACCGAAGGCCGGGTGCAGCGGACGCGGCTCGTCGTCTTCCCGCCTGGCGAGGCGCGCGAAGACTGGAAGATCATCCGCGCGCTCTCGGCGCGGCTCGGCCGCAAGCTTCCCTACGATACACCCGCTGACGTGCGGGCGCGACTGGCCGCGCTCAACCCGGTGTTCGCCAGGCCCGGGTCGGTCGCGCCGGCGCCCTGGGGCGCCTTCGGCGCCGCCGGCGCGCTCGATCCGACTCCGTTCCAGAGCCCGATCGCCAATTTCTACATGACCGATCCGATCAGCCGCGCCTCGCCGACCATGGCCAAGTGCACGACGGCCTTCATCGCCAAGCGGCCCGGCGATCCGACCGCGGGAAAGACCGGCACGCATGGCTGAGTTTTGGACCAGCTACGCGTGGCCGACCGCCGTCATGCTCGGCCAGATCTTCGCCATCGCCGTGCCGCTGTTGCTGACGGTCGCGTACCTCACCTATGCCGAACGCAAGGTGATCGCCGCGATGCAGCGTCGCAAAGGGCCGAACGTCGTCGGCTGGTTCGGGCTGCTGCAGCCGATCGCCGACGGCCTCAAGCTGCTGTTCAAGGAAACCATCATCCCGAGCGGCGCCAACCGGGTGGTGTTCATCGCCGCGCCGATGGTGACCTTCGTCGTCAGCCTGGTCGCCTGGGCGGTGATCCCATTCGACGAGGGGATGGTCCTGTCCGACCTCAATGTCGGTATCCTCTACCTGTTCGCGATTTCATCGCTCGGGGTCTACGGCATCATCATGGCCGGCTGGGCGAGCAACTCCAAATACGCGTTCCTCGGCGCCTTGCGTTCGGCGGCGCAGATGGTGTCCTACGAGGTGTCGATCGGCTTCGTCTTGATCACCGTGCTGCTGTGGGTGGGGTCGCTCAACCTCAGCGCCGTCGTGCTCGCCCAGAAGAACGTCTGGTTCGCCGTTCCGCTGCTGCCGATGCTCGTCATCTTCTTCGTCTCGGGCCTGGCCGAGACCAACCGCTCGCCGTTCGACCTGCCGGAGGGGGAGTCGGAGATCGTGGCGGGGTATTTCGTCGAGTATTCGTCGATGAGCTTCGCCCTGTTTTTCCTCGGCGAATACGCGAACATGATCCTCGTTTCGGCGATGACCGCGGTCCTGTTCCTGGGCGGCTGGCTGCCGCCCCTCGACGTGGCGCCGTTCAATTGGATTCCCGGCCCGGTGTGGTTCGCGCTCAAGATTTCGTTGTGCCTGTTCGTGTTCCTGTGGGTGCGGGCGACGCTGCCGCGCTACCGGTACGATCAGCTCATGCGGCTGGGCTGGAAGGTGTTCCTGCCGTTTTCGCTGTTCTGGGTGGTGTTAACGGCGGGGGCGCTGATGGCGACGGGGTGGGTGCCAGTGTCAAAGGCGGTATGATACCGTCGGCCGCTGGCAATCGGCGGGAAAGGGATGGGACGATGGCATTGCTCGATCGCGGCGCGCGGAGCCTGTTTCTGGTTGAGGTTCTCGGCGGACTCCGGCTGACGCTCGCCTACATGTTCAAACCCAAGGTGACGCTGAACTACCCGTTCGAGAAGGGACCATTGAGCCCGCGCTTCCGCGGCGAGCACGTCCTGCGCCGTTATCCCAACGGCGAGGAGCGCTGCATCGCCTGCAAGCTGTGCGAGGCGATCTGCCCGGCGCTCGCCATCACCATCGAGGCCGAGCCGCGCGCCGACGGCAGCCGGCGCGCGACGCGCTACGACATCGACATGACGAAGTGCATCTATTGCGGGCTGTGCCAGGAAGCCTGCCCGGTCGATGCGATCGTCGAAGGACCGAATTTCGAGTTCGCGACCGAAACCCGCGAGGAACTGATGTACAACAAGGACAAGCTGCTGGCGAACGGTGACCGCTGGGAGAGCGAGATCGCGGCCAGTCTGGCGGCCGACGCGCCCTACCGCTAGCGACGCCTCGACCTCGAACCCGAACCGACCCTTGTTTTCGTACCCACCCCTCGTCTCGGGCGCGCGCCCCGCGCCCCCGCCGCGCGGCGCGCGCCGCCGCGCTCGCCGGAGGGCGCGATGATCATCCAGGCGCTCGCCTTCTACGTGTTCGCCGGCCTGCTGGTGGCCGCGAGCGCGATGGTCATCGCGGCGCGCAATTCCGTCCATTCGGTCTTGTTCCTGATCCTCGCCTTCTTCAACGCCGCCGGATTATTCGTGCTCATGGGCGCCGAGTTCCTGGCCATGATCCTGGTCGTCGTCTATGTCGGCGCGGTGGCGGTGCTGTTCCTGTTCGTCGTCATGATGCTCGACATCAATTTCGCGGCCTTGCGGCAGGGCTTCCTGCGCTACCTGCCGATCGGCGCCATGGTCGGTCTCGTCCTCCTCGCCGAACTCGTGCTCGTCCTCGGTGCGTGGACGTTCTCCGCGGAGGCGGTGCGGACGGCCCCGATCCCCGATCCGGCTTCGGTCGATAACACGCGGGCCCTCGGGCGGGTGCTCTACACCCGCTACGTCTACGCCTTCCAGGCGGCCGGCCTGATCCTGCTGGTCGCCATGATCGGCGCCATCGTGCTCACTTTGCGCGTGCGCGGCGGCGTCCGGCGCCAGAACATCGGCCGGCAGGTCTCGCAGCCCCGGTCGGTGGAGATCGTCAAGGTGCCGCCGCGGGGGGGCGTGTGAGATGATCATCTCTCTCGCCCATTACCTGACGGTCGCCGCGATCGTGTTCACGCTCGGCATGGTCGGGATCTTCCTCAACCGCAAGAACGTCATCGTCATCCTGATGTCGGTCGAGCTGATGCTGCTCGCCGTCAACCTCAATTTCGTGGCGTTCTCGACCCATCTCGCCGACCTCGTCGGGCAAGTCTTCGCGATGCTCGTGCTGACCGTGGCGGCGGCCGAGGCGGCGATCGGGCTGGCGATCCTGGTGGTGTATTTCCGCAACCGCGGCACCATCGCGGTCGAGGACATCCACCTGATGAGGGGCTGAGCGCCGCCGATGTACACCGCCGCTGTCCTGCTGCCGCTCGCGGGCGCCATCCTCGCCGGAGTGTTCGGCCCCTGGCTGCGCGACCGCGGCAGCCAGCTCGCGACCTGCATCCCGATGGGCCTGTCGGCCCTGCTGTCGGCCGTCATCTTCTACCAGGTGGCGATCCTGGGCCAGGACCGGACCGTCGACCTCTACACCTGGATCCAGTCCGGCGGGTTCGAGACCGTTTGGGCTGTCAAGTACGACACCTTGAGCGCGGTCATGGTGTTCACCGTCTCGACGGTGTCGACGGTGATCCACGTCTATTCGATCGGCTATATGGCCGAGGACAAGTCGATCCCGCGCTTCATGTCATATTTGAGCCTGTTCACCTTCTTCATGCTGACGCTGGTCACGGCCGACAACTTCATGCAGATGTTCTTCGGCTGGGAAGGCGTGGGCCTGTGCTCGTACCTTCTGATCGGCTTCTGGTACGACCGTCCGTCGGCCAACGCCGCCGCGATCAAGGCCTTCCTCGTCAACCGGATCGGCGATTTCGGCTTCGCCCTGGGCATCATGGGGGTGTTCCTGGTGTTCGGCACCGTCGGTTTCGAGGCGGTGTTCGCCGCGGTGCCGGGCCTCGCGGAGGCGCGCATGAGCTTCCTCGGGATGGAGGTCCATACGCTGACCGCGCTGTGCCTGCTCCTGTTCCTGGGCGCGATGGGCAAGTCGGCGCAGTTCGGTCTCCACACCTGGCTCCCCGACGCGATGGAAGGGCCGACCCCGGTTTCCGCCCTCATCCACGCCGCGACCATGGTGACGGCCGGCGTGTTCATGGTGGTGCGCCTGTCGCCGATGTTCGAGTACGCCCCCGATGCGCTGGCCGTGGTGGCGATCGTCGGCGCCACGACCGCGCTGTTCGCCGCCTCGGTGGGGCTGGTCCAGAACGACATCAAGCGCGTCATCGCCTATTCGACCATGAGCCAGCTCGGCTACATGTTCTTCGCCGCCGGCGTGTCCGCCTACGCCGCCGCCATCTTCCACCTCATGACCCACGCCTTCTTCAAGGCGCTGCTGTTCTTGGGCTCGGGCTCGGTGATCCACGCGCTCGGCGGCGAGCAGGACATGCGCAAGATGGGCGGCCTGTGGCGGCTCATCCCCGTGACCTACGTCATGATGTGGATCGGCAGCCTCGCGCTTGCCGGGATCGGCCTCTTCGGCCCCCTCGGCTTCGCCGGCTTCCACTCCAAGGACATGATCCTGGAGGCGGCCTGGGGGTCCCAGAGCGTGGTCGGCCATTTCGCGCTGTGGATGGGCATCGCCGCGGCGGTGATGACGGCGTTCTATTCCTGGCGCCTCATCTTCTTGACCTTTCACGGCGCACCGCGCGCCACGCCTCATGTCATGGAGCATGTCCATGAGTCGCCCAACGTGATGCTGATCCCGCTTTACATCTTGGCGCTCGGGTCCGTGTTCGGGGGCATGGTGGCGGTCGCCACCTTGGTCGGCGAGGGGCAAGAGACGTTCTGGCGCGAGTCGATCCTCGTGCTGCCGTCCCACGACGCCCTCAAGGAGGCCCACAACGCGCCGTCGTGGCTCAAGATCCTGCTCGTGGTCGTGGGTCCGATCGGCATCGGGGTCGCCTACGGCCTCTATATCCGCAACCCGGATCTGCCGGCCGGGCTCGCCTCGCGCTTCGCGGCGCTCTACCGACTCCTTTTGAACAAGTGGTATTTCGACGAGATCTACGACCGGCTGTTGGTCGCTCCGGCGCTCATCCTCGGGCGTGATCTGTGGAAGAAGGGCGACGGCGCGACCATCGACGGGTTCGGGCCCGACGGCATCGCGGCGAACACGCTGAGGCTCGCCCGCCGGGCGAGCCTGTTGCAGACCGGCTATGTCTACCACTACGCCTTCGCCATGATGATCGGCTTGGTGACCCTGATCACCTGGTATCTCGTCGCACGGGTCGGGTAACGGGCGCCATGGAGACCTGGCCGCTATTGTCGCTCGTCACCTTCCTGCCGCTCGCCGGCGCGGCGTTCATTCTGCTGGTGCGCGGCGATCCCGATACCGTGGCGCGGAACGCCCGGGCGGTCGCGCTGTGGACCTCGCTGATCACCTTCGCGCTGTCGACCCTGTTGTGGATCAATTTCGATACCGCGACTCCGGACTTCCAATTCGTCGAGACGCGGGCCTGGCTGCCGGCGCTCGGCGTCACCTACAAGATGGGCGTCGACGGCATTTCGATGCTGTTCGTCTTGCTGTCGACCTTCTTGACCGTGCTCTGCGTGCTGGCGAGCTGGGAGGCGATCGAGACTCGGGTCAAGGAGTACATGGTCGCCTTCCTGGTCCAAGAGACCCTGATGGTCGGGATGTTTTCGGCGCTCGATCTCGTCCTCTTCTACGTGTTTTTCGAAGGCGTGCTGATCCCGATGTTCCTGATCATCGGCATCTGGGGGGGGCCGCGCCGCGTCTACTCGGCGTTCAAGTTCCTGCTCTACACGCTGACCGGCTCAGTCCTCATGCTGCTCGCCATCCTGGCGATCTATTTCGAGGCCGAGACGACCGACATCCCGACCCTGCTCGTCCACGATTTTCCGGCGGCCATGCAGACTTGGCTGTGGCTCGCCTTCTTCGCCTCCTTCGCGGTCAAGGTGCCGATGTGGCCGGTGCACACCTGGCTGCCCGATGCGCATACCGAGGCGCCGACCGCCGGCTCGGTGATCCTCGCTGGCGTGCTCCTCAAGATGGGCGCCTACGGCTTCCTGCGCTTCTCGCTGCCGATGCTGCCCGAGGCCTCCCATTATTTCACGCCGTTCGTCTACGTGCTCAGCATCGTCGCCATCATCTATACCTCGCTCGTCGCCCTGGCGCAGGAGGACATGAAGAAGCTCATCGCCTATTCCTCGGTCGCCCATATGGGGTTCGTGACGCTGGGTATCTTCACCGGCATCGTGCAGGGCATCCAGGGCGCGCTCTTCCAGATGCTCTCCCACGGCGTGGTCTCGGCCGCCCTGTTCCTGGTCGTGGGCGTCGTCTACGACCGCATGCATTCGCGCGACATCGCCGATTACGGCGGCCTCGTGCATCGCATGCCGCTCTATGCCGCCGCCTACATGGTCTTCACATTGGCCGCGATCGGCCTGCCGGGCACCAGCGGCTTCGTCGGCGAGTTTCTGGTCCTGGTCGCCGCCTTCCAGTCGAACACCTGGGTGGCGCTGTTCGCGACCACGGGCGTCGTGCTCGGCGTGCCCTACATGCTGTGGCTCTACCGCCGGGTGATCTTCGGTGAGCTGGTGCGCGAGAACCTCAAGGGCATCGCCGATTTGAACCGCCGCGAGGTGGCCGTGTTCGCGCCGATGGTCGCGGTCGTGCTGTGGATGGGCCTCTATCCGCAACCGTTCCTCGCCGTCATGGCGCCCTCGGTCGACAGCCTGGTCGCCCGCTATCGCAGCGTCGAGATGAGGGCCGCCCTGCCGGCGGGCGAGCAGCGGATCGCCCGCCGGTTCGAGGGATCGCCATGACGAGCGTGCCCACCATGCTGCCGGCCCTCCCCGAGGCGTTCCTCGCCGCCGCGGCGATGGCGCTCCTCATGCTGGGCGTCTTCCGCGGCGGGGACTCGACGCGGCTCGTCTCGTGGCTCGCGGTGGCGGCGCTCGCTTCGACGGCGGCGCTCGTCCTCCTCGTCATGACCGCCGGGCGCCGGTCGGGCTTCGAGGGCATGTTCGTGACCGACGCCTTCGCGGCGTTCGTCAAGATGCTGGTCCTGTTGGGCTCGGCGTTGGCCATCGTAATGTCGCTGGACTTCAACGAACGCGAAAAAATTTCGCGCTTCGAGTACCCGGTGCTGATCCTGTTCGCCACCCTCGGCATGATGATGATGGTGTCGGCGAACGACCTGATCTCGCTCTATGTCGGCCTCGAGTTGCAAAGCCTGTCGCTCTATGTGACCGCCGCTTTCCGGCGCGATTCGGTGAGGTCGACCGAGGCCGGGCTCAAGTACTTCGTCCTCGGCGCGCTGTCCTCGGGCATACTGCTCTACGGGATCTCGCTGATCTACGGGTTCGCGGGCACGACCGGCTTCGCCGGCATCGCGGCGAGCGTCGTGGCGAGCGCCGGCGCCGCCCCCTTGGGCATCATCTTCGGCCTCGTGTTCGTGGCCGCGGCGCTCGCTTTCAAGGTCGCGGCGGCGCCCTTCCACATGTGGACGCCGGACGTTTACGAGGGCGCGCCAACGCCGGTCACCGCCTTTTTCGCGGTCGCGCCCAAGATCGCCGCCATGGCCCTGTTCGTGCGGGTCATGGTCGAGCCGTTCGGGGCGCTGATCGAGGAATGGCGGCAGATCGTCGTGGCGCTCTCCGTCCTCTCGATGCTGATCGGCGCCTTCGCGGCCATCAACCAGACCAACATCAAGCGGCTGATGGCCTACTCCTCGATCGGGCATATCGGCTACATTCTGATCGGGCTGGCGGTCGGCGACGAGACCGGCGTGCGCAGCATCCTTGTCTACCTCGCGATCTACCTGTTCATGAACGTCGCCGCCTTCGGGGTGATCCTGTGCATGCGCCAGCAAGGGCAGATGGTCGAGCGCATCGCCGACCTCTCCGGCCTGGCGCGCACCCAGCCACTGGTGGCGGCGGCGCTCGCCATCTCGATGTTCGCGATGGCCGGGATTCCGCCGCTCGCCGGGTTCTTCGCCAAGCTCTATATCTTCCTCGCCGCCATCACCGCCGGGCTGTACGCGCTGGCCGTGATCGGCGTGCTGGCGAGCGTCGTCGCCGCGTTCTATTACGTGCGGATCGTCAAGGTGATGTACTTCGACGACCCCGTCGATGCCTTCGACCGGCCGATCGACCGGTCGATGGGCGCCATCCTGTGGGGCACCTCGCTGTTCACGCTCTTCTTCTTCGCCTATCCGGTTCCTGTCATCGCCGCGGCCGGCCGCGCCGCCGCGTCCCTGTTCGGCGGATGACGGCCGCGCCGCGCCTTCCGCCCGCTTACCGCCTGATCGCCCGCGCGGCGCTCGACAGCACGAACGAGGAGGCCAAGCGCCTGGCTCGCGCCGGCGCCGAGGACGGGACGCTGGTGTGGGCGCGCGAGCAGAGCGCGGGACGCGGGCGCTCGGGCCGACGCTGGGTATCGCCACCGGGCAACCTCTATTGCTCGCTGGTCCTGCGGCCGGATTGCCCGCCCGCCGCGGCCGCGCAACTCAGCTTCGTCGCCGCGCTCGGCGTGGGTGGGGGGCTCGGCGCGATCATCCCGCCGTTGATCGAGCTGCGCTACAAATGGCCCAACGACGTGTTGCTCAACGGCCGCAAGGCGGCTGGCATCCTGATCGAGGCGGAGCCGGCGCAAGGCGGGGAGCGGCTCGACTGGATGGTGCTCGGCGTCGGCGTCAACGTGGCGAGCCATCCCGAGGGAACCGATTTTCCGGCCACCAGCCTCGCCTTCGAGGCTGGAATCCCGTTCCGCTGCGAGGACGTGCTTGAGGCCTTCGCGCGCCATTTCCAGTCGTGGGTCAACCGCTGGCTCGAGGAAGGATTCGCGCCGGTGCGCCGCGAATGGACGAAGCGCGCCAAGGGCATCGGCGAGAAGATCACGGTGCGGCTGGCGAGGGAAAGGCTGTCCGGGACATTCGTCGATCTCGATGCCGACGGCGCGCTGCTGCTCGAACCCGCGCGGGGGCCGCGGCGGCGCATCGCCGCCGGCGACGTGTTTTTCGGAGCGACCTGAGCGTTGTTTCATCGCCCCTCGGTGCCATGTTAGGTTCCGCGGTCGAATAAGGACCTCCCATGTTGCTGGCCATCGATTCGGGCAATACCAACGTCGTGTTCGCGATCTATGACGGGGATCGCAAGCGCGCCGCCTGGCGCGCCTCGAGCGAGGCGACGCGTACGGCGGACGAATACGCGGTGTGGCTCACCCATCTCATGGCGCTCGCCGATCTCGAGGCCGCGGCGGTGACCGACGCGATCATCGCCAACGTCGTGCCGCCTGCCGACTTCGACCTCAAGACCTTGTGCCGGCGCTATTTCGGCTGCGAGCCGCTGGTGGTGGGCGAGCCGGGCGTGGCGCTCGGCATCGAGGTGCTGGTCGACCGACCCGAGGAAGTCGGCGCCGACCGCCTGGTCAACGCCGTCGCCGCGCACGGCCGCTACACGCTGCCCGCCATCGTCATCGATTTCGGCACCGCCACGACCTTCGACGTCGTGGACGCGGCCGGAAACTATATCGGCGGCGCGATCTCGCCGGGCATCAATCTGTCGCTCGAGGCCCTGCACAGGGCGGCGGCCAAGCTGCCGCGCATCGACATCCGGCGGCCGGCGCGGGTGATCGGCAAAGCGACCGTGCCGGCGATGCAGTCGGGCATCTTCTGGGGCTATGTCGGCCTCATCGAAGGGCTGGTCGCCCGCATTTCCGCCGAGCACGGCGCCAAGATGACGGTCATCGCCACCGGCGGCCTGGCGCCCCTGTTCGCGCCGGCGATGCCGGTGATCGAGCACATCGACCCCGACTTGACGCTCCTCGGCCTGGTCGAGATCTACCGCCGCAGCCGACCCGCTGGATGACCGCCGAGGCCACATCGCGGGCCGGCGCGGAGCTTCTGTTCCTGCCGCTGGGCGGGTCGGGCGAGATCGGCATGAATCTCAACCTCTACGGTTTCGACGGCAAATGGCTGATGATCGATCTTGGCATCACCTTCGGCGACGAGGGCCTGCCCGGCGTCGACGTGATGATGCCCGATCCCCGGTTCATCGAGGCGCATCGCGACAACCTCGTCGGCCTGGTGCTGACCCATGTCCACGAAGACCATGTCGGCGCGGTGCCCTATCTGTGGCCACGCCTGCGCTGCCCGGTCTATGCCACCGCGTTCGGCGCCTCGTTCCTGCGCCGCAAGCTCGAAGAGACCGGGCTCGCCGGCCGGGTGCCGATCACCGAGGTCCCGCGCGGCGGCCGATTCAAGCTCGGGCCGTTCGATATCGAGTACATCTCGATCACCCATTCGATCCCGGAATCGAATGCGCTCGCCATCCGCACGCCGGCCGGCACCGTCCTGCACACCGGCGACTGGAAGTTCGATCCCGAGCCGCTGCTCGGGCCGGTGAGCGACGAGGTGGCGCTGCGCCAGCTGGGCGAGGAGGGCGTGCTGGCGCTCATCGGCGATTCGACCAATGCCCTCAAGCCCGGGGCGTCCGGGTCGGAGGCGGAGGTGCGGACGGCCTTGATCGAGATCGTCGGCGGCTATCGCCACCGGGTCGTCGTCGCCTGCTTTGCCTCGAACGTGGCGCGCCTCGCGACCATCGCCAAGGCGGCGGCGGCGCACGGCCGGCGCGTCGCGCTGGTGGGCCGCTCGCTGTGGCGTATCGACGAGGTCGCGCGCGAGAACGGCTACCTCGAGGACGTGCCCCCGTTCATCACCGAATACGAGGCCGGCTTCTTCCCGCGCGACAAGATCCTGCTGATCTGCACCGGCAGCCAGGGCGAGGCGCGCTCGGCGCTCGCCCGCATCGCCGCCGACGACCACCCGCACATCGTCCTGGAGCCGGGCGATGTGGCGCTGTTCTCCTCGCGGGTCATCCCCGGGAACGAGCGGGCGATCGGGCGGTTGCAGAACGGGTTGGCGCGGCTGGGCGTCGCGATCGTCACCGCCGAGGACCGGCACATCCACGTCTCCGGCCATCCCTCGCAGGGCGAGCTCGCGCGCATGTACCAATGGGTCCGGCCGCACATCGCCATCCCGGTCCACGGCGAGGCGCGCCACATGAAGGCCCACGCCGAGCTCGCGAAGTCGTGCCAGGTCCCGCACGCGCTGGTGCCGCAGAATGGGATGCTCATCCGCCTCGCGCCCGACGGCCCCGAGATCGTCGATCGCGTGCCGGCGGGCCGCCTGGTCCTCGATGGGCAGCGGCTGTTGCCGCTCGCGGGAGCAGTGATGCGCGGCCGGGCGCGGATGCTGTGGAACGGCGCGGTGGTCGCCACGGTGGCGGTCGACCGCCAGGGCCAGCTGGCGGCGGCGCCGCGGATCGCCGCCCCGGGTCTCTTCGAGCCCGGCATGGACGACGGCCTCGAGGCCGAGATCGTGGCGGCGATCGCGGCCGCGTTGGCGGGGACGCGGGGCCGGCGCGAGGACGCCGAGATCGAGGCGGCGGCGCGGCGCGCGATCGGCCGCGCGGTCAAGGCGCGCAGCGGCAAGAAGCCAGTGGCGGAAATCCACCTGGTGCGGGTTTAGCGCGTGCTGGCACCTTTCAAGGCCCCGGTGCTAAAACTCCCGCCATGACGATGGCCCCCGAGCAACTGCCCGCATCCGGAGCGCCCGCCTCGGATGGTGACCTTACGCGGCTCCTTGCCCGTATCGTCCCGGCGTTGCAGCCGGAGCGGGTGTATTTGTTCGGCAGCCGGGCGCGCGGCGATCATCGTCCCGACAGCGATTATGACCTCCTGGCGGTGGTGCCGGACGATATGCCGGTCGAGCGCATACGGATGACCGAGACCTATCGGTTGAACCGGGACACCGGCATTCCGGCCGATATCTTCGCCTGCCATCGGCGCTGGTTCGAAGCCAACAAAGACCAAGTCGGCACGCTCGCCTACAAGGCCGCCCACGAAGGGGTCGTGGTGCATGGCTGACGCCTCGGCCTGGTTCACCGCCGTCGAGGACGATCTCCGTCAGGTGCGGAACAACCTCCACGGCCCGGAGCCATCAGCGACTGGCGCCGCGTACCACTGCCAGCAGGCGGCCGAGAAACTGGTGAAGGCGGCGCTTGTCACGGCCGACATCGATACGCCGAAGTGGCACGACATCGCAGCCTTGATCCACCGGCTCCCGGACGGTCACCCTTGGATCCCAGCGTTCCTCCCGCTGGCGGAGTTGACGGTCTTCGCCAGCGCCTTCCGCTATCCGGGTCATCCCGCCGAACTGGTCCCGCCGCAGCCAACCCCGGCCGAAATCCAGTCGTGGCACGACAGGATCCAGGGGTTACTGACCCGGCTGCGAGAGGGGTGGACCGCGTAGGTGCAAGCCAGGATATCTAAGGTATAAGGGTCCAAGCCGGATATGGTTGGTTTTGCTTGGACCTTACGACTGGAACTCCGTCCAAGAACGTGCAATTCGTGAGCGAGGTTTGGGAATTCGGCGGGGTATGGGCTGAGGTGGCCTGCTCCTCTGGACAGTTCGGCGGGTGAGGTAAGGTGGAACTCTGCGGGTGTCGTTTGCTGTCTCCACACGCACAGCGGGTGGGGCTCGAGGTCGTAGTATCGCCATCGCTCCTCCTGTGTTCCCGATA
>JBQTIU010000066.1:0-26216 GCA_052387815.1 Pseudomonadota bacterium
GCAGGCCCTCGGCGACCAGCTGCGAGATGCGGCCCTTGGTCAGGCCGACGCGGGCGCCTAGTGGCTTCTTCTGTCGTCTGGTGGCGGTCGGTGACAGGCGGTCTCGCCAAAAGACGTTGTAAAAACAGCGACATAACATGATGATGCCAGAAACGTGTCAACAATCAAGGCCCTAGATATTGAGCAAAATCTGTCTCATAACCTGAAGGTCAGAGGTTCAAATCCTCTCCCCGCAACCAAAATAACGGCGCTAGGTCAAAGACTTAGCGCCGTTACGCTTTTGCGCCCCGTGTTGCAACGGAACGCAACGCGAAACCGCGACATTCCAAACGGTTGCAGCCGGTGACGACGATTCCCTGCAACACGGATGTGACACGGGGGCGGTACGATGTTCAGTGAGCCAATATCTGCGGATTGAACTAAACCGCTTGCGCGGTATTGGGAGCGTTGCCTTGGCGTGAGAGCGCTCCTGTCTGGCAGGATTGCGGTGTGGAAGCCCAATCTAGCAGACAGGAGAACCCCGATGGCCGAGATGAGCCCTCTACGCCAGCGCATGATCGAGGACATGACGGTCCGCAATCTGTCGCCGGCGACGCAGCGATCTTACGTCCACGCGGTGGTGAAGTTCAGCCGGTATTTTGGCTGCTCGCCGGACAAGCTCGGGCTTGAGGCGGTGCGCGCCTTCCAAGTGCATCTGGTGTCCGGCGGCATCTCGTGGCCGACGCTCAACCAGACGGTCTGTGCGCTGCGCTTCTTCTACGGCGTGACGCTGGGTCAGCCGGAGATGCCGGAGCGCCATGTACGTCGCCGTCTGCAAGGACACCGACGAGATCCACGTCGAGCGCGTTCCCGCCGACCGCGAGGAAGGCGACCGCCTGCTCGCGAAGGCCGACCGGGTCATTCGTGCTCAGCATCCGCCGGCTCGCATCTCCGACGATCCCGCCTGGTGGCAGTGCCGGTCCTGCGAGCACCACCGGGTCTGCCACGCGGGCGCCGCGGCCGAGGTCACCTGCCGGAGCTGCCTGCACGCAACGCCGGTGGAAGGCGGCTGGCATTGCAAGCGCTTCGACCGGGCGCTCTCGCCGACCGAGCAGCGCCGGGCCTGCGAGCGCCACCTCTACATCCCCGACCTCGTGCCGGGGGAGGTGGCGGACGCCGGCGACGACTGGGTCGAGTACCGCATCCGCGGCCTCGGCCGCTGGCGGGATACGGGAGCGGACAAGGCCTCTTGCGGAGGGGCACGATGATCAAGCGGTCAGGCCGCGTCGACGCTCACCACCAGCCGCCGGCCGAGCGCCGCGAGCCCGGCTTCGAGCCGGGCCATCTTCGTCTTGTGGCGAGGATCGATCATGCGCCGGACCTCGGTCTCGGCGACGCCGAGACGCTTGGCGAGCGCCACGTTGCTCGTGCCGGTCTCGCGCAGCGCCATGTAGAGCGCGATCTTCGCCGCCATCACGGCGCCCGGCAGGATCCGGGGCCGCCCGCGGGGGGGCGAGGGGAAGCGGATGTCACGCCGCGCCTCCATCAGGACCGCGATCGCTTCCTCCACGGCGTCGGACGCCTCCGCCAGCGCCTCGGCCCGGGTTGCGCCATCGGTCACGCAGCCGGGCAGATCCGGAACGCGGGCGACGACACGGCCGTCCTCGTCGGTTTCGAGCTCGACCGCAAAGGCGAGACGGTTCGGGTGCATGCCTGCCTCCTTTCAAAACTCCTCGGGATCGACCCCGAGATTGCTCAGCATCGCGCGGAGCAGCCCCTTGCCGAGTTCCTTCCTGCGGTCCTTCAGCACGGTGTACCGCTCGCCCAGGTACACCGTGGCATGGCTGCCCTTGCCGCGCTTCTCGTCCAGCCGAACGTCCAGGCCTCGCGATCGGCCGTACCGCTTGAGCCGGTGCAGGAACTCGCTGCCCTTCACGAGACCGCTCCCCGGCCCATCGGGGAGGATCGAACAATTTTGTTCGAGGCGCAAGCGAAATCCCGAAGCCTCGGACGCTGGGCCCGGGAAGGACCTCGCCATGATGGTGCTCGCCCCTACCAGCGTTCGGCCATCGGCGCGATCTACGACTACTTCGGCCGCAAGTCCGGCCATCCTCTCGTGGTGATGCCAACGGCCTCCGGGAAGAGCCTCGTGCTTTCCGCCTTCGTCAAGGAAGCACGGGAGCAGTGGCCCGACCAGCGCATCCTCATCGTCACCCACGTGCGCGAGCTGGTCGCCCAGAACTTCGGCGAGATGATGCGGCTGTGGCCCGAGGCTCCGGCCGGCATCTATTCCGCCGGCCTCGACAAGCGCGACCTCGGCGCCCGTATCCTCTTCGCCGGCATCCAGTCGATCCACCGCAAGGCCTACGGCGTCCAGCAGGCCGACCTCGTGCTGGTGGACGAAGCGCACCTCATATCCCGCACCTCCGACACCATGTAATGTACCGGCGCTTCGTCGAGGACCTCGCCGAGATCAACCCCCACCTCAAGGTCATCGGACTCACCGCCACGCCCTACCGGCTCGACAGCGGCATGCTGCACCGGGGCGAGGACGCGCTCTTCACCGACATCGCCTCGAGGTCCCGGTGCGCGATCTCGTCGACCAGGGCTATCTCGCGCCGCTCGTCAGCAAGGCGGCGGTCACCCGGCTCGACGTCGCCGGCGTCGGCACCCGGGGCGGGGAGTTCATCCAGAGCCAGCTCCAGGCCGCCGTCGACAAGGACCCGATCACCCGGCGGATGGACGTCCACATGCCGCCGATTCTCGCGCGGCGGCGAATCGCTGGCTATTCCGAGAGTTTGGGAAAGATTGCGGAGGAGCGGTAGGAAACGTCGCGGATTGTAAACTGAGCGGTGACGGGTTACAATGGTGCCGATGATCGTCAGCTTCCGCCACAAGGGCCTCAAACTCCTGTTCGAGAAGGGGGACCGGCGGAGGGTGCTGCCGGACTATGCGGACAAGGTCGAGCGCCGGCGATGCCGGCGGACGTCAAGGTCGGCACGCCCGGCAGCTTGTCGGACGGCGCCTCGGGGAACACCGCCAGCACGCGAATCCGGCCGCCCGGACCGACCTGGGGCAGCACCTCGACCTGGCTGAACACGCCGCTGTCGACGTGGCCGCCGAGCACGGCGGTCAACAGCCGCGCACCGCCCGAGAAGGGAACGATGTTGAGCCGCGTCCCGGTGGCCTGCGCCACGGCCTGGGCGGCGAGGTGCGTCAGCGCCCCGGCGCCGGCCGTGCCGACCCCGATCTCGCCGGGCCTCTGCCGGGCGGCGGCCAAGACATCTTGCAGCGTTCGATAGGGCGATGCGGCCGGGACGCCGAGCACGAACGCCTCCTGGCTGAGGCGCGCCCGGTGCGTGAACTCGGTTGCCGGCACTTTGAGCGCGCCGCGCAACGAGGCGCTGACCAGGAATCCGCCGCCCATGCCCAGCGTGTACCCGTCCGGGGCCGCCGCGTGCAGGCGCGTCGTGCCGATCGCGCCGCCGGCGCCGGAGATATTTTGCACGGCGATCGGCTGGCCGAGCTGCTCCTTGAGCGCCTCGGCGAAGGCGCGGGCGACTTGATCGGTGCCGCCGCCCGCATCGAACGGGACGATCAGCCAAATCGGCTTGGCGGGATACCGCTCCTGCGCGCCGGCCCCCGCCACGCCGGCCGCCAGCACGGCTGCGACCACGACCAAGGCCATTCGCCGTGCGATCATCACACCCTCCGGACTGCGCCCCCCGTTGCCGACCGGCGGGGGCATCCCGTCGGCGGTTGAGATCGGGCGAGCAAGCATCGATAGGTGAACGTTACGTGACGACGGCGGCGCCGGCAACCGCAAACAGGTGAGCGGCCGCTGTGGACAGGGGGCCCAACCGGACCGCTAAGGACGACGGGTGGTCGGAATCGAACGCGTTCATGTGGAGGACGAGTCCTCGAGGATGAAGGCGCACAATCCGCACAGCGTTTGGCAAGTTCCCGAACCATTCCGCACCGTCTATTCGCATGCCTTCGAGGTTTCCGGGGCGAAGCGATCGCTTTTCATCTCGGGTCAATTCGGCGTCGCTCCGAACGGCAGCCTCGGGTCGGGCTTCGCGGACCAGTGCGAGCAGGCGATGGACTCGTCGAGGCCCTGCTGCGGGCGGCGGGGATGGAACGGTCGAACATCGTCAAGATCACTTGATTTCCTGACGCGCGCGGATGACTTTCGGACGCTCGGGCAGATCCGGCGGCGGCGCTGGGCGGGCGACGAGCCGCCGTCGGTGACCGCGATCGTCGTCGCGGCCCTCGCGCGCCCAATACTACCTGCTGGAGATCGAGGTGGGGGCGGCCGCGGCGTGAGCCGCGCTCGGCCGAGGCCGCCGCAACGGCCGATCGCCCGCCTGGCGCCGCGGCGATCCGCACGCTGCCCCCTTGTGATAGATTTGGGCGATCGCAGAGAACCTGACCCACGACCGGAGTACTGGCGCGATGACCGAGAAAGTCACCAAATCCGAGGTCGAATGGCAGTCCCTGCTGACCGCCGAGCAGTATCACGTCACCCGCGAAAAGGGGACGGAGCGGCCGTTCACGGGGGCGTACTGGGATTGCAAGCTCGCCGGCACCTACCGTTGCATTTGTTGCGGGGCGCCGCTGTTCACGGCCAAGACCAAGTATGACAGCGGGACCGGCTGGCCGAGCTTTTTCGAACCGATCTCTGCGGACGCCGTCGCCAGCGCGACCGATCGCGCGCTGTCGATGGTCCGCACCGAGGTCCTGTGCGGGCGCTGCGACGCCCACCTCGGGCATGTCTTCCCCGACGGCCCTCGGCCCACGGGCTTGCGCTACTGCATCAACTCCGCCGCGCTCAAGCTGGAACCGGAGACGAAGTAACGGCCGCGGCGAGCCGGGAAGGAGGGCTCGCCCAGCCGGCGGCGCGCGAACTGCTCGCTCGACAACCGCCCCTGCCGGCCCTCGGCTTCGCCGGGTCGCAGATCGGGAACCTGCACCGTGCGGTGCCGGAAGGCGAGGCGTTGGCCGCTATCGAAGCCGCCTACGAGGCCGGTGCCGAAGCCAAGGTTGGGATCGGCCGCTACTTCGACCTCTACAACCATCGCCGGCCGCACCAGGCGCTCGGCTACAGCACGCCGTCCCCGGTGTTCGGCGCGCCCGACCCCTTGGGTATGTGGACGATCCGCGTGCCGCGGACCGGCCGCGCTTGCGCCCTTGTCGCTGCGCAACGCGGGGAAATGCTCGCCTTCGCCCGCAACCCCACGGGCGCAACCACCAAGCCCGGAGACTCAAATTGTCGGGATGACAGGAGGAGCAATGACGATACCATGACCTCGAACCCCAGCCGCAATGCGTGTCGAGACAGCCAATGACAACTGCAGAGTTCCACCTTACCTTGCCTTCCGAGCCGTCCAAACAGACGGGGCCACCTCACCGGCCTTGATGCAGGGCGGAGGGTCGAAGATAATGCTGCTTGGCGGCGATTCTTGCCGCCGCGGGAGGAAGGCATGGCCAAGATGAGGGTGAGCGACGTCGCCGTCGCCACGGTGCTGCCCTTCACCGAGAGGGGCGAGATCGACTGGTCGAGCTATCGGCGGCTGCTCGATTACTGCGCCACGCCCGACGGCATCTCCGCGGTGTTCGTCAACGGCCATGCCGGCGAATGCGCTACCCTGTCGCCGCGCGAACAGGTGGAGGTGATCGAGTTCGCGCGCCGCGTCATCGACCCGTCGAAGCTCCTCTTCGCCGGCATCGTCGCCATGGCGACGCGCGAGGCGATCGCCCGGGCGAAGGACGCCCGGGCCGCGGGCGCCGAAGTGGCCGTGCTCTTCCCGCCGCCTTCGATCGCCGCCGGCGGGGCGCGCAATGCCGAGGTGCCGCTCGCCTTCGTCACTGAGGTGATGGAGGCGGTCGACATGAAGCTGTCGATCTTCCAGTACCCGCTCGCCTCGGGGTGCGGGTACACGACCGAGACCTTGGTCGAGATGGCGCGCCTTCCTGCGGTCATCGCCATCAAGGAAGGCAGTGACACCATCATGGCCTACGAGGAGACCTGGCGGCAGGTCAAGGCGGCGGCGCCGGACGTGGCGATCCTGCCGTCGAATTTCGACTGGTTCCTCGCCCAGCTCGCGATCGGCGCCGACGGCATCCTTTCGGGCCTCGCGAGTCTTGCTCCCCACTTCCTCGTCGACCTGTGGCGCGCGACCACGCGCGCAGACCTCCCGGGGATGCGCGCGGCGAGCGACCGGCTCTATCCCATCGTGCGCTCGATCTACGGCGCGCCGCCGCGCATGGACATGCACACCCGCATCAAGGTGGCGCTCCGCCATCTCGGAATCATCGACTGCGCGAGCCCGCGCGGGCCGTTGCTGCCCCTCGCCAAGGACACCGAGGCGCGGATCATCGCCACGGTCGAGGGCGCCGGCCTCGCCCACTTCGCACCGTGCGCGCCGCGCCGCGCCGCGGGCTAGCGCCTCCGGGACCGTAGACATCGGGGAATGGGCGCGTTCGGACTGCCGAACAGCGCTGTCCGTCACAAGTTGAAATCCCCGGGTTTTATGGCGCCTCGACTGTGCGGGTCACGTAGCACATGTGTCATCCGGTACGCTCGGGCCCTGTTCGAGGAGGGCGCGGATGCGGCGGGTGACGGCGGCGGGCTCGGCGCCATGCTTGGTCTGGCCGATGCGTAAGTCCACACCGTCCGGCATGCAGACGCCCCGGGCCGTGTTGGGCCAGCCATGCTGCCAGCCCGGACAAAAGAGCGGAGGCATTCCGCGACGGCTGGTTCTATCCGGGCGATCTCGCGGCGATCGAGGAGGCCGGATTCATCTTCTTGAGGGGTCGCCGCAAGGACATGATCATTCGGGGCGGGGTCAACATTTACCCTACCGACATCGAGGCGACGCCGCCCGGCATGTCTCGTGCGGCTGCGGGTCCCCTCTTTCGAGAAAGTCCAGGGAAGGACTGCGGAACTCATGGATCCTTTCAACAGGCGCCGAGTCGGGAATACGCAGCTGCCGGCCCTCGGCTTCGGCGGGTCGCAGATCGGGAACCTGCACCGTGCGGTGCCGGAAGGCAAGGCGTTGGCCGCCATCGAAGCCGCCTACGAGGCCGGCATCCGGTACTTCGATACGGCGCCCCTCCACGGCGGCGGCCTCGGCGAGCATCGCATCGGGCATGTGCTGCGCCGCTATCCGCGCGACGGCTTCGTACTGTCGACCAAGGTCGGACGCCTGTGCGAGCCGCTCGAGCGACGCGACGGCGATGGGCAGACGGTCGAGCGGCTGCCGTTCCGGCTCGTCTACGACTACACGCATGACGGCGTCCTGCGGTCGATCGAGCACAGCCTGCAACGCCTGGGCCTGGCTCGCATCGACATCGCCTTGATCCACGACGTCGATCCTGACAACCATGGCGAGGTCGAACAAGAACGGCAGTTCCGGATCGCGATCGGGGGTGCCTATCGGGCGCTCGACCGCCTGCGTCGCGAGGGAACGATCGCGGCCGTCGGGGTCGGCGTCAATGATTGGCGCGTGTGCCGGGACTTCGCCGAATCGTGCGACCTCGACTGCTTCCTTCTCGCCGGCCGCTATACGCTTCTGGAACAGGGGGCGCTTGACTCCTTGCTGCCGCTGTGCGCGCGGCGGGGGATCGGCGTGATCGTCGGCGCACCCTTCAACTCGGGCATCCTCGCGCGTGGGGCCGCTGCCGGGGCACCCTACAATTATCTCGCCGCACCGCCCGCGGTCGTCGACAGGGTCCGGCGCATCGAAGGCGTCTGCGTTCGCCATCGCGTCAGCCTCGCGGCGGCAGCGTTGCAGTTCCCCTTCGGCCATCCCGCCGTCGCCTCGGTGCTCCCCGGCATGCGCTCGCCCGCTCAGGTCGAGCGATGCCTGAAGTGGTTGGGCGAAAACGTTCCCGCGGAGCTGTGGCGCGAGCTCAAGCACGAGGGGCTCATCGACCCCGCTTCTCCCACCCCGGCGGCCTGACGCTGCCGAGCTCAACGAGGACCCGTCATGGACCTGATCGTCGTTTCTCGCCCGCGCCCCTTCGTCCTGCTGATCGCGCTTGCCCGGCCCAAGGCCCTCAACGCCTTGAGCAAGGCGCTCCTGGTCGAGGTCGCCGCCGCGCTCGACGAGGCCGCGCGCGACGACGGCATCAGGTGCGTGGTCTTGACCGGCGACGAGCGCGCCTTCTCCGTCGGGGCGGACATCAAGGAGATGCCCGAGGGCGACCTGCCGATGTGGGCCGAGGCCGACCGCCTCAAGAGCTGGAAGACGATCGAACGCTTCGGGAAGCCGCTCGTCGCGGCGGTCAACGGCTACGCGCTCGGCGGCGGTTTGGAACTGACGATGCTGTGCGACATCGTGGTCACCGGCGAGAACGCCAAGTTCGGCACCCCGGAGATCAATATTGCCGCCTTCCCCGGCGACGGGGGCACCCAGCGCCTGCCGCGCGCCGTCGGCAAGACCCGGGCGATGCTGATGGCGCTCACCGGGCAACCGATCGACGCGCCTACGGCGGCGGCCTGGGGCCTCGCCGCCGAGGTCGTACCGACCGCGCGCACCCTCGAGCGCGCCCTCGAGATCGCCGCCGCTATCGCCGAGAAGTCGCCGATCGCAGCATCCATGATCAAGGCGGAAATCAACATGTCGTTCGAGAAGCCGCTCGACGAAAGCCTGAGCCTGGAGCGCAAGCTCCTGCTCTGGCAGACCGAGGATCACGACGAAGGCATCGCCGCCTTCATCGAAAAGCGCAAGCCCCGCTACAAGGGAAAGTGAAGGCAGCTAGACCAGCCCTGCAAGCCGCGGCAGGTAGAGGACGAGCTCGGGAACGAAGGTCGTGAGCAGCAGGATCGCGGTCATCCACAGCCATGGCCAGAACAGCTCCCGCGCGACCGTGATCACCCGGCGCTCGAAGATGGTCGAGGCGACGAACAGCGTGATGCCGTAGGGCGGGGTGATCAGGCCGATGGCGAAATTCATGACCATCACGACGCCGAAATGGATCGGGTCGATTCCGAAGCTGAGCGCGATCGGCAGCAGCACCGGGGAGAGCACGAGGATCGCCGCGATGCTCTCCATGAAGCAGCCGACGATCATCAGCAGGATATTGACCAAGAGGAGGTAGACCCAAGGCTCCTGGGAGATGCTCTTGAGCCAACCGCCCAACAGCGCGGGCACGTTGAGGCTGGCGATCAGCCAGCCGAAGATGTTGGCCGTGCCGACGATCGCCATGACCGCCGCCGACAGCGTCACCGCGCGCAGGATGAGGGCCGGCAGCTCGGTGACCTTGAGATCGCGGTAGACGAAGATGCCGACGAGGAGGCCGTAAGCCACCGCCACGCCCGCCGCCTCGGTCGGGGTGAAGACGCCGCCGATGATCCCGCCGATGATGATGACCGCCATGCCGACGGCGGGGATGGCGGCCCAGGTGGCACGGGCGAGTCGCGCGAGCGTGAACGATTCGACCTCGCGATATTGCGGGCCGCCGCGCCTGGCATGAAGATAGGCGCAAATGAGGAGGCCCGATGAGGTCAGGAGTCCGGGAATGACGCCGCCGAGGAACAAGGCGCCGACCGACAGGTTTCCGATCATCGCCACCACCACCATCATGAGGCTAGGCGGGATGACCTGGGCGAGGGATCCCGCCGCGGCGATGATGCCGGCGGCGAACGGGACGTTGTACTTCCGGCGCTCGATCTCGGGCCGCATGATCGCCGCGACGGCGGCCGTGTCGGCGGACCCGGAGCCGGAGATCGCGGCAAGGCCGGTGGCGGCGACGATCGACACCATAAGAAGACTGCCCGTGATCCAACCGACGATGGCGGTTGCGAGGGCGACGATCCGGCGCGAAATCCCGCCCGCGTCCATGATGACGCCGGCGAAGATGAAGAACGGGATCGCCATGATCGTGAAGGAGTCGAGGCCGGCATAAAGGCGCTCGGCGACGATGGTGACCGGAACGCTCGAGGTCACCATGAGCGTGAGCGTCGCGGCGATGCCGAGCACGAAGACGATCGGCATGCCGAGGATGAGGAAGGCCAAGAACGCGGAAAAGGCGATGACTATGACTTAGCCTCCCGCCTCGGCGACCGACCGCTCGGCGCCAAACGGGTCGTTCCAGCGGCGCGCTAGCGCCAGCAGGACCTCGAGTCCGAAATAGCCGGCGCCGACCGGGATGCCGACATAGGAGATCCACATCGGGATCTGGAGGGCCGGGGAGGTCTCGATGAACCCGACCTCGATGAGCGGCAAGCTTCCGTAGATGACGACGCCGAGGAACCACAGGCTCGCCAGCGCGATCACGACGCTCAGCGCGCGCGCGAGACGGACCGGCAACAAGACCGCCACGACGTCGATCGCCACGTGCATGCCCCGGCGCATGGTGATGCCGGCGCCGACCAGCACCATCCAGACCTGCGCCAGGGTCGCGGTCTCGATGGCGCCGGCGATCGAGAAGTTGAAGACGTAGCGGCCCAGCACTTGCACGACGACCGAGATCGTCATGTAGGAGAAGCAGAGGATGACGAAGACGTTCGCGATGCCCCGGATCGCCTCGACGATCCGGCCAAAAATCCCAGCGAGTGCGGTCACTTGCCCCCCGGAAGCTGCCCCTGTCGCGCGCCGCTAAGGAAGGAACCGGCGGGACGGTTTCCCGCCCCGCCGGCCGGTAACTCGAGCTCGTGCCTTACGGCGTATCCTGGATCATCTTCAAGAGGCGCTTGTCGAGCTCGGTGGTGAGGAACTTCTCGAAGACCTGCTTGGCGGCCTCGCGGAAGGGCTTGGGATCGGGGGTCGTGATCTTGATGCCCTTCTGCTTCAGCATTTCAAGACGCTCGACGTCGAGCGCCGCGTAATGGTCCTGCTCCCAAACCGCCGCCTTGTGGCCGGCCTTGACCAGCACCTCTTGCACGTCCTTCGGTAGCTTGGCGTAGTTCTTCTCCGACATGATGATTGGCGCGGTGAGGATGGTCCAGCCCAGCATCGCCCAGTGCGGGGAGACCTCGTAGAACTTCTTCTCCCAGTAGTTGGTGTTCGCCGCCTCGGCGCCGTCGACCACGCCGGTCTGCAGCGACCCGTAAAGCTCGGCGTAGGAGACCGGCGTCGCGTTGGCGCCGAACGCCTTGAACGCCTCGAGGTGCACCGGATTCTGCATGACCCGGATCTTCTTGCCCTTGAGGTCGGCCATGCTGTTGATGGGGTCTTTCGTCATGATGTGCCGCGTGCCCACGGCGAAGACGCCCAGCAGCTTGATGCCCTTGTTGGCGACGATCTTGTCGATCTCCTGGAGCATCGGCCCGCGCAGGACGCGGTACATGTGCGGCTCGTCCTTGAACAGGAACGGCATGTCGAAGATCTTGAGCTCGGGCACGAAGTTGGTGAGCGGCGCATTCGATGGCGAGGTGATGTCGAGAGTGCCCGTCAGCACCTGCTTGATCATCTCGACTTCGCCACCCAACTGCATGTTGGGGAAGACCTGAACGGTGGCCTTGCCGCCGGTCGCCGCCTCCAGCTCTCTCTTGATGATCTCGAGGCCCTGGTGCATCGGCTCTTCGGCGTTCTGCGAATGCCCGGCCTTGAGCACGATCTGTTGCGCTGACAAGGGCGCGGTGGCGAACGCGCCGACCAGTGCGGCCGCCCCGAATAGATAGGCGAGCGATGATGTCCTCATGTGAAGTTTCTCCTTAGGGTTATGGGCTAGCGATCGAGTCATTCTGCCGCGTCCGGTTCCTAGGCCGCCCTTGCGAGGGGCACGCCCAAATCCGCGAGCGCTCGCTTGAGGGCCGCGAACTTGGCTTGGGGCAGCGGCAGGCGCGGCATCCGGGGGCCGCCCACCGGCATGCCGATCAGGGCAAGCGCCGCCTTGGTAGCCGCGACATAGAGATCGCCGCTGATCGCGTCCAAGAGCGGCAGCAGCCGGCCGTACAGCTTCCTTCCGGCAGCGACCTCCCCCTTGGCCACGGTCAGGTTGTAGAGCTCGGCCGACAGGGCGGGAACGATGTTCCCGCACACCGACACCCACCCCTTGGCTCCGAGGCGCATGGAATCGAAGGCATGATAGCCGGCGAACACCGTCATGCGGTCCCCGCACAGGCGCTCGATCTCGGACACGCGGTAAATGTCGCCGCTCGACTCCTTGATGTAGCGGATGTTGTCGACCTGCGAGAGCCGCTGGACGAAGGCCGGCGTCAAGTCGACATTGGCGGTGTTCGGATTGTTGTAAATCATCACCGGGACCGAGATCGCCTCGGCGATGCGGCGGTAGTGCTCGAACAGCTCGTCCTCGCTCGGCGTGCTGTAGAAGGGCGGAACGACCATGACCCCGTCGGCGCCCAAGCGCTCGGCTTCCATGCTGTAACGCACGGCGTTGTCCGTCCACTCGGCGGCGGTGCCGATCAGCACGGGCACGCGCTTCTTCGCCTGCTTCACCACGCCCTCGACGACCTGGGTCCGCTCGTCGTCGCTCACCGACAGGAATTCCCCCGTGCTGCCGAGCGGGATCAAGCCCGGAACGCCTTCACCGATCTGCCAGTCGACGAACCGGCGCAAGGCCTTGGTGTCGATCCCCGCGCCGTCCTGCGTGAACGGCGTGATCATCACCGTGAAGCTGCCGCGAAACCCCGCCATCGCCCCCTCGCGCTGTCGGGCAGCTGTGCCGCCCGGGAGAAATATTTTCACCGCCGATGCTACACATTCGCCGGCCGTGTGCCAAGCAGGATTTTGAGGGGCCGTCCGTTCATCAGAGCTCGGCCCGCTCGCCTCCGACATAGCGGTGGACGTGATAGGGCTGTTGGGCGAGCGCGGTGCAGAACTCGCCGACGATCGGCTCGAGCCGGCGCACGAGCCGCTCGGCCTCGGCGCGCTCCGGGCGCAAGCGGTCGTTGAGGGCCTCGACGTCGCGCCGCAGTCGTTCGTAATCGACCCTCAAGGGCACGCCGTTGCGGACGACGAATTCGCCGCCGATCATGACATCCCGGACGCCCGCGCCGGTTTCCTGGAAGACCACCTGGCGGGCCGCGTCGTTGAGCGGCAAGTACTGGATTTTCTTGAGATCCAGGAACACGATGTCGGCCTTGAACCCGATCGCGAGGCGCCCGATCAGGTCATCCATGCCGAGCGCCCGCGCGCTGCCCCTCGTCGCCATGGCCAGCACCTGTTCGGCGCCGAGCCAGCGCGCCGGGTCGGGCGAGCAGAGGCGGCTCAAATAACAGGCCAGCCGCATGGCCTCGAACATGTTGAGGCCGTCCGAGCAGGTGCTGGCGTCAGTGCCGATGCCGACGTTAAGCCACGCATCGAGCATGGCGCGCACCGGGGCGACGCCGGCACCGAGGCGCAGGTTGCTGGTCGGGTTGTGGGCGACGCTGGCGCCGCGATCGGCAAGACGCCGGATGTCGTCGTCGTCCACCCACACGGCATGGGCGGCGGTGAAGTCGGGCCCGAAGACGCCGAGCTCGTCGAGATGGGCGGCGAGCGTCATGCCGTATTTCGCCTTGCCAACGACCGCCTGGGCCTTCGATTCGCCGAGATGGCTGTGGATGCCGACCCCGAACTCGTCGGCGAGCCGGCGGCAGGCGCGGAAAAACGAGTCCTCGCAGTGATGGGGGATGGTCGGGGCGAGGGCGAGGCGCACCCGGTCGCGGGGCATGGGCCAGTCCTTGAGCGCCTTCCGGCATGCGGCGAGGCTGGCCTCGGCCGGCGCCGCCGCGACGCGGTCGAGCGCCGCCTGCAAGGGCTGCGGCAGGGCGCCGAACAGGCCCGGGATGGCGCGCCAGAAGCTGCGATCGGCCATCAAGGGCGCCACCACCGCGCGCACGCCGACCTCGGCATAGCCGCGGCCGACGGCGGCCAGCCCCTCGGGGGTCGGCGCCGGAAACTCCGCGAACAGGTCGTAGCAGGCGGTCGAGCCGTGCAAGACCATCTCGACCGCCGCCAGTTTGGCGGCGAGGCATTTGTCCTCGAGCCGGAACCGCTCGCGGGTGAGAGGGGTGGCGTTGAGCAGCAGTTCGAGCGTCCACCGGTCCGAGAACCCCTTCGCCAGGCTGACCTCGCCGTGGGTATGGGCGTTGACGAGGCCAGGGATGAGAAGGGTGCCCGCGGCATCGACGGCATCGGCGTCGGCCGGCGCTGCGAGGCCCGGCGGCCCGATATCGCTTATGGAATCGCCGGCGATCAGGATGTCCGCGAACTCGCCGCGGCGACCCTCGCCATCGACGAGGCGCCCGCCGCGCACCACCGTGAAAGGCCGCCGCGCCATGGGATGCGCTAGCGGACCGGGGGCAGATCGCGGTCGAACAGCCCCAGCTCCTTCATCACCTTGCGCAGCGGCGGGATCAGCTCCTTGCGCAAGGGCAGGCGCGGCGGCCGCGGATCGCCCATGTCGCGTTTCAAGAGCTTGAAGGCCGCCTTCATGCCATGGACGTAAAGGTGGTCGCCCAGGAAATCGATCAAAGGCACGATCTCCGAAAACACTTTCCAGGCGCCATCCTTGTCGTTCTTGTCGACGGCGAGCTCGAACAGCTCCGCCGATTTGCGCGGGATGATGTTGGCGCACACCGACACCCAGCCTTCGGCCCCGACCATGAAGGACTCGTAGCCGAGGTATCCTGCGAAGACCGTGATCTTGCCCTTGCAGAGGTCGTTGATCCGGTAGACGCGCCGCGTGTCGGTGGTCGACTCCTTGATGTAAAGGATGTTGTCGATCATGGCGAGCCGCGCAACGAGCGGCGGCTTCATGTCGAGGACGGTCGAGGCCGGGTGGTTGTAGAGCATGATCGGCAGGGTCACCGCCTCGGCGATGCGCTTGTAGTGCGTGTAAAGCTCGTCCTCGTCGATCCAGCAGTAATAGGGCGTAAGGACCATCGCCGCGTCGGCGCCCAGCTTCTCGGCGTCGCGGGTTAAACGGATCACGTCGGTCGTGCTCTCGGCGGCGGTCCCGACCACCACCGGCACGCGCCCCGCGGCCTCATCGATGGCGATGCGCGCGACCTCGTGCCGCTCCGCCTCGGACAGCGACAGGAACTCGCCGTTGCTGGCGAGCGCGATGATTCCGTGGATGCCCTCCGAGATTTGGAAATCGACGAGCCAGCGGAGCATTTTTTCGTCGACCCTCGAGCCGTCGGCGGTGAACGGGGTGAGGATGACGGTAAAAGTGCCGCGCAGTTTCTTGTGCTTGACCTTCTTCTTCATGGACTTCCTCTCGTCGATCCTGGACCGCTCGGGCGGGATGCCCTCGACGCTCCCATGCATCATGCCCAATGCATCATGGACGATGCGCTCGGGTCAAGCCAATGCCATTGACCGCGCGACGCAACTCCAATACTGGTGGCCCGCGTGAGGGCGTTCCCGAGGCCAACGCGGATGGCACCAGCGCTTGACCAGAAGGGGAAAATCCAGACCGTGCGCGGCTTGATCGCGCCCGAGGCGCTCGGCCCGACCCTCATGCACGAGCATATCCTATGGGACGTGACCCGGCCGGAAGTCGCCGGCCAGGGTGGGCCGGAAGTGACGATCACGCTTGACAACGTGTGGGAGATCAACCGCCGGTCGATCCTCGACTACGGCAACCAGTACATGAGGAAGTACAGCGTTGCGCTCGAGGAACTCATCCGCTTGCGCGAATCGGGCGGCGGCGCGGTCGTCGACTTGACCAATTTCGGATTGAAGCCCGATCCCACTGGGCTGCGCTTCCTGTCGGAGGGGTCGGGGGTGCCGATCATCCAGGGCGCCGGCTATTATGTGGACGAATACATCCCGGCTGAGATGAAGGCCAATTCGGTCGACGAACTGGCCGCCGAAATCATCTCCCAGGTGCGCGAGGGCTGTTGGAGCACCGATGTCCGCGCCGGGATCATCGGCGAAATCGGCTGCATGTGGCCGCTCACCGAATTCGAGCGGCGCGTGCTCGCGGCCGCGGCGATCGCGCAAGTCGAGACCGGCGCCGCGATCAATGTCCATCCGGGCCGCGACAGCCGGGCGCCCTTCGAGCTGGTGGACATCCTCGGCAAGGCGGGCGGCGACGTCACGCGCCTCGTCATGAGCCACATCGATCGCACCCTCTTCTCGACCGAGGAGGTGCTGCGGCTCGCGGATTCCGGCTGCGTCGTCGAATACGATTTCTTCGGCATCGAGACGTCGTATTATTGGTTCGGGGACCGCGACCTGCCCACCGACTACATGCGGCTGCGCTACATTCGCGAGCTGTTCGACCGCGGCTATGGCGGCCAGGTGGTGGTGTCCCAGGACATCTGCACGAAAACCCGGCTCGTCGCCTATGGCGGCCACGGTTATGGCCATATGTTCCGGAACGTGGTCCCCCTCATGCGCAACAAAGGCTTTTCCGAAGATGAGATCGATACCGTCCTCGTGCGCACGCCGAGGCGTCTCCTGACCTTCGTCTGATCGCGGCCTTGGGGGGATAGCGCAATGGACCCAAATCGCGTCGGGATCGGTTCCCCGCTGGACGAGGCCACTTCGCGCCACCCGATGGGACCGGTCGTCGCCGAGGCCGACATCGCGGCCTATGAGGAAGATGGCGTCGTTTGCATTCGCCGGCTGCTCGACGAGGGCTGGGTTGCGCGCCTGCGCGAAGCGATCGCTCGCGTCGAGCGCAACCCGGGCCCGTTCCGCGAACGCTACAGCCCGGAGGATCCGGGCATATTCATGAGCGAAAAGTTCCTGTGGACCTTCGATCCGGACTTCCGGGCTTGCGCCTTCGATTCGCCGCAGGCGGAAGCCGCCGGCCTCCTCATGCGCGCGACCAAGGTCAACGTGTTCTACGACCATTTGATGGTCAAGAACCCCGGCGCGGTCTCGCCCACGCCCTGGCATCAGGACCTCAACTACTGGCCGGCCGAAGGCCGCCAGATTTGTTCCGTATGGGTGGCCTTCGATCCGGTGGACCGCGACAACGGTGGCATGGAGTTCGTGGCCGGCTCGCATCGCTCGGGGCGCCGCTTCCAGCCCTTCGACTTCCGGCTCCCGGAAGCGGTCGAGACCGACGAGTTCGAGAAGCTGCCCGATATCGACCAGCGCCGTGGCGACTACCGGATCCTGTCGTGGGACCTCGAGCCGGGCGACGGCCTGGTGTTCAGCGCGCTCACCCTGCATGGCGCGGCGGGCAACCGGACCTTGCGCCGGCGCCGCGCGCTGTCGACCCGCTATGCCGGCGACGACATGCGCTTCATTAAGCGCAATAAGGTGATCAAGCTGCTCTTCGATCCCGGCCTCGAGCCCGGCGATCCCCTGGACTGCGACCTATTTCCGGTGGTCTGGCGCCGGCCGACTTGACGCCGCCTTGCGGCTCCCCCGGCGAGACCAAGAACGGAGACCCGTATGCCGATCGTTTATGTCTACGCCTTCGAGCGCCCGCTCGCCAAGAAGCGCGAGATCGTCAAGGGCATCACCGAGGTCACCTGCAAGGCCTATGACGTTCCGCCCGAGATCGTCACGGTCTATATCTTCGACGTGCCGAGGACCAACGCCGCGCACGCCGGCATCCTCGAATCGGACCGGCAAGCCGCCGCGAAGGTCCGCAAAGGCCGTACGAAGAAAGGTTGAGCGGCCGGGGGCCCAGCGGCGGAGCGAGGACGCGTGGACCGATTCTACTCCGAAACGCAAGCGATGGTCCGCGACACGGTGCGCCGGTTCGCGGAAACGACCGTGCTGCCCGTCGCCGCCGCTATTGACCGCGACGACCGCTTCCCGACCGAGATTTACCGGCAAATGGCGGAGCTGGGGCTGTTCGGCGGCGGCCTTCCCGAATCCGCCGGGGGCAGCGGCTTCGACACGGTCGCCATGGCGATCGCCATGGAGGAGATGGCCAGGTGTTCGGGAAGCGCCGGCAACATCTTCGCCATTCCGGTCGAGGCCGTCCGCTTCCTCAACGAGCATGGCGACGGCCACCACAAAAGCCGCATTTCCGGTATCGTCGCCGGCGACCTCATCCCGGCAACATGCGCCTCCGAGCCCGACTACGGCTCGGACGTCGCCGGCATGCGGACGGCGGCGGCGCGCCGCGGCGGCGACTATGTCATCAACGGCACCAAGGCGTGGGTCAGCCTCGGCTTGGTCGCCAACCTGATCTTCGTCTTCGCCAAGACCGACCCCGACAAGGGCCATCGCGGCATCAGCTGTTTCGCGGTCGAGGGCGACAACCCGGGGGTGAGGCGCGGCAAAAAGGAGCGGCTCCTCGGCATGCATGGTCTCGAGACCTGCCAGATTGTCTTCGCGGATTGCCGGGTCCCGGCCCGCGAGCGCATCGGGCCCGAGAACGGGGCCTTCAAAATGGCCATGGTCAATTTCAACTACAGCCGCATCATGATGGCGGCCATGGCCCTCGGCATGGCCCGGGCGGGCTACGAGGATTCCTTGCACTACGCCAAGTCGCGCATCCAGTTCGGCCGGCCGATTTTCGACTACCAGGCCGTCCAGTTCATGCTCGCCGACATGTCGACCGACATCTCCGCCGCCCGCCTCCTCATCCACCACGCCGCCGGCCTGCTCGATGCCGGCTATCCGATCGTCCGCGAGGCCGCGGAGATGAAGCTGTTTACGACCGACATGGCGATGAAGCACGTCACCAACGCCGTGCAGATCCACGGCGGCAACGGCTATTCCCAGGACTACCGGGTCGAACGGCTGTTCCGCGATGTCAAGCTCGCGCAGATCTACGAGGGGACGAACCAGATCCAGCGCCTGATCATCGCCCGCCAGATCGCCAAGGACGCCTGAGTCCCGGCCTAGGTTCAAGACAAGGGAAGAGATGCTGAACCGCGTGATAGCGGCCGATGAGGCCGCTCAACTCATCAAGGATGGCGATACGGTCATCGTCGGCGGCTCGGCCGGGATGGGTGTCGCCGAATCGGTCCTGGAGGCGATCGAGAAGCTATTCTTGGGCGAGGGCCGGCCGCGCGCACTCACCATCCTGCACACGACCGGCGTCGGGGCGGTCCATGCCAAGGGCTTGAACCGCCTCGCCCACAAGGGACTGATCAAACGCGTGATCGGCGGCAATTACGGGCTGCAGCTGCCATTCATGAAGGCGTTGATCGTCAGCGACGAGATCGAGGCCTACAACCTTCCCCAGGGCGTCATCTGCCAGCTTTACCGTGCGATGGCGGCCAAGCACCCGGGGGTGGTCACGCATGTCGGCCTCGACACCTACATCGACCCGCGCCAGGAAGGCGGCAAGATGAACCGGGCCACCACCGAGGATTTGATCGAGGTGGTGACGCTCGCCGGCCAAGAGTGGCTGTTCTACAAGGCCCCGGTCGCCAATGTCGCGCTCATCCGCGGCACCACCGCCGACGAGGACGGCAACGTCGGTTGGGAGCACGAGGCGACGACGCTCGAGGCCCTGTCCATCGCCCAGGCCGTGCACAACGCCGGCGGGACGGTGATCTGCCAGGTCAAGCGCCTGGCCGAGCGCGGAACCCTGCATCCGCAGATGGTCAAGGTGCCGGGGTTCCTCATCGACCGCTTCGTCGTCGATCCCGGCCAGTGGCAGAACTACGCCACGCCATTCGATCCCAGCCTGTGCGGCGAGATCAGACGGCCGTTGTCGAGCGTCGAAGCGGGCCCGCTCAACGAGCGCCGGGTGATCGCGCGGCGCGGGGCCTTCGAGCTGTTCCCGGGCGCCGTCATCAATCTCGGCGTCGGCGTCTCGGCGCTCATCCCCAATGTACTCGCCGAAGAGGGGCTGGAGCGTCTCGTCACGCTCACCGTCGAAGCGGGAGTCATCGGCGGCGTGCCGGGCGAGGGGCTGTACTTCGGCTCGGCCTGCAACCCGAGCGCCATCATCGACCAGCCCTATCAGTTCGACTTCTACGACGGTGGCGGGCTCGACCTCGCGTTCGTGTCCTTCGCCGAGGTCGATTCGGAGGGCAACGTCAATGTCACCCGGTTCGGCGACCGCAACGACGGCGCCGGCGGCTTCATTGACATCACCCAGAACGCCAAGCGGATCGTCTTCGGCGGCACGCTTTCGGGCGGCGGCCTCAAGGTCGTGGTGGCCGACGGCCGGCTCCGCATCGACCGGGAAGGGACGCTCGCCAAGTTCGTGGCGCGCGTCGGGCAGATCAGCTACAACGGCCGGCGCGGCCAGGCGCGCGGCCAGGAGACGACGTTCGTGACCGAGCGGGCGATCTTCCGTATGGCCCCACAGGGTCTGATGGTGACCGAAATCGCGCCCGGCATCCGCCTGCGAGAGGACGTGCTCGACCGCCTCGGCTTCTCCCCGCAGGTGGCGAGCGGCCTCCGCCTCATGGACGCGCGCATCTTCCGCGACGGCCCCATGGGCCTCAAGGCCGAGACGGCGGCCCGCGCTCGCGGCCCGGGCGCGATCCGGCGGGCGGGAGAGGGAGCGAGCTAAAGCGCGCGACTCCGGTCTTGCGCGCCGCCCCGATCAGGCCCGGGGTCGGCGCATCAGCAAGCTCACGTGTTCGGCCTGCGTGACCACCTCGTCGGTGTGGTTGATCAGGGTGACAATTTCCGTGACTACCCCGCGGTCGGGTTTCTTGCTTTCCCGCTTGGCGACGAACTTGACTTTCACGCGCACCGTGTCGTCGGGAAACACCGGCTTCAGGAACCGCACGTTGTTCCAGCCGAGCGAGGCGAGCGAGGTGTGCGCATAGAGCCCGAGCTCGGTTTTCAGCCCCTCCATCAGCGACAGCCCGTAGAGACCGTGCGCGATGGTCCTGCCGAAGGACGTGTTGCGGCAAAAGTCCTCGTCGGTGTGCAGAGGATGGCGGTCGCGCGTGATCTGCGCGAACGAAAGGATGTCCGACTTGGTGACCTTGTGCGAGGCGGTTTCCAACTCCTCGCCGACCACGATGTCCTCGTAATAGAGGTCGACCCGGGGTCTCGTTGGTGCGGTCTCGGCCATGATCCCCTCCGTTCGGCGGCAAACTCTTTGGTACCGGCGGCCCACGTCGCCCGTCAATCTGTATCACGCGTTGGGCGCCGCGCGGTACCAGTCGAGGATCTGTTCGCCGGTCCAGAACAGCACGCCGGGCCGCTTGGCAAGCTCGTCGTAGATGCGCTCGAAATACGCAATCCGGTGCGGCACGCCGCTGATATACGGGTGGACGCAGATCGCCATGACGCGCGCCGACTCCTCGCCGTCCCGGTACAGCCTCTCGAACTGTTCGAGGGTGCGCTCGTAGAGGACCCGCGACTCGTGGCGCTGGAGGACCATCATCGCGATGTCGTTCAGTTCGACGCTGTAGGGGACCATGACGAGGGGCCGCGACGTCGTCTTGATCCCGCAGGGCTGCTCGTCCATCACCCAGTCCGACACGTATTCGATGCCTTCCTCGGCCAGGATATCGAGGGTCTTCTCGGTCTCGGCGAGGCCGGGGCCGAGCCAGCCGCGCGGCGCCTTGCCGGTGAAATCGCGGATGGTGGATATCGTCTTGCGGATGACCGCGCGCTCGTCATCGACGACATGCATCGCCTTCTGCGTGAAGCCGTGGCCCATGAACTCCCAGCCGGCATCGAGGATCGCCTTGGCGATGCGCGGATAGTCGAGGCACACCGAGGCGTTGATCGACGCCGTCGCCCGGATGCCGGCGCGATCGAGCGCCGCCTTGAGCCGCCAGAACCGGACCCGCATGCCGTACTCGTGCCAGGCCCAGTTCGGCACGTCGGGCAACGCCGCGATACCGGCCGGGGTGGTCATCACCTGCCGGGGCATCGGGCCGCCGATGTCCCAGTTCTCGACATTGACGACGGTCGACACGACGACGCGCGCATCGCCGGGAAGCCGCAGCGGCTTGCGGTCGACGATGGCCGAATAGTCGAAGCGATCTTGCGGTCGCACGATACTCCCTCCTCTCAGCCGTCCGATGCGCCTGCGGCCGTGTAACGGCGGTAGCGATCGATGAGCGCCATCGTCATCGAACCGGCTTGGCCGTTGCCGATCACGGAGTCGTCGATGCGGGTGACGGGGGCGATCCGGGCGGAGGCATTCGTCTGGAACGCCTCGGCGGCCGATTTCGCCTCTGCGACACTGAAGCGCCGCTCGACGACCTTGATGTCCAGTTGCGCGGCAAGCGCGATCACGGTCGCGCGCGTCACGCCCTTCAAGATCGCCGCCGTGGCGGGACGCGTCAGGAGCTCCTTGTCCGTGGTGACGATCCAGGCGTTGGACGCCGACCCCTCGGTGACGTAGCCGTCGGCATCGACCTGCCAGGCATCGAAATACCCGGCCTCGAGCGCCCCCTGCTTGGCAAGCACGTTCGCCAGCAGGGCGACGGATTTGATGTCGCACCTTCCCCAACGGATGTCGGGGATGGTCATGACGGCGATCCCCTCGGCGAGGCGTTGCGGCGAGGCGGGCGGCAGCTGGCGGGCGGTCATGATGATCGTCGTCCTGGCGATGGCGGGAAACGCCGGGTTGCGCGGTGCCGCGCCCCGCGTCGCCTGGATATAGAGCATGCCGTGGTCGATCCGGTTCAAGCGCAGGACCTCACGGATGATGCATTTCAGCGCCGGCCGCGAGACTCCGGCGGCCATGCGTATTTCCTTGAGCGACCGGTCGAGACGATCGAGGTGCGGCGTCTCGTCGACGAGGCGGCCACGCTCGACCAGGATCACCTCGTAGACCGAGTCGGCGAACTGCAGGCCGCGATCCTCGACGTTGACGCCGGCCGCCGCGAGGGGCAGGTAGCGACCGTCGACATAGGCGATCCGCGACATGGCCGAACTCGCTCGGGATTGGACCGACAGAGTGAACGACGCCGGTCCTTGGATCAAGAGCGGCGCGACGATTGACAGCCCCTGACCCGGGGATAGAGTGCCCTGGGATCCTCGTTTTACCGGTTTGGCGTCGGCAGGACCACGTCATGGCGGATGGGAGACCCGCGCGCCGGCTTGTCCGCCGCGGCATCGAAGAGAGCGCGCCCGAAGTCGAAATTGCATTCGCCGGCCAGTCGGTGCGCGCCCTCGAAGGCGAGTCCCTCGCCGCGGCGCTCACGGCCGCCGGGATTGTGGGCCTGCGCACGACGCGGCGCGGGGAACCGCGCGGCGTATTTTGCGGCATGGGCGTCTGTTTCGACTGCTTGGTGCGCATCGACGGCCGTCCCAGCCAGCGCGCCTGCCTCACCAAAGTTCGGGCGGGCATGCGCATCGAACCCCAGTTGCACGAGGGGCCGGTCCCCGATCCCGGCGACCCGCCGCTCGCCGCGGCGCCGAATGGCGGGATCCCGGAGCATGAATGCGAAGTGCTGGTAATCGGGGCCGGTCCGGCCGGCCTCGCCGCCGCCGAGGCCGCGGCATCATCCGGGGCCGAGGTCACGGTCCTCGACGAACGGCCGGAGCCGGGCGGGCAGTATTTCAAGCAGCTTGCGCCCAGCCACCGCTTCGCCGCGCCGTCGGCGATCGATCGGCAATTCGCCCGCGGCCGCGCGCTGATCGACCGGGTTCGGGAACTGGGTGTGTGCCTGGTCGGCGAGGCCATGGTCTGGGGCGCTTTTCGCGGCGAGGACGGCACCCTCGAACTGGGCACCTTCGCCGACGGCCGGGCCGGGCGCTACCGCACACGGCACTTGATTGTCGCCGTCGGCGCCTACGAGCGCTCGTTTCCCGTCCCCGGCTGGACCCTGCCGGGGGTGATGACGACCGGAGCCGCGCAGACCCTCGGCCGGTCCTACCGGGTGGCGCCAGGATCGCGGGTGCTGTTCGCCGGCAATGGCCCGCTCAATCTCCAGGTCGCTGCCGAGCTCGCCAGCGGCGGGGCGAGGGTGGTCGCGGTCGCGGAGGCCGCACCGCGGCCCGGCCCGTCTCGACTGGGGAGCCTCATGTCCGCGTTGCGCTGGTCCCCGGACCTGATGCGCGACGGCCTCCTCTACCTCGCCGCACTTTGGCGCCACCGCATCCCCGTCCTCTATCGCCACGCCGTCGTCCGCCTCGACGGCAACGGGCGAGTGGAACGCGCCACGCTTGCTCGCATCGACGCCGAGGGGCGGCCGATTCCCGGCACCGAACGACCCTACGATGTGGATTCAGTGTGCCTGGGTTACGGCTTCCTGCCGTCGACCGACATCACGCGCCTGCTCGGCTGCCGCCACGTCGTCGATCCGAGCGCGGCGCTCGCCGTCGAGCGCGACCTCGACGGCGCGACATCCGTGCCTGGCGTGTTCGCCGCCGGTGACTGCGGCGGCATCGGCGGCGCGCGCGTCGCCCTTGCCCAGGGCAAGCTTGCGGGCCTCGCTGCGGCGCGCAACTTGGGCCATGCGTCGCCGGCGCCAGCGGCCATCGCCCGCGCCCAGGCCGAGCTCGCCCAAGCGCTCGCGTTCCAGAACGCCCTGTGGCGGCTGTTCGCGGCGCCGCGCGTCGATGGGATCGTCGACGACGAGGTCGTGATCTGCCGCTGCGAGGAGGTGACGGCGGGCCACCTGCGCCGCTACCGTGCCGCCGGCGCCGCCGAGAGCGGCGCGATCAAGAAGCTGACGCGGACGGGGATGGGCCGCTGCCAGGGGCGATATTGCGCCCCTCATGTCGCGCGCATGTGCGCCGCGGCGAGCGGTCGCGCGCCCGACGAGTTCGCCTTCTTCGCGCCGAGAGTCCCGGTGAAGGCCCTGCCGGCGGTGGCCCTCGCCAGCGAAAAAGGGGAATGGGCCGGCCATGGCGAGACCGAGCCGCCGCCGCTCGGCGCTCCGCTCGCGGTGCGCGACGAGGCGGAGCGGCGCGCCGACACGGCGATCATCGGTGCCGGCATCCTCGGGACGTGCACGGCCTATTATCTGGCGCGCGCCGGGGCCGACGTCGTCGTGTTGGAGCGCGGGCAGCCGAACGGGCAGGCCTCCGGCGGCAATGCCGGCAGTTTGCATGTTCAGCTCTTGTCTTACGATTTTGGCGAACGCGCCGAGGGTGGCGGCCGGATGGCAGCGCAGGCCTTGCCCTTGCAACGCGAGTCCGCGCGGGCATGGCCGGCGCTCGCAAAGGAGTTGGGGCGGGATGTGGAGATCGAGGTCACCGGCGGCCTGATGGTCGCGGAAGACGAGGCGCGGCTCGACCATCTCAAGCGCAAGGCGGCGCTCGAACGCTCGTTCGGGACGTCGGTCGAGGTGATCTCGGCGTCGGAGCTCAAGGCGCTGGCGCCGGCGGTCTCCTGGCACATGATCGGGGCCGCCTGGTGCGCGGAAGAGGGCAAGATCAACCCCATGCTGGCGACCCAAGCGGTCCTGGAGGCGGCGATGGCGGCGGGCGCGCGGCTGTTCCGCGAGACCGAGGTCCGCGCCATCGAGCGCACCGGCGGCGGGTTCCTCCTGCACACCAACCGCGGCGCCTTTCGCGCCGCGCGGGTCCTCAACGCCGCCGGCGCGTGGTCGTCGCGGGTTGCGGCGATGGTCGGCGTTCGCCTGCCGGTTCACGCCTCGCCGTTGCAGATGATCGTCACTGAGCCGGCGCCACTCCTCGTCCGCCACTTGATCGCGCATGCCGACCGCCACCTCACGCTGAAACAGGCGAGGAACGGCAATATCATCATCGGCGGCGGATGGCGCGCGCGGCTCGATGCGAGCGGGCATGCCTTGGTGCAGTGCGACAGCCTGGAGGGCAATCTGTGGGTGGCGCAGCGCGTGCTGCCCGCGCTTGCCTCGGTGCACGTCATCCGCGCCTGGGCCGCCATCAACGCCAGCATCGACGGCGCGCCCATCCTGGGCGAGGTCCCGGGTTTGGCCGGTTTCTACAACGCCGTTGCCGGGAATGGCGTCACCCTCGGCCCGATCATCGGGCGGCTGACGGCGGACATGATGCGCAGCGGCCGCGCGGACCCGGCGCTGGCGCCGTTCTCGCTGGCGCGGTTCGGGTGATCGAGCGGCCGATCGGCGCCGGTCGTGTCGCGGCGGCGGTCGGCCGAAGCGCACGGCGATGAAGTCCGCCCGACCGGCTCACCCGAGGTCCAGGGAGTTGCGGTCCTTGCAGGGTCAGGACTCGTACCGCAGAGGGCGCCGAGAAGAACGCGCCTGCTCGCACAGGAACGGATTGCGGCGCGAAAGCGCCGCGAATTGCTGTCTGCCTTCTCCCTCCGCGCGATCACGACGAAGTCGTGATCCCTCCCGCGCCCTCCGCGGTTGATTTTCGTCCCTGCGGAGTGACCGGCCCACAGTTCGTGGCCCGGGGGATCAGCTCGCCCCGGCCGCGAAACTGTAGGCGCCGTAGCCGACCACCTGGTCGCGCGGGCCGGCGGTGTCGCCGGAATTGCGCAGATCGACGGTCTTGGCCGTAAGGCCGTGCCTTTGCGCCTGCTTCAACAGGCCC
>JBQTIU010000067.1:0-25732 GCA_052387815.1 Pseudomonadota bacterium
TAGTCGGCTGATGATCGGCGCACTTCGAGCAGCTCGCACTGCCGCACCGGCGACAGCGACGGGGTTTCACGCTCGATCGTGTCCGGTCTCGCCCGTCGGCTCACGGACCGGACTTGCGTAACAAAAAATCCCGTTCCACCGTCAGCTGCCCGATCTGCTGGTACAAGGTCGCCTTCTCGCGCTCCGCCGCCTGCGCCGGCCGCCCGCCGCCCGCCGCCCTTCTCGAACACCAGCCCCGCCCCGTCCAGGAGCGCCCTCTTCCAGCCGTAAATCTGGTTCGGGTGCACCCCGAACCGCACCGCAAGATCCGGCACCGTCTCGTGCCCGGCGACCGCCGCCAACGCCACCTTCGCCTTGAACGAAGCTGCGTGCCTCTTCCGAATGTTCGTCATCGTCTGCTCCTTGGATTTCGCTACCTATCGGAGCACAGTTCCACCTTAGCCAGCTGTCCAGTTTTCCAGGGCCACCTCACAACATCACCTAGACCAAGAGCCCTTTGTGGCTATGGATCGCAGCGGACCTCATGGCCTATTCTCTTCGGCTTGATCCCGAATCGCCTCAAGATCGCGCGTCCGCCTTGCATGTTCTTCCCGAGGCTCGCTCCGTGTCACGCCTTCCAATCTGCCCGCTGGAACGCCCGTGGGCTCCGGTGTTACAACACCCGCCATGGTCGGGCGTCTCAATCATGTCGCGATCGTGGTCCCGGACCTCGAGGCGGCGGCGCGCGTCTACCGCGAGACGCTGGGCGCGCGCGTCTCCGCCCCGCTCGACCTGCCGGCCCACGGGGTCACCACGGTGTTCGTCGAGCTTGCCAACACCAAGATAGAGCTCTTGCACCCGCTCGGACCCGACTCGCCGATCGCCAAGTTCCTGGCCCATAATCCCTCCGGCGGCATGCACCATGTCTGCTTCGAGGTCGACGACATCCGCGCCGCGCGCGACCGCCTCAGGCGTGCGGGCGCGCGGGTGCTCGGCGACGGCGAACCGCGTATCGGCGCCCACGACAAGCCGGTGCTGTTCCTCCATCCCAAGGATTTCTGCGGCACGCTGATCGAGATCGAGCAGGCGTGAGCGATGGGCTGGTTCACGGGCATCGCCGTTTACGTGGTGGTGTGGTGGACGGTGCTGTTCACCGTCCTGCCCTGGGGCGTGCGCCCGCCGGCTGCCCCCGGCCCCGGTCATGCGGCGGGCGCGCCCGACAACCCCAGGATGGGGCTCAAGGCGCTGATCACCACCGCGATCGCGGCCGTGGTGTGGGTGGCGATCTACCTGGTCATCGAGTCCGGCGCGATCTCGGTGCGCGAGACGGGATAGGAACTTGTCCGCGTACTGCGACATCGCGCCGGGTCACGAATTCCACGGACCCTATCACGACCGCGAATACGGCTTTCCGCTCGCCGACGATAGCGCGCTCCTCGAGCGCCTGGCGCTCGAGATCAACCAGGCCGGCCTGTCCTGGCTGTTGATGCTCAAGAAACGCGAGGCCTTTCGCCGGGCGTTCGCCGGCTTCGCGACCCAGCGCGTCGCCCGCTTCGGGTCCCGCGACGAGACGCGCCTGCTGTCCGACCCCGGCATCATCCGCAACCGCCTCAAAGTGAGGGCGGTGATCGAGAACGCGCGGCGCATCCGCGCGCTCGCCCGCACCCATGGCTCGTTTGCCGCCTGGCTCGCCCTCCATCACCCGTGCGCCAAGGCCGACTGGGTCAAGCTGTTCCGCAAGGAGTTCGTGTTCACGGGCGGCGAGATCGTCGGCGAGTTCCTGATCAGCACCGGCTATTTGCCGGGCGCGCACCGGCGCGACTGCCCCGTCTACCGGCGGATCGCTAAGTTGCGTCCGCCCTGGATGCAAGCAGCGGATTTCAGGTACTGACGCGCCGGCGGCGGCGCCTTCCTCGGACGCGGGCGAGGTCGGGCGCCCCCCCAAAAAACGAAACCTGGCGCGGGGGCTCCGTGCCAGGTCTCTTAGCCGAACGTGAACATCCCTAAACTTGGACCGCGCCAACGGCGCTTTTCTGCACGTGGAATTATATCGGGAGGTCAAGGCCGGAGTCACCAGGTTTCGGCCCAGGACTTCGATCTCATGGTGGGCCGCCAACGTTAGTCGGTTGTTAAGCCGCGGCGAGGAGATTCGTCCCATGCGATGTTCGCTGACCGCGGTTTTGACCTTGATGGCGGGGGTGGGCGCCGCCGCGGCGCAGACGGTCTCCGTGACCGCCGCCGATTGTCGGCGCCTGGTCCGCCACCAGCCGGCGCCCGATGTTGCCTTTCGGCCGGGCGTGGATGTCCGCGGCCGTCCCGTGGCCCCGGCCGATCTCTATGCCGGGCCGGAAATCCGCCCGCCGGAAACGTTCAGCTTCGATGTCACGGTTGATCTCAACCTCGACGACGCCGGCCTCGAGGAAAAGGATTTCGTCCATCCGGGGGTGACGATCGGCCGCATCACCGTCGAGGCCGGGGGCCGGGTCCTGTTCAATGGCCAGTCGCTCGACGACCCCCGCCTCGAGGCGCTGGCCGAGCTGTGCCGGCGCCGCCTTGACGGCGCTCGTTAACCCCTCCCAACTCTTTGCATAACGCCGGGCCTTTGCCTAAAGTCTGGCGCTCGCACATCCGAACCCTGGCCTCGCAGTCGAGCGAAGGGACTTCATGCGGCTTTCCGTGTTTTTCTTGCCGACGCTCAAGGAGACCCCGAGCGAGGCGCAAATCGTCTCCCATCGCCTGATGCTGCGCGCCGGCATGATCCGGCAGGCGAGCGCCGGGATATATTCCTGGCTGCCGCTGGGCTTCAGGGTCATGCAAAAGGTCGCCGAGATCGTCCGCGAGGAGCAGGACCGCAGCGGGGCGCAGGAAATCCTGATGCCGACCATCCAGCCGGCCGAGCTGTGGCGGGAATCGAACCGCTACGAGGAATACGGCAAGGAGATGCTGCGCCTCCTCGACCGCCACGACCGCGAGATGGTGTACGGGCCGACCAACGAGGAACTGGTCACCGACATCTTCCGCCACTCGCTCCGCAGCTATCGCGACCTGCCCAAGAATCTCTATCACATCCAGTGGAAGTTCCGCTACGAAGTGCGGCCGCGCTTCGGCGTCATGCGCGGGCGCGAGTTCCTGATGAAGGACGCCTATTCCTTCGACTTCGATGCCGCCGGCGCCAAGCGCTCGTATAACAAGATGTTTGTCTGCTACCTCCGCACCTTCGCCCGCATGGGCTTGCAGGCGATCCCGATGCGTGCCGGCACCGGCCCGATCGGCGGCGACCTGTCCCACGAGTTCGTCATCCTCGCCGACACCGGGGAGAGCGAAGTCTATTGCGATACGGCGTGGATGGGGCAGGGGTCGTCGGCCGAGGGCGTCGACTACGACGCCGATCTCGAGCCGCTGGTCCGGTCCTATTTGAGCCGCTACGCGGCGACCGCCGAAATGCACGATCCCAAGACCTGCCCGGTGCCCCCCGACCGGCTGCGCATGGCCCATGGCATCGAAGTCGGCCACATCTTCAATTTCGGCACCAAGTACTCGAAGCCGATGAACGCCGTGGTTGCCGGTCCCAACGGCGAGCAGGTGGCGGTCGAGATGGGCTCCTACGGTATCGGCATTTCCAGGCTGGTGGGCGCAATCATCGAGGCAAGCCACGACAGCGCCGGGATCATCTGGCCCGACTCCGTGGCCCCGTTCGACATCGGCCTCGTCAATGTGCGGGTCGGCGACGCCAAATGCGATGCCGCCGCCCACCACCTCTACCGAAAGCTGGTCGCCGCCGGCAAGGCCGTCCTCTACGACGACCGTGCCGAAAGCGCCGGGGCCAAGTTCGCGACCATGGACTTGATCGGCCTGCCCTGGCAGCTCGTGGTCGGCCCACGCGGGATCGCCGCCGGCAAGGTCGAGCTCAAGCGGCGCGCCACCGGCGGCCGCGAGGAGATGTCGATCGAGCAGGCGCTGGCGAAGCTCGCCGCCTGAGGATTGGGGTGGCCTTCAACGCATTCGAACGGCTGGTGGCGGCGCGCTATTTGCGGGCCCGCCGCCAGCAAGGACTCATTTCGGTGATCGCCGGATTCTCGCTGCTCGGCATTACGCTGGGCGTCGGCACGCTCATCATCGTCATGGCGGTGATGAACGGGTTTCGCGCCGAGCTCCTGGGGCGGATCATCGGGCTCAACGGCCACCTGACGGTCTACGGCGTGCGCGCGCCCTTGGCCGATTTCGATCCCCTCGCCACGCAGATCCGCCGCCTGCCGGGCGTCGTCGGTGCCACGCCGCTCGTCGAAGGCCAGGTCATGGCGACCGCCAACAACATCGCCGGCGGGGCGCTGGTGCGCGGCATTCGGCCCGCCGACCTCGCCGCCCGGCCGCTCATCGCCGGGAATATCAAGAACGGCGACCTCGCCGCCTTCGAGGGCGACGATGCGGCGGTCATCGGCAGCCGCATGGCGCAGAAATTCGGGCTCGGCATCGGCGACAGCCTGACGCTCATCTCCCCGCAAGGCAACGTGACCGCCTTCGGCACCGTGCCGCGCTTGCGCGCCTACCGGGTCGCGGCAATCTTCGAAGTCGGCATGTTCGAGTACGACAGCACGTTCGTCTACCTGCCATTGGCGGCGGCGCAGGTCTTCTTCCGCATGGGCGACGCGGCCTCGGGGATCGAAGTCATGGTCGCCAACCCCGACCGGGTCTCCGAGGCGCGGCGCGCGATATCCCGCGAGCTGGGCGCGGGCGTGCGCCTGCTCGACTGGCAGCAGGCCAATGCCAGCTTCTTCAACGCGATCGAGGTCGAACGCAACGTCATGTTCCTGATCCTGACGCTGATCATCCTGGTGGCGGCGTTCAACATCATCTCGAGCCTGATCATGCTGGTCAAGGACAAGTCGAAGGACATCGCCATCCTGCGCACCATGGGCGCCACGCAAGGCGCGGTCTTGCGCATCTTCTTCCTCGCCGGCGCGAGCGTCGGGGTGATCGGCACGGCGCTGGGGTTCGTGCTCGGCATCGCCTTCGCGGCCAACATCGAAACCATCCGCCAGTGGCTCCAGGCCCTGACCGGCACGCCGCTGTTCTCGGCCGAGATCTATTTCCTCTCCCGCTTGCCGGCCAAGATCGATGCGGGCGAGGTGGTGGCCGTGGTGGCGATGGCGTTGGCGCTGTCCTTCCTGGCCACGATCTATCCGGCCTGGCGGGCCGCGCGCCTCGATCCCGTCGAGGCGCTGCGCTATGAATAAGGCCGGCGGGCACGGCGATGGCTGAGCCGCCCGCGCTCGAGCTGGCGGGCGTCGAGCGGCGCTTCGTCCAAGCCGGGGCGAGGCTCGAGGTGTTGCGCGGCGCCTCGCTCGCGCTTTCGGCGGGCGAATGCGTGGCGCTCGTCGGCCCCTCGGGCGCGGGCAAGTCGACGCTGCTCCATATCGCCGGCTTGCTCGAGCGGCCCGACGCCGGCGGGGTCCTTTTAGACGGCGCCGCGTGCGGGGACATGAGCGATGCCGAGCGGACCGCCATGCGCCGCAAATACCTCGGCTTCGTCTATCAGTTCCACCATCTGCTGCCAGAGTTCTCGGCGCTCGAGAACGTCATGCTGCCGCAGATGATCGCCGGCGCCGCTCGCCCGGCGGCGCGCGCGAGAGCTCGAGAGCTGTTGGCGCGGATGGGCCTGGGCGAGCGCGAAAGCCATCGCCCGGGGCGGCTTTCGGGCGGCGAGCAGCAGCGCGTCGCGATCGTCCGCGCGGTGGCGAACCGTCCGCGCATCCTGCTCGCCGACGAACCGACCGGGAACCTCGATCCGCGGACCGCCGAATCGGTGTTCGCGGAACTCGTCAAGCTGGTTCGCACCACTGGGCTTGCGGCGCTGGTGGCGACTCACAACCCGGAGATCGCGGCCCGCATGGACCGCGTCCTCGGCTTGCGCGGGGGCGTGCTCGTCGCTGCGACGCTTGACGGCGGCGGGGCAGGGGGGGAAAACACTGGCAAGCCCGCTCGGATATGAGCGGCCGAGTCGCGTGCGCCCTGTTGCCGGTTTCGCATGCCTGCTCGCCCTGGCGCCTCGCGCGTGCGCCGGCGCGTCGGTGTCGAGCGGGCCGATGAGCGCCGGGCCGCAAGGGGCGGAGCAGGGCTTCGCGCGCCGCCCCGGCGTCGAGCGGGCGCCGCGGAGGTAGGGGCGATGCCGCACGCCGACTTCGTGCATCTGCGCGTCCACTCGGCCTATTCGCTGTCCGAGGGCGCGATCAAGGTCAAGGAGCTCGTCGAGCTGTGCCGGCGCGAGCGGATGCCGGCGGTGGCCATCGCCGACACCTGCAACCTGTTCGGTGCGCTGGAATTCTCGCTCGCCGCCGCCGCCGCCGGCGTGCAGCCGATCATCGGCTGCCAACTGGCCATCCGCCGCGCCGAGGCGAGAGAGCGCAACGGCCACGCCAAGCCGCCCGATGCCCTGGTCCTCATCGCCCAGAACGAGACCGGCTATGCCAATCTGATCGGGTTGGTAAGCAAGGCGTTCCTCGACACCGAGTCCGGGGAAAGGGCGCAAGTGGCCCTCCCGCTCGTCGGCGCGCACGCCGACGGTTTGATCGCGCTCACCGGCGGCCCGGCGGGCGCGGTGGGCCGCTGGTTGGCCGACGGACAGGACGCCGCTGCCGAGGCCATGCTGGCCACGCTCGCGGCCGCCTTTCCCGGGCGCCTCTATGTCGAGATCGCGCGCCACGGGCTTGGACCCGAAGCGCAGATCGAGCCGGCCCTGATCGCGCTCGCCGACCGCCACGGCCTGCCCCTGGTGGCGACCAACGAGGTCTTTTTCGCCGACGAAGGCATGTACGAAGCCCATGACGCGCTGTTGTGCATCGCCGAGGGACGTACCCTCGCCGAGACCGACCGCAGGCGGCTCACACCCGAGCATCGCTTCAAATCGGCGCCCAAGATGCGCGCCTTGTTCGCCGATCTGCCGGAGGCGGCGGACAACACGCTCGCCATCGCCCGCCGCTGCTCCTTGCTGTTGCGTCCGCGAGCGCCGATCCTGCCCACCCCGGCCGGCGCGCAAGCGCGGGGCGCGGCCGAGACGCTCGCCGAGCTCGCCGCCCACGGCCTGGAAGCGCGGCTTGCCGCCCAGGTCCTGCAACCACAAATGGACGAGGGCGCGCACGCCGCCGCGCCGCGACCCTACCGCGAGCGGCTCGCCTACGAGCTCGACATCATCATCCGCATGGGGTTCGCGGGTTACTTCCTGATCGTCGCCGATTTCGTCCAATGGGCGCGCAAGCAGGGCATTCCGGTGGGACCCGGGCGCGGCTCCGGCGCCGGCTCGGTGGTCGCCTGGGCGCTGACCATCACCGATCTCGACCCCTTGCGGTTCGGGCTGCTGTTCGAACGCTTCCTCAATCCCGAGCGCGTGTCGATGCCCGATTTCGACATCGATTTCTGCCAGGACCGGCGCGACGAGGTCATTCGCTATGTGCAGGCCGAATACGGCAGCGACCGAGTGGCGCAGATCATCACCTTCGGCAAGCTCCAGGCGCGGGCCGTGTTGCGCGACGTGGGCCGCGTGCTCGGACTGCCTTACGGCCAGGTCGACCGCATCTGCAAGCTCGTTCCCCACAATCCGGCGCGGCCCGTGACCCTCCAGGAGGCGGTGGACGGCGAGCCGATGCTTCAGGAGATGCAGGCGGGCGACGGGGCGGTGGCGCGGCTGTTCGATATCGCGCTCAAGCTCGAGGGACTGTACCGCCACGCCTCGACCCATGCGGCGGGCGTAGTGATCGCCGACCGGCCGCTCGACCAACTGGTCCCGCTCTATCGCGACCCGCGCTCGGACATGCCGGTCACCCAGTTCGACATGAAATACGTCGAGCTTGCCGGCCTGGTCAAATTCGATTTTCTCGGCCTCAAGACCTTGACCGTGCTCGCCCGGGCCCAGGATCTCCTCGCCGGGCGCGGGCTTGGGCTCGAGCTCTCGAACCTGCCGCTCGACGACCGCAAGACTTACGACCTCTTGGCCCGTGGCGAGACGATGGGAGTGTTCCAGCTCGAAAGCGCGGGCATGCGCGACGCGGTCAGGCGGCTCAAGCCCGACCGCCTGGAGGACATCATCGCGCTGGTCGCCCTCTATCGCCCTGGCCCGATGGAAAACATCCCGAGATACATCGCCTGCAAGAACGGGCGCGAGCAGCCCGACTACTTGCATCCCGCGCTCGAAGGCATCCTCAAGGAGACCTTCGGCGTGATGATCTACCAGGAACAGGTCATGCAGATCGCCCAGGTGCTGTCGGGTTACAGCCTCGGCGGGGCCGATCTCTTGCGCCGCGCCATGGGCAAGAAGATCAAGGCGGAGATGGAGGCGCAGCGCCGAAATTTCATCGACGGCGCGGTCAAGAATGGCGTCGGCGAGGCTAAAGCCTCGCAGATCTTCGACCAAGTCAACAAGTTCGCCGGCTACGGATTCAACAAGTCTCACGCCGCTGCGTATGCGCTGATCGCCTACCAGACCGCGTATCTCAAGGCCAATCATCCGGTCGAGTTCCTGGCCGCCTCGATGACGCTCGAGCTCGGCAATACCGACAAGCTCAACCTGTTCCGCCAGGAGCTCGACCGGCTGGGGATCCAGCTCTTGCCACCCGACATCAACCGCTCCCAGGCCACCTTCGCGGTCGAGTACGGCGGCGAGGGGACGGCGGGCGCCGTCCGTTATGCCCTGGCGGCGGTCCGCAATGTCGGCCTCGCTGCCATGACGGCGCTCGTCGAGGAGCGAAGGCGGGGCGGCCCGTTCAAGGATGTGTTCGACTTCGCCCGGCGGCTCGATCCCAAGCAGGTCAACAAGCGCCAGCTCGAGGGGCTGGTCAAGGCCGGCTGCTTCGACTCGCTCGACGTCAAGCGGGCGCGGGTGTTTGCCGCCAGCGAAACGCTGTTGCGCCATGCCGCCCGGGCGGCCGACGAGCGCGATACCCACCAAGCCAACCTGTTCGGCGCCGGCGACGCGCCCCGGCCGCGCCTGCCGCCCGTCGCCGACTGGCCCCTCAACGAGCGCCTCACCAACGAGTTCGAGGCGACCGGCTTCTACCTGTCGGCGCATCCCCTCGATGCCTATGCGAAGGGCTTGGCGCGGCTGGGCGTGATCCGGTCGAGCGAGCTCGTGGGCCGACTGGCGGCGGGCGGGGCGACGCGGGTCAAGCTCGCCGGCGCGGTGATCAGCAAACAAGAGCGCAGCTCGGCCCGCGGCAACCGCTTCGCCTTCGTTCAACTCTCCGACACCGGCGGCATTTTCGAGGTCGCGGTGTTTTCCGAGTTGCTCGCCGCCTCGCAGGACGTCTTGGCCGCCAACCGGCCGCTGTTGATCGCCGCCGAGGCGCGCCTCGAGGAGGAATCGCTGCGGCTCACCGCCCAGTCGATCCAGCCGCTCGACGAGGCCGTGGCCCACGCCGCCGCGGGGCTCAAGATCGCCATCGACGACCACGCCTTCCTGCCGGGGCTGGCAGCCGCGATCGGCGGCGAGCGACGCGGGCGTGGGCGGGTGAGCCTGGTGGTGGCGCTGGGCGGCGAGCGCGAGGTCGAAATCGCGCTCCCCGGCACCTATGCCATTTCGCCCGCCACGCGCGCCGCGCTGGGCGCGCTTCCGGGGGTGACGGACATCCAAGAAATATAACCTGACCGCCTGATATTCATCGTATTTTTAGGACTGCGCCGGGCCCGGTTTTTGCTTGCAACGGGGGCCGGGTTACGGCTATTGAATCGCCGCTTGCCGCGCCATCGCGGCGCTTGAAAAACTCCACACGCGGGATCGCGGTTGGCAGCGTCATAGGCTGCTGGTCGATCCGGTGTCCGGTCGGCCGGGGCCCTGTACCGGCGTCGAGGACGCAAAGCCCGCGGCGGATCAACCGGAGAAGGACCTTTTCGCCCATGGCGATACCGACCTTTACCATGCGTCAACTGCTCGAGGCGGGTGTCCATTTCGGACACCAGACCCGGCGGTGGAATCCCAAGATGGCGCCCTTCCTGTTCGGGGTGCGCAAGGGCATTCACGTCATCGATCTGCAGCAGACCGTGCCGCTGCTGTACCAGGCGTTGACGGCGGTGCGCGATACCGCGGCGGCGGGCGGGCGCGTGCTGTTCGTCGGCACCAAGCGCCAGGCGGCGGAGGCGATCGCCGAGGCGGCCAAGCGCTGCGGGCAATATTACGTCAATCACCGCTGGCTCGGCGGCATGATGACCAACTGGAAGACGATTTCGAATTCGATCCGGCGCTTGCGCGAGCTCGACGAACGGATCGCGCAAGAGCAAGAGAATGCGGGCATTACCAAGAAGGAGATCCTCCATCTGACCCGCGAGCGCCACAAGCTAGACCGCGCCCTGGGGGGCATCAAGGAGATGGGCGGCCTGCCCGACATGTTGTTCGTGATCGACATCAATAAAGAAGCGATTGCGATCCAAGAGGCGCGCCGGCTCAACATTCCCGTGGTCGCGGTAGTCGACAGCAACAGCGATCCCACGGGCATCAAGTATCCGATTCCCGGCAACGATGACGCGTTGCGAGCTATTCTTCTGTATTGCGAATTGGTGGCCAGCGCCGCCCTCGACGGGCTGCAAGCCGAAATGAAAGCCGCCGGCATCGACGTGGGCGAAGCCGAGACTCCGCCCACCGAGCCGCTGCCCGAGGTCGAGGCTGAGGCCGGAGTCGCGCCGGCCGGCCGCCTCGAGGCGGCCGCCAGCGCTGCCACGGCGGCGACCCCGCTGGCGGCGCCCGCGACGGCCGCCGCGGCCGACAAACCGGTGCCCAAGAGGGCGTCGGGAGGCCCGGGCCGGCGCAGGACGACGGCCGCGCCAGCGCCCGGCGGGGATGTGGGCAGCGGACCGACGGCCTAAGCTTCAACCCCGGGAGGTGGGATCATGGCCGATATCACGGCCGCACTGGTCAAGGATTTGCGCGCCCAGACCGGCGCCGGAATGCTGGACTGCAAGCGGGCGCTGGTCGAGACCGGCGGCGACATGGAGACCGCCTTCGACTGGTTGCGCAAGAAAGGTCTCGCCGCCGCCGCCAAGAAAGCGGGCCGGGTCGCCGCCGAGGGCCTGGTCGGCGTCCACCTCGCCGGCCAATGCGGGGCTATGGTCGAGGTCAATTCCGAAACCGATTTCGTGGCCCGCAACGACGCCTTCCAGGAGTTCGTGCGCGCGGTCGGGCGGGCCGCCCTCGAGCAGGGAGGCGACATCGAGGCCTTGCTTCGGGCGGCTTATCCGGGCGGTGGCGGCACGGTCGCCGACCGGCTCGTCGAATTGGCGGCGAAAATCGGCGAGAACATGACCTTGCGGCGTAGCGCGCGCCTGGCCGTCGGCGAGGGCGTGGTCGCCAGTTATGTCCACAACGCGGCCGCCCCGGGCCTCGGCAAGATCGGCGTCCTCGTCGCGCTCGAGTCGACGGGGGATACCGCCCAGCTCAGGGCGTTCGGCAAGCAGCTCGCCATGCACGTCGCGGCGGCCAACCCGCAGGCGCTCGGCGTCGCCGACATCGATCCGCTCGCGCTGGCGCGCGAGCGCGCCATCCTGCACGAGCGCGCGACCGCCTCGGGCAAGCCGGCCGCCGTCATCGACAAGATGGTCGAAGGCCGGCTCCGCAAATACTACGAGGAGGTGGCGCTCTTGGAACAGCTCTACGTGATCGACGGCGAGGCCCGGGTCCAGGCGGCCGTCGAGCGAGCGGCCAAGGAGGTCGGCGCCCCGATTCGGGTCGCGGCCTTCCGCCGTTTCGCCGTGGGCGAGGGCATCTGGCGCAAGGACAGCGATTGCGTCGCCGACGTCGCCGCCATGCGGCGATAGCCGCGGGCGCTGGTGAGGGCTTTGTGGCGAGGGCTGTGGTGTATTATGTTCGGAGTCGCATGACTGAGCGGACCCGACTTCTCGCGCCGCCACGGGCGCGCGGGGGGGCCGGGAGCGGGGCATTATGACGGCTAAGATCCAGCCGGCTGGCGAGGCGCTGGCTGCTCCCAAATACCGCCGCGTTCTGCTCAAGATCTCGGGCGAGGTCTTGATGGGAGGCCACCAATACGGCCTCGACCCGGCGACGCTCGCCCGCATCGCCGCGGACGTGAAGAAGGTCCACGATCTCGGGGTCCAAGTCTGCCTGGTCATCGGCGGCGGCAACATCTTCCGCGGCTTCGAGGGAGTCGGCGCCGGCATCGAACGGGCGAGCGCCGACTATATGGGCATGCTGGCCACCGTCATCAACGCGCTCGCCCTGCAGAGCGCGCTCGAGCGCACCCCTGTCTACACCCGGGTGCTATCGGCCATCCCCATGTCGACGGTCTGCGAGCCCTACATCCGCCGGCGCGCGCTCCGGCACATGGAGAAGGGCCGGGTGGTGATCTTTGCCGCCGGAACCGGCAATCCGTTCTTCACCACCGACACGGCGGCGGCGTTGAGGGCCTCCGAGATGGGATGCGAGGCGCTGTTCAAGGGCACCAAGGTCGACGGCGTCTACAGCGCCGATCCCGACCACGATCCGGCGGCCCGGCGCTATGATCGGCTCGACTATCTCGACGTGCTGTCGCGCGACCTCAAGGTGATGGACGCCTCGGCGATCGCGCTGGCGCGCGAGAACCACATTCCGATCCTCGTCTTTTCGATCCACAACGTCGGCGCATTCGCCGATGCGGTCATGGGTCGCGGTCGCTTTACGATGATCGCCGACAAGGGGTGAGCGCCATGTCAGGGGCGGATATCAACGATCTGCGGCGTCGCATGACCGGCGCCGTGGACGCCTTCAAGAAGGAATTGGCAGGCTTGCGGACCGGCCGAGCATCGGCCAGCCTGCTGGAGCCGGTCCACGTCGAGGCCTATGGCAGTCACATGCCGATCTCCCAGCTCGCCTCGGTGAGCGTGCCCGAACCCCGAATGCTCACGGTTCAAGTCTGGGATAAAGGGCTCGCCAAGGCCGTCGAAAAAGCGATTCGCGATGCCAATCTCGGAGTCAACCCGTTGAGCGACGGCCAGCTCATCCGCGTACCCATACCGGCCTTGTCCGAGGAGCGGCGAAAGGAGCTCATCAAGATCGCCCACAAGTACGCCGAGCACGCGCGGATCGCGGTCCGCAACGTCCGCCGCGACGGCATGGATGCGCTCAAACAGATGGAACGATCGGGCGAGATCACCGAGGACGAGCACCGCAAGCGCGGGACCCAGATCCAGTCCCTGACCGACGAATTCATCAACAAGGTCGACGAAGGCCTGGCGGCCAAAGAAAAAGACGTCTTGCATGTCTGACCGAACCGATGCCCTGCCCCGACCCGCGTCGCCCGCGCCGCTGCCGGTCCACGTCGCCATCATCATGGACGGCAACGGGCGGTGGGCGAGCGCGCGCGGTCTGCCGCGCGTCGTGGGACACCGGCGGGGCGCGGAGGCGGTGCGCCGCGTGATCGTGGGCGCGGCCGAGCTCGGCATCGGCTATCTCACCCTGTTCGGATTCTCGTCGGAGAACTGGAAGCGGCCGGCGGCCGAGGTCAACGAGCTGATGGGATTGCTGCGCCAGTATTTGCGCGGCGAAATCGCCGAATTGCACAAGAACGGCGTGCGGCTGCGGGTGGTCGGCGACCACGACCGCATGGCCCCCGACATCGTCAGCCTGATCGAGAACGCCGAGGAGATGACGCGCCACAATCTCGGCCTCAACTTGACCGTGGCGCTGAGCTATGGCGGCCGGGCCGAGATCATCTTGGCGGCGCGACGCATGGCGGCGGCGGTGGCGGCCGGCGAAATCGCGCCCGATGACGTCGACGAGGCGAAGTTCGGCCGCTTCCTGTGGACCCACGGCGTCCCCGACCCCGACCTCGTCATCCGCACCAGCGGCGAAAAGCGGATCAGCAATTTCCTGCTCTGGCAGTCGGCTTACGCCGAGCTCGTCTTCGTCGACACGCTATGGCCGGATTTCACCAAGCGCGATCTCGAGGAGGCGATCCGGGAGTTCCAGCGTCGCGAACGGCGCTACGGCGCCACGAGCGCCTGAGAGATCTGGCGCTGCCCGCATCGGGGCACGAGCTCGCCTGGCGCGTCGCATCCGCCCTGATTCTGGCGGCGGTGGCCGTGGCCGCGCTCAGCGCCGGGGTCATGGCCTTTGCAGCCCTGGTCGCGGCCGGGGCCGCCGTGCTGGCCTGGGAGTGGACGCGGTTGTGCGGCGTGGGGCGTTTCGGGGTGGCCGGCGCCGCGCAGGCCGCGACCGTCGTGGCGGTCGCCGGGTCGGCGATGATCGGTCGCCCGGATGTGGCCGCAGGATTGATCGGCCTCGGCACCGCCGTCGTTTACGCCGCCGCCAGGCGCGGCGGTTTCCTGCGGCCGGCTTGGGTCGCGGCGGGAACGATTTACATCGGCCTGCCGACGGTGGCCCTGCTCTGGCTCAGAGGCGACGCCGAGGCCGGCCGGGCGATGGTGCTCTGGCTGCTGGTCACCGTCTGGGCCACCGATATCGGCGCCTATTTCGCCGGACGGATGGTCGGCGGGCGGCGGCTTGCCCCGCGCCTGTCGCCCAACAAGACCTGGGCCGGCTTGATGGGCGCCGTGGCCGCGGCAAGCCTGGTCGGCGTCGCCGTTGCGCGGCTGGATCCAGCCAGCCCCGGGGCGGCGTTGTTGGCTGCCGCCGGCGCCACCATGGCCCTGGTGGCGCAAGCGGGGGATCTCGGCGAGTCGTGGATCAAGCGTCGCTTCGGAGTCAAGGACGCCAGCCACCTCATCCCTGGCCATGGCGGCCTGTTCGACCGGGTCGATGGTCTGGTGGCGGCGGCGAGCATGCTGGCGGTCTGGCAGTGGACGAGCGGCGGGCTCGGGTTGTCGTGGCGCTGAGCCCTCGCGAGGGGGCTTGGGTGGCGGCGACCGGTGGCGCCGTCGAAATGCCGGATTCGGCGCGATTCCCGCCCTTTTCGCCGCGGCCGTCGAGCTTGCCAGGCGGGCGATGCGCGCCTAGAATCCAAGCCGCCGCCGAATCGCGTCCGACGCGAGGATGTCCGGCCGTTCGCGCCGGCGAGTAAGCTCGTTCACGGAAGTCGGGTATGGGCATGGAGTTCATCGGCGGTCTCGCGACCTATCTGGTTCCCTTCCTCGTGGTGTTGACGGTCCTGGTCTTCGTCCACGAGCTCGGCCATTACGGGGTGGCGCGCTGGAACGGGGTCAGGGTCGAGGTGTTTTCGATCGGCTTCGGACCGGAGTTTTTCGGCTGGACCGACCGCGCCGGCACGCGCTGGAAGTTCAGCGCCATACCGCTCGGCGGGTACGTCAAGATGTTCGGCGACGTCGACGCCACGAGCGCGCCCGCGGCCGAGCTTGCAACCATGTCCCCGGCCGAGCGGGCGGTCTCCTTCCATCACCAGCGCCTGTCCCGGCGCGTCGCCATCGTCGCCGCCGGGCCGATCGCCAATTTCATCTTCGCGGCGGTGGTCTTCGCCGGGGTTTTCGGCGTCGTCGGCCAGCCGTTCACGCCGCCAGACATCGGCGCCGTCGTGCCGGAAAGCGCCGCCGAGCGCGCCGGCATCCAGGCCGGCGACCGCGTGCTGCGGATCAACGGCCAGCCTATCGAGCGCTTCGAGGAAATGCAGCGCATCATCCAGCTCAACCTCGAACACCCGCTCGACATCGTCGTGCTGCGCGCCGGGGCCGAGGTGGCGATGGTCGCGAGGCCGGTCGTCGTCGAAGAGACCGACCGCCTCGGCAATCGCCAGCGCGTGGCGCGAGTGGGGGTGCGGGGCGGTGGGATCGCCTTCGTGCGGCACGGACCGCTGGAGGCGATCTGGCGCGGCCTGGCGGAGACCTATGTCCAGACCGCGGGCACGCTCAAGGCGGTCGGGCAGATGATCGTCGGCCAGCGCACCGCCGAGGAGCTCGGCGGACCGATCCGCATCGCCCAGATGTCGGGCGAGGTGGCCCAGGGCGGCGTCACGAATTTGCTGGTGTTCATGGCGATCCTGTCGATCAATCTCGGGCTCATCAATTTCTTCCCGATCCCGATGCTCGATGGCGGTCATCTTTTGTTCTATCTGGTCGAAGCCGTGCGCGGACGGCCGCTGGGCCTACGGGCGCAGGAATACGGTTTCCGGATCGGGCTCGTTCTGGTATTGAGCCTGATGATGTTCGCCACCTGGAACGATCTTCTGCATTTGCGGGTCGTTCAATACCTGATCGGCTTGGTATCCTGAGCAAGGCAACGCGCAATCCGAGGGGGCGAATTTGCGGGTGTTTAGCCGGGCCATAGGGCAGCGCCTGGTGCTATGTCTGGCGCTGGGTTGGGCGGCCGAGGTCGCGGCGCAGGCGCGGCTCGGCGCGCTCATTCAGGACATCCGCGTCGAGGGCACCCAACGCATCGACCCCGCGACGGTGCTGTCGTACTTGCTCATTCGCGCCGGCGATGCCCCTGACGCCGACCGCCTCGACCGGTCCTTGAAGGCATTGTTCGCGACCGGGCTGTTCGCCGACGTGACCCTGCGCCAGGAGGGGGCTGCGCTGGTCGTGCGCGTGGTTGAGAACCCGATCATCAACCGCATTGCCTTCGAGGGCAACCGCAAGCTGTCCGACGATGTGCTCAATGCCGAGATCCAGCTCCGGCCGCGCGTCGTTTTCACCCGGACCAAGGTCCAGGGCGAGCTCAAGCGCATCCTCGAACTCTATCGTCGCAGCGGCCGGTTCGCGGCCACGGTCGAGCCCAAGGTCGTGCAGTTGCCGCAGAACCGGGTCGACCTGATCTTCGAGATCGACGAAGGGCCGGTCACCTCGGTCAGGCGGATCAACTTCGTGGGCAATCGGCGGTTCAGCGACGGCCGGCTCCGCGACGCGATCCAGACCAAGGAAAGCCGTTGGTACCGCTTCCTGTCCACCGACGACACCTACGACCCCGATCGGCTGTCCTTCGACCGCGAGCTCCTGCGAAAATTCTATCTCGCGAATGGCTACGCGGATTTCCGGGTCGTCTCGGCGATCGCCGAATTGACGCCGGAGCGCGAAGGGTTTTATATCACCTTCACGATCGAGGAAGGCGAGCGGTACCGGTTCGGCGAAATCGACGTCATCTCGCAGATCCGCGACCTCGGGGTCGAGGAGCTCAAGGGGAAGGTCACCACGAAGGCGGGAGATTGGTACGACGCGGACAGGGTCGAAGCGTCGATCAACGCGCTCATCGACGCCGTCGGCACGCAGGGCTACGCCTTCGTCGACATCCGTCCCCGGATCAACCGCGATCGCGAAGCTAAGACGGTGGGGGTGACGTACGAAGTCCAAGAGGGCCCCCGGGTCTATGTCGAGCGGATCAACATCACCGGCAATGTGCGGACGCTCGACAAAGTTGTCCGGCGGGAATTCCGGCTGGTGGAGGGCGACGCCTTCAACACCGCGAAGCTCCGCCGCTCGCGCCAGCGCATTCGCAATCTGGGCCTCTTCGAGAAGGTCGAGGTCACCAATGTGGCCGGTGACACCCCGGACCGCACCGTCATCAACGTCGAGGTGCGCGAGAAATCGACGGGCGAGCTATCGTTCGGGGTCGGCTATTCGACGACCGACGGCGCACTTGGCGACATCGGCATCCGCGAGCGCAATCTGCTGGGCCGCGGCCAGGATCTGCGCCTCGGCCTGACCGTGTCCCAGCGCCGCCAGCAGATCGACTTGAGCTTCACGGAGCCGTATTTCCTCGACAAGAACATGTCCGCCGGATTCGACCTGTTCCGGGTCGTGCGCGACCAGCGGCGCGAAAGCAGCTTCGACCAGAGGACCACGGGATTCGGGCTTCGCACCGGCTACCAGATCACCGAAACTCTACGCCAGACGCTGCGCTACACCTTGCGCGAGGACGAAGTCGTCAATGTCCAGCCCAACGCCTCGCGGTTCGTCCGCGAACAGGCGGGGTCGACCGTATCGTCGATCTTCGGGCAGGAACTTCTCTACGACCGGCGCGACGACCGCTTCGACCCCACCGAGGGCTATTACCTGCGCCTCGCCAACGACCTCGCCGGGGCCGGCGGCAACGTCGCCTTCCACCGCTCGCGGTTCGGCGCGGGAACGTATTATCCGGTCGACGACGAGTGGGTCGCCGGCTTGACCGGCGAGGTCGGATACATGGCCGGGTTCGGCGAGCGCACCCGCATCCAGCACCGCTTCTATCTCGGCGGCGAGAATCTGCGCGGCTTCGCGTCGGCGGGCACGGGGCCGCGTGACATCGTTACGCAGGACTCGCTCGGCGGTAACGAGTTCTTCGCCGGGTCGGCGGAACTCTCGTTCCCCACCGGGCTGCCCAAGGAACTCGGCATTCGCGGCAAGCTGTTCTCGGATTTCGGTACCTTGAACGACCCCGACTCCTCGGGCCCGGAGATCAGGGACACCGATCTCATTCGCGTCTCGGTCGGCGTCGGCGCCCAGTGGCGCTCGCCGTTCGGCCCGATCCGCGTCAGTTTCGCCAAGGCGGTGCGCAAGGAGAGTTTCGACCGCACCGAACTCTTCCGCTTCAGCTTCGGATCGCGATTCTAGAGATGCGTTTCGCAACCCGCTCGGCGGCGATGAGGCGCTGCGGATTGGCGACTGTAGGGGCAGCCCCTACGGATCGTTGGTTGGCACCCCGGTCTCGCGTTGGCGCACCCCGCGGGCGATAACGCGATCCCGGATATCAAGGATGGGCGGACCATGAAACAGGTGAAGAAGGCGGCGATGTTTTGGGGCCTCTTGGCCCTCCTGGCGGCGGCCCCACCGGCGGCTCTCGCCCAGCAACCGCCGGCGCGCCCGGCCCAACCGGCGCCGCGGGCGCCGGCCCAGTCTCCAGTCGAGCTGCCACCCACCAACTCCGTGGTGGTCGTGGTGGATGTGAACCTGATCATGCGCGACTCGGCCGCCGCGCTTGTGGTTCGCAACCAGATCGAGCGCCAGCGCACGACCTATCAGGCGGAGATCGCGAAGCAGGAGAACGAGCTGCGCAATGCCGATCAGGAACTGTCGCGCCAGCGTACCATCCTGTCGGCCGAGGCCTTCGCGCAGAAACGACGGGAGCTCGAAAAACGCGTCACTGACGCCCAGCAGATCGTCCAGAACCGGCGCCGCGCCCTCGACCAGGCCTTCGGCACCTCCATGCAGCAGGTCGAACAAGCCATGATCGACGTGATCGCCGAGATCCTGGCCGAGCGCAACTACCTGGTGGTGCTGCCCAAGTCCCAAGTGGTGATGGTCCAGACCGCGTTCGAAATCACCGCGGAAGTGCTGACGCGGATCAACCGCAAGCTGCCGACGGTCGCCGTCACAATCCCGCAGAATTGAGCTTGGGCGATGGCCGATCCCCGGTTCTACGCGGCGAGCGGCCCGTTCGCGCTCGAGCGGGTCGCGGAAATCGCCGGCGCCGCGCTCGGCACGGGCGCCGATCCGGCCGCCCTGTTGCGCGGTGTGGCTTCGCTCGAGGCCGCGGGACCGGAGGAGGTGAGTTTCCTCGACAACCGGCGTTACGTCGTCGCCTTCGCCGCGAGCCGAGCCGGAGCGTGCCTCGTCCGTCCCGAGCATGCCGCGCGCGCGCCCGCCGGCATGGCCCTTCTCCTCACCGAGACGCCCTACAAGGGGTACGCGCGGGTCGCCCGGCTGTTCCATCCCGAGCCGGAGGTCAAGCCCGGCATCCACCCCGCCGCCACGGTGCATCCCGAGGCGCGTCTCGGCCCCGGTGTATCGGTTGACGCTGGGGCGGTGATCGGGGGGCGAGCCGAGGTCGGCGCCGGCTCGCGGATCGGCCCCAATGCCGTGATCGGAGAGGGGGTGGCGATCGGCGAGGCGTGCACGATCGGGGCCAATGCCACATTGTCGCACTGTCTCCTCGGCGCTCGGGTCGTCGTCTATCCGGGCGCCTGCATCGGGCAGGACGGATTTGGATTCGCGATGGAGCGGACCGGCCACGTCAAGGTCCCGCAGCTCGGCCGGGTGCTAATCGGCGACGACGTCGAGATCGGCGCCAACACGTGCGTCGATCGCGGCAGCGCTTCGGACACCGTGATCGGAGCCGGTTGCATGATTGATAATTTGGTGCAGATCGGGCACAACGTCCGGCTGGGGCGCGGCTGCGTGCTGATCGGCCAGGTCGGCATTTCCGGTTCGACCAGGCTCGACGACCTCGTGGTCGTCGGGGGGCAGGGCGGGCTCGCCGGCCACCTTCATATCGGTGCCGGCGCACGGATCGCGGCGCGGAGCGGGGTCCACCGCGACATTGCGGCGGGCCAAGAGGTCGGCGGCTCGCCGGCGGTTCCGATCGGTGCGTGGCGCCGCCAGGTCGCGATCCTCAAGCGGCTGGGGCAACGGAAGGGCGATTAGGCCATGGAAGCGAAGACCGCCGACAGGCCCGGCGTGGTGATCGACATCGAGCGGATCATGCAGATGATCCCGCATCGGTTCCCGTTCCTGATGATCGACCGGGTAATCGACGTGGTCGCCGATGAACGCGCGACCGGGATCAAGAACGTGTCGATCAACGAGCCTTTCTTCCAGGGCCATTTCCCGCGCCGGCCCGTGATGCCCGGCGTGCTGATCGTCGAGGTCATGGCCCAGACGGCGGCGGTCCTGGTCGTTCATACGCTGGGACCCGGCGCCGAGGGCAAGCTCGTGTACTTCATGACGGTCGACAATGCGCGCTTTCGTCGCCCCGTGGTGCCCGGCGACACGCTCCACGTCCACGTCGTCAAGGAGCGCAACCGCGCCAACGTCTGGAAATTCAGGGCCGAAGCCAAGGTCGGCGACACGCTGGTGGCGGAAGCCACCTACGCCGCCATGATCATGGACGATTGATGGCCCGCATCCATCCGACGGCGATCGTCGCACCCGGGGCCCGCATCGACGACAGCGTCAAGATCGGTCCCTACTGCATCGTCGGCGCCGAGGTCGAGCTCGCCCAGGGGGTCGAACTCGAATCCCATGTCGTGATCGCCGGCCGGACCAAGATCGGGGCGGGAACGCGGGTCTATCCCTTCGCCTCGCTCGGCCATCCGCCCCAGGATCTCAAATACAAGGGCGAGCCGTCGGGCCTCGCCATCGGAGCCTACAACATCATCCGCGAATACGTTACCATGCACCCCGGCACGGCGGGCGGCGGCATGCTGACGCGGGTCGGCAGCCACGGTTTGTTCATGGTCGGCGTCCATATCGCGCATGACTGCAAGGTCGGCGACCACGTGGTGATGGCGAACAGCGCCACGCTCGGCGGCCACGTCGAGGTCGGGGACTACGCCACCCTGGGCGGGCTGGTGGGCGTGCACCAATACGTGCGCATCGGACACCACGCCATGATCGGCGGCATGTCGGGCGTCGACAACGACGTCATCCCCTTCGGCTCGGCGATGGGCGAGCGGGCGCGCCTCTCGGGACTCAACATCGTCGGCTTGAAGCGGCGCGGGTTCTCGCGCGAGGACCTGCATGACCTGCGCACCGCCTATCGACTGCTCTTCGCCCAGGAAGGAACGATGGCCGAGCGCATCGAGGATGTCGCCGGACTTTACAAGGACAGCCGGCCGGTGATGGACCTCGTCGAGTTCATCCGCATGGACTCGACGCGCAGCATCTGCCAGCCGAAAACCAGCCATGCCGCCTAAACTCGGCGTTCTGGCCGGCGGCGGCCAGTTGCCAGCCCAGGTGATCGAAGCGTGTCGCGCGACGGGGCGCGATTTCTTCGTCCTCGCCTTCTCGGGCCAGACCGATCCCGGAACGGTGCGCGATGTCCCGCATGCCTGGGTGAGGCTCGGCGAGGTGGGCGAGGCGTTGCGCCAGTTGCGCCGCGCGGGCGTGGACGAGATCGTGCTCGCCGGGCCGGTGCGACGCCCGGGGCTCGCCGAACTTCGGCCCGACTGGCGGGGCGCCCTATTCCTCGCCAAGGTGGGGGTCAAGGGCGCGGGCGATGACGGACTGCTGTCGGCCGTCGTCCGCGAGCTCGAGGACGAAGGGTTTCGGGTGGTCGGCGCCGACGACGTGTTCGCGGAATTGCGGACCCCCTTGGGGCCGTGCGGGAGCCTCGTCCCGGAGGCGGGCGCCGAGCGCGACATCGCGCGCGCGATATCCGTGCTGTGCGCGATCGGCCCCTTGGATATCGGCCAGGCGGCGGTCGTCCAGCAAGGGATCGTGCTGGGGGTCGAGGCCATCGAGGGCACCGATGCGCTCATCGAGCGCTGCGCGGCGTTGCGACGGCCGGGGCCGGGCGGCGTCCTGGTCAAGATCGCCAAGCCAGGCCAAGAGCGCCGCGTCGACTTGCCGACCGTCGGGCCGGCCACGGTCGCCAAGGCTGGGGTGGCGGGCCTGGCCGGCATTGGGCTCGAGGCCGGCGGATCGCTGATCATCGACCGGGCGGGGGTGGCGCGCGCCGCCGATGCCGCCGGCCTGTTCGTCGTCGGCGTCCCGGTCCCCTCATGACCGGGGGGCCGGACGCGCCAGCCTCGCGGGTCAAGATTTTCCTCATCGCCGGCGAGCCGTCCGGCGACGTCCTCGGGGCCAAGCTCATGGCGGCGCTCAAACGCACCGCCGACGGGCTCGTCTGCGTCGGCGTCGGCGGCGAGCGCATGGCGGCCGAAGGCCTCGAGAGCCTCTACCCGCTCGACGACATCGCGATCATGGGGCTGACCGAGGTCGTCCGGCGCTTGGCCCGCTTGCGCCGGCGCCTCGACGACACCGTCCAGGCGATCCGGCGCGAGCGGCCCGCGGCCGTGGTGACCATCGATTCGCCGAGCTTCTCCTTGCGCGTCTCCAGCCGGGTCCGGGGCACCGGCGTCAAGCGCATCCATTACGTCGCCCCGCAACTGTGGGCGTGGCGGCCGGGACGGGCGCGACGATTGGCGCGCCAGACCGACCACCTCATGGCGCTGCTGCCCTTCGAGCCCGAGTTCTTCGCGCGGCTCGGGGTGCCCTGCACCTATGTCGGCCATCCGGTCATCGAGGATGCAGTGGCGCCGGCGGACCGGCCGGCGCATGCGCGCGCCTTCCGTGCGCGCTACGGCATCGACCCGGAGGCCAAGCTCGTGGCCGTTCTGCCCGGTAGCCGCGCCGACCTGGTGCGGCGAATGTTGCCCGTCTTCGCCGCGGCGGTCGGACTGTTGTCGGCCCGCATCAAGCGGCTTCACGTGGTGCTGCCCACCGTCGCCTTGAGCGCCGATCTGGTGGCGGCGGCGGGTTGGCCCGTGTCGCGAACCATCGTCGAGGAGCCCGCCGACAAGCGCGATGCCTTGCTGGCCGCGGACGCGGGCTTGACCGTCTCCGGGACCGCGACCCTGGAGCTCGCCGTCGCCGGCCTGCCGATGGTCGTCGCCTACAAGGTGAGCCGGCTGAGCGGCTTTCTCGTACGCCGCCTCATCCGCGTGCCCCACGTGGCGATGCCCAATCTCGTGATCGGGCGCCAGCTGGTGCCGGAGCTTCTGCAAGAGGACTGCCGGCCGGCCCGCATCGCCGCCGAGCTCGGGCGATTGATCGACGACCCGGCGGCGGCGGCGGGCCAGCGCCAGGGCCTCGCCGAGATCCGCGCCCGGCTCGGGCGCGACGGTCCGACCCCCAGCGAGCGGGCAGCCCGCGTGGTCCTGGCGGCGATCGGCGCCCGCCCCGCCGATGCGAGTGGAGCTTGACGCATGCCCCACGTGACGACCGACGACGAGGTGCGGCTCTATTACGAGGAGTCGGGCACCGGGCTGCCGATCGTCTTCGTCCATGAGTTCGCGGGCGACCATCGCAGCTACGAGCCGCAGCTCCGCTATTTCGGCCGCCGCTACCGGACCATCGCCTTCAATGCCCGCGGCTATCCACCCTCCGACGTGCCGCCGCGGGTCGAAAACTACTCGCAGAGGCTCGCGCCCGCGACGATATCCGCTCCGTGCTCGACGGCCTCGGGCTCGACAAGGCGCACGTGGTCGGCCTATCGATGGGCGCCTTCGCCGCTCTCCATCTCGGCCTGCGTTACCCGCAGCGAGCTGTTTCGCTCGTGCTCGGCGGCTGCGGCTACGGCGCCGAACCGGACCGGCGCGAGCAGTTCCGGGCCGAAGCCGAGGCGACGGCGCGCCGCCTCGAGGCCGACGGCATGGCGAAGACGGCGTCGGTTTATGCCCTGGGTCCGGCGCGCGTCCAGTTCCAAAACAAGGACCCGCGCGGCTGGGCGGAGTTCGCGGCGATGTTGGCCGAGCATTCGAGCCCGGGCGCGGTCAATACCTTGCGCGGCGTCCAGAAGGAGCGGCCCTCGCTCTACGACCTCGGCGCCGAGCTCGGCCGGCTCGCCGTTCCCACCCTCATCATCGCCGGCGACGAGGACGATGCGGCGCTCGATGCCTCGCTGTTCATGAAGCGCACGATGCCGGCGGCCGCACTCGTCGTGCTGCCGCGAACCGGGCACACGCTCAACCTCGAAGAGCCGGATCTGTTCAACCACTTTTGCGAGGACTTCTTCCACCAGGTCGAGGCCGGCCGCTTCGGCGCGCGCGACCCGCGCTCGCTCCTGCCGACGATCTTGGGTACGCGCTAGCCGCCGATGCCCGCCGCGAGCGCCAGGCTGTCGCGCAAGGCGGCGGCAATGCGCATCGCCGTCGCCAGCGCCCGGCGCCCATCCTCGCCGCTGACCAGCGGCGGGCCGCCGGCGCGGCAGGCGGCAAGGAAGCTTTGGATCTCGGCGGCGAGATCGTCGCCCTCGGGAAAGCTTCGCTCCACGCGGTCGATCGGCGGCAGGCCGGGGAACCAGCTCTTGCCGCGGCCCTTGCGCATCGCCACCAGCTTGCGACGGTGGAGGTCGATCGAGACGTAGGAGTCGCGCTGGAAGATGCGCATCTTGCGTTCGGTCTTGAGGCTGACGCGGCTGGCCGTGATGTTGGCGACGCAGCCGTTGGCGAAGCGCAGCCGCGTGTTGGCGATGTCCTCCTCGGCCGAGACCACCGGCGCGCCTACGGCGTCGAGGGCGACGACCGGCGCCTTGACGAGGGCGAGCACGAGGTCGATGTCGTGGATCATCAGGTCGAGCGTCACCCCGACATCGGTGCCGCGGGGCTGGAACGGGGCGATGCGCGTCGACTCGATATACAGCGGATTGGCGATGTGCTCGCCCGCCCCCAGCCGGTCGAGGAGGAAGCGCTGCAAGTGGCCAACCTGGAGCACGCGCCGGTTGGCGGCGGCGGCGCGGATGAGGTCGTCGGCCTCCTCGAGGGTCTCGGCGATCGGCTTTTCGACCAGCACGTGAATGCCGGCATCGAGACAGCCGCGGGCGACCTCGTGATGGGCGCTGGTCGGCACCGCCACGCTTACCGCATCGACCTTGCCGAACAGCTTCCGGTAATCGCCGTGCAAGGGCACGCCGAGCGCCTGCGCCACCGCGCCGCCTCGGCCGGGGTCGAGATCGGCGACCGCCACCAGCCGCGAGCCCTCAAGGCGCGCGTATTTCTCCGCATGGTAGCGGCCGAAATGCCCGGTGCCGATGACCGCCGTCCGCAAGTCGCCCGATGCCATGTGCCCTCATCCCGCTCGGGTGCTTGGGCCGGGACATTATCAGCCCGCGCGGGCGCCCTCCCAGCCCTTTGAGCGAGGCCTTGGCGTTCGCGCCCCGGGCGCGGTATGCTTCGCCGAGCAGTGCCCCGTCCCAGGAGATGTCCGATGACCGATGCCGCAACGATGGCCGAAGCCCGAGCCGCGACCCAGGCTTCCACCCGCCTCGCCCACACCATGCTGCGGGTGATCGACCTCGAGAAATCGCTGGCCTTCTACGTGGGCCGGCTCGGCATGCGGCTGCTGCGCCGCAAGGACTACCCCGAGGGCAAGTTCACGCTTGCCTTCGTCGGCTACGGGCCCG
>JBQTIU010000068.1:0-7803 GCA_052387815.1 Pseudomonadota bacterium
GCGACGTCTCATTTACCATCTCGCCCCCGACCTCCCGCCCGGGGCGGTGGGGGGGGGGGGCCGCCCACCGCCCGCCCTCGCCCGGGTGGTCGGCTGGCGCAACGAGATTTTCGATCGCCGGGTCGCCTCCCGCGTGCGCCGCGAGCGGCCCGACTTCGTCGTCGGCCATGACGGCTCGGCGCTACTGGCCGGGCGGGCCGCGCGCCGGATCGGCGCCATCGCCGTGCTCAACCAGGTCATCGGCCACATCGCCGACGGCCTCGACATCCTGCGTCAGGAAGCGGCGCTGTCGCCGGAATTCGCCGACGGCCAAGCGCGCGTGCCGGCGTGGATCGTCGAGCGCTGCCATTCGGAGGCGCTCGAGGCCGACGCCATCCTCGCCCCCTCGGCTTATGTCCGCGACACGCTCCTCGGCCGGGGCGTGAACCCGGCGCGCATTCTCGTCCTGCCCTATGGCGTCGATGTCGAGCGCTTCCGGCCGCCGCCGGAGCGCCGCCGGGACGGCGTGTTCCGCATCCTGTTCGTCGGCAACCTTGCCCAGCGCAAGGGCATCAAGTACCTGCTCGAGGCGGTGCGCCGGCTCAAGCTCAAGGACGCCGAGCTGGTGCTGGTCGGCAAGCTGGTCGCCACGCCGGCCGCGCTGGCGCCCTACCGCGACCTCTTCCGGCATGTCCCCCACGTGCCCCATGCCGATGTCCATGCGCTCTATGGGAGCGCCGACCTGTTCGTCTATCCCTCGCTGCACGAGGGATCGGCGTTCGCCACCTACGAGGCGCTGGCGAGCGGGCTGCCGGTCATCGCCACCGCCAACACCGGCTCGGTGGTGCGCGACGGGCAGGAAGGAATCATCGTCCCCCTCCGCGACCCCGAGGCGCTGGCCCGCGCGATCGAACGCCTCTACCGCGACCAGGATTTGCGCGCCGCCATGGCGCGGGCGGCGCGGGCCCGCGCCCTGGAGTTCACCTGGGCGCATTACCGGGCCCGTCTTTGCGGCCATTTCGAGGCGCTGTGGGCGCGCCGGGCGGCCACGTAGAATCGATAGTATTCCTCACGCACCCAGAGGCTGTCCTCCTATTGGTCCGCCGGGGATGGTACAACAGGGTCGAACAGCAACGGCACGAAGCCGTCGCCAACGCGCGTTCCGCTCTTTACCCATGCGGGAGCGCGGAAAAGCGGCTTCTGGACGCCATCTTGCTCGCGGCGCCGCGGTAGTACAGGGGAGACGGAGATGAGCAACATCCAAGTCCAGCAAGCCATTGCCGAGATGGTTCGCAGGATCGTCGCGCGGTCCGATCCGGAAAGCATCGTTCTTTTCGGATCCCATGCCCGAGGGACGGCGGCGCCGGACAGCGACGTCGACCTCCTCGTGGTGATGCGGATTCCGGGATCGAAACGCAGACAGGCGATCGAGCTCGAGATCGCCCTTGCGGATGTGGGAGTCCCGAAGGATGTCATCGTGGTGACACCGGAGGAGGTCGCGAGATACCACGAAGTCGTCGGAAGCATCGTCCATTCGGTCCTGCTCGAGGGAAGGGTGTTGTATGAACGTCCGGCCTGAAACGGTTCATCTTGCGCGCCAATGGATCGAGAATGCGGAACAGGATCTGAAAGCGGCCGAGCATCTTCTCACCGCGGGCGGAAATTGGCCTCTGGGGCCCGTCTGTTTCCACTGCCAACAATGCGCCGACGAAGTACGTGAAGGCGTTGCTCACACTCCGCTCGATCCCTTTCCCCAAGAGTCACGACGTGCCCAATCTTTTCCAACTCGCCCGCAAGAACGCCGAGCTCGATATCGAGCTGGGAGAGGTAAGCCTGATCGACCGTTATGCCGTCGAAGCGCGGTACCCAGGGGACTGGGAACCGATCGCCCGAACGGACGCCGAGGAAGCCCTCGCCATCGCGCGAAAGGTGCGGGCGGCCATCCGGGCCTTGCTCCCTACGGGCATCCTCTATCCCGAAGGATGAAGCCCATGGACCCCTGGTACAAGATCGTAACGCCTGGCAAGAAAGTACGCGAAGGCCGGTTGTTTAGCCCGGACGAGTTCGCGATCGCGCTTGAGCGGGTCGTCGCCAAAACGGCGCCTCGAGGCCAATGTCACGATGATTCGGGCCGGTGTATCCAAGGATATATGCCGGTGTACCCAAGGATATATTTTGTAGGGGCGGGTCTTAAGACCCGCCCGCGCGGGCCGGTTTGAAACCGGCCCCTACAAGACACAGGATCCGGTCACCGTGGCTCGAGGCGTGCTGACATTGGTATAATTACGGCCGGCGGCCGAGTTTGCGCCCCCCTGCGGCCGCGCGGAGCAGTCGGTCGAAATAGGCGATGGTGCGCTCGAGCCCGGCCTCGAGCGCCACCTTCGGCTTCCAGCCCAGCAGCTGGCGGGCCAGCCGGATGTCGGGGCAGCGCTGCACGGGGTCGTCGGCGGGGAGCTGCTTGTGCACGATCTTCGAGCGCGAGCCGGTCAAGGCGATGACCAGATCGGCGAGCGCGGCGATGGTGAACTCGACCGGACTGCCGAGATTGATCGGCCCGGTCGCCGTGTCGGGCGCGTCCATCATCCGCACCAGGCCCTCGATCATGTCGTCGACATAGCAGAACGCCCGCGTCTGCGTGCCCTTGCCGTTGATGGTGATCGGCGCATTCTTGAGCGCGCTGACGATGAAGTTCGACACCACCCGGCCGTCGTTGGGGTGCATGCGGGGCCCGTAGGTGTTGAAGATCCGCGCCACGCGGATGCGCAAGGCGTGCTGGCGCCAGTAGTCGAAGAACAGCGTCTCGGCGCAGCGCTTGCCTTCGTCGTAGCAGGCCCTCGGCCCGATCGGGTTGACGTTGCCGCGGTAGTCCTCGGTCTGCGGGTGGACGGTCGGATCGCCATACACCTCGGAGGTCGAGGCCTGGAGGATCTTCGCCTGCACGCGCTTGGCGAGCCCGAGCATGTTGATGGCGCCGTGGACCGAGGTCTTGGTCGTCTGCACGGGGTCGAACTGGTAGTGGATCGGCGAGGCGGGGCAGGCGAGGTTGTAGATCTCGTCGACCTCGACATAGAGCGGGAACGTGACGTCGTGACGCATCAGCTCGAAATGCGGATCGCCCAGGAGATGAACGACGTTGGCCTTGCCGCCGGTGAAATAGTTGTCGACGCACAAGACGTCGTGCTTGAGGGCGACCAGCCGCTCGCACAGATGCGAGCCGAGAAACCCGGCCCCGCCGGTCACCAGGATGCGCTTGCGTGGCCCCATGACGATGATCTCCGTTTCAGCCGCGTGTGCACAGGAAGGCGCGATCCTCGCCCTCGAGCGCGAGGCAGGTGAGCCGCCCGGTGGCGAAGGCGCCGGTGTCGATGCCGATCCGGTTGGCCCGCAGCTCAGGCTCGGCGCTGATGGTGTGCCCGTGCACGACGATCCGGCCGTAGTCGCTCGCCGAGGCAAGGAACTCCTCGCGGATCCAGATCAGGTCGGTCTCGCTCTGGCGCTCGAGCGGCACGCCCGGGCGGATGCCGGCATGCACGAACAGGTAGTCGCCCTCGAGGTGCCACTTGACCAGGGATTTGAGAAAGGCGAGGTGCCGGGGCGGCAGCCTGGCATTGAGCTCCGCTTGCACCCGCAAGAGCAGCTCGGCGACCGGTGCGCGGCCCCGCTCAAGCGCGATGCCGTAGCTCATCAGCGTCTCGCGGCCGCCGAACCACAGCCAGTCGAGCCCGCTCCCGATGTCGTCGAGGAAGTCCAGCATCGCGCGCTCGTGATTGCCGAGCAGGTGGACCGCCTCGAACCCCGGCAGCGGGCGGCCGAGCAGGAACTCGATCACCTGGCGGGAGTCCCGGCCGCGGTCGATGTAGTCGCCCAAATAGACCACGACCGGGCGCTCTACCCGATGGGCGCGCGCGTCCTCGCGGATGAGGCCGACGAGCTCGCGCAGCAGGTCGGCGCGGCCATGGATGTCGCCGACCGCGTAGACGCGGGTGCCCGGCGGCACCGCGGCGTGGCGGATCGTCGCCGGGGCGGATCCGAACCAGGTGCCGCTCATGGCGGGGTATGTATCACGCCTCGGCGCGCCGGGGCAGGGCAAGGCGGGCATGATATATACCGATCGGCCATGAATAAGACGGCGACGCGCGAGCGCTGGACTGCGGCCCAGGCGGCCGAGCGCGACTATTGGCGGAGCGTGGATGTCCGCGAGCTGCTGCGCATCTGCGCCGAAAAGCCCGAATTCCTGTCGCTGGTCGGCGAGGACGAGGCCGAGCGGCTGTTCGCCGGCAAGGACGTGCTGGAGATCGGCTGCGGCCCGCTGGGCTTGAGCCTGGTCTCGTTCGCGCCGCCCACGCGCGCGCTCCGGCGCCTGGTCAAGGCCGAACCCCTGCCCCGACTGGCGCTCGGCGAAACGCGGCTTGGCCAGCAAGGCTGGGCCGCTCCGTTCCTCGCCTGGGTCGAGGCCCTGGCGGCCGAAGGCGAGTATGTCGAGGCGCCGGGCGAGGAGCTCGGCTTCGAGTCCGTCTTCGACACCGTCCTCACCTACAACGTGCTCGACCACGTGCGCGACCCGCGCGCCGTCCTCAGATGCGCCCATCGCGCCTTGCGGCCGGCCGGCCGGCTGGTGGTCGGGGTCGACTGCCTGTCGGCCCTCGGCCGCCTGCGCTTCGAAACCATCACCAGGTTACGGTACAAGGGCACAGTCCTGGTCGAGGCCCATCCCCACACCTTCCAGGCGCGCGATGTCGAGCGGATGATCGTCCAGGCGGGCTTCCGGATGACGGCGCGGCTGGGTGTTCCCGGGTTCTTGCGGCGTCTCGCCGGGCGCCATTTCCGGCCCGCCTTCCTTGCGGTGAAGCCGGACTAAGAGGCGGTCGGCGCACCCTCGCCAAGCTCCGTCCAGCGCTCGCGGCCGCCGCGGTTGTCGAGATGGTTGACCAGCGCCGCCACCGCCCGGCGGTCGAAGGCGGTGCCGGCCTCGCGCCACAGAGCCTCGATCGCTCTCTCGAGCGCCACGCCCGGCCGGTGGGCGCGCGGGCTCATCAGCGCCACGAAGGCATTGGCCACCGCCACCGCCCGGGCCATGGGCAGGATGGCCTCGGCCTTGAGGCCCTTGGCGCCGCTGCCGTCCCAGCGCTCCTGGGCCTGGCGCAGCGTGGCGACTACCGGGCCGTCGAACTCGATCCCTTCGAGGAGATCGGCGCCGGCCTGGAGGCTCGAGCGGATCTGGCGCTTCTCGTCCTCGGAGAGGCCCCCGCTGCGGGTCAGCAGCTCGGGCGCGACCAGGAGCTTGCCCAGATTCAACAGGTTCCCAGCGGTCTCCGCGGTTTCGATCTCGACCCGCTCGAGGCCCATTTCCTCGGCGATCCAGCGCGCGACGGAGGCGACGCGCTGCGAATGGTGGGCGGCGAACGGATCGCGGCGATCGACCATGGCGACGAGCGTGCGCACGAGGTGGCGCAAGGTGCGCTCGCGCCGCTCGCGCTCGCCGACCTCCGCCGTGATGTCCGCTTCGACCACGAGGACGGCCGCGGGCTCGGCCGGCAAGACCGGCAGCGGGATGTGCTCGGCGCGCAGCACGCTAAGGCCGTCACCCTCACCCTCGCGGCTGATCGACGGCTGGATCTTCTGCTTCTCGATGGCCTCGCGGTTGAGCTTCTCATAACCCATGGCCGCGGCGGGCCCAAAGACGCTCGCCAGCGTCTTGCCGACCAACTCTTCGGGGGCGACGCCGGTCCGCTCGCCGAGCACGCGGTTGGCGAACCGCACGCGGCCCTCGGCGTCGGCGATGAACATGGACGCCGGCTGGCTGTCGGTGACCAGCTTGAGGAGCCGGCCCTGGCTCGCGAAGCGGTGCGCGAGGGCCTCGAACCGGCTTGCCGCCTCGCCGGCGCGGCGCGAGGCGCCGTGCCGCCACACCGCCACCACGAGGGCGGTGGCGCCGCCGACCGCGAGCAGCAGGATGATGAGCAGGCGGTCGAGCCGCGTCTCGCTGTCGGCGAGCGCTTCGGCCGCGTCGACCTTGTGGACGAGCGTCCATGGCACCAGGCCGACCGCCCGGCCGGTCGCCAGCACCTCGACGTCGCGGTGGTCGCGCCGACGCGCAAAGTCGCCGGGGCTGGCGAGCGCGAAGGCTTCGGCGAGCCCCGGGGTGTTGGCGGCCAGGCGCTTGCCAAGCGCCCCGGTGCCGTCGTTGAGCGGCGATAGGTATTCGACTACCGCGCCGGCGTGGCGGACGAGCACGGTTTCGGCGGTCTTTTCGGGAACCGGCGGGCGGTTCAACAATGGGAACAGCTCGGCGGCGACGTCCTTGACCCCGATCATCCAGCCGATCTGCCGGCTGCCGGGATCGGCCTGCACGGGGACGACCGGCGCCAGGAAGGCCATGCTCGGCCTGGCGCCGGGCCCGAGGTAGAGGTCCTCGATCGCCCGTTCGCCGGCCGGCGCCCCGAGGACGAAGGTCTTGAGCCGGCCCTCGACCGCCGGCATGTTCGGCGTCGCCACCAGGACGCGCGCTTCGGCGTCGAGGAGCGCGAGGCCGGCGATGCCCTGGCGCTGGATGTTGGCCCCGACGCTGGGGCCGATGGGCGGGGCGGCAAAGCCGGCGCGCTCGGCGCTGACGATCAGGAGGTTTCGGAGATAGCCCGCCTGGGCCGCCGCCTCCGTCACCTTGGCGGGATCGCCGCCGGCCGCCGCCCATTCGGTCATGTAGATCTGCAGCGAGGTGTTTTCGGCGAGCCCCGCCACCGCCGCTACCTGGCGCTCGATCCAGTCCCTGACCGCCGCTGTGCGGCCGTCGGCGACCAGGCCCAGCCGAACCTGCCAGGCGCGCAAATCCCGCTGCCGCTCGCCCTCGACGAACCGGAAGACCAGCGCCGCGGCGAGGACCGCCAGGAGCGCCAGCGCGAGCCCGCCGGCCGTCACCTTGGCGGTGAGCCGGCGGTCCCGGGTCGCGGTCGGGGCAAGGGCTTCGAGCATGACGGTCGGAGCGGCAGCCGGGTGGGGCTTTGCAACGGAAACGGCCCCAGGGTCCAGACTCAATTGATCCAGTAGCATAGGGCGGCAGCGAGACAAAGAGCGGCGAGGAAATTTTGCGCGAGCTTGTCGTAACGGGCCTTCGCCCGCCGAAGGGCTTCGGCCCGCAGGCGGGTGGCGATGCGCCGGTAGTCCTTGAGGCGGCAGAACATGCGCTCGATGACGTTGCGGTCCTTGTAGGTCTCGGCATCGAAGGGCAGAGCGAGTTTGCGGCAGCTTCTGCTCGGAATGACGGCGGCCGTGCCGCGGCGTTCGAGCAAAACGCGCAGGTTGTTGGCATCGTAGCCCTTGTCGCCGATGCTCTCGCGGCCGGCGGGCATGGCGGTAACGAGCCAAGGCGCGACCGTGATGTCGGCGACGTTGCCGGGCGTGAGCACGAAGACATAGGGGCGTCCCGCGCGGTCGGTCAGAGCATGGATCTTGGTCGTCTGCCCGCCGCGCGAAGAACCGATCGCCTGGGCGTTGGCCGCCCTTTTCCGCCATGAGCCGAGCGATGCGCCTTGATATAGCTCGAATCGATGGCCACCCCGGCCGGCCCGGCGCCGGTCGCGGCCTACCGCGAGGCGCTCGAAGTCTTTCGCGCCGCCGGCGCCACGCACTACGTGGGCGTCGCCGAGGAAAACCTTGGCCGCGCGCAGGCGGAGATCGAGGCGCGAAAACAGCGTTAGCGCGATCGTTCGTGGGGCGGGCCGCGACCGCATGTTCGATTTTTGTTCTTGACAAGACGCCTCGCCGCGTTTACCCATCGAAAATAGTAGCATGGGCGGTTCAGGCCCGCCGGGCGCGCAGCGGCGCGCG
>JBQTIU010000069.1:0-15172 GCA_052387815.1 Pseudomonadota bacterium
GGCAGTACATACAGGAGGCCCGCCTTTTCGCCTCCGGGATGGGAATCCCGCTTTTCGTGCTCTACTACGTGGCCCTATTCATGGCCGTGTTCATCGACCCCTGCGCCGAGGCTTACCCGGGCGGCTAAACGCCGATCCCCTGCATCCAGTGCAACCGCACGGTCAAGTTCCGCGACCTCGTCGCCACGGCCAAGGAGCTCGGCGCGGCCGCCCTCGCCACCGGGCACTACGTGCGCCGGGTCGACGGCGCGGGCGGCCCGGAGCTCCACCGCGCCGCCGACCCGGCGCGCGACCAGAGCTATTTCCTGTTCGCGACCACCCGCGATCAGCTCGACTTCGTGCGCTTTCCCTTGGGCGGCTTGCCGAAGGATGAGACCCGCGCCATCGCCCGGCGCTTCGGCTTGCCGGTGGCCGCCAAGCCGGACAGCCAGGATATCTGCTTCGTCCCCGCCGGCCGCTACGCAGGCGTCGTCGCCAGGCTGCGTCCCGAGGCCGCCTTAGCCGGCGACATCGTGCACGTCGACGGGACCGTGCTCGGCCGGCACGACGGCATCATCGGCTACACGGTCGGGCAGCGGCGCGGCCTCGGGCTAGGCGGGAGCGAGCCGCTCTATGTCGTGCGCCTGGAGCCGGCGGCGCGGCGCGTCGTCGTCGGCCCGCGCACGGCGCTGGCGCGGGGCGAGGTCGCGCTGGCCGGCGTCAACTGGCTGGGCGAGGGCGAACCGCCCGCGGACGGACTCGCGGTCGAGGTCAAGCTGCGCTCGACCAGCGCGCCCATCCCGGCCATGCTTTACGCGCTCCCGGGCGGGCAGGCGCGCGTCGGCCTCGGCCGCCCCGAGGCGGGCGTGGCACCGGGCCAGGCGTGCGTGTTCTACCTCGGCGCGCGCGTCCTGGGCGGCGGCTGGATCGCGAGGGCCGGGGAGGGGCATGGCCCAATCCTATGACGCGCTCGTTATCGGCGCTGGCCATAACGGCTTGGTCTGCGCCGCCTATCTGGCACGCGGCGGATTGAAGGTTTGCGTGCTCGAGCGCCGCGCGGTCATCGGCGGCGCCGCGGTGACCGAGGAAGTGTGGCCCGGCTACCGGGTTTCGGTCTGCTCCTGCGTCATGAGCCTGTTGCAGCCGCGCATCATCCGCGAGCTCGAGCTCGAGCGCCACGGCTTCAAGGTGTTGCCGGCCAACAACCTGTTCGTGCCCTTCCCCGACGGATGCTATTTCATCTACTGGGACGACCAGCGCAAGACCTGCGCCGAGATCGCCAAGTTCTCGAGGAAAGACGCCGAGGCCTTCCCGCTGTTCGATGCTCATCTCCACGACGCGGCGAAGATCGTGCGCGATCTGCTGTGGGTGACGCCGCCCAACCCAACGACCTGGCGCTGGAAAGCCGTCAAGGAGACGCTCAAACTGCTGTGGCGCTTCCGCAAGGTCGGCGGCAAGCTGTTCCGCTTCGCCGACCTCATGACCCAGAGCGTCAGCGACTACCTCGACGGCTGGTTCGAGTCCGAGGAGCTGAAGGCGGTGCTCGCCTACTATGGCTCGATCGGCACCTTCGCGGGACCGAAATCTCCCGGCACGGCCTACGTGCTGCTGCACCACGTCATGGGCGAGCACGAGGGCGCCGGCGGCTGGGGGTTCGTGCGCGGCGGCATGGGCGCGATCAGTGAGGCGATCGCCGCCTCGGCGCGCGAGAAGGGGGCCGTCATCCGCACCGGCGCGCCGATCGAGCGCATCCTGGTGCGCGCGGGACGCGCGGTGGGCGTCAGGCTCGCCACCGGCGAGGAGATCGCGGCCAAGCGGGTCGCCTCCAACGCCAACGCACGATTCCATCGGGCTGGGCGAGGACGGACCGACCCATCAGCCGGTCGAGCACCTGGCCGCGCTCCGGGCCATGCCCAACTTGTACGTGTTCCGCCCGGCCGACACCGTCGAGACGGCGGAGTGCCGGGAGTTTGCGTTGGCTGCCAAGGAAACGCCGTCGGTACTGGCGCTGAGCCGCCAGAACCTGCCGGCGGTGCGACTGGCGCCTGCCGGCGAAAACCTTTGCGCGCGCGGCGCCTATGTTCTGGCGCCGGCAGAAGGCGGGCGCCGGGTGACGCTGCTCGCCTCCGGGTCCGAGGTCGCCATCGCGCTCGAGGCCCGCGAGCTCTTGCAGCGCGAGGGCGTCGGAACGGCGGTCGTCTCGATGCCGTGTTGGGAGCTGTTCGACCAACAGGACCCGGCCCACCGGGAGACCGTACTGGGACCCGGCAGCTTGCGGGTTGGCATCGAAGCGGCCGCGCCGTTCGGCTGGCAGCGCTGGCTCGGCGCCAACGGCGTCTTCGTCGGCATGACCGGCTTCGGCGCCTCGGCGCCGGCCAAGGATCTCTGCGCTCATTTCAACATCACGGCGCAAGCGGTCGTTGAAGCCGCGCGTCGGCGTGCCGCTTGAAACTCGTTCGATCCAAGGAGGAGGAGATGGCCTCGATTTCCGCAGAGCAACTTTCAAGCACCGCCCAGGCATTGGTCGCCGACGGCAAGGGCATCCTCGCCGCTGACGAAAGTACCGCGACCTGCACCCAGCGCTTCGACAAGCTCGGGATTGCCTCGAGCGAGACCACTCGGCGCGACTACCGCGAGATGTTGTTCGGCACCCCGGGGCTGGGCGAGTTCATCAGTGGGACGATCCTTTACGACGAGACGATCCGCCAGAGCGCGCGCGACGGGACGCCGTTGGCGGCGCTGTTGAGTCGCCAGGGGATCATCCTCGGCATCAAGGTGGATACCGGCGCCAAGCCGCTCGCCGGCGCGCCCGCCGAGAAGGTGACCGAAGGTCTGGATGGCTTGCGCGAGCGCGTGGCGGAGTACCATCGGCTGGGCGCCCGCTTCGCCAAGTGGCGGGCGGTGATCGCCATCGGGCTGGGGATTCCGACCCGCTACTGCCTCGAGGCCAACGCCCATGCGCTGGCCCGCTATGCCCGGCTCTGTCAGGACGGCTGCCTGGTGCCGATCGTCGAACCGGAAGTGCTGATGGACGGCGACCACGACATCGACCGCTGCGACGAGGTCACGATCGCCACATTGCATACTACCTTCCATGCCTTGCACGAGCAGGGCGTCGTGCTCGAGGGCATTCTTCTCAAGCCTAGCATGGTGATCTCCGGCAAGGGCTGCCCGCGTCAGGCCGGCGTCAAGGAGGTGGCGGAGCGCACGGTGCGGTGCCTGCGCGGCGCCGTCCCCGCCGCCGTGCCGGGCATCGTGTTCCTCTCCGGCGGCCAGAGCGATGAGGTCGCGACCGCCCACCTCAACGCCATGAACGCGATGGCCGTTCGGCATCCCTGGAAGCTCAGCTTCTCGTATGGGCGCGCCTTGCAGGACTTGGCCATGAAGCGGTGGAAGGGCGCGGCCGAGAACGCGGCTTCCGCGCAGCAGGCGCTCTACGTGCGCGCCAAGCTCAATAGCGCGGCGTGCCGGGGCGCCTACGGGGCGGACATGGAGAAGGAACTGCGGGCCGCCTGAGCCCGGTTCGAATTGACGGGCGGCGGCGCGCGCCCGCCGTTACCTAAGAGTCCGTTTCGAAACTCGAAGCGCGGCTGTGCCTTGACTCTGGTAGTCCTTCATAACGCTCTAAAGCCGGCGATCTCCCAGGCGTTCGGGCGTCGGTTTCGGACCTGATGATGAGTTTCGAAACGGCCTCTAAGTCTGCGCGGTTAGCGGGTGGGGCGCGGGGCCATCCGGCGAGCGAAGCGCCCCGTCGCGAGCAGGCTAGTGAACCGGTGTGAGGTATCGGAGCGCACGAGTGATTGGTTGCGTCATGACTCCGCTATCCTTGCGGGACCGGCGCCGATCCATTTTCATGGCCGCCGCACTCTGACGGTTCCTCGTCTCATGTATCTGAAGCCGGTTGCGAGGCTGATTCGCTCGCCCTTCGCCGCTGTGGTCCTGCGGCCGTGGTTCGACCGCGCCGCCCTCGCCGTGCTCGCCAAATGGGTGTTTCCGGCCTGGCGCCTGTGGGCCGCGGCCGAGGCGGGCGGCTTCGACCTGGCCCGTGTCCTCGCCGCCAATCCTCGGCTCGTGACCGCCGGCAGGGGTGCGCGCCGTCTGGCGCGAAGGCTGGCTCGGGTGCAGCGGCTCAAGGGTTGCGCCGCCGACGCCGAGGCGCGCTGGGATGCCCTGTTCTTCGACGGCGCCCACGCAACTGAAGCGGCGCGGCTCGAGGCCGACCGCGCGCGCCGCGCCGGCGCGCGGGCGCTGTTGGCGAGCCATATGTGGTTTGCCAAGCACGCCTACCGCGCGGCCGTCGAGGCCGTCCTATGGAATGTGCCCTCGCAGGCCGAGGTCGAGACCGAGTTCGGCCGTTTCCTCGATGCGCCCGCGCTCGCCTTCCTGCCGCCTGATCCGCTGCCGGCCGTTGAGGCGTCGGCGCGGATCGCGACGGGCTGCGGCATCGAGTATGCGCTGCGCTTCCGCTCGCCCTCGCCGTGGATCATGGAGCCGGGTTTTGCGCGCGTGATCGAGCCCGCGGGCGCCATGGACCCGCCGACGCTCATCCAATGCCACGGCGTGGCGGTGGAGGCCGAAACCTTGGGCGCGGGGCTCGACGAGGTGCTGGGGCTGGTCGAGAAGGGCGTGCGCCTGGTGCGTCCGGTGGCGCCGTGGCATGGCCGAAGGCGCCTTGCCGGCACCTGGAGCGGCGAGCCGTTTCTCTCTCGCGTGCCGCTCGGGAGCATCGCGCTGCTCGCGGGCCTGGTGCGCGAGGTCGGCGTGCTGGTCGGCTGGAGCCGCGCGACCAGCCGCGGCAAGGTGGCGATCGGCGGCATCAGCCTGGGCGCGCTCGCCGCGCAGCTGGCGGCGATCCACATGGAGGGCTGGCCCCAGCGGCTGCGCAGCGATGCGGCTCTCCTAGTCGGCATCAGCGACCGGCTCGACCGCCTCGCCTTCGAAGGCGCGCTCGCGCGCGCGCTCGGCATGGACCGGGCGCTTGACGGCGCCGGCTGGACGCCCGGCAAGCTGCAACCCTGGCGGGCCTTGAGCGACCCCCAAGGCAAGCCCGCGCTCGACCCCGCGGCGATCGTGATGGCGCTTGGCACCGCCGACGACATCACACCCTACGATGGCGGGCTGGCGCTGGCCGATGCCTGGGGCGTGCCGGAGCCGAACCGCTTCCGCCGCCGCCAGGGGCATTTCAGTCTCGCCCTCGGCCTGATCCGCGACGACGCGCCGCTGCGCCGCCTGGCGGCGATCCTGGGGTGAACGTGAGAGGGACGGCGATCCCTCAACGCATCGCAAGGCGCGGCCTTGACAGCGCGCGCCGGCCAAGCCTATAGGCGAGCGCTTCCGCGACGGGATATACTCGCGGGCGGTCCATCGGCATGCTTGTGGCGGCGTAGCTCAGTGGTAGAGCAGGGGAATCATAATCCCTTGGTCGGGGGTTCGAATCCCTCCGCCGCTACCAACACGACGTGCGACGCCGATCATCGGCGCGACTCGCTCTTCAGGCCGCCTCGGCGACGTCGACCACGAGGCGCTTGCCGAGCGCCGCCAGCGCCGCCTCGACCTGTCCGATGTGCGAGCGGTGATCGAGGTCGAGAAGGCGTCGAACCGCGCCCTCGGAGACGCCGAGGCGCATGCCGAGCGCGGTGTTGGAGATGCCGGTCTCTTGCCTCGCGGTGTACAGCGCCAGCTTCGCGGCGACCAGCGGCGGAACGCAGACGACCTCGCGGCCCGCGACGGCCGCGGGATCGCGCCCGGCCTCGACGTAGCCGCCGAGCGCCGCGACCAGCGCGTCGGCAGCGGCGTCGAGCGCAGCCGCGCGCCTCGCCGCTCCGGTGATCGCCTCCGGCACGTCGGGGAAGGTGGCGACGTAGCCGTCACGGCCGCGCTTCAGTGCGATGGGGTACAGGTAGCGCATCGCTCATCCCTCCTTGAGATCGTCGAGCCTCAGCCCGATCTGCTTCAGCATCGCGTGCAGCGTGCCCGTCGGCAGATCGCCTGGGTGCATCGAGACGGTCGCGAAGCGGTCGCCGACGCGACCGGAGCGCGAGACCGATGCGGGAACCGCACGCCCGCCGCGGTTCGCAGCGCCGATGGTTTCCTTCCCTAAAGCGTACCGCGCTCGAGCCGGCGGATGTACTCGAGGCCAAGCAGGGCGGGGAGATAATCGGCGCTGTACTCGAGTGCCCGCTCGAAGGCGCGCTTGGCCTCGGCAGAATTGCCCTGCATCAATAGGATGCGGCCCATGTTGGCGTGGGGGAACTGGTAGCAGCAGTAGCGCTTCGACCGCGCCGCCTTCTCGAGCCACGGGATCGCCTGGTCAGGCCGCCCGAGCTCGATGAGATAGACGCCGATGTCGTTGTAGGGGTTGCCGAAGTCGGGATCGAGGGGGATCGCTTTCTGGGCCGCCGCGATCGCTTCTTCGAGCCTGCCGAGGTGGCTCAGCGACCAGCCGAGGAAGGTGTGGCCCTCGGCGGTGGGGTGGACCTCGATGGAGCGGCGAAAGAATTCGACCGCCCTCTCGTACTCGCCGAGGAGGTGAAGGAGATACCCCTGCTGCCAGAACTCCATAGCGCGCCCGAGCCGCGGGTCCTGCCCGCGCTCGTCTGCCGGCAGCGACCCGGGTGCCGCCAAGAGCACGAGCAGCAGCAGGACGATCCTCATGACTCGCCACAGGACCATCCGGTCCTCCCCCCACCGCTTGACCGCGCAACAGTCAAGGGGTGGGTCGAAAAGCAACCTCGGTTGTAATACCAAAAATTGGCGCACGCCAGATAGGCGACACCGCGACCGCGGCAGGACACCCTTTGAGCTCTATCGCGCCCAGGCCACGCAAGTCCAGGGCCGTCATGAGCGGCGGGTTCGCGTCGGTCTTGCGCGCATGGCCCCGCTGACACGCGGGAACGCGGCCGGCGCGAAGGGCGCTAACGCTGGCTGCCTTCGAGCCCCTCGTTCGCCAGCGCGACGAGCGCTGCTTGCAGCCCCGCCGTGGCGCGCGCGAATTCGGGGTAGGCGAGCTTGTCCGGAGTATCCTCGCCGCTGTGGTAGTAGGGGTAGCGGTAGAAGGCGGTGTCGGTCACCATGAGGGCGCGGTAGCCTTGCCGCCAGAACGACCAATGATCGCTCCAGGCGACGCCGGGGACACTACGGAAGGTCGCGACATGCTCCAGGGGAAAGTTCGAGTGCGCGCGGAAAGCCGCGGCCAGGCGGCGCATCGGCCGACGCGAGCCGAAGTCGGACACCAGGCCGATGAAGTTCGCGCGCTGTGGATAGAAATGGCGGAAAAGCGGCGGATAGCGCTGGCTGCCCACCTCGTCGCGGTAGTAGGCCATGGTCTCGAGCGAAACCATGAGGGCGATCGCGTCGCCCCGCCGGCGCGCCATGGTGGCGTAAACCATGCTGCCCTGCTGCCCGCTCATGGAGAAAGGCGGTTCCTCGTTGACGAAGGCCACGAACCGAACCGTGAGCGCCGGCTCGAGGGCGGCGAAGGCGCGCGAGATTTCGATGAGCGTGGCGACACCGCTAGCGTTGTCGTTGGCGCCCGGGCTTCCCATGACCGAGTCGTAGTGGGCCCCGACGAGCAGGATCTCGTTCCTCCGCGCTCCGCCCGCCCGCGTCGCCTCGAGGTTGGCGCAGCTGAGCCCGGAGACCTCGTACCAGTAGGGCGTGATCGCATAGCCTTGCCGCCGCCACTCGGCCACGATGTATTCCGCGGCAGCGCTGAGCGCTGTGGGCCGGAAAACGTTGCGCTCCCCGATAAGGCCCGCCAGCCGCTCGACATGGGATCGCAGGCGGCGCGCGAGGTCGCTGTCGGTGGCGGTCATGGCCTCTCTGCCTGGCGCGGTCGGGGTTAGAGCCGACTTGGCGGCGCCCCGCCGCGCTCCTAGAATACCTGGCCGGCCTGGTATCACGGGAGGGTCCTCGTGTCGCTTGGGCCAAGTGCCGGTGGTCGTGCCGGCGGCGGCGCGCTGATCGCGCGCGGCCCCAACCTGATCCGGCCCCCATGCCCGCCACCCGCGCCGACCTGTTCCAGCGCCTCGCCGAGCTCGGGATCGAGACCGAGACCCACGAGCACCGGGCGGTGTTCACGGTCGAGCAGAGCCGCGAGCTCCATGCGCGGATCCCCGGCGGCCATTCCAAGAATCTGTTCTTGAAGGACGCCAAGGACCGCTTGTGGCTCATCGTCGCGCCGGCGGAGGCGGCGGTGGACCTCAAGGCGCTGCCCGAGCGCATCGGCTCGAAGCGCCTGTCATTCGGCCGGCCGGAGCTTTTGTTCGAGGCGCTCGGCGTCGAGGCGGGTTCGGTGACCCCATTTGCGCTCATCAACGATACGGGCCGTCGCATGACCCTGGTCATCGACCAAGCGATGCTGAGCGAGGAGGTCCTCAACTTCCATCCGCTCGAGAACACGGCCACGACCAGCATCTCGCCCGCCGACCTCATCGCCTTCGTGCGCGCCTGCGGCCACGAGCCGGTGGTGGTCGCGCTTGGCTGTGGGCCGGCCAAGTCATTGCGCTAGGCCGGGGGCGCAACCATAATGGCCCGCGCGCGGCCCGCATCGTGGCCGCGAGCCGGCGTTAACGACACTTCAGGGGTTTTTCCATGCTGCGCCTCTTTCGATCGCTCGTCGTGACGGTTCTCGGTGCGATTGCGATGGGGACCCACGCCATGGCCCAGGATCTCGAGAATACGCTTTACCTCGACCTCGAATACGGCCGCGTGGTCGTCCAGCTTCGCGCCGATCTCGCGCCCAAGCACGTGGCGCGCATCAAGGAGCTCGCCCGCCAGGGCTTCTATAACGGGCTCACCTTCCACCGGGTGATCGAGGGCTTCATGGCGCAGGGCGGCGATCCGCGCGGCACCGGCACCGGCGGGTCGGGCGTCAAGCTGCCGGCCGAGTTCTCACGCGAGCCGTTCGTGCGCGGGACGCTCGGCATGGCGCGGTCGAGCGATCCCAACAGCGGCGACAGCCAGTTCTTCATTATGTTCGCCCCCGGCTCGTTCCTCGACGGAAAATACACCGTCTGGGGCAAGGTCGTCTCCGGCATGGAGTTCGTCGACAAGATCAAGCGCGGCGAGCCGCCGCGCGCTCCGGACAAGATCGTCCGCATGCAGGTCGCGGCCGACGCCAAGAACTGACGGCCGCGGGTAGGAACCGGGGCGTATCGCGGTCTTGCCACGGGGTCGTGTAGGGGCCGGTTTCGAACCGGCCCACCCGGGCGGGTCTTAAGACCGGCGAGGCGCGAGGCAACGCCTCGCGGCCTCGCCCCTCCGCGCGATCCGCCGCGTTCTCCGCGGTGCATTCGAATCAGCCCCGCGTTACTACGCCTTTTCCTCCAGGAGGTCGGCGAGCTTCTTGCGCATGGCGTCGAGCTTCCAGGTCGCCAGCTTGTAGGCCCAGGCGCCGAGCCGGGCGTTGATGTCTTGGACCTCCTTCGCGACCTCCTCGGCGGGCTTGAGCTTGCCGCCGTCCTCGAGCTTGAGCGGCTCGGCCGGCGCCTCGAAGCTGGCGCCAAAGCGCACCCAGGTCTCGCCGTCCTTGTCGGCGAGGCTGGCGCGCAGCTTGAGGCCGTCGAAACTCGTCAGCTCCGCGCCCGGTCGCTCGGCCGCGAACTCGAGCTCGGCGGCCGGGCGCACGTCCTCGAGCTCGAGCGCTTCGAAAGCGCCGCCGACCGCGTTGACGTCATAGGGCGATTTGGGCTTGCGTCCCTCGGGCAGGTCGCGGATGGCGAAATCCTTGACGTCGGCCTTGGCGCGCTCGAGCGTGAGCCGCGCCCCGTCGGCGGCGAGCACCTCCACCCGCCGCACGCGATCGCGCGAGATGTCGGCCAGCTTGCGGTCGAGCCAGCGGACCGAGTCGCGATCGACGGACAAGCGGCCACGCGCCAGCCACGCCTGCGCCTCGCCCGCCTTGCGCACATATACCCCCTCGGCCGCCGCTCCGCCACCGCGCCCGAAGCGCTGCTTGCCGACGATGAGGCTGGCAACCTCCTTGCCGTCCCCATCCTTGAGGCTGACCAGCACCGACTTCGCCTCGCCCGCCAGGTCTTCGACCTCGAGCGCCGCATAGTTGGAGGCGACGCTCGTCTTCGCCTCCATCGTTCTGAGCTCGGCGAACTCGAACAGGAACTTCCGCACCTTGTCGAGGGAGGCCGGGTAGTTCGACTTCTCGGGCATGACCCAACCCTGTTCACCGCGCACCAGCGTGAACGCGCCCTCAAGGCGCGCGATCGACAGCATCCTGATGTCCTCGCCGCGCGCCGCAAGCTCCGGGAACAGCCGCTCGCCCGCCGCCGGCCCGACGGGCCCGCCGTCGCGAGAGACGGCGATCGCCGCCACCGCCGCCACGGCCGTCACGCCGGCGAGCGCCACCAGGATTTTCGCCTTCATTGCCTCACCTCGCCTCGATCCGGGCCGAGCGCTCGGCGGCGGCCTGCCGCTCGGGGCGCCGCCGGCGCAGGCGCACGAGCTCGAGCCCGACCGCGACCACGCCGATGCCGATCGGGATCAGGCCGATGTTGACGAATTTGAGCCAGGTCTCGAGGCCGTCGATGTCCTTGCGCAGGTCGCGCTGCACGTCGCGCAGCTCCTTGCGGATGGCCACCATCTCGTGGCGGAACTGGTCGATCGCCTCCTGCTGGGCCTTGGACAGGATGGCCTTGGCCACGCCCTGATCCTGGATCTGGATCTCGTTGAGCTTCTTCTCGGTGTCCTTGAGCTTGTCGGTGAGCTCGCGCTCCTTGGCGCGGTAGCGCAACTCGGCGTCGCGCTGGATCGCCTGCACGCGGGTGAAGGGCCGCGCCGAGCCCCCGCGCGAGCGCAACGAAATGAGATCGTCGCTGCCCGACAGGTTGTCGACCGCGTTGATCACGAAGTCGCCGTTGGCGGCCGTCGGCACGAGCAGCTTCTGGCCGAAGAAGTCCTGGACTTGGACCCAGAACCGGTCCTCGAGCAGGTCGGTGTCGGCGACGACGATGATGTTGACCGGCGCGCGAGATTGGGCGAGGTGCGCACCCGGCGCGGGCAGGGCCGCCGCCGTGCCCGGCGCGCCCTCCGACTTCGGCTCGCCCTCGGCCGGCTTGGGATCGGCGGGCGGTCCGCCGGGGAAGGCCGACTTGACGTCCCCGCGGATGCGCGCTGCCAGCATGAAAGACCCGTTCTCGGGCTTGAACTCGGCCAGCAACCGCACCGGATCGGGGCTCATTTTCACGCTCTCGGCCTCGATCTGCATCGACTGCGGGCTGGTCTGGATGAGCGGCGTGATCGTCGTCGTCGCCCCGTCCTTGGGCTTGAGGATGCCGGCGCTCGCCATCTGGATGAGGCCGGTCTCCGCCATCAGGACGTCGCTGCGGTTCAAGTTGGCGTCGCGCAAAGCGAGCCACAGCACGTAGTCGACGGCCCGGATCCGGGTCTCGGTGCCGGCGTTGACGCGGCGCGCGCTGGCGCGGTCGCCGGCGAGCTTGCCCTCGACCAGTTCGACGCCCCAGGCATCGAAGAGTTTCTTGAGTTGCGAGGCAGTATAGCCGGTCTGCGCCGCTGGCCCCGGCCGGCCGAGCTCGCCCTCGGCGTGCGGGTCGACGAAGACGAGCGCGTGCCCGCCGGCGAGCACGAACTGGTCGATGGCGTACAGCGTTCGCTCGGGCAGGTCCTTGGGATGGACGACAACCAAGACGCCGATATCTTGCGGGATGTCCTTGGCGTCGCGCTCGATCGCGCGGACCTCGAAGAACTGCTGCAACTGGGTGTAGATGGTCCACGGTTCGGGCGGCATCCGGGGGCCGCGGAATTCGCCCTGCAGCGGCAGGCTCGACAGCAAGCCGACGGCCTTCTTCTTCGGCGTCGCCAGGTTGAAGACGAGCTTGGTGAGGTCGTATTCGAGGAAGCGCTCGCGCTCCGGCTGGAAGAAGGGGATCGCTTCCTCCTTGTCTGAGCTGTTGACCCCGGCGAGGCCGAAATAGACCAGCTCGCCCGCCTGGTTCACGGGCACGCCCTGGAGGCCGAGAGCCACCGCGCGGTCCTCTTCGTCCGAGAACGACGGCGGGTCGATGATCTCGAGGCGGAGCTTGCCGCGCGCCACGGTCTGGTATTCCCGGAGCATTTCTCGCAGCCGGACCGCGTAGGAGGCGTAGCTCGGGATTTCCTTGCCGAGCCGGTCCGAGAAGTAGAACCGCAATGTGATCGGTTCGTCGATCTTGGCGAGCACCGACCGGGTCCCGGCCGACAGCGTATACAGCTTCTCGGCGGTGAGGTCGATGCGCGCCACGCCCAGGAGCGCGTTGGCCACGATGTTGAATGCCAGGAACAGGATCGCGGCGAGGACTAGCCCGCCGGCGGAAATCAGGGTGCGCCTCAGTTGCGCGCGCGCGTGCATGTCTAGCCGCCCTTTTTCATGTCGACGATCACCGCGTTGGCGAACAGGAAGACGGCGATCAGCGAGGCGAAATACGCGATGTCGCGAAGATCGATGACCCCGCGGCTGATGGTGTGGAAATGGCTGAGGAAGCTCATCGACGAGATCGCCTCGACGACCGCGGCCGGCGCCCAGCCGGCGAAGAAATTGAGGACGATCGGCGCGCCCGACACGGTGAAGACGAAGCACAAGGCGGCGCCGACGACGAAGGATATGACCTGGTTCCTGGTCGTCGCCGAAATGCAGGCGCCGATCGCCAGGTAGCCGCCGGCCATCAACAGGCTGCCGACATAAGAGGCGAGGATCGCCCCGTTGTCCGGGGCACCGAGATAGTTGACCGTGATCCAGATCGGGAAGGTGAGCAGGAGCGCCACGCCGGTGAACGCCCAGGCGGCTAGGAACTTGCCGAGCACCGCCTGGGGCATCGAGATCGGCAGGCTCAAGAACAGCTCGATGGTCCCGGTCTTGCGCTCCTCGGACCACAGGCGCATGGCGATCGCCGGGATGAGGAACAGGTACAGCCACGGATGGAACGTGAAGAACGATTGCAGATCGGCCTGGCCGCGCTCGAAGAAATTTCCGAGATAGAAGGTGAAGGCGCCGGACAGGCCGAGGAAGATCACCAGGAAGACATAGGCGACCGGGGTCGCGAAATAGCCGCCGAGCTCGCGGCTCATGATGATCAGGATGTTGCGCATCGGCGCCTCAATTAGCTTCCAGGGTGATGGTGCGAAAGACCTCGTCGAGCCGGCCGCGCTCGACCCGGATCTCCTCGATGCCGAGGGCGCCGTCGCGCGCCAGGCGATTGATATCGGCGACGATCGTCTTGCCGGCCCTCGGGAAGGCGATCAGGCACGCCATGTCGTCCTCGCCCGCGATCTCCTCGACGGCGGCGACGTCGGGCAGGCGGCGCACATCGGCGCTCGCCGCCTTCGCCTTCTCGGCCTTGAGCACCACGGAGACGGCATTGTGATAGCGCGAGCGCGCCTCGAGCGCCTCGGGGCTGCCGTCGGCGACCACCCGGCCGCGCGCGATGATCATCGCCCGCGTGCACACGGCTTCGACCTCCTCGAGGATGTGGGTCGAAACGATGATCGCCTTGTCATGCGCCATGGCGCGGATGAGGGTGCGGACCTGGTGCTTCTGGTTGGGGTCGAGGCCGTCGGTGGGCTCGTCGAGGACCAGGACCTCGGGATCGTGCAAGAGGGCCTGGGCCAAGCCGACGCGGCGCTTGAACCCTTTCGAGAGCGTGTCGATCGGCCGGTAGAAGACTTCCTCGAGCTGCAAGCGGGCCACCGCCGCGGCCACGCGCCGCCGCTTCTCGGGCCCCCGGAAGCCGCGGATGCCGGCGATGAAGTTGAGGAACGCCGCCGGCGTCATGTCGGCGTAAAGGGGGGCGCCTTCGGGCAGGTAGCCGAGGCTACGCTTGACGCCGACCGGATCCTCGATCACGTCGTGGCCGCAGACCACGGCCGTGCCTGCGCTCGGCGCCAGGAAGCCGGCGATCATCTTCATGGCCGTCGACTTGCCGGCCCCGTTGGGCCCGAGGAAGCCCAGGACCTCGCCGCGCGCGAGGGTGAACGACACGCCGTCGACGGCGACGATCGGACCGAATTTCTTGGTCAAATTGCGGACCGCAATCCTCTCGGACATGTCGGCTGCCACCCCATCGCTCGAGTCGGTTCGACCGGGACCCGTCCGGGCGCGCCCTGATTTAGAGGAATGCGCCAGTTTTGCAAGGGGGCGAGGCAGCGCCTCGCCGGGCGCGGATCGCGGGCGCGCCCAAGGCCGCGACGCGAGGGGCGGCGGGCGCCAGTCGCTGGCGCCCGCCTTGGGGGTCGCCGGTGGGCGCTCGGGGCGCAACGCGTGACCGGCGTTGGCGACGCTGATCGTCATGCCGATTTCGGGGTCGCCGGTGGGCGCCCGGGGCGCAACGCGTAACCTCAAGACATGGTTGAGGTTTTTGGCTGTGGATAAGTCGGCCGCGGGGGTGCCGAAAAGGTTTGACAGGGCAGCGAGGGCGGTCGTATAAGTCCGCCCCCCCGCACCCGGGACATAGCCGGCACAACCGTGCGATGGCTTGGCTGCGGGGTGTGCTCTTTGACAAGTCTATAGACGAGGAAGGGATGCGCGGGCGGCGGTCTGGCCGTTAAAGGTTGGCTGCTCGGCTTCGCGCATCTTGTGCCGTGGCGGGCGCCTAGTTCGCCACGGTGTACGCGTTAAGTCGAGCGGGCAAGCCTGGTTCGCTGTCCCGCTCCGGCTGCAAGGCGGGAGCGGGGGAGTTAACTTGAGAGTTTGATCCTGGCTCAGAACGAACGCTGGCGGCATGCCTAACACATGCAAGTCGAACGGGCGGTAGCAATACCGTCAGTGGCGGACGGGTGAGTAACGCGTGGGAACCTGCCCGATAGTCTGGAATAACCGCGGGAAACTGCGGCTAATACCGGATGTGGCCCGAGGGCCAAAGGGGAAACCCGCTAACGGAGGGGCCCGCGTCGGATTAGCTAGTTGGTGGGGTAACGGCCTACCAAGGCGACGATCCGTAGCTGGTCTGAGAGGATGATCAGCCACACTGGGACTGAGATACGGCCCAGACTCCTACGGGAGGCAGCAGTGGGGAATATTGGACAATGGGGGCAACCCTGATCCAGCAATGCCGCGTGGGTGATGAAGGCCTTCGGGTTGTAAAGCCCTTTCGGCGGGGACGATGATGACGGTACCCGCAGAAGAAGCCCCGGCTAACTTCGTGCCAGCAGCCGCGGTAATACGAAGGGGGCTAGCGTTGTTCGGAAT
>JBQTIU010000070.1:0-2917 GCA_052387815.1 Pseudomonadota bacterium
CGGGGTTCCCTTGGTTGCGGTGGTAGGGGCGAGGCCGCGGGCCGGTGCCTCGCGTCTCGCCGGTTTCAAACCCGCCCGGGCGGGTCTTAAGACCCGCCCCTGCAGATCGTGCCCGGGGCACATGAAAAACCCGCCGCAGCAAAGCCGGGCGGGCGCAAAACTCCATGCTACCATTTCCAAACGTATAGGTCCGTTTCGGAGTTGTCAAGAACAAAAGGTTCTAAATCGTGCTCCTGCCGCGCGCTGTCGGTTGACATCGCCCACCCGGGCGCCACCGCAAGGTTTTGAGGTATAACGCTGCGGCCTTCGACCCTGGACGAGGCTGCTCATGCTGCCGGTCCTCGCCGTCCTGCCGGTCGCCGTCGCCAGCTGGTCGGCCATCTTTTACCGCTGGCATTGGGCGGTGACACTCTTGATCGTCATCACGCCCTTCACCGGGCCGCTGGCCTACGCCTTCTATCCCTCGCCGGTGCCGCTCCTTTACCGCGACGTCCTGATCGTCATCCCGCTCTATCTCGCCTTCGCGCTGGCGGGCGACCGGTCCTGGGTCCCGCGCGCGGCAAGCGGCCTTCCCGGGCCGCTCGTGGGGCTGGCGGCGGCCTTCGCCCTGTTGGTCATCGTCGCCATGGCCAATCCCGCGGTTCACAACCCGCTCACCGCCTTGATCGGGGCCAAGGTCTGGCTGTTCTATCTGCCGCTGCTCGCGGTCGGCTACGCGCTGTGCGAGGGCAAGCCCGAGCTCGTGCGCCTCTTGCGCTTGTTCGCAGTCTTCGCGCTCGTCCCCTGCCTGGTGGGCCTCGCCATGTGGGCCTCGAGCGTGCTGTTCGGCTACTACCTGACGATGACCTCCTTCTACGGCGCGGCGGCGTCCGACGCGACCCAGGACTTCGCCTGGTTCTGGCTCGGCGCCTTCATGTACCGCATCCCTTCGACCTTTCAGTTCCCCAGCCAGTATTACGGCTTCGCTTTGTTCGCCATCGTCCCCGTCTACATGCTGCTGCGCATCGAGATGCAAGCGCCGTGGCGGCGCTTCGCGCGCTTCACCCTCGGGTTGATCGTGCTGTCGGCCTTCCTGTCGGGCGCACGCGGTGCCTACGTGTTCGTGCCCCTGCTCTTCGCCCTGATCTTCCTCGTCAAGGGCCGCTATGTTTCGCTCGCCAAGTGGACGGCCGCGATCGCCGTCCTCATGCTGGCCTCGCTGTGGCTGTCGGGAATCGAGCCCACGAGGCTGGCCGCGCACCTGTTCGACCTCATGCTCGACTACGGGCGAAACTATGCCTGGGGCGGGCTGTTCGCCGCCTTCGCGCGCGGCGGCTGGCTCGGGCTCGGCACCGGCATGAACACCGGCGCCGCCCGGCGCGCCGTCCCCGACTACATACCCGACCACATCGAGAACTGGTATGCCAAGGCGCTGCTCGAGCTCGGCGTGCCGGGCCTCGTCCTCGTCGTCGCGCTCCTGGGGGCGCTGGTCTATTACGGAACCCGGGCCTTCGCCAACACGTCCGACGAGGACCTTCGCAATGCCGGGGCGGCGATCGTCGCCTTTCTCGCCACCATGCTGCTGCATGCCCTCAAGGGCTGGCAGCTCGACCTCGAGCCGATCAATTACTATTTCTGGCTGTTCGCCGGCATCCTGTTGCGCCTGCCGAGTTTAGCGCGCCCCGCGCCTAGCCGCAGCGCCGGCAGCGGAACGTCATGAAGACCTCGTCTTCGTCGGTATTCGTCATCGCGTGGTCGAGCACCACGCGCAACGCCTTCGAGGGGCTCGCAAGCTCGTAGCGCTTGGCCATCCGCTGGAGCCATTCGAGCTGGTCCGCCTCGATCTCGAGCTGCTCGATGACCTTGTTCTTCTGCACTGGGGTCGCCCTCCCGCGTTGGTGCCGGTTCAGCGGGAGAGGTCGACGACCACTCGGCCGCGGATCTGGCCCTTCAAGATCTTGGCGCCGAGCTCTGGCAGGTCCTTGAGCCCGCACACCGTGGTCATGGCGTCGAGCCGGTCGAGCGGCAGGACGTTGACGAGCCGCGACCACGCCTGCCGGCGCTCGGCCGCCGGCTTCATCACCGAGTCGATGCCGAGCAGGTTGACGCCGCGCAACAGGAAGGGCAGCAACGAGCCCTTGAACTCGTTGCCGCCGGCCAGCCCGACCGCGGCGAGCGAGGCGCCGAATTTCAGTTCCGACAGCACGTGGGCAAGCGTCGTCCCGCCGACCGAGTCGACGCAAGCCGCCCAGCGCTCAGCGAGCAACGGCCGGGCAGGCGGGCCTTCGAGCTCGGCGCGCTCGACGATCGCGCGCGCCCCGAGCGCTGCGAGGTAATCGCGGGTCTCGGCCCGGCCGGTCGAGGCGGCGACCGCGTAGCCGAGCTTGGCGAGGATCGCCACCGCCACGCTGCCCACCCCGCCCGCGGCGCCGGTGACCAGCACCTCGCCGGCGCCGGGCTCAAGCCCGTGGCGCTCGAGCGCGAGGATCGCCAGCATGGCGGTGAAGCCGGCCGTGCCGATCGCCATGGCGCGCTGGGGCGAAAGACCGGCGGGCAACCGCACCAGCCATTCGCTCTTGACGCGCGCCAGGGAGGCGTAGCCGCCCCACTGCCATTCGCCGACCCGCCAGCCCGTCAGCACGACCGGGTCGCCCGGCGTCCAGGCGGGCGAGGACGAGGCCTCGACCGTGCCGGCGAAATCGACGCCCGGAACGTGCGGATATTTGCGTACCAAGCCGCGATAGCCGGCGAGCACCATCCCGTCCTTGTAGTTGAGAGTCGAATGGCTGACCCTGACCGTGACGTCGCCCGGCGGCAGATCGGCCTCGGCCAGAGTCTTCACCGCGGCCGAGACCTTGCCGTCTTTCTCGTCGAGCACCAGCGCCGTGAAATCGCCCATGCGCGCCGCACCCGGGCGGGGGGGGGGGGGCGCCCCCCC
>JBQTIU010000071.1:0-9421 GCA_052387815.1 Pseudomonadota bacterium
GTGGTTCGGGCTACCGTGGGGCGTGGCGCGGGTACGGCTCGGGCGACGGCGCGGCGACGCGTCACGCGACGCGTCGCCCCGCAACCCTTTGAAGTGCCGAAAGGGGAACCCCAAGGGCGCGAAAAGCCGCCCGCGGTTACGCAGCCTTCGCCGGCGGGTCCGTGGGATTCGAGAGCGAGCCAAGCTCGGCCTCGAGTTCGATCGGCGCGTCGGGGAGTCACCCATTCAATACAACTGCCCGGCGTGCCGCCGAGACTGGGCATCGAATGCTCCTCAGCGGTTCCGCTATCCGTGGTGTCGATCCAATCGATAATAAATTCCCGATAACGAGCGGTTCTTCCGAGACTTGACCGAGGACGTGGTGCGGGATGGCAATTTCGCCAGCGTGCCCGCACTGGTGCGTGCCATCGAGGACTACCTCGCTCGCCGCAACGGGACCCCCAAGCGCTACCTGTAGACGGCAAAAGGCGAGGCAATCCGCGCCAAGATCTACCGGGCGCGCGCCGCTCTCCAACCGCAAACTGCCGCTCGCCAACCGCAAAGTATTGTATAGGCAAATTAGAGACACTACCCGAGCGGCCTAGCCGCCGAAGCGCGGCTCGGGAAGGCCGCGCACGCCGACCTCGAGGGCGAACAGCCCGCCGGCCAAGGGCTGTTTGGCGAGCTCGGCGGGCGCCAGCTTGTGCGCCGCCGAGGTGACGTAGAGCACGTCGAGCGCCTCGCCGCCGAAGGCGCACATGGTGGGCTTCGCCACCGGCATCATCAGCGTCCCGATCTCGCGCCCGTCGGGGGCGTGGCGGACGATCCGCCAGCCCCCGTAGCGGGCGCTCCAATAGCAGCCTTCCTCATCGACCGCGGCGCCATCGGGACTACCTGCGCCCGGGGGCGCCACCGCGAACACGCGGCGGTTGCGGATCTCGCCGGTGTCGATGTCGAAGTCGTAGGCGAACACCGTGCCCTGACGCGAGTCCGCGTGGTACATGACGCGGGTATCCGGGCTCCAGGCGAGCCCGTTCGAACAGCCGATGCCGCCGGCCATCTTGCGGCAACGCCGGTCGGGGTCGAAGCGATAGAGCGCGGCCTCAAGGCGGTCCGAGTCCTCGACCATGCTCCCGGCCCAGAAGCGGCCGGCCCGGTCGCAGCGGCCGTCGTTGAGGCGGTTTTTCGGCTTGTCCGGCTCCGGGGCGTAGACGCGCTCGACCGCCCCGATTTCAAGATCGATGAACGCGAAGCCCGAGCGCAGGCCGGCGATGGCGCCGCCGCCGCGGCGCAAGCCCACGCAGCCGATCGCCTCGGGCATCGCCCAGCTGCGCGCCACCCCGGTCGCGGGCGCGAAGCGATGGAGCGCCGGCTTGTCGATGTCGACCCAATACAAGGCCTGCTCCTCTGGGCACCATACCGGCCCCTCGCCGAGCCCGGCGCGGGCATCGAGGACGCACACCGCGTCGGTCACTGCTTGGCCTCCCTCGGCTGGAGTCGGAAATCGGCGCCCCGATCGGCCGCCCTAGGATACTCCGCGTGGCTCGGCCAAGGCACTCGATATCTTGGCCGGCACAGCATGGCGGGGAGTAAAGGATGAATGCCGGATCGCGGCCGGACATAACCGCAAGACATGGCAACGATCGATCTCAGGGTACGCGCTGGCAAGGTGCGCCAACTGCCGCGCCGTGCTAGGCGGATCGCTGACGGCGCGCCCGAGAACCGGGCGATCGAGGAGATCGTGAAGGGCGAGAGCGTGCTGGTCCGCGAAAGGACGGCGAAAGACCTGAATCGGGACGGCGAGCTGCGAAAAACGTGGGGCGCGCGCGGCTCATCGGAGGACGCATATGGGCGATGTCGATCTCGAACGCTTGAAGCACGAAAACGAGGACCTGCGCCGCCGGATTGACGAGTTGAAAGCGGCGCTCGAACGTCACCGTCAAATGGACCGCAGGGCGCGCTCCGAAATCGACATCGCAATCGACGTGCTGAGGAGCATCTATCTGTTTCGCGAGCACTACGGCAGCGCGCGGCCACAAAAACTGCACGTGCAATCGCTCGTGACGATGCTCCACACGGGCTGGCGCGCCGAGCAAGACCGCGACGCCGGCCCTACGGCGGCCTCTTGCACAACCTGGCGGACGCCATCAGCAAGGCCTATCTGTCGCAGCCCGCATCGCTGGTCGCCGGCGACGCCGACCGCGCGGATGAAGAGCGGAGTTGAGCCTCTGAAAAAGCGAACCCCGGGAGAGGCATTTCTGCCTGTCCCGGGGCTCTCCATATGCGAGCACGTGCCTTTCGACAGAGGTGGCTTCGCATGTAGGCTTTTCCTGTAGCATGACCGGCGACCAAAATCAAGACCTGACGGCCGCGGATCCTTCGGAGGCGGCAGTGCTGGCCGCGGCGATGCCGGCCGCCCGGATGACGGAATATCTCGTCGCCGCCGGTCACGACGCCAGCCGCGCCGCGGTACTCTATGTCTGGGACCTGCGCCTCGCCCAGGCCTTCCACCTGCCACTGCATGTCGCGGAACTCATGATCCGCAATGCGCTGGACGGCATCTTCCGCCGCCAGTTTGGCAATGACTGGCCCAATGCCCGCGCCTTCGTCACCGTGCTCGATCGGCAGCGCAACGGCGATCTTGTCATAGCCCGGCAGCGGCTGGCTGTCCGCCGCATGCCTTTCGATGTCGATCGCATCGTTGCCACGCTGCCGTTCGGCTTCTGGGTCGGCATGCTGGCACCTCGCTACGGTCCGCCGATCTGGCACAAACACTTGCGCGCGGCCTTTCCGGATCTGCCCACTGGCCGGTCGAACAAGTCCGTGAATCTGCGGGCGCGCGCAATCGGCGAATTGCGCAACCGAATCTATCACCACAAGCCGCTGCTTGGGCGCGACCTGTCGGCCGAGCATGCCCGGCTTATCGAGATCCTCGGGTGGATATCGCCGAACGTCGCCGCGTGGCTCGGCCGCCAAAGCTAAGGTATCACATTTGCTTCGCCAGCGGCCCCGACCGGCCGCCATAGGATACTTCGCGTGGCTCGGCCAAGGCACTCGATATCTTGGCCGGCACAGTATGGCGGGGAGTAGAGGATGAACGCCGGACCGCGGCCGGACATGGGCGTGGGGATGGCCGGCCTCGGCACCATCGGCGCCAAGGCGACGGGGCGGCGAGGACCGCGGTCTGCCAGGCCTGTCGCTGGTCGCGGTCGCGGGGGCGACCGGGCGCGCTCCTCGCCGGTCTCGACCTCGCCGACCGCGCGCGCGGCGGGCGGACGCATCATCGTCGCCAGCGCGGCGCTGGCCGGCCTCGACGCGGTGCGCGCCGCGGCGGAAGGTGCGATCCACCGCGCGACCATCCTCACCCGCAAGCCGCCCACGGGACTCGACGGCGCGCCCTATTTGGTGGCGCGCGGCATCACGCTCGCTGCTCTTGCCACGCCGAGGAAGGTCTTCGAGGGCGGCGCCGGCGACGGCGCGCGCCCCCGAACCTGCTGGACTCAAGCCCGCCGCTCGGGCACGATCGGGCCGCGAGCGCACGAGGGGACGGGCATGGAGACCAGCCGGTCGGGCCGCGGCAACTGGGTCACCCTATGGGTGGACGCGATCCCCCCCTACAAGGGTCCGTGGACCCCGCGCGACCTCCCAGCCGGCGATCCGCCGGTCCGGGCGCTCAATCTCAACGAGTGCCCTTACCCGCCCTCGCCCAAGGCGGTGGCGGCGATCGTCGCCGCGGCGGGGATCGTCGGCCGCTATCCCGACGTCGAATGCCGCGCGCTCGCCGCGGCGCTTGCCGAGCGCACGGGACTCCCCCCGAGTCGGATCGTGTTCGGAGCCGGCAGCGACGAGCTCATTCACCTGCTGTGCGAAATCTCGCTGGGGGTGGGCGATGTCGCGGTCATGCCGCGGCCCACGTTTCCGCGCTATGCCCTCTCCGCGCAGATCATGGGCGCCGCTGCCAGGAAGGTGCGGATCGACGAAGCCGGCGCCAACGATGCCGCGGGCCTGGTGGCCGCCATCGACCCGCGCACGCGGGTGGTGTTCGCATCGACGCCGAATGCGCCGAGCGGCGGCATGATGGCCGCATCGGCCCTCGATCTCCTCGCCCGCGGCGTGCCGGACAACGTCCTCGTGGTTGTCGACGAGGCCTACCACGAGTTCGCCCGGCATGCCGGCGGCCCGGACGTGCTGGCGATCCTGAAGGCGCGGCGAGGGCCGTGGGCGGTGACCCGCACCTTCTCGAAGGCCTATGGGTTGGGTGGCCTGCGCGTGGGCTACGTCCTGTGCGGGTCCGACGGTGTCTATGGGGCGCTGCGCAAGGCGAAGCTCCAATACAACGTCAACACGCTTGCCCAGGTGGCGGCGATCGCCGCCCTCGATGATCGGGCCCATCTCGGGCACGTGCTCGACGCCAACGCGCGCGAGCGGCAAAACCTCGCCGAAGGCTTGCGGGCGCTCGGACTCGCGCCGTTGCCCAGCTTCGCCAATTTCGTCTCGGCCGAGCTGCCGTTCGCAGCCGCGATCGCCATCGACGGCTTGCGCGCGCGGCGCATCCTCGTCCGCGACTGGCGCGACCCCGACTATGCGCGGCACATCCGCATCACCGTCGGCCTTCCCGACGATACCCGGGCGGTGCTTGCCGCGCTTGGCGAGACCATGGCCGAGCAAGCCCGGGGGCGCGCCGCGTCGGCTTGAAAGGATCCTGGTAGACCGTTGTCGATCAACGCTTAACGGAGGAGACCATGAAACCGTACCTTTCGCGTTTGATGTCCGTCGCGGCGGCGCTGCTGCTCGCCGGCGGGATCGCCCACAAAGCGGGGGCGCAGGATGCGCGCACGCAGCTCGCCGGTGCCAGTACGATCGAGGAAATCAAGAAGCGCGGGACGCTGATGGTGGGAATGGCCACCTTCGTTCCCTGGGCGATGCGCAGCAAGACCGGCGAGCTGATCGGCTTCGAGATCGACGTCGCCAAGAAGCTGGCCGAGGACATGGCGGTGAAGGTCGAGTTCGTCCCCACCGCCTGGGACGGCATCATCCCCGCCCTGCTCGCGGCCAAGTTCGACTTCATCATCGGCGGCATGACCATCACGCCGGCCCGCATGTTGACCGTCAACTTCACGGCCCCGTACTCGTTGACCGGCGTCATGATCGTTGCCAACAAGAAGCTCGTCACCGGCTGGACCACGCTTGCGGATTTCAACAAGCCGGAGGTAACGATCACGGGTCGGCGCGGCGGGTCGGCGGTGGCCGCCGTCCAGCGCCTCGTCCCCAAGGCGACGATCCGCCAGTTCGACGACGACGCCCAGTCGATCCTCGAGGTCGTCAACGGCCGCGCCCACGCGATGGCCGGGACCACGCCGCGGCCGGCCTTCGCCGCCCTCGACAACCCCGACACGCTGTTTCTGCCGATCACGGAGCCGTTCGTGCGGCAGTCGGACGCCATGGCCGTCCGTAAGGGCGACCCCGACACGCTCTCCTACCTCAACAACTGGATCCTGCTTCGCCAGCAGGACGGCTGGCTCAAGGAGCGCTTCGAGTACTGGTTCACGGACCGGCCCTGGATGGATCAGATCGCGCGCTAGGATTCCGACCCTAAGGGCCAGTCCGCAAAGGTCGTGCGGCAGACCGCCCTCTCACCCTGCCCTCTCCCGCTTGCCGGGCGTCGAGGCCCGCCAAGCGGCGAGACGGGGGGTGAGGCTGACTCCACTACAATTCCCATGATGGCATTTCGCAGGGGCGGGTTTATAACCCGCCCGAACGGGCCGGTTTGAAACCGGCCCCTACATAGGGAAACGCCGTTCGCAATGACGAACGACAGGGTTTGCGAGGTCGCCGTGGTCGGCGCCGGCGTGGTCGGCATCTCGAGCGCCCTTTATCTGCAGCGCGACGGCCGGCGGGTCGCGGTGTTCGATCCCGACCCGCCGGGCGAGGGCTGTTCGGCCGGCAACGCGGGTGGGATCGTGACCAGCGCCGTGGTGCCGGTGGCCACCCCCGGCATCCTCGCCGCCCTGCCCCGGATGCTGGCCGATCCCTTGTCGCCGCTCGCCATCCGCTGGCGCTATCTGCCGCGCCTCATGCCCTGGCTGTGGCAGTTCGTGCGCGCGAGCGCGCCCCAGCGAGTGGGCGGGTTATAAACCCGCCCCTACGAAATGCCATCGCCGTATCCCTATGTAGGGGCCGGGTTCAAACCGGCCAGGCGGCGCGGGTCGAAAGACCGGAGAGGCGCGAGGCACCCCCTCGCGGCCTCGCCCCTACGCGGCGGACAGGGCGCCATGATCGCCGGCTGGCGCCGCGCCAGCGACCGGTGTCGCGAATTACCGCGTGCACAGCCGCTCCCAGGTCGCGTTGTGGGTGGCGATGCGCTCGCGCGCCGGGCGATGGGGCGCGAGCGCCGCAATCGCCGCCTCGTCGAGATAGATCGGCGCGAACGCGCTACAAGCGCCGGCGTCGGGACGGATGGCGCAGGCGCTCATCAAGAACGCCGTCGTCAGCAGCACGAATATCGGCCTCCAAGCGCACACGTTCCTTCGCTCCTTCGAGTTCGCGTTGCAGTCGCTCGACCCGCTCGGCGTGGCGGCCGGCCCGCCGCGCGCCGAACAGCACCGCCGCGACGGCCGCGCCGATGGCAAGCCATTTGAGGCCGGCAAACAGAAACGTCCGCGCCAGCGCCAGCGCCCAGGCGATCACCTGAGCCCCCGGCGGCGGTCGTCGATGCGCGCCCACACGATCCACCCCACACCCAACGCAATGAGCGGGGCGACGAGCCATGGCGCGTGCTGGAGCAGGCCTTGCGCGAGCGGGATGTAGGGCTCGAGCCAGTCTTTGGCCGCCGCGGCGAGGCTCAAGAGCCCGCCCGTGGCGGCGACCTGGGCGCCCTTGACGGTGCGCGTTCGCCCGAGCGCGCGCGCCGGCGGCTCGATGCCGGCCAGCACGAGGCCGGCGTCGATCTCGGCCGCGGTGTAGGGCTGGACGCCATTCTCGTGGCGAACGATCGCCTCGACGAGGGCGCGCATGACGGCGTAATCGTGCACGTCGATCCGCTCGGTTTGCGGCACGCCGAGCGCGCGCGCCAGCGCGGCCGTGTAGGCGCGCGTGTCGTTCTCGGCCGCCGGCGCCCAGCGCGCCGCGATTCTCGCGAGCGTGCCGGCGCCATGGCGGTCCCGATATGCGATGAGCGTGCGCGCGATCGCGCGGATGCCCCACTTCGCCTCGCGGAAGACGAAAAAGTGCGGATCGGATTGCTCGTCCGCCAAACCCTGCCAAGGGTCCGCAGACCGCCGGAGGTTGCCGGGGTTGCGGTTCCGGATGCCGCGCGGTGATTTCGCAATCATGGTTGCTCTCTTTCGGGGCGCAGCTCGTGGGCGGCGCCGCTGCGGGTCAATGCCGGAACAGGCGCATGATCACGTCGACGACCGTCCCCTCGCCGAGCAGCAACAGGCCGATCACCGCGTAGAGGCCCCATTCCACGCGCGCCAGCCGGCGCTCGAGCGCCGCGTAGCGTAGCGCGCACAGCGAGACATGGGCCGGCAGGCTGTCGCGCTCGATATCGCCGTCGCTCATCGGCTCCATCTCCGCGCTCGCTCGTCGCCTCTCGCGCTTAGGCGGATGGCCCGTCTTGGGAGCGGCGGACCGGCCTGAACTCGGTGCCGTCGCGCAACAGGCACAGCAGATCGGACCGGCCCGGCGGCGAGATGGCGAGTGTCCAGGTGCCAGTATCCGGGTTAGCGAACAGCAGCATCGTCCAGCCCAAGGCATCGACGCCCTCGACCGCGTTCGTCTCGCCGTACCGCTCGGCAAGCCCGCGCACGATGAGCTCGGTTGGCCGACAGATCATGTTTTCAACCTCGTGCGCGGCCGGAATGTATAGAGACGCCGCGACCAGCGCGGCTGCCAGCGCCGTCATGGAAACCCTCCGTTGGAAGAAAGGAGAAAGGTGTCAGGTCTAAGCTTTAAGCAAGGAATTCTTGGTTTTGCATACACATTAGACCTTGAACCTTTTACGTTACCGGCAGCGGCCAGTTCGCCTTGACGGCGGCGATGCGCGCCAGGATTTCCGCGAGCTTGGCGGGCCGGCCCGCCTTGTCCTCGGTCAGCGCCTCGAGCTGTTCGTGCACCGGCGGGTACTCGTCGCGGCGGCGCTCGAGGACGGCCCTTTTCGCCAGCGCGGCTCGTACCACCGGCCACACCGCCTCCAACTCTGCCAGCGCCGGCTTGGGACCGACGTGCAGCTCGTTCCAGACCACGCGATTGTAATCGTTCTGCCAGCAGGCGAACCTCGCGCCGGGAACGAGATGCAGAATGCAGGCCGTGACGTTCATACCTCGATCTCCAGGATGGTGATGCTCGACGCGATCCGCCCGCCGTACCGGCGCAGCCCATCGCGTCCATTGAACGAGGTCGTCCCCGCCACGTGCGCCCCGGCGCGGAACTTGAAGGTCGTCGCCGCGGTCGTGCCCGCCGTCATGTAGTGCGTGATATCCAGCGAGTGCATCGTGCCGGTCGCGTTGGCGTGCCACACCTGGACGGCCAGGGCGTTCGCCGTCGTGTCCTGGAACAGCGCCCCCGTGATGACCGGCCCGGCGCCGTTGCTCGACAGGTAGGCTGTCGCCATGATCAGCAGTTTGTTGTTCGCGTTGTTCGGCGTGATCGCCAGCGTCATGTAGTCGTCGCCCTCGGTGTTCTGTGGGATCGTATCATCGCTATCGATGATGGTCGTGCCCGTCGCCACCTCGCCGGTCTGCGTGTTGACGGCCTGCAGGAGCTTGCCCGATCCCACCACCGCCTTGCCGTCCGCCCTGGTGTAGAGGACGCAGCGCACGATTCCGGCCGCGTAGCCTCGGAAGATGGCGAAGTCCCCCGCCGCCGTCGTGATGCTGGCCGCGCCAGGCAGCACCAGGCTCGCGCCCTGCGTCAAGGTCAGGATGCCGGCGAATCTCACCGTCCGCATGCGCCCCTCGGAGAGCGTGATCGCCGTGATGGCCGTCGTGCCGGTCACATCGACGAGGCCGCCGGTCGCGTTGTCGAGATTGACCGTCGCAGCCGAGGAGATGTCCGCCCCCTTGACCTCGCTGTTCGCTGCGGCGTTCTTGAGCCACAGCGTCGTCGTCACCGCATCGAACTGTGCCGCCTCGGCGGGCGCAAGCTGGACGGCCGCGTTGGCCGCCCCGGCATCGATTGCCGCTCCGCTCGCCGGATAGATCGCCAGCGAGTTCGCCCCAGCGTTGGCGACGGAGATCGTCATGCCGATCTCGGCCGCCGGCAAACGCACGCCGGCACTCGCCGCGACCGTGGTGACGCGGTTGTGCTGGGCGGCGAGCGCCGTCGCCCCGGCCTGGGTGGTCCCCGCCGCGGCGGCGCTCGCCGCGACCAGGCTGGTCAAAAAAAAATTTTCCGCCACGGTGCGGATCGTAGACACCGTGAGCGCCGAGTTACCGCCCGTGGC
>JBQTIU010000072.1:0-25197 GCA_052387815.1 Pseudomonadota bacterium
GGCGCCCGAGCGCGACTTCGAGACTATTGTGCGGGGCGCCGTGCGCCCCGGCTGGCCCGGGGGCGGGGGGGGCCGGCCGGCCCCGCGCCCCTTCGCGCCCGCGCGCCGGGTGTGGTTCCGCCTTGCGCCGCGGAATGGCCGTTCGACGTCCTTCAGGCACGTCTTTCATGACTCCCTCGGAGGTTGAACCGGCCCCACCCCACTGGGCCGCGGGTCCTTGTTCTTGCGCGGAGGCCGGAAACAGGCGCGCGCATTGTGTCAATCGGTTCCGGTGCCGACAAGTTCGCCCCTAACAGGTACCCAACAGCGCGGCATGGGAAAATCGGCGAGCGGCCTGGCGCCGAACATCGTATGTCCTGTCATCACATCGACCTCGCGGGCGAGGATGAACCCGTCGCCCTGGACGCCGAAGGTGGGATCGAGCAGGCGGCGTCCTTGCGGCCGATCGTCCGCGGCATCGAAGGTCCACTCCTGGTATCCGAGAACGAAGAAGTTGAGGATCACGCACGGCGCCTCGGTGCAGCCGAACCAGTGCGCGTTGCGCGACACTTCCGTCGTCTGCATGACCTCGCCGGGCCCGAACCGGCGGTCGGTCCGGAGCTTGAGGAGCAGCGTTCGGGCGTCGACCCGCGCCACGCGGTCGAATTCGCGGACGTGGACGCCCCCGTCCAGCACCATCTGGGTCGAAATCAGGTTGTGGTGGCAGTGGGGCGGATGGATCTCGTGCGGGTGGACATAGAGAAGCTGGAAGGTTTGCCGGTGCCGCGGCAGGGTCTTGCGCCACAGGACCTGGTCGGCTTCCTCGGCGTGCGCCTTGTCGATCCAGGGCTTCAGAGAGGTGCGGACGTCGTGGCGCTCGAACAGGGCGAGCGTCTCGAAGAGGAACTCGTCGGGTGCGAGGCGGTGGTCCCCGAGCCGGTCGATGAGCGCCCGGGTCGTGGCGACCAGCGGGCCCCGGTCCGCATCGACATCGGGCAGCGGCCGGCCGGCTGAGGTATTGATGCGGACCACGGGTTCCATGCGCACTTACCCCCGCCCCTTGTATCGTGCCAACGAAGGCGTTACATGCTGGCGCGTACAATGCAAATTTAATTCATCGAAGGCAATGTGAATCGCAGGGCCCCGGATGTCTGACGCCACCCTCACGCTTCGCGTGCGGACTATCCGCTACGAGGCCGAAGGCATCAACAGCTATGAGCTGGTCGACCCGGCGGGCGCCGAATTGCCGCCGTTTACCGCCGGCGCGCATCTCGACGTCCACCTCTCCGGCAATATCGTCCGTCAATACTCGTTTTGCAACGACCCGGCCGAGCGGCACCGCTATGTCATCGCGGTCTTGAGGGAGAATCCCGGTCGCGGCGGATCGCGCAAGCTGCATGCCGAAGTGCGGGCCGGCGACGTCCTCACGGTGTCTGCGCCGCGCAACAATTTTCCGCTGGCCGAGGACGCGGCGCGCCATCTGTTGATCGCCGGCGGCATCGGCGTGACGCCGCTCATCGCGATGCTGGCCCGCCTGCGGACCCTCAACGCCGAGTTCATCCTGCACTACTGCACCCGCTCGCCGGAGCAGACCGCTTTTTCAGGCGAGATCAAAGACCTGATCGAGGCCGGGCGGGTCGTGATCCACCACGATTACGGCCGGCCGGCCGACGGGCTCAACGTCGCGGAACTGCTGCGGGACTACCGGCCGGGGACGCACCTTTATTGCTGCGGTCCGACCGGCCTCATGGCGGCGGTCCGGGACGCCGCATCGACGTGGCCGGGAGGGACCGTACACTTCGAATACTTCACCCCCCCCGCCTCCTTCGACACGGCGCTCGACGGCGAGTTCAAGGTCAAGATCGCCCGCACGGGCGAGCTCGTCGCCATCCCCAAGGACAAGACCATCCTGGAGACCCTGCGCGCCCACGGGATGACGCTCGACAGCTCGTGCGAGTCCGGCACCTGCGGGACCTGCCGGACGCGGTATTTAGAGGGCGAACCCGATCACCGCGACTTCGTGCTGACCGATGACGAGCAGAAAGACAACATCATGATCTGCGTGTCGCGCGCCAAGAGCGCGGTCCTCACCCTCGACTTGTAGGCCCGCGGGCGGCGCGGCGTGCAGCGCTACGCAAGGCCAGCGGCGTTCCCATGGTAGGGGCGAGGCGTTGCCTCGCCGGTCTTGAGACCCGCCCGTTCCAATCCGCCGGCACGAGCGAGTTTCAAACTGCGGGTCGACAGACCGCCGGGTCATGGACCCGCCCCTACGGCACACGCGCCGTCGCGTTTTAAGGCTACGCCCTCGGGCGCTGCCGCCGCAGGGCCGCCCGAAACGCCTGCCGCGGCGCCGGGCTGTGGATATACTCATAGTCCTGGGGAGAGAGCGCGCCGGGTTCGACCTTGAGGTCCACGAACACCGGCCCGTCTTCCTCGAGGATGGCGGGGATACGGGCTTCGAAATCGGACAGCTCGCCGAACTCGTAAACCTTCGGATATCCCGCCGCCTTGGCGAAGCCGGTGAAGCTGACGGTCCCGCGGCCGGGAATGGGATGCCCGCCGTTGGCCTCGTAGATTCCGTTCTCGCACACGAAATGGACGAGGTTCCGGGGCGCGACGGCGGCGATGGTGACGAGGCTGCCCAGGTTCATGAGCAGGCTGCCGTCGCCGTCGAGGACGATCACGCGCTTGTCCGGGCGGCCCAAGGCCAGTCCCAGCGCATGGGAGGACGCCTGACCCATGACGCCGACCGACACGTAAGTAAGCCCCTCGGGCTTGATGACCAACCAGTCGAAGGCGGCCTGGTAGACCGCCACCACGATCTGGTCGCCAACCAACCGGGCCAGGACCTCGAGGCATGCATCGCGCTTCATCACGGCTTACGCGGGGCTCCTGCCGATCAGAAAAACAACCGGGCGCGAACTCGCATACGCCTGGTCGATGGCCGGGCCGATCTTTGCCACGTCCGCACCCGCTTGGATGAGATGGTGCTCGACCCGCATGGCATCCAGGATCGGCTCCACGATCCTCACGCTGTACTTCGCCGATTGCGAGGGCAGGAGGTCGGGCTCCTTGCCCTGGAGGCCGACCATCATGCACACGGGCTGCTGGTACTCGACCCCGATGCCCCGCAAGGCGTTGATCGAATCGAAGAGCCCGGTGTTCTGGATGAGCAGCAACGCCCGCCGGTCGCAAAACGCCAGCCCCGTGCAAATGGAGATGCCCTCGTCCTCCTTGCACACCCGGATCAATCGAAGGTGCGGGTCGGACGCCAAGGGCCACAGCACATTCTCGCTGGTGACGATATCCGGCACGGAGACCACGAATTCGACGCCGCTTTTCTTGATGGCGTCGATGATCGCGGCGCCCCGCAGTACACGTTCCTCGACCACTCCGATTCCCCCAAGGTCCAGCCGGACGGGTCCTTCAGCCGATCCGACACCGCTCGACCCGGTCAAGCGCTCCGAACCCTAGCACCGGCCGGCCTCGACGGCCAACCCGAGACGCATTTTTTACTGTAAATGAACTTAAATTCGTGGCACGATGTGCGGGCGAGGGCGATCGCCACGCCGGCCGGAGGTCACGGGTCGGGGGCGTGGGGGGCTTGCGAAGGGATGGGCATGAAAGCACGCTGGGAGCTGGTCCTTGCTCCGCCGCTCGTCGTCTCGTTCCTGCTGCTGGCCGCCTCCCAGGTCGTGTTTCTCCGCGGCAGTTTGTTCGAGGATTTGCGGCTCGGGCGGCGCGGCACCGAGGTCACCCTCAAGAACTACATGTTCGTCTTCACCGACGAGTTCTATCTCGACTCGCTCGACCTGACGTTCCGGCTGTCGGCGACGGTGGCGATCCTTACCATCTTGTTCAGCTTCCCGGTCGCCTACATCCTCGCCCGCATGCGCTCGCGCTGGTCGCTGTTGCTGCTGGCGGCGATCGTCGTGACCTCGTTCGTGTCGATCGTCATCAAGGTGCTGGGCCTGGTGATCATCTTCAGCGCCGACGGCCAGCTCAACCGCCTGCTCTTGGCGCTCGGCGTCCTCACCCAGCCCTACAGCATCATAGGCAATCCGACCGGGGTGGCCATCGGGCTCATGCACTTCACCCTCGGGTTCGCGGTCCTGCTGCAATACGGGGTCATGCAGACGATCCCGAGATCGCTCGAGGAAGCGGCGGAGATTCACGGCGCGAGCCGGTGGCGAGTGTTCCAGCGCATCATCATTCCCTTGACCCTCCCCGGGACCATCGTCAGCCTTTTGACGGTCTTCAATCTGTGCATGGGCGCCTTCACCTCTGCGGCCCTGATCGGCGGCGGCAAGGTGCTGACCCTGCCGGTGGTCATCCAGCGGACCATCTTGTTCGAAACCAAATACGGGGTCGGCGCCACCATCTCCGCCGTGCTTCTGGTCGTGGTGGTCGTGCTCAATCTCCTGTCGATTTTCCTGTTGTCGCGGCTCCGGGCCTCGCGGCGGGTGACGGCATGAGCCGCCTGCGGCCCACGCGCCTGCGGAGGGCGGCGGCGGTCGTCTGGCTGGTGCTGATCTATGTCTTTTTGCTGTCGCCGCTGGTCGTCATCGTCGGGGCGTCGTTCAACGGCGGCGAGCGCACCTACGTCAATTTTCCGCCCACCGACGTATCGATCAAATGGTACGGCCGCATCGAGGCGACCCAGGTCCATTCGCTGGGGCTCAGCCTCGCTCTCGCCTTGACCGCCGCGGGCCTAGGGTGCCTGGTCGGCGTGCCGGCGGCGATCGGGGTGGTGCGCGCCAACTTTCCGGGCAAGGCCGTTGTGAGCGCCATGTTCCGGGCCCCCTTGCAGATCCCGACCGTGGTGATCGGGGTGTCCTTCCTGCAGCTCTATTACCTGGTCGGCGATTTCACCGGCCTCTATGCGATCGGCAATTTCTACGGCCTGCTCATCGCCCACACCTTCATGGCGACCCCCTATGTGGTGGGGGCGGTTGGCGCCATCCTGCAGCGGTTCAATCAGCGGCTCGAGGAGGCGGCGTTCAGCCTCGGGGCGAGCCCCTGGTCGACGTTCCGCCGGGTGACGCTGCCGCTGATCACGCCCGGGGTTTATGCCGGCGCCCTCTATGCCTTCATGATCAGCTTCGCCGACCTGCCGGTGTCGATGTTCCTCTCCGGGCCGGATTACAAGACCTTCCCGGTCCAGCTCTTCCATGCCATGGAGTACGATTTCAGCCCGTCCTTCCTGGCCTTGTCCACCCTCATCATCCTCTTCTCTCTGGCCGCGCTGGTTTCGATCCAGAAGGTGGTCGGCCTCAATGCTTTGTTGCGTTCCAGCGGCAATTGAGCAACCCTCGAAACATCAACCAAGGGAGGTATCCCATGAGCCATCCAATGTTACGGCGAATCCTGGCGCGGAGCGCCGCGGTCCTCGCGGTGGTCGCCCTTACGGCCGCCGCTGCCGAGGCGCAGGAGAAGCGCTTCGACGGCGTCACGGTGCGCTTCGCCACCTTCGGCGGCGGCTGGGACAAGGCGGTCCACGATTTCGCCGGCGTGCAGGTCGAGCGCCTGGGCGCCAAGATCGTCTATTTCGCCTCGCTGCCGCCCGACACGCTGGCCAAGCTCATTGCCGCGCGCGGGCGCGAGATGCCGTTCGACGTCATCGAGATGTCCGCCATCACCCGGGACGACACGATGGAGGGCAAGTTCCTCCAGAAGATCAACCTCGCCAATATCCCCAACACCAAGGAGCTGTTCCCTGGCACCTTCGACGAGTGGAAGGTGCCGAGCTGGGTCGTCCAGGAAGGGATCGTCTACAACGCCGACAAGTTCAAGGAACTGGGCCTGCCCAAGCCGGAAAAATACTCCGACCTCCTCCATCCGAAGCTCACCGGACGGGTCTCGATCCTCGATGTCGGCATCACCGGGGCGATCCATATGATTGCCGGCATGGCCGTGGAGCAAGGCAGCAGACCCGAGGACTACGTGACGGGCTTGAAGATGCTGAGCCAGGTCAAGGCCTACAAGTTCTGGCAGGTGGGCGCGCAGGTGATGACCGGGTTCACGTCCGGCGACGTGTGGGCGGCGACCATGCACGCCGGGTTCGCCATCCAGGGCGCGCGCGACAACATGCCGCTTGAAATGGCGCACCCGCGGGTCGGCCGGTATGTCGGCATCCTCAATGAGGGCTGGCTCGGCATCGTCGCCGGCACCAACCCCAAGGTGGCCGAGGCCGCCGAGGCCTTCATCAACGCCTATGTCAGCGCCGAGGCCCAGGAGGGACTGGCGCGGCGCCGCGGCATCGTGCCGGTGAACAAGGTGGCGCTGGGCAAGCTCGGGGACGACCCCATCCTCAAGCGGATGCTGATCTTGGGCGAAGCGGATGTGCCTAAGATGCTACGGACCGACTTGTCCAAGATCGACCGCGCCGATTTCGTCGCCAAATGGAACCGGGCGGTCGCCAAGTAGGGGCGGGTCAGCGACCCGCCGGTGTAACACCCGCCCGTACGGCGGGGCGCGAGGGATGCCCGGCCCGCCGTCCCTCGCCAGGCTCGCAAGGATCGAGCGGCAACCAAGGATGGAGGTAACGATGTCCCTCGACGCACCCGTGCGGTCCGTGCCCTACGGCGGCTATTTCCTCAACCGGCCGGTGGTCGAGGACGCCGAGCTCACGCATGTGGGGCCCGGGATGCCCGGCGGCAATTACCTGCGCCGATTCTGGCATCCGGTGGCGTTGTCCTCGGAGCTCACGGACCTGCCGCTCCCGGTTCGCATCCTGGGCGAGGACCTGGTTCTGTTCCGCGACTTGAGCGGCCGGGTCGGCCTGTTGCATCGCCATTGCAGCCATCGCGGCACGTCGCTCGAATTCGGGATCGTGGCGACCCGGGGCATCCGCTGCTGCTACCACGGCTGGCTGTTCGACATCGACGGCACGGTCCTGGAGACCCCGGGCGAGCCGCCGCAAAGCCGGGTCAAGGACAGGCTCTTCCACGGCGCCTATCCGGCCCGCGAGTACAAGGGCCTGGTCTTCGCCTACCTGGGGCCGCCGGAGGACAAGCCGGAGTTCCCCGTCTACGACATCACGGAGACCCAGGGCGACGAACTGCTGCCCTACTCAGTCGCGATCCCGTGCAACTGGTTGCAGGTCCACGAGAACTCCATGGACCCGATCCACACGGTGTTCCTGCACACCCGGGTGACCGGCACGCAGCTCTCCGATGCCTGGGGCGCCTTGCCGGTCATCGACTGGCAGGAACGGCCGGGCGGGATGATCTACATCACCACGCGGCGCTGGGGCGATTTCATCTGGGTCCGTTCGACCGACGTGTTCATGCCCAATATGGCCCAGGCCGCGGCGCTGTGGGAGGACGGCAGCACCGTCCAATATTTCAACCGCGTCAGCATCACCCGCTGGATGACGCCGATCGACGACATCCATTCGATGACCATCGGGTGGCGGCATTTCAACGACCGCGTCGATCCCAAGGGGCTCGGCAAGCGCAGCGAGGTCGGAAAGGAAAGGGTCGACTTCATCGGCCAAACGGCCGAGCGGACGTTCGAGGAACGGCAGCGCGTGCCGGGCGACTACGACGCCGAGGTCGGGCAGGGCCCGATCGCTATCCACGCGCGCGAGCACATGGGTTCGACCGATCGCGGCGTGGCGATGCTCCGCCAGTTGCTGCGCCGCGCGATCCGGGCCACTGCCAAGGGCGACAAGCCCTCGCTTGCCCTGTGCGGGCCGCGCGGTATCATCCCCACCTATGCCCATGACACGGTCCTCAAGATCCCGGCTCGGCCCGGCGCCGACGAACAGGCGCAGTTACGCGAGCTGGGGCTGCGGGTGACCGAGATCGTGCGCGCGGTCGGCTTCGATGCTGGGCCGGCGCGCCAGGGCATGGTCGAAGCCGCCGTGAAGGATCTCGAACGGCAGTATCAGGCGGGGGAGACGTCATGACCGGAGAGGCCACCCTCGACCGCCCGCATGGCGGGTTCTACAAGACCGCGGCCTGCGCGGAGGACGCGGAACTCACGCATGTCGGCCCGGGCACACCCTGCGGCGAATATCTCCGCCGCTTCTGGCATCCGGTGGCCATGGCGTCGGAGCTCAAGGACCTGCCGCTCGTGGTCCGCGTCTTGGGCGAGGACCTCGTGCTGTTCCGCGACTTGAGCGGCCGGATCGGCCTGTTGCACCGGCATTGCAGCCATCGCGGCACATCGCTCGAATTCGGCATACCCTCTGCGCGCGGCCTCCGCTGCTGCTACCACGGCTGGCTGTTCGACATCGACGGCACGGTCCTCGAGACCCCGGGCGAACCGCCGGCGAGCCGGATCAAGGACGGCTTTTATCACGGCGCCTATCCTGTCTTCGAGTACAAGGGCCTGATCTTCGCCTATCTGGGGCCGCCGGACGAAAAACCGGACGTCCCGATCTTCGACAGTTTCGAGCTTCCGGGCGACGAACTCATCCCGTATTCGCTGCGCTTTCCATGCAACTGGCTGCAAGCCAACGAGAACGGCATGGACCCGATCCACAGCACCTTCCTGCACACGCGCGTCAGCGGCGTGCAGTTCGAAGTCGCGTGGGGCGAATTGCCGGTCATCGAGTGGACCGAGCTGCCGGCCGGCTTCTTCACCACCAATGCGCGGCGGTGGAAGGACAACATCTGGATCCGCATGCACGACGCGGTCGCGCCCAACATGGGCCAGACCGGCGCCTTGTGGGAGACGGCCGAGGCGGAGAAGTTCTTCACCCGCGTCTCCCTCACGCGCTGGTGCGTGCCGGTCGATGATTTCAACTGCAAGTTCATCGCCTGGCGCCATTTCAACGCGGCCGTCGATCCGCAGGGCAAGGGCGACCGCTCGAAGGTCGGCAAGGACAGCGTCGATTTCCCCGGCCAGTCTCCGACCGCCGCCTACGAACAGGCGCAGCGCTGCCCGGGCGACTACGAGGCCTGGATCGGCCAGGGCCGCATTGCCATCCATGGCCGCGAGAACCTCGGGCACACCGACCAGGGCGTGGCGATGGCGCGCCGGCGCCTCAAGCGGGCGATCCGCGCCTTGAAGAATGGCGACAAGGTGGTCCGGCCGGCCCCGGGTTCGGGCGGCATCATCCCCACCCACAGTGGCGATGTCGTGCTACGGATACCCAAGGCGTCGGGCGACGACCGGCAATTGATCCTCGACGTCTCGCGCCGCGCGGGTAAGGTCGTCCTTGATGGCGACGGGCGCGCCGGCGAGGATCGCCAGGCGTATATCGAGCAGGAGCTCAAGAAGCTCTCGCGGGCGTGATCGTTCCAGGCGGGTCAACCGGGGAAGGAGAAGAGACAGCGAATGGCGCGTGTAGCTCTCGAAAATGTGGTCAAGCGCTACGGCGAGCTTTTGGCGCTCGACACGTTCGATCTGTCGGTGGAGGAGGGGGAGTTCCTGACCTTGCTCGGACCCTCGGGCTGCGGCAAGACCACGACGCTGAGGCTGATCGCCGGGTTCCTTGAGCCGTCCGCGGGGCGCATCTTCATCGGCGGCGACGACGTGACGGCGCTGCCGCCGCAAAAGCGCGCCGTCGGCATGGTGTTCCAGGATTATGCGCTGTTCCCGCACTTGACCATCGAGGAGAACATCGCCTTCGGCCCGACCGAGCGCAAGGTGCCCAAGGACAAGATCAAGGCGCGGGTCAAGGAGCTTCTCGACCTCGTGCGGCTGCCGGGAGTCGAAAAGCGCTACCCATCGGAGATCAGCGGCGGGCAGCAGCAGCGCGTGGCCCTCGCGCGCGCCGTCGCGTTCCCGCCGCGGGTCCTGCTGATGGACGAGCCCCTGGGCGCGCTCGACCTCAAGCTCCGCGAGGCGATGCAGCTCGAAGTGCGGCAGATCCAGCAGGAACTGCGCATCACCACCGTCTACGTCACGCACGACCAGACCGAGGCGATGACCATGTCCGACCGCATCGCGGTGATGAACGGCGGCCGGTTGGAACAGCTCGGCGTCGCGGCGGAAATCTACAACGCGCCCAAGACGAAGTTCGTCGCCGATTTCATCGGCAGGATCAACTTCGTCTCCGGTCGCCTTGCCGGGCATGGCGGCGGCTGGGCTGTGGTCGACTCGTCCGCCGCGCGGCTGCGCACGCCGCTGTGCCGAGAGATCGAGGCCGGTAGCCAAGTCACCGTGGCGATCCGGCCGGAGAATCTCGAGCTCTTGCCGCCGGGTGCGAGGACGGACGGGCGCAATGCGCTCGAGGGACGAGTGAGCGGCCAAACGTTCATAGGCAACCTGCTGCACGTTCGCGTGCAAGTGCGGGACGACGTCTCGCTCCTGGTCGAGGCGCGGCCAGGCGAGCGCCTCGCCAATATCGGGGAGCGCGTGGTGGTCGCCTGGCGTCCGGAGAAGGCGGTCGTCTTGCCGGAGTGATCCTCTTTGCAGGGCCCTTGCCCGGTCCAGTCCCTCCACGAACGGATCAGCGGAGGCGAGCGATGCAGACGCCAATCCACCCCGGCGCCGTCGAATGGTCGGGCGAGAACCCCGGCATCTATCTCAAGGACACCGAGGACGGGCCGTGGGTCTCGCTCAGCCTCTTTTTCCGGGTCGTGATTTCGGCTTGCGGCCGCGGGCATGGGGTCATCGTTCTCGCCAAACCGTTCGAGGCCGAAGGCCTCAAGGCGAACAATTTCTGCATCACCGACAACCGCAAGCTGATGGACTACCTGGTGAGTGGGTTCGTGTCCAAATTCGCCTCGTTCCGCCAGGCGCCGGGGCTCGGCGCCATGACCTACCTCGACCTCGAATCGGCCTCGAGCGCCGGCGATGCGCTGAGGTCCTATGCCGAGACGGTGACCAGCGCCGAGCGCGAGGTGACGCTCCAATGGCATGAGCTCGGAGAGCCGCTGGCGGCCGAGGTGCCGGCCGCCATGGGTCCGACCGGCGCCCACGACATGTACAGCGTCTTCCAGGAGGCGAAAAGCGCGGCCATCGTCGTCGACGGCAAGAATTTGGCTGGCCGAGCGGTGACGCGGGACTTCCTCGGCCGGCGCATGAGCACCGCCTTCCTCGCCTTCTCCGAAACCTGGATCCGTCGGGCCGGGACCTGAGGCCCAGTTTGCGCTCAGTGTCCTATTCGGGCGCCTTCGCGCCGCCGCTAATCATCGACGAGGGCGGGATCGACCTGCTCGTCAACCGTTTCGCCCTCGCGCTCCGCGATACCGAGGCGTGGCTTGCCTCCACCGGGGAGTAGCGCCGATGCAACCGAAATCCAACCTCGCGACCTACCGCCTCTATATCGGGGGCGAATGGATCGACCCCGCCTCGGGCGCGTGGTTCGAGTCCGACGACCCCTACCAGGGCGCGCCCTGGGCGCTCATCCCGCGCGGCGATGCCCGCGACGCCGAGCGCGCCGTCGCGGCGGCCCGCGCGGCGTTCACGGCCGGCGAATGGCCGACTTGCAGTCCGACGGCGCGCGGCGCTCACCTCCGCCGCCTCGGCGATCTCGTCAGCCAAGAGGCCGAAGCGCTCGCCCGCATCGAATGCCGGGATATCGGCAAGCGCCTGGTCGAGGTCGTGGCGCAGATGCGGATCATCCCGCAATGGTTCTATTACTACGGCGGGCTCGCCGACAAGATCGAGGGCGCGGTCACCCCGATCGAGCGGCCGGACATCTTCAACTATACGGTTTATGAGCCCTTGGGCGTGGTCGTCGCCATCACGCCCTGGAACTCGCCCTTGTGGCTGTTGTCGTGGAAGCTCGCGCCGGCGCTCGCGGCCGGCAACACCGTCGTCATCAAGCCGTCCGAGCACGCCTCGGCCTCGACCCTCGAGTTCATGAAGCTGGTCGAGAAATCCGGCCTCCCGCCGGGCGTGGTCAACACGGTCACGGGCTTCGGCCACGAGATCGGCGAACCGCTGATCGCCCATCCCTCCGTCGCCAAGGTCGCCTTCACCGGGTCCGAGGCGACGGGCCAGAAGGTCTATGAACTCGCCGCGCGCGGCATGAAGCGCGTGACCCTCGAGCTCGGGGGCAAGTCGCCGCAGATCGTCTTCGAGGACGCCGATCTTGACGCGGCCGTGGACGGTGTCATCGGCGGGATCTTCGCGTCCAACGGCCAGAGCTGCGTCGCCGGCTCGCGCCTGTTCCTGCACGAGGGCATCTACGACCGGTTCATGGACAAGCTGGTGGCGGCGGCGAGCGCCTTGCGCCTGGGAAACCCGCTCGACGACAATACCCAGATCGGCCCGATCGCCACTCGGCCGCAATACGAGAAGGTCTTGCGCTACATCCAGATGGCCCGGGACGAGGGCGCCAAATGCGTGCTCGGCGGCCGGCCGGCGGCGCGGCCGGAATGCGGGCGCGGCTGGTTCGTGGAGCCCACCATCTTCACCGGCGTCACCAACGACATGCGTATCGCGCGCGAGGAGATCTTCGGGCCGGTCCTGTCGGTGATGCGATTCGACGACGAGGCCAAGGTCACCGCGGCCGCCAACGATTCCGACTACGGGCTCGCCGCCGGCATCTGGACGGCCGACATGAAGCGCGCGCTCGCGCTCACCCGCAAGCTCGAGGCCGGCACGGTCTACGTCAACAATTACCGCGGCGTCAGCTACGCCTCGCCCGCGGGCGGCTACAAGCGCAGCGGCATCGGCCGCGAGAACGGCCCCGAAACGATCAAGGACTACATGCAGGTGAAGAGCGTATGGATCGGGACCGGCTGAGGGGGCGCCCGTCGCGGCGGGACCGCGAGGGCAGTGGAGATGCGCCTAGGCCCCGACGTGGCGGGGCATCTTGAACGGGGCGAGCGACTCGTAGGCGCGGCTGGCCTGCAACACGAGGTCGTCGCGATGGCGTGGGCCGACGATCTGCACCGCCGCCGGCAGGCCGGCCTTGGTGAAGCCGCATGGCACGCTCGCCGCCGGCTGCTGCGTCAAGTTGAACGGGTAGGTGAACGGCGTCCAGCCGCCCAGTCCCTTGAAGTCGGAACCGGCGGGGTGGTCGTGGCCCACGTCGAAAGCCGGCAGCGGCATTTGCGGCGTGAGCAGCAAGTCGTAGCGCTGGTGGAACAGGTTCATGTGCCGGGCCAGCGCCTCGCGCTGCTGCTCGGCGAGGTAATGGTCCCTCGCCGTGTACCGCTTGCCCGCCTCGGCGACCGCGGCGAGGCCGGGGTCGAGGAGCGCGCGCTGCGCGGGCGTGAAGTCCTCGAACAGGATGGCGAACCGCCCCATCCACAGGGTTTCGATGATCGCGCGCGGTTCGGCGAAGCCGGGGTTCGTCTCCTCGACGTGGGCGCCGAGCGCGGCGAAAGCCGCGGCCGCCTGGGCGACCAGCGCGGCGACCTCCGGATCGACCTTGGCGTAGCCGAGGTCGCGGCTGAAGGCGATGCGCAAGCCCCGCACTCCGCGCGTAAGGCCGATGCGCCAGTCGCGCCCCTCGTAAGGGAGCGCCTGCCAGTCGCGCGGATCGGGCTCGGCGATCACGTTCAGCATGAGGGCCGCGTCGTCGACGGTTCGCGTCATCGGCCCGACATTGGCGAGCGACCCCATCGGGCTTGCGGGATAGACGGGGACGCGGCCGAAGCTGGGCTTGAGCGCGTAGATGCCCGAGAACGCCGCCGGGATGCGGACCGACCCCGCGGCGTCGGTCCCGAGATGTAGCGCGCCCAGGCCCAGCGCCGCCGCGACCGCGGCCCCGCCGCTGCTCCCGCCCGGCGTCTTGGTGGGGTCCCAGGGATTGCGCGTGAGGCCGTCGATGAGGTTGTCGGTGACCCCTTTCCAGCCGAACTCGGGGACCGTGGTCTTGCCGAGGAAGACCGCCCCGTGCGCGCGCATCCGCGCCACCGACGGCGCATCCTCAGTCCACGGGCCGTCGCGAGAGATCGTTCGCGAGCCCCGGATGGTCGGCCAGCCCTCGCTCAGGATCAGGTCCTTGATGGTCGACGGCACGCCGTCGACGAGCCCGCACGGCCTCCCCCGCTGCCAACGCGCCTCGGACTCGGCGGCGAGGCGCATCGCGCGCTCCTCGTCGATCAGGCAGAAGCAGTTGAAATCCCGTTGCAACGCCGGGACGCGATCGAGGATCGCACGAGTGACCTCGACCGGGGAGAGGCGCTTGCGGCGGTAAAGGGCGACGAGTTCGCCCGCTGACATGAAGGCGATGTCTGGCGACAAGGCGGTCCTCCGTAGATAGGGTTCGTTGTGCCCCAGCTTAGTAGTGTTACCGGCGGCGCGGGGCGGCGGCGCGCTCAAGGCGGTCGTTGATGGCGAGGCCGAGGCCGTGCGCGGGAATGGGAGCGACGGCGATGGCCGTGAAGCGGGGGTGGTCGAGGTCCCGCAGCATCGCGAACAGATTGGCCGCGGCCTCGGCGAGGTCGCCTGCTGGGCTGAGGTTGAGCATCGCCCGCGGCCTGGCGCCCGCCGGCACCTTGCCGAACGCCAGATAGGCCTCGCCCGCCCGCGGGCGGCGCGTGGCCAAGCGCAGCTCGAGCCGCGGCGCATAGTGGCTCGGGCGTTGGCCTGGCGAGCGCGGCCGGTGGGCCTTCGACCGCGGTCGCGACAGCCGGCCGATCACCGCCTCGATCGCCTCGCGGGGGATGCCGCCCGGTCGCAGCAGCGCCGCTTGCGGGCCGCACAGATCGACGACGCTCGATTCGACGCCGATCCGGCACGGGCCGCCGTCGAGGATGAGCGCGACGCGGCGCCCGAGCGAGCGGGCGACATGCGCGGCCGTCGTCGGGCTGACGTGACCCGAGCGGTTGGCGCTGGGCGCGGCGAGCGGACGCCCGGCGCGGCGCAATAGGGCGAGCGCCACCGGGTGGTCGGGGACGCGCACCGCGAGCGTATCGAGACCCGCCGAAACGAGGTCCGGGATCGGCGCATCCGGCCGGCGCTTTAAGACCAGGGTCAGCGGTCCCGGCCAGAACGTCCGGGCCAGCGCCCGGGCACGGGCGTCGAAGGCGACCAGGCGGCGGGCGGCGGAGGCGCCGGGGACGTGCACGATCAATGGGTTGGACCGCGCCCGGGCCTTGGCGGCGTAAACCGCCGCCACCGCAGCGGCGCTGGTGGCATCGGCGCCGAGGCCGTAGACCGTCTCGGTCGGGAAGGCGACCAGGCGGCTGGCCCGAATAAGGGCACCGGCGCGGGCGAGGGCCGAGGGAGTCGGCTTGACGATGCGGGGGCCTGTGGGGGGCACGGGTGACGCGTTGGGAAACGGGGCCAGATACAAAAGAGCCGTCACTGCAAGGCGACGGCTCCCTTGATCGCTGGATCATTCTCGGTTCCACGCCACTCCTAGGCAGTGACGGAAACCACAGTCACCGCGTCAGGCGCGGCGGCTTTTACGTGACCGCACGGAGGCGACCACGAATAATGTATACACCGTTCGGGCCGCGGATGCAAGCGAAACCTTGTGCGCCCATGGGAGGGCGGGCAGTATCCCATGGCCTTGCCGGGGGAAGCCGGATGCGGGGGAGCGGCGATGGCGGCACGGGTGTTCACTCTCGCCCAGCAAAAGGGCGGTGCGGGCAAGACGACGCTGGCGGCGCACCTGGCTGTCGCGTGGTCGCTGGGGGCCAAGCGGGTGGCGGTCGTCGATATCGATCCGCAGGCGAGCCTCACACAGTGGGTCGAGCTGAGACGCGCCGCGCGCGCCGGGGATGCTGGCTTCACCTTCACCCGGCTCGCCGGCTGGCGGCTGGCCGGCGAGGCCGAGCGGCTCTCCCGCGACCACGACGCGGTGCTCATCGACTCGCCGCCCCATGCCGAGACCGAGGCCCGGATCGCGATCCGCGCCGCCTCGCTGGTGGTGGTGCCCGTCCAGCCCTCGCCGATGGATTGGTGGGCGACCCGGCAGACGCTCGAAATCGCCCGCGCCGAGCGCCGCAAGGTGCTGTTGGTGGTCAACCGCATGCCGGCGCGCACCAACCTCGCGCAAGGCGTAGTCGACGAGCTGGCCGCCTCCGATGTCGGCGCAGCGAAGACCCTGATCGGCAACCGCGTCGCCTTCGCCTCCAGCCTCGCTGCCGGGCGCGGCATCACCGAGGCCGAGCCCGGGTCGAGGGCGGCCGCCGAGATCGCGGCCCTCGCCGCGGAAATTTGGGAGCGGCCAGAATAGGCGTGTCGCCCGCTCGGGCCGCTGGGCCCGCTTCGCTCGCCAACTCGTGCCGCGCGACCATGCGTCGCCGGTAGGCCGGCCTTGGAAACTCCTGGCCTGTTGTGCGGCGCCGCTCACATCTACTTCCTGATTGGCTTCCGCAACCGGCTCGTCGCGCTGATGGACTGGTTGTGGGCCTATATGACCTTTGGCCACGGTTCGCGGCTGATCACTGGCCCGGCGTGATTCAGGCCCGGCGTGATTCAGGCCCGGCGTGATTCAGGATTGCCGATCGATTCTTGTCAACGCCAATGCCTTGTTGGTAGAAATCTGTCTGCTCACGCCCTGTCAAGGAACGGAACGGGAATGCGTAAGGGGTTGTGGATTGGCTTTACCAGCACGCTTCTCGCCATCGCGTCGCAAACAGCGCTGGCGGAACAGACCGATCGAGGAGCCGCCGGCGTAATCGGCGCGTGGCGGAATGTCGTCGGCGAATTGGCTGATCACCTCGCAGCGTTGGGCCAGGCGCTATATCGCATACCGGATGCGGCGGATCGGGCGCTGCTGCTACTGACCGATCAGCGTGGGTTGCCGGCACTCGCGGTTGCCATGCAAGTGTTGGTCGGCCTGGTCGTGTTTGGTTTGGCATTGGAATGGCTTATCGCCCGGCAGGCCGCACCCTTCCGCGGGCGGGTCCGTGCACTCGTGACGGATTCCTGGCTAAGACGAGCCGGGTATCTGTCGATTTTGCTTGGCATCGAATTTCTCAGCCTGTTCGTGTTTGTCGTGGCGACGAATGTAGGATCATTCGCATTTTACGAACGGTTCGATCCGCTGCGCGAGCTTGTCACCGCCGCTATTCTGACAATTGCCACCGCGCGTCTCACGAACATTCTCTCGCGATTCCTGTTGGCGCCGGACGCGCCGCAGCTTCGGTTGGTCGCCCTCGACGATCGAGCGGCGCGACGCGGACATCGCCTAATAGCCACACTGGGGTCCCTCGCGAGCGTTGGCTATTTCGGTGGTGGGCTTTTCAGCTTGCTCGGTATTCCGGACGATCTCATCGCGGCATGGCACTTGGTACTTGGCCTCGCCTTCATCGGGTTCGCGATCGCCCTCGTTTGGATCCAGCGACTTGTGTTTGCTCCGGCCGCTCAGGGGGCGGCCGACGGTGCCATCGATCCTGGGGACCGGCCGATCGCGCAGATCTGGGGCGTGGCGGCCACCATTTACCTCGTGCTCGCTTGGTGCGTATGGGCCGGCAACCTGCTTCTGGGCCGTTCCATCGAGGCGGTGGGTGTCTTCGGGGGTGTGGTCATTATTGTCCTGGCGCCGCTCGTGGATGCGATCCTCGAAGGTATTCTCCTCAGGCATCGCGGTGGCGCAGCAGAAAGTGGGAAACTGCGGCAGGCGCTGCTCGGAACATTGCGGGCCATCCTCATCACCTTGGCGCTGGTCGCCCTTGTCGATGCCTCCGGAGTCCCGATCATCGCGGGACTGCGTACCACCACCGGCGCGGCAATTCTCGACGCGGGCTTCGACATCGTGGTCGCTCTCCTCCTCGGGTACCTGGGATGGGAAGGTAGCAAGTGGCTGATGGAACGGCATTTGGGGCCGGTACCTCCGCCGGGAATCGAGCCAGCGCCGGGCACGCGCACCCACACCCTTCTTCCGATCCTGCGGAGCTTCGTGCTGATCGTGCTGACGGTCATTATCGGCCTGATCGTTCTTTCATCTCTCGGTATCAACATCGGTCCGCTGTTAACCGGCGCCGGAATCGTTGGCATCGCCATCGGCTTTGGTGCACAAACGCTGGTCCGCGACATTGTTTCGGGCTTCTTCTTTCTGCTCGATGATGCCTTCCGAATCGGCGAGTACGTCGATGGCGGTCGAGTCAAGGGCACAGTCGAGCGCATCACAATCCGATCGCTGCAGCTGCGCCATCATCGGGGCGCGCTCCACACCGTCCCGTACGGACAGATTCAAGCTCTCACCAATCACTCCCGCGACTGGGTCATCGAGAAGCTCGAGTTTGGTCTTGTCTACGGCACCGACTCGGAGAAGGTCCGCAAGATCATCAAGAAGATCGGAAAGGAGATGATGGAAGATCCCGCGATTGCGCCATTCATTCTTGAAACCTTGAAGAGCCAGGGGATCAAACAACTCGGCGACTTCTCAATGGTGTTCCGGACCAAGTTCAAGGCCAGGCCAGGGCAGCAGTTCCTGGTGCGCCGTGAGGCCTATAGACGCATGCTCGAGGCCTTTGCCGCCAGTGGTATCGAGATCGCCTTCCCGACGGTGACGGTCGGCGGCTCGGCACCGTCGGAGGCGGCGGCTGCCGCACTGGTATCCGCAAGGACGGGGGACCAGACGTTTCGTTCACGGTAGGTGTCCAGTTTCGGGTGTCAACGCCCGAGAGGGCATCGTCAAGCGAAGCGGAAGAACAATTGGATCATGGGAACAGAGGATTTCATAGGTTTTGTGTAAGTGCGGTCCAGCGAGGAGGGGATGGTCGAGTAGCTCAGCCATTCGGCGTTCGCCCTCTAGCGCCGAGCTGGCGCAGCTGTTCCAGGCGACCCAGGCCCTGCCGCAGGCACGGGCGGTGAGCGAGGACGATATCGCGGCGGAAATCCTCGCCTACCGCCGCGCCTCGGGGTCGGACGAGCGACCCGCTTAGCCCTGGATCAGGCTTTCGGCGAGCAGCAGGATGTTGGTCTCCATCTGGTCCTTGACGCTGCGGTAGAGGTCGCGCACCGACACGATGCCGACCAGCCGCTCGCCGGCGACGACCGGCAGGTGGCGGTAGCCGCGATCGCTCATCATCCTAAGCGCGTGGCTGGCGGGATCGTCGGCGCTGACGGTGTCCGGATCCGCCGTCATGACCTCGCGCAGTCGGGTTCGGTCCGGATCCCGGCCGGCGGCGACCACGCGGGTGATGGCGTCGCGCTCGGTGAAGATGCCGATCAGCCGGCCGCCCTCGACCACGAGCACCGCTCCGACGCGCCGCCGGTCCATCAGCGTTGCGGCCTCGCGGACCGTCGCCTCGCCGCTGAACGTGACCAGTTCCTGCGGGTCGATCACATGCGGCACGATGGTGCGGTCGTTCGACAGCATGGGGTCAGAAGAACAGCGTCTGCAGGTCGACCGAGGACTTGACGCCGACCGCCTCGAAGTTGCGCTCGAGCCAGGCCTCGGCGGTCTGGCGGCCAAGCTCGAACAGGGTCGAAAGAAACTGCCAGTCGACGTTGAACTTGCTCGACACGCCGAAGCTCGCCATCCGCTTCTCGGCCTCGATGATGTGGAAATGGATCTGGCGCAGATGCGACCGGCCGGCGATCTGATGCTGTTCGAGCATCTGGGTGACGAAGGCGATGGTCCGCATCTCGCGCATCATGGTCGCGTTGAAGCTGATCGCGTTCATGCGGTCGATGATCGCGCGGGCGGACGAGGGCAGCTCGTCGACGCGGATCGGGTTGATCTCGATCAGCACGATGTCGCTGGCGCGGCATTTGTACAGGAGCGGGAACAGCGCCGGATTGCCCATGAAGCCGCCGTCCCAATAATGCTCGCCGTCGATCTCGACCGCATGGAACAGGGTCGGCAAGCAGCTCGAGGCCAGCAGCACCTCGGCCGACATCTGGGCCGTGTCGAAGACCCGGATCTTGCCGGTGCGCACATTGGTCGTGCTGACGAACAGCTTGTTCGCCTCGGCTTGGCGCAGGCGGGGGAAATCGACGAGCGCCAAGAGCACGTCGCGCAGCGGGTTCACGTCGGTCGGGTTGAATTGATAGGGCGACAGGACCCGGGTGATGAAGTCGAAGGCCTGATAGGCCGGGGAGTAATCGAGATTGAAATTGCCGAACATGCGGTCGATCTGCGTCGGCTGGAAGACGCTGAACCGTCCCGCCTCGGAGACGAGCTCCCAGAACCGGCGCAACAGGGCCCGCGCGCCTTGGCGACCGCCTTCCATCATGCCGTAGACGAGAACCGCGCCGTTCATCGCCCCAGCGCTGGTGGCGCTGATGCCCTCGATCGCTAGGCGCTTGTCCTCGAGGAGCCGGTCGAGCACGCCCCAGGTGAAGGCACCGTGCGCCCCGCCGCCCTGCAGGGCGAGGTTGATGCTCCCGGCCCGCGAAACGCGGTCCACGTGCCGTTCGGCCGGCCGGCTGGTCGCCTCGATCGCGCTCGCATCCATCGCTTGCCCCCGCGGGCGTGGGCCAGGCTGGCCACGCCCTTGGCCGCATGGTGGAGCAAATAGGTAAGCGGATTGTTAAGATGACCGGCGGGCCTGCGGGGCGCCGCGGGCGATGAAGTCGGGATTGAGGAACCCGGGCTTGCCATAGAGGAGCGGGGTGCCGGATACGGTCACGACTTGACCGCCGGCCGCCTCGAGCACGGCGTGGCCGGCGGCGGTGTCCCATTCCATGGTCGGCCCGAAGCGCGGATAGAGATCGGCCGACCCTTCGGCCAGCAAGCCGAACTTGACGGCGCTGCCCATCGACCGGCGTTCGACGACGGCAAGCTCCTCGAGGTAGGCGTCGAGGTCCGCCTGCCGCCCATGATGGCGGCTCGCCACCACGACGAGACCGGCCGCGGGCGGGGTGCGGGCGCGGATCGGGCGCTCGGCGCCGTCGAGGCGGGTGGCGGCGCCGCGGCCAGCGGCATAGGTGATCCCCTTGACCGGCACGTGCACGACGCCGAGGACCGGGCGCCGGGCCTCGACGAGCGCGATATTGATCGTGAACTCGTCGTTGCGGGCCACGAACTCGCGCGTGCCGTCGATCGGATCGACGAGAAAGAAGCGCGGCGGCAGGGGGCCGGCGGCAAACGCGACCTCGCCGCGCGCCACGCATTCCTCCGACACGATCGGTGTGCCCGGGGACAGGTGCCCGAGCCCGGCGAGAATGACCGCCTCGGCGGCCTCGTCGGCCTCGGTCACCGGCGAGGCGTCGGCCTTGACCCGCACCGCCACGCCGCGGGCGTAGTAGCCGAGCGCGACCTCGCCGGCCGTGCGGGCCAGCCTTACGATCTCGGGAAGCAAGAGCTCGAGTTCGTCGCCGCGGCTCATTCGGCGGCCCGGCGCGATGCCGCGTCGATGATTCGCCACAGCTTTTCGGGCGTCGCCGGCATGTCGATATGGCGCACGCCCAAGTGAGCGAGGGCGTCGATCACGGCATTGATGACCGCCGGCGGCGCGCCGATCGTCCCGACCTCGCCGGCGCCCTTGACACCTAAGGGATTGGCGCGGCACGGCACTTCGTTGTACGAGAACGAGATCGACGGCACGTCGTCGGCGCGCGGCAAGCAGTAATCCATGAACGAGCCGGTCAAGAGCTGGCCCGACTCGCGGTCGTAGACGCAGGCTTCGAACAGCGCCTGGCCGATCCCTTGCACGGTTCCGCCGTGCACCTGGCCCTCTGCGAGCAGCGGGTTCACCACCTTGCCGAGATCGTCGACCACCGTGTAGCGGACCACCCGCGCGACGCCGGTCGCGGCGTCGATCTCGACCTCGACGACGTGGCAGCCATTGGGATAGGTGGAGGCGGTCGGATTGAAGTTGCCGAGCTCGTCGAGGCCGGGGGTCGCGCCGGCGGGAAGCTGGCCGGCGACGAAGCTTTCCTTGGCGACGTCGATGGTCGTCATGGCGCGGTCGGTGCCGGCGACCAGGAACCGTCCGTCCTTGAACTCGATGTCCGCCTCGGCGGTTTCCATGAGGTGCGCCGCGAGCGCCTTGCCCTTGGCGATGATGCGGTCGGCGGCGGCAACGACGGCCGAGCCGCCCACCGCCAAGGCCTTGCTGCCGCCGGTGCCGCGGCCAAGGGCGATCTGGTCGGTATCGCCCTGAACGATCCGGATCGACTCGAGGGGCACCCCGAGGCGCCCGGCGGCGAGCTGGGCGTATGCGGTCTCGTGGCCCTGGCCGTTATTCTGGCTGCCGATCAGAAGGGTCACGCCCCCCGCCGGGTCGAAACGGATCCGGCACGATTCGTCGGAGCCGCCGCCGCAGGCCTCGATATAGGTGGCCATGCCGATGCCCCTGAGCTTGCCGTCCTTGGCCGCGGCCGCGCGGCGGGGTGGCAAGCCCGCCCAGTCGGCCAAGCGCATGGCGTCGTCCATGTTCTTGGCGAAATCCCCGCTGTCGTAGGTGACGCGCAAGGGGGTCTTGTACGGCATCGCCTCGGGCGGGATGAAGTTGCGGCGGCGGATGTCGTCGGGCGACCGGCCCGTCTCGCGCGCCGCCGCATCGACGAGGCGCTCGACCACATAGGCCGCCTCCGGCCGTCCGGCGCCGCGATAGGCGTCGACCGGCGCGGTGTTGGTGAACACGCCCTTGACTTCGACGAACGCGGCCGCGGCCGTGTACACGCCGCACAGCAGGCCCGAGCCGGCAAGGGTCGGGATGAAGGGCCCGTATTGCGAAAGGTAGGCGCCGAGATTGGCGAGGGTCGACACCTTGATGGCCAGGAACCTGCCGTCGCTCTCCAGCGCCAGCTCGGCATGGGTCAGGTGGTCGCGGCCGTGGGTGTCGGAAAGGAAGGCGTCGCCGCGCTCGCCGGTCCATTTGACGCCGCGCGCCAGGGCTTGGGCGGCGAACAGGACGCAGACATATTCGGGGAACAGGAACGTCTTCATGCCGAAGGCGCCGCCCACGTCCGGCGTCACCACCCGGATGCGGTGCAAGGGCAACTTGAAGATATTGTCGGCCAGCGCGGCACGGATCGTATGGCTGCCCTGGCTCGAGGTGTGGAGGGTGAAGCGGCCCTCGGCCGGCGAATATTCGCCGATCGCGTTGCGCGGCTCCATCGAGTTCGGCACCAGCCGGTTGTTCACGAGGTCGAGGGCCACGACCTTGTGGGCGCCGGCGAAGGCGGCCCTTGTCTTCGCCTCGTCGCCGATCGTCCAGTCGAAGGCGACGTTGTTCTTGGCGACGTCCCAGATCTGCGGCGCGCCGGGCGCCAGCGCCGCACCGGTTTCGGCGACCGCGGGCAGGGGATCGTAACCGACCGCGATCAGCTCGGCCGCGTCCTTGGCTTGGGAGAGGGTCTCGGCGACCACCATCGCCACCGTGTCGCCGACGAACCGGACCCGGTCGGCCGCAATCGCGGGCCGCGGGGGAACGCGCATCTTCGAGCCGTCGCGGTTTTCGATCGCCACCCCGCACGGCAGATGCCCGATCCCGGCCGCCGCGAGGTCGGCGCCGGTGAACACGCCAAGCACCCCCGGCGCGCTCTTTGCCGGCCCCGAATCCACTTTGAGGAGCCGCGCATGGGCATGCGGCGAGCGCAGAAAATAGGCGCAGGCCTGGCGCGGCACGGTGATGTCGTCGGTATAGAGCCCGCTGCCGGTCAGAAACCGCAGATCCTCGGTGCGGCGGATCGATTGGCCGACTCCAAACTTGATCATGTCGTCCACCCTTGGCGTGGAGATGCCGATAAAGCGGCACGCCGATCCTTGGCAAGACCGGCGCGAGCGGCGATATTAGCATCCCAATGTGCGGACGCTACTCCCTCACGACGCCGGTCGAGGCGTTGCGGACCTTGTTCCGGTTCGAGGGCCCGGGCCCCAACCTGCCGCCGCGCTGGAATATCGCGCCCACGCAATCGGCGCCCGTGGTCGCCGCCGCCGATGGCGGGCGCGCGCTGCGGGCCATGCGCTGGGGCCTGGTGCCGGCGTGGGCGAAGGACGCCTCGATCGGGGCTCGGATGATCAATGCCCGCGCCGAGACGGTCGCCGACAAGCCGGCCTTCCGCGCCGCCTTCAAGGCGCGCCGCTGCCTGGTGCCGGCGGACGGTTTCTACGAGTGGCAGACCGTGGGCGCGCCCAAGACCAAGCAACCGGGGCTGTTCCGCCTCCAGGACGAAGGCCCGTTCGCCTTCGCCGGGCTGTGGGAGCGCTGGCGGGGCGGCCCCGAGCCACTGGAGACCTTCGCCATCCTTACCACGGCGGCCAACCAGATCATGGCGAGCTTCCACGACCGGATGCCGATCGTCCTGGCGCCCGCCGACCACGCGGCGTGGCTCGACCCCGGGTTCGACGCGCGGCCCCTCCTCAAGGCCCCGCCGTCGTCGTGGTTCAGCGCCACCCGTGTGTCGACCTTCGTCAACAACGTGCGCAACGACGACGCGCGGTGTTTCGCGCCCGCCGCGCCGGAGGCCGGCGCGCCGGAGCCGCCGGCGAAGCGCCGCGACGGCGGCCAGGCGAGCCTGTTTTGAGCGCGCGCGACCCGGCGGCGCGCACCCACGCGCTTGACTCTGGGCCGGCATCGCCCCACATTGTTCCTCGTTCCGAGGGGAGTCCCCGGTAGGGGACTGAGAGGCCGCGGGCGCCTAGCGCGAGGCGGCGACCCTTCGAACCTGATCCGGGTCATACCGGCGAAGGGAGAGGAACATGCGAAAGCAGATCCTTGCGGTGGTCGTCGGGGGCCTGTGTGCCCTCCTCGCCGGCGGCCTCGCCGCCGAGGCGCAGACCCGTACGCGCCTTACGGTTTACAGCACGCTCGAGCTCGAGCAGCTCGAGCCCTATCGGCGGAGCTTCGAGGCCGATAATCCGGATATCGAGATTGCCCTCATCCGCGATTCGACGGGCGTGCTGACGGGGCGCCTGTTGGCCGAGAAGGACAATCCGCGCGGCGATGCGATCTGGGGCCTCGCGGTCACCAGCATGCTGCTGCTCGACGCCGAGGGGTTGCTCCTGCCCTATGCGCCCAAGGACCTCGACGGGATCAAGCCCAGCTTCCGCGATCCACGCGACCCGCCGCGCTGGGTCGGCATGGACGCCTGGGTGGCGGCGATCTGCTTTAACACGGTGGAGGCCGCGCGACGCCGGCTGCCGGCGCCCAAATCGTGGAAGGACCTGCTCGACCCCGTCTACAAGGGCCACATCGTGATGCCCAACCCGGCCTCCTCCGGTACCGGCTTTTTCACCGTGTCGATGTGGGTCCAGACCTTCGGCGAGGCCGAGGCCTGGCGGTATATGGACAAGCTGCACGAAAACATCGCCTTCTACGTCCATTCGGGGGCCAAGCCCTGCCGCTTGGCGGCGGCGGGCGAGTTCGCGCTCGGCGTCTCTTACGACCTTGCCGGCGCCTCGGCGCGCCCACAGGGCGCGCCGATCGGCCCCCGCAACATTGAAGAGGGCGGGGGCTGGGTCAATGCCGCCGCCGCCCACCGCCGGGTCCCCCCCCAACTCGATTCCGC
>JBQTIU010000073.1:0-17316 GCA_052387815.1 Pseudomonadota bacterium
CGCGGCTGATCGCCGTGCCGGAGACAAATGCCTCCGGCATGTCGTCCAGGGTCTTGGCGGCGGAAAATCCGGGCATTAAGGCGCCTCCCAAGGCTACATTAGAGAAATTATCGAGAATAAGAAAGCGGAATTGAGAATTTTCAGCGTTTAACCGGGCGCATCCTTGGCGCCGCAGGGGGGCGGGATTCAGGGTGGTAACCCGGAAAAATCGCCCTGACGGTGGCGGGACGCCATTCCCGTAGGGGCGGGTCGAAAGACCGGCGAGGCAACGCCTCGCCCCTACGGGAACATGGATCGTTGTATCCCGCGTAGGCGCGGGGCAATGTCCCGCGGGTTTCGAACCGGCCCCGCGGGCGGGGATCGTCGCGTTACCGCCCGATCAGAACGCCACCTGGTCGCCGCCCTTGAGCGCCAGCATGGCCCGCGCCTCCTGGGGGCTGGCGACGTCGAGCGACAAGGCTTCGAGGATCGAGCGGATCTTGCCGACCTGCTCGGCGTTGGTCTTGGCGAGCTGGCCCTTGCCGACATAGATGCTGTCCTCGAGCCCGACGCGCACATGGCCGCCCATGATCGCACCCATGGTGACGAAGTTCATCTGGTGGCGGCCGGCGGCGAGGATCGACCACTGGTAGTCGGCGCCGAACAGCTTGTCGGCGATCTGGCGCATGTGCACGAGGTTGTCGGGGTCGGCGCCGATGCTGCCCAGGATGCCGAAGATCGTCTGCACGAACAAGGGCGGCTTGACGAGGCCGCGGTCGAGGAAATGGGCGAGCGTATAAAGGTGGCCCACATCGTAAGCCTCGAACTCGAAGCGCGTGCCGCAGCCCTCGCCCAGCTCCTTGAGGATGCGCTCGATATCCTTGAACGTGTTGCGAAAGATGAAATCGCGCGTGTTCTCGAGGTAGGCGGGCTCCCAGGCGTACTTCCACTGCTTGTATTTGGGCGCCAGGTGGAAGAGGCCGAAATTCATCGAGCCCAGGTTGAGCGAGCACATCTCGGGCTTGGCGCGCAAGGGCGCGGCGAGGCGCTGTTCGAGGGTCATGCCGTGGCCGCCGCCGGTGGTGATGTTGACCACCGCATCGGTGGCCTGCTTGATGCGCGGCAGGAACTGCATGAATATTTCGGGGTCGGGGGTCGGGCGGCCGTCCTTGGGATCGCGGGCGTGCAGGTGCAGGATCGACGCCCCCGCCTCGGCCGCGCCGATGGCGCCCGCGGCCACTTCGGCGGGGGTGATCGGCAGATAGGGCGTCATGGTCGGGGTGTGGATCGACCCGGTGACGGCGCAGGTGATGATGACCTTGGCGGGCGCGGCGGGCATGGCGGGTCTCCTTCGGCTCGAGTGGTTTTGTTCGGTGGCCCTTGCGCTGGCGAGGGGGGCGGGGCGCATCGACGGCTCCGCCCGCTTGCCGTCGGCGCGCCGCTTGCGCTATGAACTCGGCCCTATTTCGGCGGCAAGGTCGCGGCGCAGACTCGCACATCTCCACGCTCATGGGAATCATTCGTAGCGGCAAGGCCAGCCGGAGAGGCCGCCGATGAACATCGTTCTCCTCGGGCCGCCCGGAGCCGGCAAGGGCACGCAGGCCCAGCGCATCCAGGACCGCTACGGGCTCATCCAGCTGTCGACCGGCGACATGTTGCGCGCCGCGGCGGCGGCGGGCAGCGCGCTGGGCCGCCAAGCGGAACGGATCATGGAGGCGGGACGGCTGGTCCCCGACGAGGTGATCATCGCCATGATCAGCGAGCGGATCAACGAGCCCGATTGCCGCAACGGCTTCATCCTCGACGGCTTCCCGCGAACCCTCCCTCAGGCCGATGCGCTCGACCGCATGCTGGAGCAAAAGGGGCTGAAGCTCGACCACGTGATCGAGATGCGGGTCGACGACGCCGCGCTCGTCGAGCGCATCGGCGGCCGCTTCGCTTGCGCGCGCTGCGGGGAGAACTACCACGACCGCAATCGGCCGACCCGCAAACCCGGGGTGTGCGACGTCTGCGGGTCGCGCGAGTTCCATCGGCGGGCCGATGACAACGCGGCGACGGTCGAGGCCCGGCTCAAGGCCTATCACGCGGAAACGGCGCCGATCCTGCCCCATTACCGGGCCCGGGGACGGCTGCAAACGGTCGACGGCATGGCCGCTATCGAGGCGGTGGCGGCGGCCATCGACCAGCTGCTCGCCGCCCCTGAGGGAGCCCACTAAGGCCTTGGAAAGGCAATGCGACGAGCCGGTTGACTTGACGGCGACGACCCGATAAGGTGCGCTTCCTCGGTGGCGCTGGTGCCGCGAAAGCGCGAGCGCCGGCGCGGGCCTTTGCGCGTTGAGCATTCCCCGGTCCGATCGGTTGAGGGAGATCAAGAGTGGCGCGGATCGCTGGCGTCAATATTCCGACCAACAAGCGCGTGTCGATCGCGCTCCGCTACATTTACGGCATCGGTCCGACCAACGCCCGCGAGATCTGCACCAAAGTCGGCATTGCCGACGCCAAGCGGGTAAGCCAGCTCAGCGACGACGAGATCCTGCACATCCGCGAGGCGATCGACCGCGATTACGAGGTCGAGGGCGATCTGCGCCGGAGCGTGGCGATGAACATCAAGCGGCTCATGGATCTGGGCTGCTACCGGGGCTTGCGTCACCGCAAGGGCCTGCCCGTGCGCGGCCAGCGCACCCACACCAACGCCCGCACCCGCAAGGGCAAGGCGCGTCCGATCGCCGGCAAGAAGCAGGCGGTCAAGAAATAGGGTTCGAAGCGCATGGCTAAACCGCAAGCCGCCGCCGAGGCCGCGCCGGCACGCCCGCGCCGTCGCGAGCGCAAGAACATCACCTCCGGTGTCGCCCACGTCAACGCGACGTTCAACAACACGATGATCACCATTACCGACGCCCAGGGCAATACGATCGCGTGGTCCTCGGCGGGCACCCAGGGGTTCAAGGGCTCGCGCAAATCGACCCCCTACGCCGCCCAGATGGCGGCCGAGGATGCCGGCAAGAAGGCCATGGAACACGGCGTTCGCACGCTCGAGATCGAGGTCAAGGGCCCCGGCTCGGGGCGCGAATCGGCGTTGCGCGCGCTGCAGTCCGTGGGCTTCCAGATCAACTCGATCCGCGACGTGACGCCCATCCCGCATAACGGCTGCCGACCGCCCAAGCGCCGGCGCGTGTAGCGCCCCCGCTCGGGCCCTGCCGGCCCGCCGGCGGGCGACCCGCGCCCCCAGGGGGCCTCGCCGGTCCGTCCAGCCCGCGCCATTTTTTGAGGGTTGACCCCGTGATTCAGAAGAACTGGAAGGAACTCATCAAGCCCACCAAGCTCGAGATCGCGCCCGGCGACGACCCCAAGCGCGATGCCACTATCGTCGCCGAGCCGCTCGAGCGCGGCTTCGGGCTCACGCTCGGCAACGCGCTGCGCCGCATCCTGATGTCCTCGCTCCAGGGTGCGGCGATCACCTCGATCAAGATCGACGGCGTGCTGCACGAATTCTCGTCGATCCCGGGCGTGCGCGAGGACGTGACCGACATCGTCCTCAACGTCAAGTCGGTGGCGCTGCGCATGCATGGCGACGGCCCCAAGCGCGTCTCCTTGAAGGCGACCGGGCCCGGCGAGGTAACGGCCGGCCAGATCGAGACCGGACACGACATCGAAGTCATGAACCCCGACCTCGTGATCTGCACGCTCGACCGCGGCGCCAAGGTGGCGATGGAAATGACGGTGGAAAGCGGCAAGGGATACATCCCGGGGACCACGGCCCGGGGCGCCGATGCGGCGATCGGGCTGATCCCGGTCGATGCGCTGTTCAGCCCGGTGAGGAAGGTGTCCTACAAGGTCGAGAATACCCGCGTCGGCCAGGTCACCGACTACGACAAATTGTCGATGCGCCTCGAAACCAACGGTGCCGTCACGCCCGAGGACGCGGTGGCGCTGGCGGCGCGCATCCTCCGGGACCAGCTCCAGTTGTTCATCAATTTCGAGGAGCCGCAGCCCCACGCCGCCGAGGACGTGCAGCGCGATCTGCCCTTCAACCGCAATCTGCTGCTCAAGGTCGACGAGCTCGAATTGTCGGTTCGCTCCGCCAACTGCCTCAAGAACGACAACATCATCTATATCGGCGATCTGGTGCAGAAGACCGAGCCGGAAATGCTGCGGACTCCCAATTTCGGCCGCAAATCGTTGAATGAAATCAAGGAAGTCCTCGCCCAGATGGGGCTCCATCTCGGCATGCAGATCCCGAACTGGCCGCCCGAGAACATCGAAGAGCTGGCCAAGAAGCTCGAAGAACCGTACTGAAACGAGGAGCGGCGTGTCATGCGTCATGGCGTGGGCGGGCGTAAACTGGGCCGGACGACCAGTCATCGCAAGGCGACCTTCGCCAACCTGGCGGCGGCGCTGATTCGGCACGAGCAGATCCGGACCACGCTCCCCAAAGCCAAGGAGCTGCGCCCGGTCGTCGACAAGCTGATCACGCTCGGCAAGCGCGGCGGGCTCGCCGCCCGCCGCCGGGCGCTGGCCGTGCTCAGCGACGCCGCGCTCACCCGCAAGCTGTTCGGCCCCTTGGCCGAGCGTTACAAGGAGCGCCAGGGCGGTTACACGCGGGTCTTGCGCGCCGGCATCCGCTACGGCGATGCGGCCGAGATGGCGTTCATCGAGCTGGTCGAGCGCGATGTCGCCGCCAAGGGTGGGGCGGACAAGGCGCGCGCCGCCGCCCGCCAGGTCGAGGCCAGGACCGCCGAGTAGGCTCCCGGCATCGGCCACCTGCGCAGGCGGCGTCGGGCCGCCTCTTTTTTTGGCCGCGCCAGTGATAAACTAGGGGTCGGGAACGGCTCGGGGAAGGAAGCAGGTTCGTGGCAGGCCACCAGATCGCGACCAGGGTCCGGCGAGCGGCGAGCGCGCTCGCGCTCGCTCCTGCCCTGTTGGCCCCGGCCGGCGCCTGGGCCGAGACCAAGGTCGTGCCCGAGGGCCGGGCCCAAATCCAGTTCTCCTTCGCGCCCTTGGTCAAGCGCACCGCGCCGGCCGTGGTCAATATTTACACCCGGCGCACCGTGCGCGCGCTGCCCTCGCCGCTGCTGAGCGATCCGTTCTTTCGCCGCTTGTTCGGCGATCAGTTCCCGGGCGCCCGCGAACGCGTCCAGAACTCGTTGGGCTCGGGCGTGATCGTCGATCCGGCCGGCCTCATCGTCACCAACCACCATGTGATCCGCGGCGCCGACGAGATCACGGTGGTCCTCGCCGACCGGCGGGAGTTCGAGGCCACCGTGCTGCGCACCGACGAGCGCACCGATCTCGCGGTCCTGCGCATTGACGCCAGCGCCGGCCGCCTGCCGGCGCTCGAGCTCAGCGACTCGGACGAGCTCGAGGTGGGCGACCTGGTGATGGCCATCGGCAACCCGTTCGGGGTCGGCCAGACCGTGACCACCGGGATCGTGTCGGCGCTCGCTCGCACCATGGTCGGGGTCAGCGATTACCGCTTCTTCATCCAGACCGACGCCGCCATCAATCCCGGCAATTCGGGCGGCGCCCTGGTGTCGATGGACGGCAAGCTGGTCGGCATCAATACCGCGATCTTCTCGCGCGACGGCGGATCGAACGGCGTCAGTTTCGCCATTCCCTCGAACATGGTGCAAAGCGTGATCGCCGGCGTGGCCAGCGGCGGCAAGCTGGTGCGTCCGTGGTTGGGGGCGTCCGGCCAGACCGTGACCGCGGAGCTCGCCGCCTCGCTCGGCCTGCCGCGGCCGATCGGCGTCATCGTCAAGGACCTCCATCCCGGCAGCCCGGCCGAGCGCGCCGGCCTGCAACGGGGCGACGTCATCACCCGGGTCGACGGGCGCGAGGTCGACGACAGCGAGGCCCTGCGCTTCCGCATCGCCACCCACAAGGTGGGTTCGACGGTCAATCTCACGGTCTGGCGCAAGGGCCACGAGCGCGCGCTGTCGGCGGCCCTCATCGCCCCGCCCGAGACGCCGGCGCGCGATTCGACCGCGCTGCGCGGCAACCACCCGCTGGCCGGCGCCACGGTCGCCAACCTTTCCCCGCTGCTGGCCGAAGAACTCGGCCTCGAGTCGGCGGCGAACGGGGTGATCGTCACCGAGATCGCCCGCGGCAGCCCCGCCCACGCGATCCGGCTGGCGCCCGGCGACATCCTGGTGCGGCTCAACGACCGCGACCTCCGTGGCGTCGACGAGCTGCGCCGCATCGTGGCCCAGGCCGCTCAGCCGTGGCGGATCGTCTTGAAACGCGGCGAGCGGGTGGTCAACCTGACGGTGGGCGGATGAGCCGCCGGCCGGCCCGCGACGCGCCCGGCCCCGCGCTGTTCACCGACCTGGCCCCGCGCCCGCTCGCCGACCGGCTGCGCCCGCGCCGGCTCGACGAGGTCGTCGGCCAGGATCACCTCCTCTCGCCCGCCGGGCCGCATGGCGAAGGCGGGCCGCTCGCCCGCATGGTGGCCCAGGGGCGGATGCCTTCGATCATCCTGTGGGGCCCGCCGGGGTCCGGCAAGACCACCATCGCCCGCCTGCTCGCCGAGGTGGTCGACCTCGAGTTCGTGCCCTTGTCGGCGGTCTTCTCGGGGGTCGCCGATCTGCGCAAGGTTTTTGCCGACGCCGGCGCCCGCCGGCTCGCCGGCCGCGGCACGCTGTTGTTCATCGACGAGATCCACCGCTTCAACCGCGCCCAGCAGGACGGGTTCCTGCCGCACGTCGAGGACGGCACGGTGAGCCTGATCGGCGCCACCACCGAGAACCCGTCCTTCGAGCTCATCGGCGCATTATTGTCGCGCTGCCAGGTCCTGGTCCTGCGGCGCCTCGACGAGGCGGCCCTCGAGACCTTGGTCGCCCGCGCCGAGGCGGCGATGGGCCGCAAGCTCGACCTTGCGCCCGACGCGCGCGCGGCGCTCATTGCCATGGCCGACGGCGACGGCCGCTACCTGTTCAACCTCGCCGAAGAGCTGTTCGCGCTGCCCGCCGGCCGGCCGCTCGATGCGGCCGCGCTCGCCGCCGCCGTCCAGAAGCGCGTGCCGCTTTACGACAAGGCGCAGGAAGGCCATTACAACCTGGTCAGTGCGCTGCACAAATCCTTGCGCGGCTCGGACGCCGACGCCGCCCTTTATTGGCTGGCGCGCATGCTGGCGGGCGGCGAAGACCCGCTCTACATCGCCCGGCGCCTGGTGCGCTTCGCGGTCGAGGATGTCGGGCTCGCCGATCCCGCCGCACTCGGGCAGGCGATCGCCGCCAAGGATGCTTACGACTTCCTCGGCTCGCCCGAGGGGGAACTCGCGCTCGCCCAGGCGGCGATCTATCTCGCGACCGCGCCCAAATCGAATGCCGCCTACAGCGCCTTCGGTGCCGCCACGGCGGCGGCCGGGGAAACCGGCTCGCTGATGCCCCCGATGCATGTCCTCAACGCGCCGACGCGCCTGATGAAGGATCTGGGTTACGGCAAGGGCTACGAATACGACCACGATACGGCGGCAGCTTTTTCGGGACAGAGCTATTTCCCCGACGGCATGGCGCGGCGCGAATTCTACCGCCCGGCCGAGCGCGGCTTCGAGCGCGAGATCGCCAAGCGCCTCGAATACTGGCGCAAGTTGCGCGCCCGCCGCGCCGAAGGACCGCCGGGCAAGGGCGGCGAGGAGGCCGGGAGATGACCGGGCCCGAGACCATCGCCATCGCCGCCGGCGAGGCCGATCAGCGCCTCGACCGCTGGTTCAAGCGGCGCTTCCCCGGGCTCGTGCACGGGCGGCTCGAGAGGCTTTTGCGCACCGGCCAGATCCGCGTCGACGGCAGGCGCGCGAAGGCCGGCCTAAGGCTCCGGGCCGGCCAGGCCGTGCGCGTCCCGCCGGGGCTTGAGGCGGACCCAAGCGAGGGCCGGGAGACTGCCATGCCGAGGCTGGTGCGCAAAGCGGTCGGCGAGGCGGATGCGCGGTTCATCCGCTCGCTGGTGATCTACAAGGACAACGACATCATCGCGCTCGACAAGCCCGCCGGGCTTGCCGTCCAGGGCGGATCGGGCACGGCGCGCCATATCGACGGCCTGCTCGACGCGTTGCGCTTCGAGGCGGCCGAGCGGCCGCGGCTCGTCCACCGGCTCGACCGCGATACCTCGGGCGTCCTCGTCGTGGCACGCAACGCCCGGGCGGCGGCGCACCTTGCCGACTCCTTCCGCCAGAAATCGGCGCGCAAGCTGTACTGGGCGCTGGTCGCCGGCCAGCCGCGCCCCCGGCAGGGACGGATCGACTTGGCGCTTGCCAAAGAGGCGGGTCCGAAGGGCGAGCGCGTTGCAGGCCAAGCCGAGGCGGGCAAGCGCGCGCTGACCCTGTATGTGACCCAGGACGCGGCCGGAGACCGCGCGGCGTGGCTGGTCCTGCGGCCCTTGACCGGGCGCACGCACCAGCTTCGCGTCCATTGCGCCGAGGCCCTGGGTACGCCGATCGTCGGCGACGGCAAGTACGGGACAGCGGCATCGTGGCTGTCGGGCGGCGCGATCGCCGCGCAACTCCATCTTCATGCCCGCACCCTGGTCGTCCCCCACCCCGCGGGCGGCGAGTTGCGGGTGAGCGCGCCGCTGCCGCCGCATATGCGCGCCAGCTGGGAGTTCCTCGGCTTCGACCCGGAGGCCGAGGTCGACCCTTTTTCCTAGGATACTCCTTTCCTGTCCAGTCCCGCCCGCAACCCGGTCAAGCTCGCGGTGTTCGACTGCGACGGGACCCTGGTCGACAGCCAGCACGCGATCGTGTGCGCGATGAACGCGGCCTTTGCCGTCGAAGGGCTCGGCGCGCCGGACCCGGCCGAAATTCGGCGCGGCATCGGTCTGCCCCTCCTCGATTGCGTGCGCCGGCTCGCGCCCGCGCTCGCGCCCCCGCGCCACGCGCGTCTCGCCGAGGCTTACAAGGAGACAATCTTCGGCCTCGGCCGCGACCATCACGAGCGGTTGTTCGACGGCGCGCGGGAGGCGCTCTCACGCCTCGAGGCCGAGGGGGTGCTGCTCGGCATCGCCACCGGCAAGTCGCGCCGCGGGCTGCTCGCCGTCCTCGACCGGGTCGGGCTGGCGCACCGCTTCGCCACCCTGCAGACCGGCGACGACGGGCCCGGCAAGCCCCATCCGGCGATGCTGCGACGGGCGCTGGTCGACACCGGGACGGCGCCCGATGCGGCGGTAATGATCGGCGACACCACCTTCGATATGGCGATGGCGCGGAGTTCCGGCGTCTATGCGCTCGGCGTCGGTTGGGGCTACCATCCGGCGGACGAACTCGAACGGGCGGGGGCGCAGGCGCTGATTGCGAGCTTCGCCGAGTTGCCGGGCGCCGTTGCGCGCTTGGCGCGGAGAAAGCCATGCGACTGAAGCCGATCCTGATCGGCGCGGCGGCGGTGGCGGCGGGCCTCGTCGTCACCGCGATCGCCATCGTTTCGACGACCGATGTCAACCAGTATCGCAGCCTGATCGCCGACCGCGTCAAGGCGGCGACCGGTCGCGATTTCGCCATCCAGGGCGACCTCCAGCTCGAGCTCGGCCTCGTCCCCGCGGTGGCAGCGGCCGATGTGACCCTCGCCAATGCCGCCTGGGGCTCGCGCCCCGAGATGGTGGCGGTGAAGCGGTTCGAGGCCGAGGTCGAACTGCTGCCGTTGATCTTCGGCGACATCAAGGTCCGGCGCCTGGTCATGATCGAGCCCGACATCCTGCTCGAAACCGACGCCCGGGGACGCGGCAACTGGCAGTTCGAGACGGCGGCGCCGGCTCCGTCTGCTCCTGGCCGACTGCCGCAGGTCGGCGAGGTGACGATTCGCGGCGCCAAGCTGGTCTATCGCGACGGCCGGACGCGCGAGACGACGAGCCTGACGCTCGCCCGGGCGACGCTCAGGGCCGAGGGCGTCGCCGATCCGCTCAAGATCGACATCGACGGCGCGTTCAACGAGCGGCGCTTCCGGGCCGCGGGAGTCCTTGGATCGGTCGAGGCGCTGGCGCGGCCGGCGCCGGTGGCGGTCGATATCAAGATCGAGGCGGCGGGCGCGACGCTCAAGATCGCCGGCCAGATTCGCGACCCCCTGGCGCTCGCCGGCTACGATCTCGACATCTCGGCCGCGGGCGGCGAAGCCGGGCGGGCGGCCGAATTCGTCGGCATCAAGTTGGCGGCGCTCGGGCCGTTCAAAGCCGACTCGAAGCTCATCGACCGAGACGGGACGCCCTCGCTGGCGCGCCTCAAGGCCGAGCTCGGCCGTCCCGACCTCGTCCGAATCCGCGCCGAAGGCGCGATCGCCGACCCGCTCGCCCGCACGGGCATCGCGCTCTCCGCCACCATCGAGGGGCGCGAGATCGGCGCCTTGTCGGGCCTCGCCGTCCCGGGCTGGCCCAAGCCGCTGCCCCCGGTGCCGGCGCTGGGAGCTTACCGCCTCTCCGTCAAGCTCGCGGACGGCCCCGGCGGCCCTGCGATCCTCGAGCTCGCGCTGGAGGTGGGCAGCGCCGAGCTGGTCAAGGTGGAGATCGAGGGGTCGGTCCGGGATCCGCTCCGGCAAAAGGGATTCGACCTCGACCTGGCCCTCGAGTCGCGCGACCTTGCGGCGGCGGCATCGCGGGCTGGATTCGACTTGCCGGTTGCGGGGCCCCTGAAGCTCAACGCCCGCCTCGCCGATGCCGGCGCCGATCGCTACGAGGCGAAGGGCATCCGGATGGCGCTGGGCGCCAGCGATTTTTCGGGCGAGGCCGCGCTGTCGCTGGCCGGCGCGCGCCCGAGCCTGTCCGCCCGGCTCGCCTCGAACCGGCTCGATCTTGCCAGCCAAGCTGGCGCGCCGGCAAAGCGTAGCGCGCCCCCGGCGGGCGAGGGCCGCGTGTTCGGCGACGAAAAACTGCCCTTCGAGCTGCTAGACCTTGCCGACGCCGACCTGCGCTATCAGGCGAAAGAGGTCCTGGCGATGGGGATGAGGATCCGCAACCTGAGCCTGGCGGCGAGCTTGCGCGACGGCGAGCTCGCTTTGCGGCCACTGGCGGCCGAGCTTGGCGGCGGCAAGCTCGCGGCCGAGTTGGGCGCGAACCGGCGGGGGCAGACCCTCGCCGCCCAGCTCGACGCCAAGGGCATCGACCTCGGCTCGGTGCTGAAGGAAAGCGGCGCTTCGGACCTGATCCGCGGCGGCCCGAGCGATGTCTCGCTCGATCTCAGCGGCGCCGGCGGGTCGTTGCGGGCGTTGATGGCGGCCCTCGACGGCCACGCCGTTTGGTCGGTGGGCGAGGGCGAGATCGAAAGCAGGTATGTCGATCTACTTGGCGCCGATGCGGTCGCCGTGCTGACGCCCCTCCAGGGCGGCCACGCCCAGACCAAGCTCAATTGCGCGGTGGGCCGCATCGACGTCCGCGACGGCCTGGCAAACCTGCGCGCGCTGGTAGTGGACACCGGGCAGATGACGGTTAGCGGCGAGGGGACGGTCAACCTGGCCAAGGAGGAGTTCCATCTGCTGGTGAGGCCGCGACCCAAGGAAGCGACTCTCGTCTCGCTCGCCGTCCCGATCCGCGTCCGCGGCACGCTGGCCAACCCGCAATTCTTGCCCGATCCCGGCGCCGTGGCGCTGGGCGTGGTGGGCGCCATCGCCGGCACCGGATTGCTGGGACCCCTTGGACTGCTCGTGCCGCTTATGAGCACCGGGCAGCGCGGCGGCAACCCGTGCGTGGCGGCGCTCGCCCAGCCGGCGGCTGCCCCGCCGGCGCCAACCCAGCGCCCGCCGGCCCAGCCCCAGACGCGCCGACCGTCCGAGCAGCCCGGCGCAGGGCGGCCGCTCGAAGAGCTCGGACGGGGACTGCGCCAGCTGTTCGGCCGCTGAAGACCCCAGCGTGAGGCGGACCTACAAGACGGTGGGGGTCGCCGCCGCGCCGGGCGGGTTCGGAATTCGGCTCGACGACAAGCCGCTCCGCACGCCCACGGGAACGGAGATCGTGGCACCGACCCGGGCGCTCGCCGAGGCGCTGGCCGCCGAATGGGCTGCGCAGGGGCCGCGCGTCGACGTCCATCGCCTGGCGCTCACCCGCATCGCCGGCGCCGCCCTCGATATCGCCGCCGCCGACCGGCGCCAGGCGGTGGCGGAGCTTCTCGTTTGGGCGGAGACCGAACTCGTCTGCCATCGCGCCAGCGAGCCGCCGGCGCTCGTCGCCCGCCAGCAAGCGGTCTGGGATCCGCTGCTCGACTGGCTGGCCCGGCGCTTCGGAGCCAGGCTTTCGGTGAGCGCGGGCGTGCGCGCCCGCCCGCAGCCGGCAGCCAGCCTGGCCGCGCTCAGCGCCGCGCTCGACAACAGCGATGCCTGGCGGCTGGCGGGAATCGGGGCGGCGGCGGGGGCGGCGGGCTCGCTGGTGGTCGCGCTGGCGCTCGCCGAGGGCCGCCTCGACGCGGAGGGGGCGTTCGCAGCGGCCGAGCTCGACGCCAGCTTCCAGATCGAAGCGTGGGGGGAAGACCGGGAAGCGACGGCCCGGCGGGCAGGAGTGCTGGCCGATCTCGCCGCCGCCACCAGGTTCCTTGCGCTGTGCCGGAGCGAGACCGGCTGAAGCGGGCGAGGCTTAGGACCCGCCCCTACGGAAGAGCACCGAATTTCCCGTTGTAGGGGCCGGTCTCGAGACCGGCCCGCGGGCGGGTCTTAAGACCCGCCCCTTCGCGAATACGGACCGTTGCATCCCATGTAGGGGCCCAGCGGGCGTCAGTCGAGGAACCCGGTGGCCCGCGGCAGCCACAGCGCTAGTTCCGGGAACGTCATGGTCAGCGCCAGGGCCGTCAACTGCAAGATCACGAACGGGACGATGCCGCGGTAGATATGCGCCATCGTCACGCTGGGGGGCACCGTGCCCTTCATGTAGAACAGCGTGAAGCCGAACGGCGGCGTCAGGAACGCGGTCTGGAGATTGACCGCGACCAGGATGGCGAACCACGCCAGGAAGACCTTGCCGGGGCCGAGATGGGCGGAAAAATCCACCAGTTTGAGAATCGGCGTGAACACCGGCAGGACGATCAGGCAGATCTCGATCCAGTCGAAAAAGAAGCCGAGGATGAACACCAGGACCATGAGGAAGATCAGGATTTCCCAACCGGTGTCGATGCCGAGCGCCTTGAGGATCGCGATCACCACGTCGTCGCCGCCGAGCGCCCGGAACACGTAAGCGAACAACGTGGCGCCGAAGAAAATGAAGAACACCATGCCGTTGGTCAGCGCCGCGCTCTCCAAGACCTGCTGCATCACCTTGAAGTCGAGACGCTTGTTCCACCAGGCGAGCAGGATCGCCCCCAGGCTGCCCACGCCCGAGGCCTCGGTCGGGGTCGCCCAGCCGAGGAAGATCGAGCCCAAGACCAGGGAGATGAGGAAGGTCGGCGGCACGAAGCTCTTCAACACCAGGGCGGCCAATTCGGCCGGCGAGGTCGGTCCGATATCGGCGGGCAGAGGCGGCGCCAGATGGGGCTTGAAGGCCGACAGCGCGCCGATATAGATGAGGTAAATCAGGGACAGAAGCAGGCCCGGCACGATCGCGGTGGTGAACAGGGTGCCGACCGAGACCTGCAACAGGTCGCCCATGATCACCAGCATGATGCTCGGCGGGATGAGGATGCCGAGCGTCCCGGCCGAGGCGATGGTGCCGACCGCCAGCTCCTTGTTGTAGCCGCGCGCAAGCATCGCCGGCAGCGCGATCAGGGTCAGCATCACCACCGAGGCGCCGACGATGCCAGTGGTGGCGGCCATGATGGTGCCCATGAGGGTGACCGACATGGCGAGCCCGCCCGGCACCCGGCGCAGCAGCACCTGCAGGCAGTGCAAGAGATCGTCGGCGATTCCGCTGCGCTCGAGCATCGTGCCCATGAAGATGAACATCGGCACCGCCACCAGCACCGGATTCTGCGCCACCGTCCCCCAGATGCGGGGCATGATGTTGAAGAACTGCACCAGGTTGAAGACGTCGAACAGCCAGCCAAGGACACCGAAGCCGAGTGCGACGCCGCCGAGCACGAAGGCCACCGGATACCCGCAGAACAGGATGAGCGCGAGCACCCCGAACATGATGACCGCGAGATGGTCGGCGATCCAATCCATGGCGAGGGGCCTCAGTGCGCGGATTGCGCCGGCGCGACCCGCGCGCGCAATTCCGGCGGGCCGAACAGGTGGACGCTGGTCCGACACAGCACCGAGACCACGGCGGCGAGCAGCAGCATGAGGCCGATGAACAGCACGCCCTTGGTGATCCACAGGTAAGGAAGGCCGGTCGGGGCGTTGGACGTTTCGTTGGTGAGGAACGAGCGCAGCGCGTAGTCGTAGCCGAAATACCCGACCACCAGGCAGTAGGGGATGGCGAACACCAGGCACCCCGCCAACTCCAGCCAGGCCTGCTGGCGCGCGCCGAGGTGGCCGGTCGCCACGTCGATGCGGACATGGGCGTTCCGGACGTAAGCGTAGCCGAGCCAGGTGGCGAACAGGACGGTGTGGGTGTGCCACTCCAGTTCCTGCAGCTTGGTCGACCCGAAGCCCGGGATCTGGAAGCCGAGTTTCCGCGACACGACATCGAAGCAGATGACCACCATGGCGACCACGAACAGCCAGGACGTGGCTTGCCCGATCGCGGCCAGCAGCCGGTTCAAGGCATCGCTCAAGGCAAGGATCTGCCTCATGCCGGGTCTCCGGGGAGGGCAAGAGGAACGCGCGCGGCGGGACCCTTGAGGGTCCCGCCGCTTGCCGATCGAGGGCGAGGCCGGACGGCCGCGCCGGTGCTCTTCAAGCCGGGGCTATTTCAGATAGCCGAGCTCTTTCCAGATCTTATAGTCGGCGCGGAACTTGGCGTAGGAGGCCCACACCCGCCGGAAGTCGGGGCTCTTCGCCGATTCCTCGGCCACCACCTCGTTCCAGGCCTTCTCCATGGCGGCGAGGATTTCGGGCGACCAGACGTGGAAATTGACCCCCTTCTCCTTGAGCTCGGCCAGCGCCTTGACCTGGATCGACTCGCCTTCGGCGAGGCTCTCGCGATAATTATCGCCGCACGCGAGGTCGATGATGCGCTTTTGTGCCGCCGACAGCTCGGCCCATTTCTTCTGGCTGAGCATGAGGTCGAAGAACGTCGATTGCTGGTGCCAGCCGGGGAAGTAGTAGTGCTTGGCGACTTGGTGGAAGCCGAGGGCGAGGTCGATCGCCGGCATCGAAAACTCGGTGGCGTCGATGGTGCCAAGCTGCAGGGCCTGGAAGATCTCGCCGCCCGCTAGCAGCTGGGTCGAGACGCCGAGCTTCTCCATCACCTTTGCGCCGAGACCGAAGAACCGCATCTTGAGGCCCTTGAGGTCGGCGAGCGTCTTGATTTCCTTGCGGAACCAGCCCGAAGCCTCGGGCGCGATGACGCCGCAGGGGATCGAGTGGATGTTGTACCTGGAATATATCTCCTGCTGCAGTTCCTTGCCGCCGCCGTAGAAGATCCAGCCCATGTACTCGCCGGCGCCGGGACCGAAGGGGACGGACGAGAACATGGCGAGGGCGATCTCCTTGCCAGTCCAGTAGCCGGGGGTCGACCAGCCGGCGTCGATCGCGCCGGTGGAAACCGAATCGAACACTTGCAGCGCCGGCACCAGCGCGCCCGGCTCGAAGAACCGCATTTCGATGCTGCCCCCGGACGCCTCGGTGATCTTCTTGGTCAAACCGATGCCCAGCGTGCCGAGCTGGACCATGCTCCCGGGGTAGGTGCTGGCCACCTGGACGCGCACCTTCTTGTCCTGCGCCGCCGCCGGGCCGCCGAGGCCGAGCGCGAGCAGACCGGCCAACGCGGCGCCGGCTGCGATCTGGATTCCAATCATGCCCGTCTATCTCCCTGTTTTTAGCCGAAGGCCGGCGCATGCGCCCGCGCCGGATGCTTCGAGCGGTCATCGTGGCGGCGCTGCCGGGCCGGCGATGCGAGTTCGGCATTGGCGGCCCCGAGCGCCCGATCGAGCGCCATATTGGGGCCATTGCCCGACCGGCGCAAGCCTCGCCCCGCGGGCCAGGCTGGCGAAAGGCGGCCGGCGATGGTATCAGCAGCGGCGGCAAGGGCACGGGGGAGAAGGGGTGGGGGCATGCCGGACATCCTTCGCCAACTCGAGGACAAGCGGGCCGCCGCGCGGGCCGGCGGCGGGGCGCGGCGCACCGAGGTCCAGCACGCCAAGGGCAAGCTCACCGCGCGCGAGCGGCTCGACATCCTGCTCGACGAGGGCTCGTTCGAGGAATGGGACATGTTCGTCGAGCACCGTTCCTCGGATTTCGGGATGGCGAGCCAGACCATCCCCGGCGACGGCGTGGTCACCGGCTGGGGCACGATCAACGGCCGCCTGGTGTTCGTGTTCAGCCAGGACTTCACGGTCTTCGGCGGCTCGCTGTCCGAGGCGCACGCCGAGAAGATCTGCAAGATCATGGACCAGGCGATGAAGGTCGGCGCCCCGGTGATCGGCCTCAACGATTCCGGCGGCGCGCGCATCCAGGAGGGGGTAGCCTCGCTGGCCGGCTACGCCGACGTCTTCCAGCGCAACGTGCTCGCCTCGGGCGTCATTCCGCAAGTCTCGGTGATCATGGGCCCGTGCGCGGGCGGCGCCGTCTATTCGCCGGCCATGACCGACTTCATCTTCATGGTCAAGGATTCGGCCTACATGTTCGTCACCGGCCCCGACGTGGTGAAGACGGTGACGCAGGAATCGGTCACCCACGAGGAGCTCGGCGGCGCGCTGACCCACACCACCCGCTCGGGCGTCGCCGACCTCGCCTTCGACAACGATGTCGAGGCCCTCCTGCAGACCCGCCGGTTCGTCGACTTCCTGCCGGCCTCGAACCGGGCCAAGCCCCCGGTCCGCCCGTGCGCCGACAGCCCGGAGCGCGTCGAGCCCTCGCTCGACACCCTGGTGCCGCCCAGCCCCAACCAGCCTTACGACGTCAAGGAACTGATCGCGAAGGTCGCCGACGACGGGGATTTCTTCGAGCTGCAGCCGGATTTCGCGCGCAACATCGTCACCGGCTTCGGCCGCATCGAGGGGGCGAGCGTCGGCTTCGTCGCCAACCAGCCGATGGTGCTCGCCGGCTGTCTCGACATCGGCTCGGCGATCAAGGGGGCGCGGTTCGTGCGCTTCTGCGACTGCTTCCATCTCCCCATCGTCACGCTGGTCGACGTGCCGGGCTTCCTGCCGGGCACCGGGCAGGAATACGGCGGCATCATCAAGCACGGCGCGAAGCTGCTCTACGCCTTCGCCGAGGCGACGGTCCCCAAGATGACCGTGATCACGCGCAAGGCCTACGGGGGCGCGTACTGCGTCATGGCCTCGAAGCACATCCGGTGCGACGTCAACTTCGCCTGGCCGACCGCGGAGATCGCGGTCAT
>JBQTIU010000074.1:0-84556 GCA_052387815.1 Pseudomonadota bacterium
AGGGCAGCGTCTTCCCGACCTACATCTCGATCTCCAAATCGGTCGATGCGCTGTTGATGGTGCTGTTGGGCGGGGTGCAGACGATCAGCGGGCCGATCGTCGGCGCCCTGGTGTTCACCGGGCTCGAACAGCAGTTGGTGCGGTTCACCGACTATTGGCGCGTCGTCCTCGGCCTGGCCATCATCCTCATCGTGCTCGCGTTCCCCGAGGGCATCGCCGGATTCGCGCAGAAGCGCTGGGAGCGGCGCCCATGACGGCGGGCGTCTTGGAGGTGAACGGCCTCTACAAATCCTTCGGCGGAGTGCGCGCGGTCGTCGATGTGAACTTCGCCGTGGCGGCGGGCGAGCTGTTGGCGATGATCGGCCCCAACGGCGCCGGCAAGAGCACCTGCTTCAACCTGGTCAACGGGCAGTTGCGGCCGGATGCGGGCAGCGTGCGCCTGTCGGGGCGCGAGATCGTCGGCCTGCCGCCCCGGCGCATCTGGGCGCTGGGGGTGGGGCGCACCTTCCAGATCACCGCCACCTTCGCCTCGATGACCGTGCGCGAGAACGTGCAGATGGCGCTGATCTCCCGCCATCGGCGCCTGGCCGCGGTCCTGCCGCGCGCGTCTTCGCTTTATGCCGAGGCGGCCGCGGACCTGCTGGCCCAGGTCGGCATGGCCGATCAGGCGGAGCGCGCCTGCAGCGTCTTGGCCTACGGCGACTTGAAGCGCGTCGAGCTGGCGGTGGCGCTCGCGAATTCGCCGCGCCTCCTGCTCATGGACGAGCCCACATCCGGCATGGGCCCGCGCGAGCGCGTGGCGCTCATGGAGCTTGCCGCCGGTATCGCCCGGGCGCGCGGCGTGGCGGTGCTGTTCACCGAGCACGACATGGACGTGGTCTTCGCGCACGCCGACCGCATCCTCGTGCTCGACCGCGGCCGCGTCATCGCCAGCGGGCCGCCGGCGGAGGTGCGCGCCGACGCGCAGGTGCGCGAGGTCTATCTCGGCGCGACCGTCGAGGGGGCGTGATGCTCGACGTGCGCGGCCTCGACACCTATTACGGCCTCGCCCACATCCTGGCCGGCGTCGAGCTTTCGGCGGGGCGGGGCGAGGTCGTAGTGCTGCTCGGCCGCAACGGCGCCGGCAAGACGACGACGCTCAAGACCATCATGGGTCTCATCAAGCCGGCCGCGGGGCGCATCGCGTTCGCGGGCGAGGACATCATCGGCCTTCCCCCCCACCGGATCGCGCAGCGCGGGCTCGGCTACGTGCCGGAGGACCGGCGCATCTTCGCCGAGCTCACGGTCCTCGAAAACCTCGAGGTCGGCCGCCAGCCGCCGCGCGCGGGGGCCAGCGCCTGGACGCTGGCGCGCCTGTTCGCGATCTTTCCCAACCTTGCCGAGATGAAGACCCGCTTGGGCGGGCGGATGAGCGGGGGCGAGCAGCAGATGCTGACCATCGCCCGCACCCTGATGGGCAATCCGGTCGCCGTCCTGCTCGACGAGCCCTCCGAGGGCTTGGCGCCGGTGATCGTCGAGCAACTGGCGCGCGCCATTGCCGAGCTCAGGGCCGGGGGCCTGACCGTGGTGCTCGCCGAGCAGAATCTGCGCTTCGCCGCCCGCGTCGCCGACCGCGCCTACATCATCGAGAAAGGCCGCATCCGCTACCACGGCACGATGGCGGCCTTGGCCGCCGACGAGGCCGTGCGCTCGCAATATTTGACGGTCTAATACCGATCTCCGAAAATTCTGATTCGTCGGGTCGACCCGCCCCCACCTGGTGAGCGCATTGCGGTCGCCGCCTCCCCCGCGCGGCGGTCGCGCGGGGGGGGCATCGGCGCTCAGAACTTCAGGCTTTCCATACGATTTCTTTCAGAGGAGCTTGCGAAACTCTTCGATTGCGAGGCCAGCTTGCCTGACAATCGAACGTACGACGATTGGGTCAAGGTCCTTACGGTGAAACGGCACAGTCACGTGGGGGGTCGGCCGCTCAGGATGCCGAAACCGGTAGTGGCTGCCCCTGACCCGTACCTGGACGAACCCCCCGCGTTCGAGCGCCCGCATCACCTGTCTCGCGGTGAGGGCGGGCAGCCGGGTCATGCCGTCTTGACGGCAACCCGCACCGCTTCTCGGATAGAAGCTGGGGAGTGTCCCTCGCCGTCAGGGATCGGAAGCCCGGCTTCTTGGAGCCCCTCAAGGTGGACTTCGAGGCACTCGGCTGCCATGGCCCGAGCCTCCTTGCGGGTCTCCCCTTGGGTGGCGAGGTTTGGAAACGCGGGGAAGGTTACGACGTAGACGCCCGTTTCCGGCGACCACTCGTATATCGCGGTGTACGTCCGTGTCTCGGTGCTGACCGGCGCGCGGCGAACCATGGTTGACAATTTATCACGGCTGTCCAAAGGGAAGCCACCTCGATCGCGCTTCCATCTTCACTTCCCCCCAAATTCGGCGTCCTGGATCGACATGGTCGAACGCTTCTTTGCCGAACCCACCAACCAGCGCATCCGGCGCGGCGTCTTCAAGAGCATCAAAGACCTCGAGAAGGCCATCATGGACCACCTCGACCGCCACAACGCCAACCCTATCCCCTTGGTCTGGACCGCTTGCGCGGGCGCCATCCTCGAAAAAATCGCCCGCGCGAGACCAGCGTTGGGATCGCTACGCTAGAGCGATTTTCGAATTGATGGAATCGCGGGGGATTCCCAAAGGGCGCGCGCGATGCCTCGCCAACTCAGGATATGTTCCATCTGATCGCACACCGCTCTAGCGCGCCACGAATTCGGGCACGCGCTCGGCCGGCGGGGTGTTGCGCGAGCGCCCCACCCGCACGATCCCGTCGATCACCACCATGCCGATGCCCGGCAGGTCGCCCTTGCGCACGCTGTCGAGCAGGTCGCGGCCGCTCGAATGCTGGGCGCGGTCCATGAACACGAAATCGGCGGCGCGCCCGACCTCGATGAGGCCGCAATCGAGCCCGCGCAGGCGCGCCGTATTCCCGGTGGCGAAGCACAACGCTTGTTCGGCCGGCGTCTCGCCGACCCCTGACAACAGCGCGATCATCCGCAGGATGCCGAGCGGCTGGACGCCCGAGCCGGCCGGCGAATCGGTGCCGAGGATGACGCGATGAAGCTGCTTCAGCGCCGTGGCGATGCGCAGCGCATGCAGCCCGGCGAGCTCGTTGCCGTTGTGGACGATCTCGATGGCGCGCGCCGAGCGCTCGCACAGGCACCGGACCTGATCGAGCCCAAGGGCGGTGTGGCCGCCGTTGATGTGGCCGATGATGTCGGCATCGGCCTCGAGGACCACGTCCTGGTCGATGTAGCCCGACCCCGGGACCGAGGGCCCGCCGGTATGGATGGTCGACTGCAGGCCGTGCTGGCGGGCCCAGGCGACCATCTGCCGGGCCTCGGGACCGCCCTTGACCGAGCCGAGCCCGATCTCGCCCAACAGCTTGACCCCGGCCTTGGCGAGGTCGGCGAAGTCGCTCTCGATCATGCCCTTCTCGACCACCGGCGCGCCGGCCAGCACCTTGATGCCGCCGGGGCGGAAGGCCTCGTAGGCGCGCTGGGCGGTGATGGCGAGCGCCTTCAGGCCGACGATGTCGCGCGGCCGGCCGGGCAGATGGACCTCGCCCGCCGAGACCAGCGTGGTGACGCCGCCGTTGAGGAACGAGTCGAGCCAGCCGAGCTGGTTCTGGCGCGGCGTCCAGTCGCCGAACACGGGATGGACGTGGCTGTCGATGAGACCGGGGGCGAGCGCCGTGCCCTTGGCATCGATCGCCGTAGTGGCGGCGTCTTGGTCGACATCCTTGGCCCGGCCGAACGCGGCGATGCGGCCGTCCTTGGCGATCAGCGTGTCGGCGTCGAGGATCGGGCGAGCGAGGTCGCCCGACAGCATGAGCCCGACGTTCGTGACCACCAGCTTGCCGCCCGGGCCCTGGGCGCCGCCCGTTTCCGCCATGAGGAATCCCCTTCGCCGCCGGGGCGTAGGGGCGAGGCCGCGAGGCAGCGCCTCGCGCCTCGCCGGTCTTGAGACCCGCCCACGGGGGCCGGTTTCAAACCGGCCCCTACGAGCCGCCGGGGCGGAGCTTCCGTCAAAGCCGCCCCGCAATCAAGGGCCGGGGCTCAATGCAGGGAAAGGACCGCCTGGGGGAAGCGGACGCGGGCCGGCTCGATGAGCTGGCAATGGGCGACGCGGACCGTATGCAGGCGGCCGTCGAGGTTGCGCTCCCAGAAATCCAGGAATTTTTTCAGGACCGGGAAGTCGGGGGCGAGATCGAGGTCCTGCCAGACATAGGTCTGCAACAGGCCCGGGTGGTCCGGCATGCGGTAGATGATTTCGGCCGTGGTCAGCCGATAGTTCCATAATTGGCGCCACAGGTCGGCCATCTCGTAGACCTCGGTTGAGCCCCCAATGCCGGTCCGAATCGAAGCTTTGGAACGATCGCATGCATACGTTAAAAATTCAATAAAAACAATATGTTAGCAGCATGCTCCCGGGACTGCTGCCAGGCCCTGAAGACTCCTGCTTGACAGGCCGGCTGCCACTCCCTATTTTAGCAGCACTCTTACTGGGCGAGTGCCAAAAGGCCGCCCGCAACATTTTCGCAAATGGAGGAAATCTCATGAAATTCAGGCCGTTACATGATCGCGTCGCGGTCCGCCGGGTGGACGAGGAAACCAAGTCGGCGGGCGGGATCATCATTCCCGACACCGCCAAGGAAAAGCCGATGCAAGGCGAGGTCATCGCCGTCGGCCCCGGGGCCCTCAATGACAAGGGCGTCCTCATCCCGATGAGCGTCAAGGTCCGCGACCGGATCCTATTCGGCAAGTGGTCGGGCACCGAGGTCAAGATCGACGGCGAGGAGATCCTGATCATGAAGGAATCCGACATCATGGGCGTGCTCGAGGGCGCCGCGGCGGCATCCAAGAAGGCCGCCTGACCCTGCAATACCCAAACAGAAAAGGAATCTAGAGACATGGCAGCCAAGGAAGTACGGTTCGGGGCCGATGCCCGCGCGCGGATGCTGCGCGGGGTCGACATTTTGTCCGATGCGGTCCGCGTCACACTCGGGCCCAAGGGCCGCAACGTGGTGATCGACAAGTCGTTCGGGGCGCCGCGGACCACCAAGGACGGAGTGGCGGTGGCCAAGGAGATCGAGCTTGGCGACAAGTTCGAGAACATGGGCGCGCAGATGGTGCGCGAGGTGGCGAGCAAGACCTCGGAGATAGCGGGGGACGGGACGACGACGGCAACGGTGCTGGCCCAGGCGATCGTGCGCGAGGGGGCGAAGGCGGTAGCGGCGGGGATGAACCCGATGGACCTCAAGCGCGGGGTCGATCTGGCGGTTAAGACGGTGGTCGAGGACCTCAAGAAGCGGTCGAAGAAGGTGTCGACCAACGAGGAGGTGGCGCAGGTCGGCACGGTCTCGGCCAACGGCGATCAGGCGATCGGGGACATGATCGCCAAGGCGATGGACAAGGTCGGTAAGGAAGGAGTGATCACGGTCGAGGAGGCGAAGTCGCTGGAGACCGAACTCGACGTGGTCGAGGGCATGCAGTTCGACCGCGGCTATATGTCGCCGTACTTCATCACCAACGCCGAGAAGATGCTGGCCGATCTCGAGCAGCCCTACATCCTGATCCACGAGAAGAAGCTGTCGAGCCTGCAGCCGCTGTTGCCGCTGCTCGAAGCGGTGGTGCAGGCGGGCAAGCCGTTGCTGGTGATCGCCGAGGAGGTCGAGGGCGAGGCCTTGGCGACGCTGGTGGTCAACAAGCTGCGCGGCGGGCTCAAGGTGGTGGCGGTCAAGGCGCCGGGCTTCGGGGATCGCCGCAAGGCGATGCTCGAGGACATCGCGGCGCTCACCGCGGGTCAGGTGATCAGCGAGGATTTGGGGATCAAGCTCGAGAACGTGACCCTCGACATGCTGGGCCGGGCGAAGAAGGTGTCGGTGGAGAAGGAGAACACGACGATCATCGATGGCGCCGGCAAGAAGAAGGACATCGAGGGGCGGATCAACCAGATCAAGGCGCAGATCGAGGAGACGACCTCGGACTACGACCGCGAGAAGCTGCAGGAGCGCCTGGCCAAGCTGGCGGGCGGGGTAGCGGTGATCCGGGTCGGAGGCGCGACCGAGATCGAGGTCAAGGAGCGCAAGGACCGGGTCGAGGACGCGATGCACGCGACCAAGGCAGCCGTCGAGGAGGGCGTGGTTGCCGGGGGCGGGGTGGCGCTGTTGTACGCGGCCCGGGCGCTCAACGCGCTCAAGGTCGCCAACCACGACCAGCAGGTCGGGGTCGACATCGTGCGCAAGGCGCTGGCCTTCCCCACCCGGCAGATCGCCGAGAACGCCGGGGCCGACGGGTCGCTGACGGTCGGCAAGCTGTTGGAAGGCAACAAGGGCAACAACTGGGGCTACGACGCCCAGAGCGGCGAGTACGTGGACATGCTGAAGGCCGGCATCATCGACCCCACCTAGGTCGTGCGCTCGGCAATCCAGCACGCCGCCTCGGTGGCCGGACTGCTCATCACCACCGAGGCGATGGTCGCCGAGAGGCCGGAGAAGAAGGAGACGCCGGGGATGCCCGGCGGCGGCGGCATGGGCGGCATGGGCGGCATGGGCGGCATGGACTACTGAGGTCGGCTGCGATCCAACGCACCCTGGGGGCGGGTCGTGAGACCCGCCCCTACGAAATGCCACCGCCATTGCCGTGATAGGGGCGGGTTTACAACCCGCCCACGCGGGCGGGTCGTGAGAGCGGCGCGGCGCGAGGCGCTGCCTCGCGGCCTCGCCCCTACGAAGGCTTGCGCGCCTGCGCGCCATCGTCGACGTCGTCTTGCCGGTCTTCGGCCTGATCCTTGCCGGGTCTTTGGCCGGTCGTTTCGCCATCCTCGGCGCTGAGGGCTCCGAGGCGCTCAACCGCTTCGTCTATTTCTTCGCGCTTCCCGCGCTCCTGTTTCTCGGCATGGCGCGGGTGCCGGTGGGCCAATACGGCCTCTATGTCGAACGCGCCTCGACCATCATCCTCGGCTCGACCGTGCTTTCGGTGGTCACGCTGTCGGCGGTGGTGGCGACGCTCGAGCCGGTCCATCCCTAGAGGTGACGGCCGGGGCGTCCGCCGGTCGGGGGGCGAGGAACGCGCGCGTGACCTCGACCGCCTCGGCAAGCCCGACGCGGCGGATCTCGACGCCCGGCGGGAAGGCGCTGGCGAGCCGCGAGGGCAGGCGCGGGTCGAGGAGCACGAAGACGCCGATATCGTCGGCGCGGCGGATGAGGCGTCCATAGGCCTGCTTGAGCCGCAGGCGCGCCAGCATGTCGTCGTAGGCGGCCCCCCCGAACAGCGCCTTGCGGGCCCGATGCAGGATATCGGGCCGCGGCCACGGCATGCGGTCGAAGACGATCAGGCGCAGGCTGCGCCCCGGCACGTCGATGCCGTCGCGCACCGCATCGGTGCCCAAGAGGCAGGCATCCTGCTCGGCGCGGAAAATGTCGATCAGCGTAGCGGTGTCCATGGCATCGACGTGCTGGGCGTAAAGCGGCAGCCCCGCCGCTTCGAGCGCTGCGGCGATGCGCGCGTGCACGGCCCTAAGCCGGACGATGGCGGTGAACAGCCCGAGCCCGCCGCCCCCGGCGGCGAGGAAGAGTTCGCGATAGGCGGCGGCGAGGGCGTCGAGGCGGTCGCGGCCGAGATCGCGCACCACCAGGACCCGCGTCTGGGCCGGGTAGTCGAAGGGCGAAGGGACGCTCGCCCTGACCGCGCCCGGCAGATGCCACGCCCCGGTCCGCGCCTCGGCGGCCATCCACGCCGTTTCGACATCGCCGGCGCCGGGCGTGGCCCCGGCGGTGTCGGTGAGCGTCGCCGAGGTCACGAGGATGCCGTGCGCCGGCCGGGCGACCGTCTCGGCGAAGGGCAGCGTCGGATCGACCCAGTGCCGGTGCAGGCCGACATCGGTCTCGCGGCCGTCGATCCGCTCGACCGACAGCCAGTCGACGAACTCGGGCGCGATGGCGCCGGCCAGCGCCGTCAACATGGCGCGCCAGTCGCCGATCTCCGCCTCGCCGCGGCGCAGCAGCCCGCGCACCACCGCCTCGATCCGCTGCCGGGTGGGGGCGTCGAGCTCGTCCGCCTGGTCGGCGAGCCGGGCCGCCAGGCGCCGCGCGAGGACGACGAGCGGCTGAGCGATGCGCGCCAGCCCGGCCTCGAGGCGCCGGGCCGCGTCGATGAGGCCGGGGATGGCGGGCTGGCACTCGGTCTCCAGGCCGTAGCCGTCCTCGACGCGGCTGGCGCGCGCATAGACCTGGGCGCGAGCCAGCGACAGGAACGTCTCGGCCGGGCCGGTCGGATTGGCCTCGGCGAGCCGTTGGCGCCAGCCCTCGCCCGGCAGCGCCCGGGCCGAGCGCAGCGCCGCCTCCAGCGCTCGCGCGGCCTCGGGGATGCCGAGCACGAGATCCTCCGCCCGCGCCTTGAGGCCGCGCAGGCGCGAGCGGCCGCCGCCCTCGTTGCCGAGCAGCCAGCGCCGCAGCTCGTGGGTCTCCTGGCCCGACAACGAGCTCGAGAAGGCGCTGTCGGCGGCGCCGAACACATGATGGCCCTCGTCGAAGACGTAGCGCGTCGGCCGGTAGGCGTCCTCGACGTCGCCCGCGCCGTGCGCCGCCCGCGCCGCCTGGGTCATCACCAGGGCGTGGTTGGCGATCACGATGTGGGCCCGGCGCGCCCGGCGGATACTCTTCTCAATGAAGCATTTGTGGTAGTGCGGGCAGGCCGAGTAGATGCACTCGCCGCGGCGATCGGCGAGGCCGCGCGTGCGCGCGAAGCCGAGGATCTCGGGCAGCCAGGCCGGGAAGTCGCCGCCCACCATGTCGCCGTCGCGCGAGGCGCTCGCCCAGCGCGCCATCAGGCCGAGCGCCACCGCCTCGCCAGGCCGCGCGGCGAGGCCGCGCACCGCCTCCTCGAAATTCAACAGGCAAAGATAGTTCTCGCGGCCCTTGCGGATCACCACCCGGCGCGCCTTCTCCTCGGCCTCGCCGCCGTCGGGGCCGGCGAACAGGCGGTCGAGTTCGCGGTCGATCTGGTGCTGGAGGTTGCGGGTGAAGGTCGACACCCACACCGGCCCTTGGTTCTTCTCGGCCCACAAGGTGGCGGGCGCGAGATAGCCCAGGGTCTTGCCGACGCCGGTGCCCGCCTCGGCGAGCACCAGGCGCGGGTGGTCCGCCGCCTGGCGCGGTAGGAAGGCGTGGGTTACCGCCGAGGCGTAATCGGCCTGCTGGGGCCGGGCCTCGGCGCCGGGCCCGACGAGATGGGCGAGCCGCGAGCGCGCCTCGGACGGCTCGACGGGAACGTTGCCCGGCGGCGGCTCGGGCGCGAGTTCCGCCCACTCCTGCATTCGCCGCCAGACTTCGAACCCCGCCGCCGAGCGCTCGGCCGGCGGAAGCGGGTCGCCGAGCGCCGCAAGCACCGCGCCGCCCCACCGCCAGCCGCCGCGCGCCATGGCGCGGGCGAGGCCCAACCGGTCGGGCGCCATCTCGGGATCGGCGAGTTCGGCCAGCAGGCGGCGCGCCACCTCGACCAGGGTGGCGGCTTCGCCGGCCAGGCCGTTGGGCAACGGCAGGCCGAGCGTCTCGGCAAGCCCGCGCGGGGTCGGCAGACAGAACCGGGCCGGCCGCACGAATGCGAACAGTTCGAGCAGGTCGAGGGCGGGAAGGCGCTCGAGGCCCAGACGGCGCGCGGTGGCCGGCGCATGGACCACCATCGGCGGGCTCGCCGCCGCCAAGGCGGCCGCTTCGGCGACCGGCACCTCGACGATCTCGCCGTCGGCGGACAGCCAGGCCGCCTGCGCCAGGCCGGCGACCACGACGGGGGCGTCGGGCAGGGCGGGCGGCGCCACTGGAGGACGGTCGGGCATGGGACTCGAACTATAGGGCCGTGGCACCGGGGGCGCCATTTCCGGGTCGTGAGACCGGCAAGGCGCGCGGCGCGGCCTCGCGGCCTCGCCCCTGCAAGGGCAATGAGGTCCCCGGTCGTAGGGGCGGGTTTATAACCCGCCCGCGGGCCGGTCGTGAGACCCGCCCCTACAGAAGGCGCGCGTATTCCCGTTGTTGGTGCTAGCTTCACCCCCCTTTGGTCCGGGGGCAGACATGGCGATCGACCGCCAGCTGGCGATGGAGGGCCGCGCCTGGCCGTTCGAGGAGGCGCGCAAAGTCCTGGCGCGCCTCGACGGCCAGCCGCCCCCATCCGGCCATGTCCTGTTCGAGACCGGCTACGGGCCGTCGGGCCTGCCGCACATCGGCACCTTCGCCGAGGTCGTGCGCACGACCATGGTGCGCCAAGCGCTGGCCGCCATGTCCTCGGTGCCGACGCGGCTCGTCGCCTTCTCCGACGACATGGACGGGCTGCGCACGGTGCCGGACAACGTTCCCAACCAGGACATGATGGCCGGCTTTCTCGGCGACAAGCTGACCACGTTCGGCACGCCCTTGACCGACATCCCCGACCCGTTCGGCGAGCACGAGAGCTTCGGCCACCACAACAACGCGCGCCTGCGCGGCTTCCTCGACTCCTTCGGCTTCGAGTACGAGTTCCAGTCGGCGACGCAATGCTACAGATCCGGCCGCTTCGACGCGACGCTCAAGCGCGTGCTCGCGCATTACGACGAGATCGCCGGCGTCGTGCTGCCCACCTTGAGGCCGGCGCGGCGCGCGACCTACAGCCCGTTCCTGCCGATCCGCTCGCGCGGCGGCCGCCGGCAGGTCCTCGAGGTCCCGGCCGTCGAGATCAGGGTCGATGCCGGCACGATCGTATTCAAGGACGACGTCGAGGGGCGGTTCGAGGTCCCGGTTACGGGCGGGAACTGCAAGCTGCAATGGCGGGTCGACTGGGCGATGCGCTGGGTGGCGCTCGGGGTCGACTACGAGATGTCGGGCAAGGACCTCATCGACTCGGTCAAGCTCGGCACGCGGATCTGCAAGATCCTCGGGGGGCGCCCGCCCGAGGGATTCACTTACGAATTATTCCTCGACGAGCGGGGCGAGAAGATCTCGAAGTCCAAGGGCAACGGGCTCACGGTCGAGGAATGGCTGCGCTACGCCCCCCCCGAAAGCCTGGCGCAGTTCATGTTCGGCTCGCCGCGCAGCGCCAAGCGCCTGCATTTCGACGTCATCCCGCGCCAGGTCGACGACTATCTCGGTGCCTTGCGGAAATTCCCAGCCCAGGACCCGCGCCAGCGGCTCGACAATCCGGCCTGGCACGTTCACGCAGGAGCCCCGCCGCCGCCCGAAGACGGGCCGAGCTTCAACGTCCTCTTGAACTTGGCCGGTGTCGCCAACACCGAGGACCGCGCGGTGCTGTGGGGCTTCATCAGCCGCTATTCGCCCGCCGCCTCGCCGGCCAAGAACCGGCTCCTGGACCGGCTGGTCGAGCACGCGATCAATTACTACCGGAATTTCGTCAAGCCCAAGCGCCGGTTCCGAGAGCCCACCGAGGTCGAGCGCCTGGCGCTCGAGGACCTCGTCGACACGCTCGGCCGGCTGCCGGCGGGCGCCGATGCCGAGGCGATCCAGTACGAGGTCTACGAAGTCGGCAAGCGCCATCCCTTCAAGGACCTCAAGTCGTGGTTCCAATCGCTCTACGAGGTGCTGTTCGGCACCCACGAGGGGCCGCGCATGGGCTCGTTCATCGCGCTTTACGGGATCGACGAGACGATCGCGCTCATCCGCCGGGTCCTCGCCGGCGACGTTCCCGTGGTCGGGGCGGGGCGCTGTTGCGGCCGCTCGCGGCCGGGCGCAACGCTCGGCGAAGGCGAAATAGAGCGCGCGGGCGCGGGCGAAGAACGGCCCCGGCTGGAGCGCGCGCGTCTCCAGGCGAGTCAACGGCACCACCTTCGAGTAATTGCCGGTCGCGAACAGTTCGTCGGCGTCGAGGAGCTCGGCAAAGCCGATCGCCCGCTCGACGACGAGGGCGCCGTCCTCGCGCAACAGCCGGATGACGCGCTGGCGGGTGATGCCGTCGAGGAAGGTGCCGTTGGGGGCCGGCGTGTGCACCACGCCGTTTTTCCCCATGAACAGGTTGGCGACGGCGAACTCGGCGACGTTGCCCAGCAGATCGAGCACGACCGCCGTGTCGCAGCCGCGCGCGTTGGCGTCGGCGAGAATCCGCGCAACCATCGGGTAGAGGCACGAGGCCTTGGCGTCGGTCGGCGCGGTTTCGGGCGACGGCCGGCGAAAGGGCGACAGGCAGGCGCTGAAGCCGGTGGGCGGGGGCAGGGGCGCCTCGTGGATGGTGAGCGCGAAGCGGGTGCTGGCGGGGTCGGGGACGAGGAAGCCGCCTTCGGCGAAGAACAGCGGCCGGACATAAAGCTCGGCTTCGGGCGGGAATTTCTCGATCCCCTGCCAAGCGAGCGCGACCAGCTCGGCGGCTGAGATCGCCGGCTCGAGGCCGAGGCGCAAGGCCGAGCGGATGGCGCGCTCGCAATGGCGGTCGAGATCGGGGGCGAGGCGCCGGAACGCGCGCGCGCCGTCGAAGGTGACCGCCGACAGCCAGGCGGCCTGGGTCATGGCGCCCATCAGCGGCGTATTGCCCTCGTGCCAGGCGCCGTCGATCGAGGTGATGGAGCGCGTCATAGGATTGCCGTCCGCAACCGATGTGCTCGATATATCCCCATCGGGCTTAACGATTGGTTATTGGCTCGACCACACGATGCGATGGATGAAGGCGACGTTCTCGGCCTCCAGAACCGGATCGGGGTGCGCGGTGTTGAGCGACATGAGCTCGATCTTGCGGGCGCCGCGGCGGGCCAATTGCTTGGCCATCACCTGGCCGTCCGCGGTCTTGACCACCACTCGGTCGCCGCGCCGCATGTTGGCGGCCGGAGAGACGATGATCGTGTCGCCGTCGCGATAGACCGGCTCCATGCTGGTGCCGCTGATCTCGAGCGCGTAGGCGTGGGGGTCGTCGATGGCCGGAAACACGAGCTCATCCCAGCCGCGACCGGTCGGGTAACCGGCGTCGTCGAAATACCCGTGCTCGCCGGCCTTGGCGTAGCCGATGACCGGAATCGGGCGCAGCGCGGCGGGCGCGCTCGCCGCCGGGCCGAGATAGGCGACGAACTGGCCGATCGAAGCCCCGGTCGCCGCGAGGATCTTGGCAAGACTCTCGGTCGATGGCCAGCGCGGCCGCCCGTCGCGGGCGATCCGCTTGCTCTTGTTGAAGGTCGTGGGATCGAGCCCGGCCCGCCGGGCGAGCGCCGAGGGCGACAGGTCACGGTCGGCGGCGAGGCGGTCGATCGCCTGCCAGACTTCGGAATGGCGCAGCATTTAAGAATATTCTCACATCCCCGGGCGCCGCGCACGAGGAAATTGTTCGTAAGCCCAAGGTGTGGCCCGGCCGCCTTTGGCTTAGAAACGCGGCGCCCGGCACAGGATGGCGGCGGTCGCGAGGTCGCTATTGCGAGGAGCTGCGGCCGGCATGGCCTGGTGGGCCGGCTGCCCGCCACCGGGGTCCGCCACCAGCTCGCCCTCGCGCGCCACGATCCGTCCGCGCACGATGGCCAACACCGGCAGGCCCTTGACGCGCTCGCCCTCGAAGGGGGTGATGCGGCTCTTGGAATGCAGCCGGCCGGCCTCGATGACGCCGTCGCGAGCGAGATCGACGAGCGCGAGGTCGGCATCCGAGCCGACCTGGAGGACGCCCTTCTTGGGATAGAGCCCCCAGGCGCGGGCCGGGTTGGCCGACGACACGCGGACGTAATGGGTGAGCGACAGGCGCGCGCGCGCGACCTCGGTGAGCATGAGCGAAACCGCGGTCTCGACGCCGGGAATCCCCGAACAGCACTTCCACACGTTGGGATCGGTCTTCTCGTGGAGGGCGTGCGGGGCGTGGTCGCTGGCCAGCATGTCGATCGTCCCGTCGATCAGCGCCTGCCACAGGGGCTCGGCGTGCCCGGGGTCGCGGACCGGCGGATTGACGCGCATGACGTTGCCCCGTGCCACCATGTCCTCGCTGGTGAGCAGCAGGTAATGCGGGCAGGTCTCGGCGGTCACGTCCACCCCGCGCGCCTTGCCCGCGCGCACCAGGGGGATGGCGTCCTTGGAGCTCAGGTGGGCGATGTGCAGCCGGGCCCCGGTCCATTCGGCGAACGCGATCGCCCGCCCGACCGCCTCGACCTCGCAGATCGCCGGCCGCGCGGCGAGGTGGGCGAGGGGATCGTTGCGTCCGGCGGCCTGCAGCCGTTGCTCGCGCCGGGCCAGGATCGACGGGTTCTCGGCGTGGACCACGATGCGCTTGCCGAGTTTGGCGATGATCTCGAAGCCCTCGAGCATGGCGCCGTCGCTGGGGGCAGGCAGGTCGCCGAAGGTGTTGCCCATGAAGCATTTGAATCCGACGACGCCGGCCGCGGCGAGGGCCTCCAACTGATCGAGATTGTTTTCGTTCAGGAGCCCGTAGATTCCGTAATCGACATAGGCCCCGCGCTTTGCCGCCTCTTGCTTGATCTTGAGCGCCGCGAGCGTGGCGGTCGGCGGGTTGGTGTTGGGCATCTCGAACACCGTGGTGACGCCGCCGCAGGCCGCGGCCGCGGTGCCGCTCGCCCAATCCTCCTTGTATTCGTACCCGGGCGCGCGGAAATGAACGTGGGGGTCGACGATGCCGGGCAAGAGATGGAGGCCCTTGGCGTCGATGGTTGCCGCCGCTCGCGGCATCAGTTCGGCGCGCCCGACGGCGACGATGACGCCGCCCTCGATCGCGAGGCTGGCCTCGAATACGGCCTCGGGCGAGACGATCCGACCGCCGTGGATGACCAGATCGGCCTCGCTCATCGCTCGCTCCTCCAAGACGCCATCATAGACATACCGGCGGCCATGGCGCCATCGCGGGAAAATACATCAGGATGACGGTCGTGCGTGAGCGGCGCGCCGGCGAACGGCAGCGACCCGAGGATGACGTCGCGAATGCTGCTGCCGCCGCCGATGCCCTGGACGACGTAAAGATTCATGCCGACCGGCGAGGCGATGAGCGCGAGCTCCGCCATCAGCACGAGAAACGCGCCGAACCGCACCGGGTCGAAGCCCAGCGCCGCCAACCCCATCGGCAGATAGGCGGGCAAGGGGGTTGCGGAAGGTGCCGAGCGGCAGGACGCGCGTCTCCCAGGCGACGAACGACGCGAGCGCAAGGAGCGCGATCCCCGCGGCCCGGTCGTTGGTCAGCAACCGCGTTCTGCCGCCCGGTTCGCCGGCGCGCGCGCTCATCGTCCGCCTCCCGGCGGTCGGCGGCCGCGCCGCGCCGCGCCGCCGCCCGCCGTTCCTTCCTTTGCCGCGGCGATCGCTCGCCACACCCGTTCGGGCGCCGCCGGCATATCGAGGCTGCGCACCCCCACCCGGCGCAGGGCGTCGCAGATCGCGTTCATCGTCGCCGGCAGCGCGCCGACCGTACCCGCCTCACCTGCCCCCTTGATGCCGAGGGGATTGGTTTTCGCCGGGACGTCGTGGGTCCCGACCTCGAACATCGGCAGGTCGGCGGCGCGCGGCATCCGGTAGTCCATGAACGACCCCGATAGCAACTGGCCGGTCCGCTCGTCGTAGACGATCTCCTCGCCCAGAGCCTGCCCCACTCCCTGGGCGACGCCGCCGTGAATCTGGCCCTCGAGCAGCAGCGGGTTCACCACCCGGCCGACGTCATCCACCACCCAGTATCCGACCACCTCGACCGTGCCGGTCTCGGGGTCGATCTCGACCTCGCAGACGTGGCTGCCGTTCGGGAAGGTCGGACCGGGCGGCGCGACCACGGCGGCGCCCGTCAGGCCCAGCTCGAAGCCGCGCGGCAGCCTGGCGGCGAGGAATGAGGCCTGGGCGACCTCGACCAGGCCGATGCCGCGGTCGGTGCCGGCGACGAAGAAGCGGCCGCCGGCAAACTCGATATCCGTCTCCGCCGCCTCCAGCAGATGCGCCGCGATGGCTTGGCCGCGGGCGACGATCTTGTCGGCGGCATGCCGCAGGGCGAAACCCCCGACGCTCGCCGAGCGCGAGCCGAAGCTGCCGTGGCCGTGATAGACCAGGTCGGTGTCGCCGTAGACGACGCGGACGCCCTCGGGAGCGAGGCCGAGGAATTCCGCCGCCATCTGCCGGTACATCGTCTCGTGCCCCTGGCCGTGCGAGTGCGTGCCGACGAAGATCGTCGCGCCGCCCGTCGGGTCGAAGCGGATCTCCGCCCCCTCTTCGAGCGGCGCGGCGAACGGGCCGCCGGCGATCTCGATGACGCAGGCGAGGCCCCGCCCGCGCAACCGGGCGCGGCGGCCGGACTCGCCGCGGCGCGCCTCGAAGTTCGCCCAGTCCGAAAGCGCCAGCACCTGGTCGAGATGCTGCTCGAACTCGCCGCTGTCGTAGGTGTAGACGAGCCCGGTCTTGTAGGGCATGGCCGCGGGCGGGATCAGGTTGCGCCGCCGGAGCTCGGCCGGGTCGAGGCCGATCTCGGCGGCGGCGACGTCGATCACCCGCTCGATGCCGTAGGAGGCCTCGGGCCGGCCCGCCCCGCGGTAGGGGGCCGTGGGGTTGGTGTTGCTGAACACCCCGCTCACCGCGACGTAGATATGCGGCGTGGTGTAGACCCCAGCCAGGCCGCCGAGGTTGTTGGTCGGGTTGTGCAGGCCGTTGGTCGAGAGATAAGCGCCGAGATTGGCCGTGGTGCGCACGCTGAGCGCCAGGAACTTGCCGTCCGCATCGAGCGCCAACTCGGCGGTCGAGACGTTGTCGCGCGCGTGGTGGTCGCCGACGAATGCCTCGCTGCGCTCGCAGATCCACTTGACCGGCCGGCCGGTCTCCTTCGCCGCCCACAGCACCAGCGCCAGCTCGGGAAAGATGCTGCCCTTCATCCCGAACGCCCCACCGACGTCCGGCGAGACGACGCGCACCCGGTTCTCGGGGACACCGAAGATCCGCCCGGCGAGCTCGCTGCGGATGGCGTGCGGCGCCTGCAAGCCGGCGTAGAGCGTGAATCGCTCGTCGGCCGGATCGTAGAGCCCGAGCGCGGTGCGCGGCTCCAGCGGGTTGGCCGAGACGCGCGAGATCGTGTAGTCGAGGCGGACCACCCGCGCGGCGCGCGCCATCGCCGCCTCGACCGCCGCCTTGTCGCCCAGCTCGAACAGGAAGCAGACGTTGTCCGGCGCCTCGTCCCACACCGCCGGCGCCCCAGGCCAGGTTGCCGCTGCGGTCGCGGTGACCGCCGGCAGCGGCTCGTAGTCGATCTCGAGGAGCTCGGCCGCGTCCTTGGCGGCACCGAGCGAGGTGGCGATCACCGCGGCGACCGGGTCGCCGACGTGGCGGACCCGCTCCAGCGCCAACACGCGGTACGGCGGCTCGAAGTTGGGCGTCCCGTCGGGCCGGGCGCGACGCACCCGCGAGACGAGCGTGCCGAGCCCGGCCGCCTCGGCCATGCCCCCGTTCAGCACCTTGAGCACGCCGGGCGCGGCTGTGGCGGCTTCCGTGCCGATGCGCGTGAAGCGCGCCGCTGCGTGGGGCGAGCGCACGACGTGCATGTGCGCGAGCCCGGGGAAGGAAAGATCGTCGACGTAGCGGCCCAGGCCGCGCAGCAGCCTGGCATCCTCGGTTCGCGGGACCGCTCGTCCCAGACCGTATTCGTGCATTCGTCCCCCTTGCGACCCCGGCGAGGCAAGCCTGCCCCGCTGCCCTCGGCCGGTCGGATTGTTGTTGCGCGGCACGCCAAAATCAAAGACAATCGAAGCATTCTTCGGCCGACCGACCCGACCCCCGTGCGACCCGGCGACCCGCAAGTTCGCGGCGCGGACGGTCCGGGCACGCAACGAGGGGGCACGCGCACCGTCTCCCTCGTCCGCCACTTCCCGCCGGTCGCCACCGACGAGCCCGACACCATGAGCGGCACCAACACCGCTCCCAGCCCCCTGAAGACGGTGCTGGTCGGGGGCGACGGCGTGATCATCGACGGCTGCGCCAAGGCCATGGGGTTCGCCTATGCCGGGGTCGACTTCGAGTGCGCGGGGCAGATCGACGTGCGCGGCTCGCGCGGCGTGCCGGGTGTCAGGCCTTATTTCGAGAGCGTCGACCTCAAGCTCGTGCTTCCTACCGACGAGCCGGCCGAGCGCGTGGAAAAGCCCAAGCGGAACGTTGAGCACCGCTGCCCGGTGATCAACCTGATGCGCAACGCCGGGGTGCGGCTGATCATCGATGGGACGACCGAGCCGGTCGAGCGCCGCGCCGCCGGGTGACCCGGCCGGCCGCGGGAAGGAACGAACGACAAGAAGCGAACGACAACGGACGAAAGAAAAGGGAGGACCACCGATGTTGCGTCTACTCGTCGCGGCCCTGGCGCTGCTGGCGGCCGTTCCGGCCGCCAAGGCCCAGACCGCCTATCCCACCCGTCCCGTCACCGTGGTGGTGCCATTCCCGCCCGGCGGCCTCGCCGATCTCTCGGCCCGCACGCTGGCGCCGTCGCTCGAGCGGGTCCTCAAGCAGCCGATCGTCATCGCCAACCGCGCCGGCGCGGCCGGGGCGGTTGGCCTGCAGTCGGTCGCCATCGCCAACCCCGACGGCTACACGCTGATCGTGGCGCTGGTCAGCATCTCGACCATTCCCGAGGTCGACGCGGTGTTCGGCCGCAGCCCGGCCTATACGCGCGACCAGTTTGTCGCCATCGCGCGGCTCAACGCCGACCCGCCGATGCTGGTGGTCAACGCCACGCAGCCATGGAAGACGCTCAACGAGCTGGTCGAGGACGCCAAGCGCCGCGCCGGCGAGATCGTCTATACCTCCTCGGGCATCTACGGGGCCTCGCACGTGCCGATGGAGATGTTCCTCCACGCGGCGGGCCTTAAGATGCGCCACCTGCCGTTCACCGGCGGGGCGCCGGCGATGACCGCGGTGCTCGGCAACCACGCCGCTATGTGGGCCTCGCCGCCGGCGCTGGCCGCACCCCACCTCGCCGCCGGCAAGTTGCGGCCGCTGGCCACCTGGGGCCAGGAGCGCCTCGCCGAGTTCCGCGACGTGCCGACCCTCAAGGAGCTGGGCTACGACCTCGAGTACTACCTGTGGGCCGGGATGTTCGCGCCGCGCGCCGTGCCCGCCGACATCGTGCGCATCCTGCGCCAGGCGGTCGCCCAGGCGGTCAGGGACCCGGAGTTCAAGACGGCGATGGACAAGATCCAGACGCCGATCGCCTACCAGGACGGCGACGAGTTCAAGGCGTGGTGGGACGCCGACGCCGCCAGGCTCGCCGTGGCGATCAAGCGGATCGGCCGCGTCGAAGGGAACTGAAGGTCCGCGGCGCGGGGGCGCTCATCTCTTGGACGCCCCGCGATCGGCCCCGAGAACCAATACACCGGACTCGCGGCTCGATCCGGCGCGGCGGTGAGGCCGGACGCAGACCGCGTTTGCGGTTGTCGCTGGGCGGCGGAGTTCGTTAAGGTGCCGCCCGCGATGGGCAGGGTGTTCGACTGGTCCTGCAGGTAGCACATCATGTGTCCGCGTCCCGCGGCGCGGCGTCGGCTCATGCGCGCGCCTCGTGTGCCCCGCCGTGCGCCGCCGACCAGCCGATCGGGTCGGCGATATAGACTTCAAGTTCCGCTAGAATATCCGCTGTCAAGGCATTGCGCTGGCGGGCAACGTCGAGGATATCGGTCCAATCGGCGAGGGCGAACAGGCGGATCCCCATGGCATCGAGATCGCGCACCACGCGATCGAAGATGCCATACTTGAAGATCACGAACACGTCGTCGACCAGGGCGCCGGCCCGCCGGAGTCCCTTGCAGAACACCGCCTTGGTGCGGCCGTCGGTGGTCACGTCGCCGACCAGCAGCACGGTGGCGCCCGGCTTGAGCACGCCTTCGGTCTGCGCCGCCGGCCCGAGCCCCTTGCCTTCCTTGCGCACCAGCACCAAGGGCAGGTGCAGCCGGTCGGCGACCATCGCCGCGAAGGGGATGCCCGCCACCTCGCCGCCGGCCACGGTATCGAACGTCGCGTAGCCGGCGGTTGCCAGGATTCGCCGCATCGCCAGATCGAGCAGCGCGTCGCGCGCCACCGGCATCGAGATGAGGCGCTTGCAGTCGACGAAGACCGGGCTCGCCCAGCCGGAGGAGAAGACGAACGGGCGGTCCGGGCGGAACAGGAGGCAGCCGGTATCGAGCAGGATCTGGGCGGTGATCCCGCCCAGCGAGTCGCCGGGGCCGCTCACGACAGTGCCGCGGCGCCGGTGCGCAGCGCGTCGTAGAGGATCTCGACGCCGAGGAAGAAGTCGTCGAACTCCATCGCTTCGCGGGGGTTGTGCGAGCCGTGCTGGTTGCGGATGAAGATCATGGCCGTCGGGATCCCCTGGTTGGCGAAAATGGCGGCGTCGTGGCCGGCGCCCGAAGGGATGCGCTCGTGCGGGACGCCGCGCCGCGCGCAAAGGCTCATCAGGTGCTCGACCAGCCCGGGATGCATGACGGCCGAGGCGGAGCGCACGGTGCGCCCGAGGTCGAAGACGACGCCGCGCCGCCGGCCGATCGAAGCGGTCTCTTCGGCGAGGATCTCGCCGAATGCTTCGAGCGTCGCTTCCGATTGGCTGCGATACTCGAGCGCGTAGCGCAGCTCGCCCGGCACGCGGCTCATCGCGTGCTCCGCCGGGTTGGTTCCGAAGATGCCGCACGTCACCACCAGGTCCTCGCCTGCCTCCAAGAGCGATTCCCAGCGCCGGTCGAGGCGCATCACTAATTCGCTCGCCGCAAACACCGCATCGCGACGCAGCCAGCGCGGTACGGCGCCGGCATGGGCCGCCTCGCCGCGACAGACCGCCTCCGGGTGGCGGACGTTGCCGCGGATGCCGGTGACGATCGCCACCGGCAGGCCGCGCGCCACCATGACCGGCCCCTGCTCGATGTGCAGCTCCAGGAACAGCGCCATGTCCTGCGGATCGACGAGGCGCGCGCCGGTCGCCACGCGGGCCACATCCGCCCCGCAGGCCTCCATAGCCTGGCCGAGCGTCGTTTCGGACTCGCGCAGGCGCAATGTCAGGTCGCGCGCATCGAACCGGCCGAACAGCGCGCTGGAACCGAGGTAGCACTTGCCGAACCAGGCGCTCTCCTCGCCGCGCAGCGCGTAGACCTTGATCGTGCGCGGCGGGGCGGCGCCCGTCGCCTTCTGGCGGAGCAACGCCAGGAGCCCGCCGATCACCCCGGCGGCGCCGTCGAAGTTGCCGCCCTGCGGCACCGAATCGAGATGAGAGCCGCAGGCGACGAACGGTTTGTCCGGCTCGCGCCCGTCGAGCGTGATCACCAGGTTGGCGGCAGCATCGTACTCGACGCGCAGCCCCTCGCGCCGCGCCGCCGCGCCGACCACCGCCATGCCGGCGGTCTCGCCGGCCCCGTAGGTCGCCCGGCTGACCCCGACCCCGTCGAAGGTCTGCCGGCGGAGCTCGTCGAACAGCCGGCGCGCCAGCGCCTGAAGCGCCGGGTCGAGCCCGGTCTGCAGGCTGGCCTCGTTCATCGCCTCCCTCTCGCGTCTCGACACGGGTCCTGCATCGTGCAATGTTTGGCCCGCGAAGTCCATTCGTCCCCCCTGCGAGCCGAGCTCTCATGCAACCCGGCAGGTCTCCCGCCCCGCCCGCGGCCGATCCCACCCTGTGGAGTGCCGCGCAACTGGGCGCTGCCTACCGCGCCGGCCGGCTGTCGATCCCGGCGGCGATCGCCGCCCACCAGCGTCGCATCGACCGGATGAACGACCGCTACCATGTCTTCTCGCATCTCGACCGCGCCGGCGCCGCCACCGCCGCCGAGCGGCTCGCCGACGAGCTCGCCCGCGGCCGGGACCGCGGGCCGTTGCACGGCATCGCGGTCAGCATCAAGGGCAGCCTCGCGGTTGCCGGCCTGCCGTTCACCGAGGGCTCGGCGGTTTTCGCCGATCGCGTGGCCGCGCGCGATGATCCGATCCCGGCGCGCCTGCGCGACGCGGGAGGCGTGATCCTCGGCGTGACCACGCTCTCCGAGCTCGCCATGTACGGGGTCGACAACCCCTTCGAGCCGCTCGCCCTCAATCCCTGGGCGCCCGATCGCACCGGCGGGGGATCGAGCTGCGGCGCCGGCGTGGCGGCGCTGCTCGCGATGGCGACGATCAATATCGGCACCGACGCCGGCGGCTCGGCGCGCAACCCGGCCTGCCACAACGGCGTGATCGGCTTCATGGCCAGCCCCGGCGTGCTGCCGATTGCGACGACCAGCCAGCTGGCCACCGCCGGCATCATCGCCCGTCGCATGTCCGACATCGGCACGGCATTCGATGCGTTCGCCCCCGCGCCCGCCGCGCCGCCGCCCGGCCGCACGCTCGTCGTGCCGCGCCGGCTGATCGCCGAGCGCTGCTGCGAGGCCACCCTGGCGCTGTTCGAGACGGCTTGCGCCAAGCTGGGGGCCGCCGGCTACCGCCTGGCGGAGGCCGAGATCGACTCGTGGATCGAGGCGGAGCGCACCGCCGGCACGGTGTTGCTGGCCGAGGCCGGCCGGCGGCTCGCCGGCCTCGACCTGTCGCGCGCCGGGGAATCGATCCGGCGCCGCTTCGCCGCCGCCGGGGCGCTTTCCGCCGGGGCGGAGGCGGACGGGCTCGCCGCCATGGCGCGCTTCGCCGAGGCGGTGCGCCGCAGCCTCGCCGAGCACCGGGCGGCGGCGTTCCTTACCCCGACCTGGCCGTTCGCCGCGCCGCCGATCCACGCCGAGACCGCGCGCGTGCGGGACCGCGAGGTGCCGGTCGATCCGCACCGCAACTGCTTCGTGCGCGCCGCCAATGCCCTGACCGGCTGCGCCGTCACCCTGCCGGCCGGTTTCTACGAGGCCGAGGGCGTGCCGATGGGCGTGCAGCTGATGGCGCCGCGCGGCGTCGACCGCGCGCTGCTCGACCTTGCGGCCGGCCTCGCGCCCGCCCTGCCGCCGCTCGGCCGCGCCCCGCCGCCGCTCGCCGCGGCGGAGGCAACCTGACGCCTCAGCGCACCACGCCGGCCTCGCGGTAGTAGCGCAAGGCGCCGGGGTGCAAGGGCACCCCGATGCGCTCGAACAGCGCCGTGCCCGGCTGCGGGTCCCAAGTGCTGTAGATCGTCTTGACGTACTGGCGCGCGTCGGGGCGGTCGATCTGCTTGGTCATCTCGTAGACCACCTGGTCGGGAACCTTGACGCTGGTGGCGACGGTCGACGGCGTGCCAATCGTGGTCACGTCGTAATCGACCCCGGCGTAGGTGCCCTTCGGGATGACCGTCTGCTCGGTCGTCGGATAGCGCGCCTGCAGCCGCTGGATGAACGCGGGATCGAACGACAGCAGGCGGATCGAGCGCGTGGTGGCGAGCGCCAAGACCGCCGGCATCGGCAGCGCCGAGCCGCCGGTGAACGCCTCGAGGTTGCCGTCGCGCAGGTTGTTGGCGCTCTCCTCGAAACCGAGGTTCACAATCCGGATCTGGTCCTTGATGCCGAACGCCTCGAGCACGATCAACGCCGAGTTGGCGCCGCCGCTGCCCGGCGCGCCGATCGAAACGCGCTTGCCCTTGAGGTCGTCGAAGCCGCGGATGTTGGAGCTGGCCATCGCCACCCAATGCGAGGGCGCGAGATCGACCAGGGCGAGGCCGCGCAGGTCGGCATTCTGCTGGTTCTGGAACTGGCCACTACCGGTGCGCTGCTCGTAGAGCACCTGGGCGTTGATCAGGGCGAATTCCATCTGGTCGGTGGCCAGGAGCCGGGCGTTCTCGACCGAGCCGCGCGTGGTGCGCGCGGTGGCGCGCAACGCACCCTTCTCCCGGTTGAGGAAGCTCGCCAGCCCGCCGGCGTAGAGATAATAGCTGCCGCCGACGCTGCTGCTGCCGATCACCACGTCGGTCTGGGACCGCGCCGAAGTTGCGCCGACCAACAGCGCCGCCGCCGCGATCAACGTCGTCAATCGCGCCATGTTGCCCTCCCTCTCGACAACGGTTTCAATCTCCCGCCCGCCCGCTTCATCGGGGCACCGCCTCGGCCTGCCGGCGCCGGCGGGTGTACCAATATAGCGCCGCCGACAGCGCCAAGTCTACCGCGATGACGGGCGCGTCCTGGGTCAGGATCAGCACGCTGCCGAGCAGGCCGGCGAACCACCGCTCGGCCGGCCACAGTCGCCCGCCGAGCCAGCCCTCGAGGCCGGCCGACACGACGATGCTGCCGAACGCGATCGAGGTGATCGTGAGGACGATCTCGACGAGCGTGCCGTCGAACAGCAGCGGCGGCTGGTAGATGAACAGCAGCGGCAGATAGAACATGCCCGCCGCCTTGATCACCGAGGCCCAACCGGTCTTCCACAGCGGCGAGTTGGCGATGCTCGCCGCGACGTAGGTGGCGAGCGCCACCGGCGGGGTGACGTTCGAGCACTGCCCCCACCACATGACGACGAGATGCGCCGCCAGCACCGGCACGTCGAGCCGGATGAGGGCCGGCGCCGCCAACGTCGCCAGGATGATGTAGGCCGGGACCACCGACAGGCCCATGCCGAGCACGTAGGCGATGACGAAGATGATGGCGATGGTCGCCGCCAGGCTGCCGCCGCCGATGTCGATCAACAGGCCGGTGATCTTGAGTCCGGTGCCCGGCATCAGGATCGCCTCCGACATCAGCGCGACCGGCCCGGCGACGGTGATGATCGAGAGGCCGCCCTTCGTCCCTTCGGCGAGCGAGTCGAGAATCTTGCGCGGCCCCATCCGGCCCTCGGGGCTGCCGCCGACCCAGTTGGCGAGCACGCACGCGACGATCGCCAGGAGCGCCGTGCGGGCGAGCGAGAAGTCGATGTAGACGAACACGAACACAGACGCCACCGGAACCAGGAATACCCAGCCCGTGCGCACGACGTCGGCGAAGCGCGGGCACTCGTTGCGCGGCAGCCCGACCAGGCCGTGCCGCAGCGCGTAGAAATGGATCTGGATGTAGACCACCAGGAAGTAGAGCAGCGCCGGCACGGTCGAGTAGACGGCGATGGTCCAGTAGGGAATGCCGGTGATGGCGACCATGATGAACGCGGCGACGCCCATCACCGGCGGCAAAACAGTCCCGCCGGTCGAGGCGGCGGCCTCGGTCGCCGCCGCGATGTAGGCCGGGTAGCCGGTCTTCTTCATCAGCGGGATGCTTATCACGCCGGTGATGGCGACGTTGGCCGCGGCCGAGCCGGTGATGCTCCCCACGATGAAGCTCGACAGCACCGCCACCTTGGCGGCACCCCCGGGACGGGTGCCGATCATCGACAGGCAGAGGTTGTTGAAGAAATCCGACGCCCCGCAGCGGATCAGGAACTGGCCGAAGACCAGGAACAGGAACAATTGCGAGGCGAAGATGTACGTGATGGTGCCGTAGAGGCCCTCGGTGCTGGCGTACATGTGCGAGGCGATGGTCGACCAGGCGAAGCCGCGATGGCGCAGCGGCTCCGGGAACACCCAGCCGTAGGCCAGGTAGAGGAGGAAGATGACGGTGATGATCGGAATCGCCGAGCCGAGCGCGCGGCGGGAGGCCTCGATGCAGACCACCATCATCAGCAGGCCGAGCGCGGTGTCGAAGGCGCCGATCGGCAGCCCGGCGTTGATGAGGTACTCCTCGTATTTGAGGTTGAAGTTGACCGTCGCCACGGTGGCGACCAGCAGCATCAGGAGGTCGAGCGCGCGCAGCAGCGGCGTGCGTCCGAGCGGCATCAGGCAGGCGACCAGCGCCACGCCGACAAATATGAACAGGCTCCGGTCGAGCTGCGGGGCGGTGATTCCAACGATCGCCACATAGGTGTAGTAGACGCCGGTGGCCGCGGCGATGGCGTAGCCGAGGCCCTCCCACTTGCCGCACAAGCCCTGGACGAGCGCGGCGCCTCGCGTCCCGTTCCCCTCGCCTGCGGCCCGCTTCACCCCGCGCTTCAAGGCAGGTCCGCCACCGTGCCGATGCCCTGGCGCTCGGCCGCCGCCAGCGCGGCGGCGGCGAGCGCCAGGTCGCAGATCGCCATGCCCTGGATCACTGCCAGGACGCGCTCGCGCTCGTCCTGCCGCCCGGGCTTCGCACCCGCCGCGACCTCGCCGATAGTGGCGTCGATCCGCGCCAGGATATCCTCGCGCCGATACGCGTTGTGTCGCACCCAGGCGGCGAGCGAGCCGAGGGTGAAGGCGAAGTCCGGATCGTCGACGATCAGCCGGTCGATCGCTGTGAAGCCGTCGGGCAGCAGCTCCGAGTCCCCGCCCATGACGCACAGCGTGCTGCCCGGCCCCAGCCAGTCGAGGCGCACGAACGGCGTCGGCGCATCGGTCAGCGTGATCGCGACATCCGCTCCCTCGATCGCCGCCTGGGGACTGTCCGCGATCCTGACCGGGAACGGCAGGCCGGCGCAGCGCTCGGTGACCATCGCCGCGGCGTTCTTCCTCTGGCGCGACCACACCGCCAGGTGGGCGATCCCGGCCACCCGCGCCAGCAGCCCGCACAACTCGCGGGCGATGCGGCCCGAGCCGATCAGCGCCCAGCGCTTCGCACCAGGCCGCGCCAGCATCCGGCACGCCACGACCGCCGTTGCCGCGGTGCGCAGGCCGGCCAGCCACACCTCGTCGACCAGCCCGACCAGCCGCCCGGTGTCGTTGGCGACGACATAGGTGTAGTTGCATGACGTCCAGTCCGGCTTGGAAAGCACCCGCGCCAGCAGCCGAAAGCCCGACCGGCCGAGGTGATCGACCGTCGCGCCCTTGACCTTGAATGCCAGGTCGCGGGTCGGCCGGGCGGCGAGCGACAGCGAAGAAGCGCTCGACAGGCGCGCCTCGCCGGTGCCGTAGCGGCGGAACACCTCCTCGACGACAGCCAGCGCCTCGCCGGGCCCGATCAGGCGCCGCACGTCGGCTTCGCCGAGGATGCGCAGGCGATCGCGCGCCGGGGGGTGGCTCAACGCGCCGGGGCCCCGTTGACGGCGAGCACGCAGGCGAACAGCCCGCCGCCCGGCGGCGCCTGATGGTCCGACCCGCCCGAGATGAAGCTGCCGCTGGTGCCGATGACGCTACCCAGCATACCGCTCGCCGCGGCTCGCACGTGCTTCTCGGGATCGAGCTGGCTCGACGGGATCGCGGTTCTGAGGCCGCGGATGCGCCCATCGTGCGGCATGCCGAGCTTGAGGAAGGTCGCCCGGATGCGCCCCACGTCCTCGGGCGCGCCAAAGGCGTTGAACCGGCATCCGGCCGCGACCAGGGTGCGCCGGATCGCCGGCGCATCGAACAGGTCGACGAGAGGCGTCGAGACGATGAACAGGTCGCCCCCGGCCCCCGGCCGGTTGCCGAACAGCAGGATCTCGTTGTGCCCGGTTTCCGTGCCCGAAAAGGTGATCGCCCGGTTGCAATAGACCGAGAGATCGCGCCCGATCATCTCGTCGAAGACCTGCGCGGGAGCGATGTCGCCGAGCCCCATTCCGATGCCGAGCCCGGCCACGCCCTTGGCGTAGCTCGAATCGATGCTGGCGTGCACCCCGGGTTCGGCCTCGCCGGCCAGGCCCTGACACAGGCGCGGGATCTTCACCATCGTCAGCGCGACCTGGACGGGCGCCAGGCGTGCGTCGGCCATCGCCTGGCGGACCCCGTCGGCGATCAGCTCGACGTGGGCGCGCTTGCCAAGCTCCGCCGGGCGCACGCGCCTGGTGCGCGCCGCGCCCATCGCCAAGCGCTCGGGCCCGCCGGCGCCGCCGGTCTCCTCGAAGTCGGCGAAGAGATAAGCCAAGGGCGTCATCACGCCTTCGCAGCCGGTCGAGAAGATCATCGAGGTGCGGGCCATCAGCTCGGCCCCGCCCGCCTTCTCCAGCGCCAGGCGCGTCTCGAGCAGCACCAGCTCGCGCGAGTAGTCGTTGGCCGAGGCCGGCCCTTCCGTCTTGCCGACGATGGCCAGTTTCCTCAGGCCGCGCCGGTCGAGCGCCGCCAGCTTCGCCGACAGGTCGCTGGTGTCACCCGGGTTCTCCATGGCGATCGTGCGCACGTTGAGCATGTGGCGCTTCTCCCGTTCACCTCATTCCCCTGATAGTCCGATCCAAGCAAGGCTAGAGGAATCCGGCCGCCGCGCGCAACACCCTCCCGGTTCGGTGTAGGTAGCATATTATATGTCCGGGTTACGTAGCACATGAGTTGTCCGGCATGTTCGCGCCCTGTTCTGAAAGGGGGGGCGAATGCGACGGACAACTCGTGTGCTACCTAAAACGGACAAATCAACTTGCTACCAGCACGGGGTGCGGCGCGGAGCCCGTGCGTGAGCGCAAGCGCCGGCCATGCCCAACGCGGACCCTAGGGCTATCGCATTTGGCGGACTCTAAGCGGGCTTCCCTAGACGGGGCGCGAGGCATCGCCTCGCCGCAATGACCCTCTCCAGGGGGCGATGTCCATTGACATCGGGTGGCGAGTGTGAGCCGAGCCGCGCGAGGCGCTGCCTCGCGAGGGGCAACGCCGAATTGGGTTGCGCCGGCCCCTCACCCGCCGCTGCGCGGCGACCTCTCCCCACGGGAGAGGTGAAGCGATCGATCTCGCGGCGTCCAAATGCAATTGCCCTCACGCGGACCCGGTTTGCGGTTGTCGCTGGGCGGCGGAGTTCGTTAAGGTGCCGCCCGCGATGGGCAGGGTGTTCGACTGGTACAAACTCGCCGCTCCGGCGCTGCGAGCGCTCGATCCCGAGACCGCGCACCGCGTCAGCATTCATGCGCTGAAGCGCGGGCTGGTGCCGCGCTCCCCCGTTGCCGACGACCCGATCCTGCGCCAGCCCGTCTGGGGCCGCGAATTTCCAAATCCCGTCGGGCTCGCCCCGGGCTTCGACAAGAACGCCGAGGTCTTCGCGGCGATGCTGGCCCGGGGCTTCGGGTTCGTCGAGGTCGGCACCGTGACGCCGCGCCCGCAGGCGGGCAACCCCAGGCCGCGCGTCTTCCGCCTGGCCGAGGACGAAGCGGTGATCAACCGCCTCGGAATGAACGGCGACGGGCTGGAGGCGGTCCGAGGGCGGCTGGCCCGGCGCCCTCGCGCGGGCCTCATCGGCATCAATTTCGGGATTAACGAGGACAGCGCCGATGCCATCGCGGACTATGTCGCCGGCGCAGTCGGCCTCGCGCCTTGGGCCGATTATCTGGTCTGCAACGTCTCCTCGCCCAACACGCCGGGCTTGCGCGACCTGCAGGGCCGCGAGCGCCTGACCCGGCTCCTCGAGCGCGTCCAGGCGGCGCTTTCCGCCGCCATGCCGCAGGGCGCGCCGCCGCTCCTCGTCAAGATCGCGCCCGACCTCGCGCCCGAGGAGCGTCGCGACATCGCCGAGGTGGCGCTCGCATCGGGGGTGGCCGGGCTCGTGGTCTCGAACACCACCCTCGCCCGGCCGGCCGGCCTCAAAAGCCGCCATCGCGGCGAGGCCGGCGGCCTGTCGGGGCGACCGCTGTTCGGGCCCTCGACCGAGCTGCTCGCTGACCTGTACCGGCTCACCCACGGCAAATTGCCGCTGGTCGGCTGCGGCGGGATCTCCGGCGGGGCCGACGCCTATCTCAAGATCCGCGCCGGGGCGAGCCTGGTCCAGCTCTACACGGCCCTCATCTACAGGGGGCCGCAATTGGTCGGAGCGATCCTGCGCGAGCTCGCCCTCTGCCTGCGCGCCGACGGGTTCGCCAGTGTGGGCGCGGCCATCGGCGCCGACCATCGCTTAAGGGCTGCGGCCCTTAACGCGCGTTAACCATGCATCAATCTTCGCCCGGCAAAGTGATGGCGGGTGTCCCCGCAAGACAGAGCCGATGCCGGTCGTCAACCATGTCCTGATTGCCGTTTCCTATGCCATCGCCGCGGCCGCGGTCAGCATCGCGTTGCCGTTGCACGTCGCCGGGGTCGACCCGCTGTTCGCCGTCCAGGTCGGCATGATGCTGCTCATCGGCTGCGGGCTCGTCCACGTGGCGAGCGCGCGGCTGGGACGCGAGCAGGCGGTGACGGCTGACCTCGCCATGCTCGGCGCCGGGCAGGTCGAGTTGCGCGACGAGCTCGCCCGCGCCCGCCAGGAAGCCCGGCGCATCCACGACGCCATCCAGGCGGCGAGCGAGGCGCGTCGAAGCCGGGTCGTCGATCTGGACACGGTGATGACCGAGGTCCGGGTCCTCCACAACCTGGTCGAACAATTGTCCCGGGGGGCCGAGCCGGCCGGCGAGCGCGAGGACGTGGGCGAGCCGCGCGCCGTCGCCACCGGAGCGCGTCCGGTCCCGCGGGTGATCGAGTCGCCGGGCGAGGCCGAGGTCCTCGACATCGTCCGCGAGGGCCTGCGCGCCAACCGGGTCGACCTCTACGTCCAGCCGATCGTCAGCCTGCCGCAACGCAAGCGGCGGCACTACGAGTGCTTCTCGCGCATCCGCGCCGACGACCATTCGATGCTGGTGCCCGACCAGTACATCGCTGTGGCCGAGCGCGCCGGCCTGATCGCCGCCATCGACAACATGCTGCTCATGCGCGGCGTCCAGCTCGTCCGGCGGGTCCAGAACAGCCGGCCCGATTTCGGCATCTTCGTCAATATCTCGGGGCACACGCTCGCCGACGGCCGGTTTTTCCGCGACTTCGTCGCCTACATGGCCGCGCAGAGGGACCTCGCCTCGCACCTCGTGTTCGAATTCGCCCAGGCGCATGTCGGTCGCCTCGACGAGGCGGCGATGCTTGAACTCGAGCGCCTGGCGCGGCTCGGCTTCAGGTTCTCGATGGACCAGGTGACCGATTTCGCGCTGGCGATCGATGCGCTCGCCGGCCGTCACTTCCGCTTCATCAAGATCGAGGCCGCGCGGCTGCTCGCCGAGACCCGCGCCGAGCAGCGGCGGTTGGACATGCGCGCCTTCAAGGATACGCTCGACCGCCACGGCATGGATCTCGTCGTCGAGAAGATCGAGAGCGAACAGATCCTCGTCGAGCTCCTCGATCTGCCCATCGATTTCGGCCAAGGCTATCTGTTCGGCCTGCCGCGCCCCTCGCGCGAAAGTTGAACCGCGAGGGCCAAGCGTGGCACAACGCCCGCCGCCATGGCCGACCGCGATCCGTCCCGGCCCCTGCCGCCCCCCATCGTCCCGGGCCGGCGCGCGCTCGCCCAGCGCTACGACGGCTTCATCGTCGATCTGTGGGGCTGTCTGCACGACGGGGTGGCGCCGTTTCCGGTCGCGGTCGCGATGCTCCGCGGCCTGCTGGCCGGCCTGCCGGAGAAGGCGATGACCATGGTCTCGCACCGGCTCGCCACGCGGCTGCTGTTCGCCCGCCGCCGTTACAGGGCGACGACGACGCGCCACGGTCTAGCGCAGGTGACGCGACACGCCGGTCAGGCGCTCCATCAGCACGACGAGGAGCAGCGTGGCGACGATCAGCACCCCAGAGACCGCCGCGACGCGCACATCGAGGCTGCCTTCCATCAGGTGCCACATGCGGATCGGGAGCACCACGGTGCGCGCGTCGGACAGGAACAGCGACACCGGGATGTTGTCGAACGACGCCAGGAAGGCGATGAACGCGCCGGCGGACACGCCGGCGCGGATCGATGGGAACGTGACCCGGCGGAAGGTGTAGAAGGAAGAGGCGCCGAGGCTCTCCGAGCTCTCGAGCAACGCCGGATCGAGCCGGGCGAGCGCCGCCACCGTGGTCCTGAGCACCAGCGGCACCGAAACCACCACGTGCCCGGCGATCAGTGAGTAGATCGACAGCGGATAGCCGAGGGTGGTGATCAGCATGACCAGCGCCAGCCCGAAGGCGAGCGAGGGCAGGATCAGCGGCGACATGAAGATGTTGTCGAGCGCCCGGGCTACGATCGAGCGGCTGCGGGCGATGTAGAGCGCGGCCGGGACGGCGAGCGCGATGGCGACGGCCGTCGCCGCGAACGCCACCTTGAGGCTGATCACTGTCGCTTCGACGATGTCGGCCGAGTCCAAGAGGCTGGCGTACCAGCGCAGCGAGTAGCCCGGCGGCGGGAAGCGCAGCGCGTAGGAGTCGGTGAGCGAGACGACGAGCACGATCACGGTAGGCGCCATTAAGAGGACGATCGCGGCGGCGGCGAGGCCGAAGAACACCGCGCCGAAGGACAGGCGCCCGACCAGGTCCATCGTCATTGCTCAGCCCCCGGCGGCGTAGCCGCGCGAGGCGCGGCCCAGCGCGTTGAACGCCGAGATCGCCGCCAGCACGGTGATCAGCAGGATGATCGACACCGCGGCGGAGAACGGCCAGTCGTTGAGCGAGATCGCCTGCTGGTAAATGAACAGCGGCATGTAGATCAGCCGGCCGCCGCCGACCACCGTCTGGGTGACGAAGGCGGTGACCGCCGCGGCGAAGACCAGCATCGAGCCGGCGACCACGCCCGGCAAGGTGAGGGGCAGGGTGACCTTCCAGAAGGTGCGCCACGGTCCGGCCCCGAGCGCGGTCGAGGCCTCGATGATCCTGTGGTCGAGCTGGCCGAACGAGGTCAACAGCGGCAGGACCATGAGGGGGAGCTGGATCTGGGCGAGCGCCACCACCACCGCGCCCGGCGTGTAGAGGAGCCGGAGCGGCGCCTCGGCCAGGCCGAGCTCGACCAGAGCCGTGTTGACCACCCCCTGCCGTCCGAGGATGACGATCCAGGCGAAGGTGCGCACCACGACGCTGGTCAGCAGCGGCAGCACGGTGACGAACAGCAGCCAAGCCTGCAGCCAGCGCGGGGCGCGCGCGTGGGCGTAGGCGAGCGGGTACCCGAGGACCAGGCATACGGCCGTCACCTTGACCCCGAGCCACAGCGTGTCGGCGAGGATCTCGAGGGTGAAGTGGTCGGTCAGGAACTTGACGTACTGGTCGGGCCCGAGCGCGGTGAGCGCCCGTGAGGTGAACGCGCTCAGCGCCAGCATCACCGCCAGCGGCGCGAAGAAGAAGACGAGGAAGAACAGCGTGAGCGGCAGCGACAGCTGCCACTCACGGGAACGGAGGAGCGTCGGGCCGGAGGTCAGATCCGGATCTCCCGATTGAAGCGATCGATCAACCGGGGCCGCTGCTTGTTGATCTCGGCCCAGTCGAGGATAATCGAGCGGTGCATCATGTCCGGCACGTCGGCGCCGAGGAAGGCGATCTGCGGGCTGAACTTGACGTTGCTGTTGGTCGGCACGAAGAAGAACGGCGGATCCATCAGCGCGCGCTGGACCTCCGGGCTCAGCATGATGTCGATGTACCGCGCGGCCAGCTCCGGCACCTTCGAGTTCTTGACGATGTGCATGCTGGTGCGGATGAGCACCGGGGCGTTGCCTGGCACCGCGAAGTCGATGTCGACGCCGCGATGCTTGAGCAGCATCACGTTGTTGAGGTAGTTGGGCGCGATATCGATCTCGCCCTGCTGGAACAGCGCGGCGAGCGCCCCGGGGCTGGCCGCGACCGAGGCGACGTTGGGCAGCAGCTCCTTGACCCGGCGGAAGGCCGGCTCGAAGTCCTTCTCGCTGCCCCCGTTGAGCTTGGAGATCTCGCACATATATGCGGTGCCGAGGCTGCTCGCCATGCCGGTCAATCCGACGCGGCCCTTGAGCTCAGCGCGCCACAGGTCGTTCCACGAGGTCGGCCGGGCGCGCACCTTCTTCGGGTTGTAGGCGAGCCCGATCACCTGCGCGGAGACCGTCGGGCCGGTATTGTTGATGCCACGGAAGGCCTCGGGAAGCTGCGCCAGGTGCTGGCTGCGCGCCGCCGGGAAAGGCGCCAGGATGTCGGTGTCGAGATTGTCGAGCAGCGGCCCCTCGTCGAAGAGCACCACGTCGAAGGGCGGATTGGCGCGCGCCGCGGTGATCTTCGCCACCTGCTCGACCACCAGCATCGGGGTCAGCGTCACTTCGGCCCCGGTCGCCTGCTTGACGCGCGGCACGAGGACGGTGCGATACGCCTCCTCGAAGCTGCCCGGATAGGCGGTGGCGACGATGGTCTGCTGGGCCGCGGCGCGGCCCGGCACGAGGGTGGCGGCGCCGAGCGCGAGTCCGGCGCCGAGCATGTCACGGCGAGTCAGGGGGGGCGGGGTCATGGGCTTCACTCCTTCAGGTTGAGGACGTCCGATTCGGCGAACACCGGCGCCGAGTCCGGCGCAATGAAATTGAGGTAGACCGCCGCGTCGACGGCGTAAGGCGCGATCTCGGCGGTGCGCGGTGAAACACACTTGACGGCGGCGCCGCGGCCGAGGTCGATCTCGTAGATCACCGAGGCGCCAAGCGGCATCGCGGCGACCACCCTTCCGGCCAGACGGCCGGCCGCGGCCGACACGGTGAGCTCGAACCGCTCCGGCCGGATGGAAACCGCGATCCGCGTGCCCTCAGGGTACAGGGCGGCGCCCTTGACCGCCACCCGGGCGCCGCCGTCGAGCGCGATCTCGGCGCCGTCGGCGCCCGCCCGCGCCACCACACCGGGGAGCAGGTTGGTCGTGCCGACGAACGAGCTGACGAAGGGGTCGCTCGGCTGGTCGTAGATCTCCAAGGGCGAGGCGAACTGGTGCAGCCGGCCGCGGTTCAACACCGCAATGCGGCTCGCCATGCTCATCGCCTCGTCCTGGTCGTGGGTGACCAGCACCGTGGTGACACCGAGCTCGCGCTGGAGGCGCTTGATCTCGATCTGCATGTCGAGCCTGAGACCCCGGTCGAGCGCGCTGAACGGCTCGTCGAGCAGCAGGATGCGCGGCTCGACCGCCAGCACGCGCGCCACCGCCACCCGCTGCTGCTGGCCGCCCGACAGCTCGCGCGGGACGCGATGGCGCAACGCGCCGAGGCGCACCAGCTCCAGCATCTTGCTGACCTGGACGCGGACCTCCTCGCGCGGTCGGCGGCGGGCCTTCAGCCCGTAGGCGATGTTCTCCTCGACCGTCATGTGTGGAAAAAGGGCGTAGCTCTGGAAGACGATGCCGACGTTGCGCGCACCCGCCGGCATGTCGGTCACGGCTGCGCCGTCGATCAGCACCTCGCCCCGGGTCGGTCGGATGAACCCGGCGATGACGCGCAGCAGCGTCGTCTTGCCGCAGCCGCTGGGTCCGAGCAGGGCGACGAACTCGCCCGGCGCGACGTCCAGTCCGACGTCGCTGACCGCCGGCGTGGCGCCGAAGCGGTGCGTGATGCCGGCAAGCGACAACGCATGAGCGCGCCGCTCGGCCGGCGCGCCCGGCGCGGGCGCCGCCGCGCGCGCCGAGCCTGTCGCTCCGTCAACCACTCTGCTTCCCTCGACGATCCCGTCGCACCGGATGCCCGCGAGAATAGCAGTTTTTAGCAGGGTGCGGAAAAAGGAATTTCGAGCGCCGACGACGCAAGATGGATTCGCCGGTCGATCGCTGAACGCAACCATGATTCAAAGACGAGATGCTGATTCGGTTGTTGCGCCATCAGCTTCCTCGTCGGAGTTTTTCCGCACCCTGGTAGAGGGCCGATCAGGCCTCCGCCGCGCCCGGCGCGGCGCGCGTCGATGGAACCGCGGCCGGCGGGCTGCGTAGGATAGCGACCGCGGCGCGGCGCGGCGCCGCGCCTATCGCGCGAAAGTTGAACCGCGAGGGCCAAGCGTGGCACAACGCCCGCCGCCATGGCCGACCGCGATCCGTCCCGGCTCCCGCCCGTCGTCCCCGGCCTCGGCGCGCTTGCCGCGCGCTATGACGGCTTCATCGTCGATCTGTGGGGCTGCCTGCACGACGGGGTGGCGCCGTTTCCGGGCGCACTCGCGGCGCTGCGGCGGCTGATCGCCGCCGGCAAGCGCGTGCTTGTGCTGTCGAACGCCCCGCGCCGGGCGCACGCGGTGGCCGCCGGCATGGCGCGGTTGGGGGTCGGCGCCGACCTCTACGACGCGGTGCTGTCCTCCGGCGAGGTCGCCTGGCAGGCGCTGGCCCGGCGCGAGGATCCCTGGCACGCCCGGCTGGGGGTGCGCTGCTTTCACCTCGGGCCGGACCGCGATCTCGGCATGCTCGAGGGCAACGGCCTCGTACCCGTCGGATCGGTCGAGGAGGCCGAATTCATCCTCGCCACCGGCCCCCGCGACGACCAGGCGAGCGTGGCGGCGCACGAGCCGGTGTTGGCCGCCGGCCTCGCGCGGCGCCTGCCGATGCTGTGCGCCAACCCCGACCTCGAAGTCATCCGCGGCGCCGACCGGCTGATCTGCGCGGGCGCGCTCGCGACCGCCTACGCGGCGAGGGGCGGCGAGGTCCGCTATCACGGCAAGCCCTACGCGTCTGTCTACGACGCCGGACTCCGGCTGCTCGGCATCGCCGAGCGGGCCCGCGTGCTGGCGGTCGGCGACTCGCTCATGACCGACATCGCCGGCGCCCGCGGCGCGGGGCTCGACGCCGCCTTCATTCCCGGCGGCCTCCACGGGCGCGAGCTCGGCGCCGGCATGGGCGAGACCCCCGAACCCGCGGTGCTGCTGCGCCTCCTCCAGGCGTTCGCGGTCACGCCGAGCGCCATCCTGCCGGCGTTGCGCTGGTAAGCGGCCGTCAATGCTCGCTGCCGTGGAGGATCTTGTCCTCGAGGCCGGTCCGGTAGGCCAGGCCGGCGGCGGTGAGGATGCAGGCGAGGGGAAACATCGATCGGATGAGGCCCTTGCGCTCGAGCGCCGCCCAGGCGCCTTGATGCGCAAGGCCCGTCGCGTCGCGCGCCAGGACGGCGTGGGGCCCAATGTGAAAATGGTCGCCGTGCAGGGCCGGCAGGCCTGAGACCATCATCGCGCCTGGCTCGTCGGCCGGCGTGCCGTGCCCGGGCAGGCGGGCGAGCGCTTGCAGGAGGGTCAGCGTCTTGAGCTGGAGCGGGTTGAGCTGCAAGGGATTGACGGTCTTCGGCATGGGTCCCTTTCGGACGCGGGGGGCGGGGTCGTAGGGGCGAGGCCGCGAGGCAGCGCCTCGCGTCTCGCCGGTCTCAAGACCCGCCCGAGGGGCCGGTTTGAAACCGGCCCCTACACTGTCATTTCGGGTGTAGGGGCGGGTCTCAAGACCCGCCCGAGGGGCCGGTTTGAAACCGGCCCCTACGAGTCGGGATGCTCCATAGCGATCGCCGCGCGATCGCGCAAGACGCGCCACGAATTCGGTATATTCAGGCATGAGCATGGGGGAACGTCCCTCGGAGGTTGAACCGACGCCATGGCTAAAACTCCGGTCCGCGCGCATACCTGGGTGTGGCGTTTCGATTCGCCGCCCGAGAAGATTTGGCCGGCGCTCGCCGACACCGCCCGCTTCAACGAGGCGGCGGAGCTGCCCAAGTACCGCATCGACGAGACGCCGCAACCCGATGGGTCGGTCGTCTATACCGGCCGCGCCAAGTTCGGCCCGTTCGTCATCGCCTGGCGCGAAATGCCGGTCGAATGGGTGACGAACCAACGCTTCCGCCATGCCCGGCTGTTCCACAACGGCCCGTTCAAGTCGCTGACCGCGACCCTAACCTTGACCCCGGAGGGCGAGGGCAGCCGCGCCGACTACCTGCTCGAGGTCGAGCCTGCCAATCGCCTCGGTCGGCTGATCCTCGCCGCCGGATTCTTCCGTAACGCGGGCAAGACCTTCACGCGCCTCGCCGAGGACGCCAAGGCGTATGCGGCCGGACGAGCCGAGCGGCCGTTCGCCGTCCAGCCCGCGGCGCTGTCCGCCGACGCCAAGACCCGGCTCGAGGCCGGCTTGCGGCAACTCGAAGACGGGGGCGCGCCCGCCGCGCTCGCCCGCCGGCTCGGCCGGTTCCTGATCGAGGCGCAGGAGGTCGACCTCCTCCATATTCGGCCGCGCAAGCTGGCGCGCGACTGGGGGAACCCGGAACGCGAGGCGATCAAGCTGTGCCTCAAGGCCGTGAAGGCGGGTCTCTTGTCGATGCACTGGGACCTCCTGTGTCCCAATTGCCGCGGGCCCAAGGCGGCGGTCGGCGCCCTCGACCAGTTGCCGCGCGGCGCGCATTGCAACACCTGCAACATCGATTACGAACGCGATTTCGCGCGCAACGTCGAGCTGACGTTCCGGCCGGTGCCGACTGTCCGGCCGGTGGAAGCGGGCGAGTTCTGCCTGTTCGGGCCGATGACCACGCCGCACGTGCTGGTGCAGCAGACGCTGGCGCCCGGCGAGAGCCGCGACCTGCCGGCGGCGCTGCCGTTCGGCGACTACCGACTGCGCGGCCTCCACCCCGGCGGCGAGACGCTCATCGCCTGGACCGCAGGCGGGTTTCCAGCCCTTCTCGCCACGCCCGCCGGGGTCGAGGCCGGGCCGCCCGCCGCGCCCGACCATGTCCGCCTCGCCAACCGGCTGGATCGCGAGGCGACGCTGGTGATCGAATCGCGCGCCTGGGTCCGCGACGCGCTGACCGCCCACCGGGCGACCTCGATGCAGGCCTTCCGCGACCTGTTTTCGACGGACGTGTTGCGTCCCGGCGACGAGGTCGCGATCTCGGAGGTGGCCCTGATGTTCACCGACTTGCGGGGCTCGACCGCGCTCTACGGGCGGATCGGCGACGGCCCCGCCTATCGCCTCGTGCGCGAGCATTACGCCTTTCTCGCCGCCTCGGTGCGCGACCACGATGGCGCCATCGTCAAGACCATCGGCGATGCGGTCATGGCGGCGTTCGGCGATCCCGCCGACGCGCTCGCGGCGGGGCTCGCCGTCCAGCGCAACGTGTGGCGGTTCAACCGCGACCATGGCGCGCCGGCGGGCGAGGGCATCGTCATCAAGCTCGGCCTCCACTGCGGGCCGTGCATCGCGGTGACGCTCAACGATCGGCTCGACTATTTCGGCTCGACCGTCAACCTCGCGGCCCGCCTCCAGGGCGAGAGCGCGGGCGCCGACATCGTGATCTCGGCGTCGATGGCCGCCGACCCGGCCGTCGCCCGCCTGCTTCCCGGCCTCCAGGCGCGGGGCGAACAAGCCGCCGTCAAGGGCTTCGCTTCGCCGGTGGCCTTCCTGCGCATCCCGGCGCAAGGACTGGCCGTCTGAACGGCGGTCGCTGGCGCCCCGGCGCAAGGCGAGGCGGGCGCCCGCTCAACCAACCCAGGACGTGGGGGAGGGCATGTCGAGCATCGCGGAACTCAAGGACAAGCTGATCTGCGCCGGCCAGATCCTGACCCAGGAAGAACAGGGGGATCTGATCTGGGGCCACATCACCGCGCGGGTCCCGCGGCGGCCCCACCTCCTGTTGATGAAGCCGGCCACGATCGGGCTGGAGGAAATGACGCCGGAGAACATCATCACCGTCAACCTCGACGGCGCGAAGGTGGCCGGTCGCCTGCCCCGCCACCTCGAGGTGTTCATTCACACCGAGGTGATGCGCTCGCGCCCCGAGATCAACGCGGTCGTGCATACCCATCCGCCCCATGCCGTCGCTTTCTCCTCGCTCGGCCGCCCGCTGCTACCGATCGGCCACGAGGGGTCGATTTTCAGCGACGGGCTGCCGGTGTTCTCGCAAACCACGGACCTCATCGTGGACGCGGAGCGCGGCGCGGCGGTGGCCCGCGCGCTGGGCCGGCACAATGCCATGATCCTCCGCAACCACGGCATCGTCACGGCGGGCGGTTCGGTGGAAGAAGCCCTCCTGATCGCGCTCGCGCTCGAAAAGGCCTGCAAGGTCCAGTTGATGGCGGAGGCGTGCGGCGGCGCCCGGCTGGTCACGCCGCCCGCCGAGGCGAAGATCAAGCGCGGCCGGATCTGCCGGGCCGAACTCTACCGCGACGTTTTCGATTATCTCGGGCGTCGCGTCGCCGGCGCGGGCGGAGGGCGCGGGAAATCGCGCCGCGACCGGGGAGGGTCCAATGCTTCTCATCGATAACCAGGTCGTAGCTCGGGTCCTTGCCATGCCCGATTGCATCCGGGTCCACGAGGAGGCGTTCGCCGATCTCTTGACCGGGGGCTCCGTGCATCGGCCGCGCATCGATGTCTACGCGCTCGTCGCGCGCGCGCCGACGGCTATTACCGGTGGGGATCGATGGAAGAAGCCGTCGCCAGGCCCGGCTCGTATTTCGCCATCCGCATGAAGTCGGACATCCTCACCTGGCCGCGAAACGAAGCGGGCGGCTGGACCGAGGAGAAATACTATTGCATCCGCCCGGGCACCGATTGCGGCCTCATCTTCCTGTTCCGCACCGCACCCGGCGCCCCCTGGGCGCTCATCCATGATGAGCTCCTCCAGCACATGCGGGTCGGCGCCGGCGCCGGGCTCGGCGCCAAGCACCTGTGGCGCGCCGACTCGCGCACCGTCGGCCTGTTGGGCTCGGGCGGCATGGCGCGCATGTACGTGCGCTTTCGTCGCGGTGCGCAAGGTCGAGCGGGCGAGGGTCTACAGCCCGACCAAGGCCCATCGCGAGCAGTTCGCCGCCGAGATGTCGGCCGCGCTCGAGGTCCTGGCGGTCGACGCGCCCGCGGCGGCGCTGGTCGGGGCCGGCATCGTCGCCTCCTGCACCGACAGCAGGGAGCCGACCATCGATCCCGCCTGGCGGGCGCCCGGGATGCACGTGACCGATCTGGGTCCGGCCGAGATCGGCGAGGCCTGCTACCGGCGCTTCGATGCGATCGTCCGCCACGGCGAGGCCGGCGCAAAGGCGCCGGCCGAAACCGAGCGGCTGCGCGCCGAGGTCGGCCACAGCCCGCTCGCCTATATCGCCGGCAGCGCGGAGGAATTGCGCCGCCTGCCGCCCACGGACCCGCGCCGGCGCGGGCGCAGGCGGCAAGGATCCGAGCTTCGCCGACCTCGCCTCCGGCAAGTACGCCGGGCGCACCGGCGCGAGCCAGATCACCTTCGATCGCAACATCGGCAACCAGGGGCTGCAATTCGCCACGGTCGGCGGCTTGGTGTATCGACAGGCCAAGGCCAAGGGCCTCGGCCGCGAGCTGCCCGACGAGTGGTTTCTCCAGGACATCCGCGACTGAGCGGGTGAGGGTCAGTCGAACCACAGCGGCTTCAACGGCATCACGATGCGCAAGGCCATTATGAACACGCCGTAGATGGCGGCCAGGCAGGCGGCGGACAGCGCCAGCGACAGGCGCCAGCCGTAGCCGTGGAGCTTGAGGTAAAGGAAAACGTAGGCCGGCGGCCCGAACACGAATCCGAGGGCGTAGACCGCCGGCAAGATCGCGAACACCCAAACCGTGCTGGCGAGAGGGATGGCCGCGACCGGTTCGGGCGCCGGTTCGCGCGGTCCGTCACCGAACCCCGCCCGCGCCACGCGCCAGACGCACAGCAGGCAGACGAACGCCCCGACCGCGAACGGGAATCCGAGCACGGACCACGGATAGCCGTAGTGCAAGACGCCGAGGCCGAGGAACGCGCCGACCAGCAGGAAGAGGGCGGCGGGAAACAGGATTTCGGCCGCGCGCATGACTCAGGTCCGGGCCAACAACCGTTTCGCATACGGCCAGGCGATGGCGAGCGCCAGCAGGGCGACGATGGCGAGCGACAGCGGCCGGGTGAGGAACCAGGCCCCGTAGGCGCTCGACGAGATGTGGAAATACCGTTCGACGAGCTCGCCGAGCACGAATCCCAGAAGGAGCGCCGGCCGGCTGTAGTCGAGGCGCGTCATCGCCACGCCCAGCGCGCCGAACACGAACACGAAAACGACGTCGATGAAATTGCCGTCGACCGAGTAGGCGCCGATCACGACCAGCACGAGCAAGAGCGGCGCCAGGATGCGGCCCGGCACGAGGGTGAGCCGGGCGAGCGGGTTGGTGAGCACCAACATCGCTGCCGCCGCGGCGACGTTGGCGATCGCCAGCACGAGCGCGAGGGCAAAGGCGATGTCCATGTGCTTGACGAGGAACTCCGGTCCGGGCTGGAGTCCGAGGATGAGGAAGGCGCCGAGCAGGATCGCCATCGACGCGCTGCCGGGAATGCCGAGCGCGAGGGTGGGAACCAAGGCGCCCCCCTCCTTCGCGTTGTTGCTGGACTCGGGCGCGATCACCCCTTCGATCGCCCCTTTGCCGAAGCGGCCGGGCTCGGCCGCCGTCTGCTTGGCGGCGGCATAGGCGACGAAGGGCGCCACCGCGCCGCCGACGCCGGGCATGATGCCGATGACGGTGCCGATCGCCGCCGAGCGAAGGAGCACGCCCCCATGCCGCAAGGCGGAGATCGCGCCGTCGAGGCTGTCGCGAAGGGGCACTCGGGCGCTCGTCGTCGTGGCGGCGATGGCGGCGCCGGTCGCGGTCAACGACAGGATTTCGGGAATGGCGAACAAGCCGAGCGCGATGGGAATCAGCCGGAACCCGTCCAGCATGTAGTCGATGCCCATCCAGAACCGCGGAATGCCCTGCACCGGATCGTAGCCGAACAGCGACAGGAAGATGCCCAAGGCGCCGGCGATCAGCCCCTTGACCATCGATGCCGAGGCCAGCACGCCGATGAACACGACGCCCGCCAGGGCGAGGAAGAAGCTCTCCGGCGAGCCGAAGGCGAGGACGATCGGCTGCAGGACCGGCAGCAGCGCGGCGAGCACCAGGCAGCCGAACAGGCCGCCCGCCGCCGAGGCCATGAGCGCGGCGCCGACCCCATACCCGGCCCTGCCTTGCTGGGCCAAGGGATAACCGTCGATGACGGTGGCGGCGTTGGTGAGCTCGCCGGGGACGCCGAGCAAGATGGCGGTGACCGAACCGCCCTGCGAGACCGCGGCGTAACCGGCCAGCAGGAACGTCAGGCCGACCAGCGGGTCCATGCCGTAGGTGAAGGGGATGAGGAAGGCGAGCGCGGTAAGCCCGCTCAGGCCCGGCAACAGCCCGACGACGAGGCCGATCGGCAAGGCGATGGCCATGGCCAGCAGCACCGGCGGGTCCAGCAGGCGGCCGGCCCCGACCACGATCGCCTCGAGCATCGCCTTGTTCTCGATCCGGGGCCGACTCGACTTGGCGGCCGCCTCACGAGTGCTTCTTCAAGAGCACCTCGTTCACTTCCCTAAGCTGGTCGGGGCCGAGCGCTTGCAGGAGCTCGCGCACCATCGCCTCGATCGTTTCCGGCGGCTCGTAGCGGATCGGGCGCTGGGTGCGTCCGCCCTCGCCAACCACGCCCGGATCGTTGAGGATGGTCCGCCACACCCCCCGCAGATAATCGAGGCGCTCCTTCGCCAAGTTCGGCGGGGCCACCAGCACGCGCCCGACATGGGTGGTCCGCAGCCGGAAATCGATCCACCAGGCGCGCTCGTCCGCCAAGGCGATTTGCTCGAACACCGTGGTGAGTTGCGGGAACAGCTCCGAGCGCTGCCGGTCGATGGTCGCGATCGCCGTCATCAGCCCGCCCTGGAGGTAATCGGCCGCCGAGCCTTCCGAGATGATGAGGGCGTCAGCTTCCCCGCTCATCGCGGCGAGGGCCGCCTCGCGGCTGCCCTTGTAGCCGGTGATGATCTGACAGCCCATCTGCAAGGCCTCGCAAGTGGTCGCCACGACGTCGCCGATGCTGTCGATGCGGCTGGTGGCCGAGAACTTGAGCTTTTGGCCGGAGGCGAGAACGTCCTTGAGGCTGCGGAACGGCAAGCCCGACCTCAAGATGAAGATCCTGGGCTCGCTGGTCACGCGCCCAAGGATGCCGACGTTCAGGAGATCGTAGCCCACCGCCGGCTGCTTGGTGAGCTGGCTGATGACCGCCGCCTCGCCGTTGAGCAGCATCATGGTGAGGCCGTCGGGCTTGGCGCGCACTACCTGGTTGAGGGCGGTGAGGTTGCCGCCGCCCGGCCGGTTCTCGACCACCACCGTCGAGCCGGTCATCTTCTCGAAATGGGGCCCGAACATCCGCGCGTAAAGGTCGTACCCGCCGCCGGCCGCGAAGCCGACCACCAGCTTGACGACTTCGCCCTTGAGGAAAGCGCCCGGGTCGCTCGCTTGCGCGAGCGCCGGCGAGATGGCGAGCGCCCAGACGACGGCCGCCAGCCCGACCGGCCGCAAAACACCCCCCCTTGTGCCGTCCATTTGATCCTCCCCGGCGCGGGTGCGCCGCTTTTGTCGAGGGGGCGATTTTACACCATTGACGTCCCCGGTCGTAGGGGCGGGTTTATAACCCGCCCCTCGGGCGGGTCGTGAGACCGGCGAGGCGCGAGGCGCTGCCTCGCGGCCTCGCCCCTACAAGGGCAATAGGGCGAGCGCCTGGCCTGGCGCGGCGTGCTGCTGTAGATTAAAGTAAACCCGACGAAAAGGAGCGCAACGGGCATGGCCGAGTTCGCAAAACCGACGCTCGCCGAGTGGGCGGCCCTGGCCCGCAAGGAGTTGCAGGGGGCGGCGCCCTCGAGCCTCGACTGGCACACCCCCGAGGGCATCGAGGTCAAGCCGCTCTATACGGCGGCCGATCTCGAGGGCCTCGAGGACGTGGCGTCCCTGCCCGGCTTCCCGCCTTATCTGCGCGGGCCGCGGGCGAGCATGTACGCCAATCGGCCGTGGACGATCCGCCAATACGCCGGCTTCTCCACCGCCGAGGACTCCAACGCTTTTTACAAGCAGTGCCTCGCCGACGGCCAGATGGGCCTGTCGGTCGCCTTCGACCTCGCCACCCATCGCGGCTACGATTCCGACCATCCGCGCGTGGCCGGCGACGTCGGCATGGCGGGGGTCGCGGTCGACTCGGTCGAGGACATGAAAATCCTGTTCGACGGCATCCCGCTCGACCGCATGAGCGTATCGATGACCATGAACGGCGCCGTCCTGCCGGTGCTCGCCGGATTCATCGTCGCCGGCGAGGAGCAGGGGGTCGGGCAGGAGCAGCTCTCGGGGACCATCCAGAACGACATCCTCAAGGAGTTCATGGTCCGCAACACCTATATCTACCCCCCGGGTCCGAGCATGCGGGTGGTCGCCGACATCATCGCCTATACGGCGGCGCGCATGCCGAAATTCCATTCGATCTCGATCTCGGGCTACCACATGCAGGAGGCGGGGGCGACCTCGGTCCAGGAGCTCGGCTTCACGCTCGCCGACGGCCTCGAATACGTGCGCGCCGCGCTCGGCAAGGGCCTGTCGATCGACGCCTTCGCGCCGCGCCTGTCGTTCTTCTTTTGCATCGGCATGAACTTCTTCATGGAGATCGCCAAGCTGCGCGCGGCGCGGCTGGTGTGGGCGAAGCTGGTGCGGCGCTTCGATCCGAAGAACCCGGCGAGCCTCGCGCTCCGCACCCACTGCCAGACCTCGGGCGTCAGCTTGACCGAGCAGGACCCTTACAACAACATCGTCCGCACCACCATCGAAGCGCTCGCGGCGGTGCTCGGCGGCACGCAGTCGCTGCACACCAATTCCTTCGACGAGGCGCTGGCGCTGCCCACCCCGATGTCGGCCCGCATCGCCCGCAACACTCAGCTCGTGCTGGCGGAAGAAACCGGGATCCCGCGCGTCGTCGATCCCCTGGGCGGCAGCTATTATGTCGAGAGCCTGACCCGCAGCCTGGCGCGCGAATCGTTGCAGCTGATCGACGAGGTCGAGGCGCTGGGCGGCATGACCAAGGCGCTCGAATCGGGCCTGCCGAAGCTGCGCATCGAGGCGGCCGCCGCGCGCCGCCAGGCCCGCCTCGACCGCGGCGAGGATGTCATCGTCGGGGTCAACAAGTACCGCGCCGAGGGCGATCGGAAGGTCGACATCCGCGACATCGACAACCCCGCCGTGCGTCAGCGCCAGATCGAGCGCCTCGAGGCCGTGCGCCGGGCCCGCGATCCGGCCGCGGTCGGCGCGGCGCTCGAGGGCCTGTCGCGCGCCGCCGCGGCGGGCGAGGGCAACCTCTTGGAGCTGGCGATCGTCGCCGCGCGGGCGCGCGCCACGGTGGGCGAGATTTCGGATGCGCTCGAAAAGGTGTTCACCCGCCACCGCGCGGTCATCCGCAGCGTCTCGGGCGTCTACGGCTCGGCCTACGAGGGCGACGCCGGCTTCGCCCGCATCCAGCGCGAGGTCGCGGCGTTCGCCGCCGAGGAAGGCCGCCGGCCGCGCCTGCTGGTGGTCAAGCTCGGCCAGGACGGTCACGACCGCGGCGCCAAGGTGATCGCCACCGCCTTCGCCGATATCGGCTTCGACGTCGATGTCGGACCCCTGTTCCAGACGCCGGAAGAGGCCGCGCGCCAGGCGGTCGAGAACGACGTTCATGTGATCGGCGTGTCCTCGCAGGCGGCCGGCCACAAGACGCTGGTGCCCGCGCTCCTCGCCGCGCTCGAGGCGATGGGGGCGGGCGAAATCCTGGTCGTGTGCGGCGGCGTCATCCCGCCGCAGGATTACGAGGCGTTGCTGGCCCAGGGCGTCGCCGCGATCTACGGGCCGGGGACCAACATTCCCCACGCCGCGGGCGAGATCCTGGGCCTCATCCGACGGCGGCGAAAAGCCGCCTGAGAGCTTGCAGAAGGGGGCGCAGATGGCGGACAAGACGGGCGGGCATCTCGCCGCCGTGCCGAGGATCGAGGCGGAACCGCCCGCCCGACCCTATGCTCCGCCGCCCCGCGCCGGGTTCGAGGACGCGACCCGCCGCCGGCATCGCGGCGCCGTGGTCGCCGGCGCGGCGACGATCGCTTGGCTCGCGCTGTCGGCCTGGTACATCGATTCCCGGATCGGCTGGGCCTCGCTCGCCGATTTGCTGCCGCACGAACTCGGGCTGGCGGTCAGCGGCGTCGCCACGCCGCTGATCCTGCTATGGCTGGTCGTGTTCTTGATGGCGCGCGGGACGGAATTGCGGCGCCACGCCCGGCTGTTGCGCGAACAACTTGCTGCCCTCACCTACCCGGCCGAAGGCGCGGAAGCGAACATCGAAACCATCGCCGACAGCCTGCGCCAGCAGGCCGCTGCCCTCACCGAGGCCTCCGAGCTGGCGGCCTCCCGGCTCGCCTTGAGCCGGCAGGCGCTGCGAGAGCAGACGGGCGAACTGGCGACGGCCTCGGAGCAGGCCAGCTTGCGGGCGAGCCAAGTGATGGCCACGCTGCGGCGTCATGCCGACGCGCTCGAGGGCATTTCGGCCGTGCTCGCAACCCGCGTCCAGGCCGTCGAGGGGGCGGCGCGGAGCCAAGCCGAGGCGCTGGCCGCCGCCTCCGAGCGGGCGGCCTCGGCCTCGCGCACGCTGAGCGAGACCGTGCGCCAGCAAGGGGACGAGCTGGCGGCGGCCAGCGAGCGCTCGGCGGCCGGCGCCGCCGCCATCCGCGCCGCGCTCGCTCATGAGGCGCGCGAGCTTGGGTTGGCCGTGGAACGGGCGGCGGCACAGACCGAGGAGATGCGCGCGGCGCTCGGCCAGCAGGCGGGCGAGCTCGACGCGGCAACCGAGCGGGCGGCGGTGCGCACGCGCGAGTTCGGCGCGGCGTTCCGCCGCCACGCCGAGGCGTTCGCCGAGGCTGCCGACCAGGCCGGGGAACGCAGCGAGTCCGCTGGCCAGAAACTGGAGAGCCAGGCCCAAGCATTGGCGCGCGTCGCGCGCGAGCTCTCGGCCCAAGGCGAGGCCGCCGAGGCCGCGTTGCAGCGTCACTCCGGCGAGCTCGCGCAAGCGGCGGGTGCGGCCATCGAGCGGATCGACGCCGCCGGGGCGGCGTTGGGCTCGCGCACCGACGAGCTCGGCGCTGCCGCGCTCAAGGCCAATCGCTTAAGCGCGGCGCTGGGCGCCGAGACGCACAACCTCGGCGCAGCGCTGGAGCGGCTGTCGGCGCGGGCGGAGACGGCCGGCGATGCGGTCCGCCGCCAGGGTCACGAGCTCGGCGTCGTCGCCGACCAGACCACGGTCCGCGTCCGCGCCGCCGGCGAGGCTTTCCTCAAGCAGTCGCAGGCGATGGCGGCGGAGGCCGGGCAGGGCCTTGGGCGCGTGGCCGGATTCGGGGCCGCCATCGGGGCGGCGGCGGAGGGCCTGGCGGCGGGCGCCGAGCGCGCGCAGGCGGCCGGCGACGCCTTCCGACGCCACGCCGGGGAACTCGCCGCCGGCGGCCAAGCGGCGGGCCGGGCGGCCGAGGAATCGGGCGCGCGCATGCAAGCCGCGGCCGCGGCGCTCGATAGCCAGCTCGAGGGCCTGGCCGCGGCCGGGGCGCGGGCGAGCGAATGGTTCGAGGCGGCCCGCCAGAGCTGGCGCGCGGGGAGCGCGGAGTTCGAGGCCGCGGCGGCGCGGGCGGATGGCGCCAATGCCGGTCTCGAGGCCAGGGCGCAGCACCTGGCGGCGGCGATGGAGCGGGCCACGGCGCGGGTCGAGGCCACCGGCGAGGCCGTCAAGCGCCGGGCCGACGACCTCGCCCAGGGCGTCGATCGGGCCGCGGCAAGGTTGGAGGCGGCCGGCGAGGGGATCGGCCACACGGTCGGCGAGTTTACCGCCGGCGCCGACCAGGCGGCGGCGCGACTGGGAGAGGCCGGCGACGCCGTTCGCCAGCGCCTGGCCGAGCTCGCCGGCGCCTCGACCGCGACCGGGACGACGCTCGCCGAGCTCGGCGAGCGCCTCGGGCAGCAGTCCCGCGACCTCGCCGCCGCGGCGGGCGAGGCCGCCCAGCGCCTTGAGGCGAGGGGCGAGGCGCTCGCGGAGCGCAGCGGCGATCTCGCCGGCGCGGCCGAGCTTGTCGAAGGAAGGCTCGGCGCCGTTGCCGCGCGGCTCAAGGACAACGCCGTGGCACTCGCCGCGGCGGCCGACAAGGCGGCGCAGGGGAGCGAGGCGGTGGGCGCGGCGCTGTTGCGCCGGGCGGCCGAGCTGGCCAGCATCACCGACCGCGGTGTCGAGCGCATGGGCACCGCCGGGGAGGCGCTCGCGGAGCAGGAGCGCACGCTCCTCGACGTGCTCGCGCGCGCCGCGACCGGGGCCGGCGAGCTGGTGTCCGCGCTCAGGGCACAAGCGGGTCAGCTCGGCGCCCTCGCCGCCGAGGCCGGCCAGCGGCTTGCCGAGGTCTTGGCGGAGCTCGACCGCCGCTCGCACGAGGTCGCCGGCGCCGCCGCGCGCGCCCAGGCCGGGCTGGAGGCGAGCGGCGAGGCCTTCGACCGCCGCGCCCGCGAGTTGACTGCGGCGGGCGATGAGGGCGCGGCGCGCCTCGATGCGCTCGGCGATTCGTTCCGATCGCGCACCGCGGAGGTGATGCTTGCCGCCGCGCAGGCCGCGGCGCGCATCGCCGCGATCGGCGATGCCTTCGGCCGCCAGGCGCACGAGCTGGCCCGCGCCTCGGGCGAGGCGCAGGCGGCGATGGGCGAAGCCGAACGGCGGCTTGGCAAGGAGGCCCGGCTGGTCGCCGCGGCGAGCGCGGAAAGCGGCGCGGCGGCGACCAGCGCCGGCGCCGCCTTCCGCCGCCAGGCGGAGGACTTGGTGGCGGCCTCGACCGCCGCCCGGGCCCAGGCCGAGGCGCTCGCCGCGGGCGAATTCGCGGCCAGGCGCGCCAGCTTCCTGCGCGCCGCGCGGGGGATCGTCGATGCCCTCGATTCGCTGGCGATCGATTTCAGCCGCACGCTCGATCCCACCGTCTCCGAGCGGGTGTTGCGCGAGTATCTGGCGGGCGACCGGGGAATCTTCGTGCGCCGGCTCCTGAAGCTCGATGTCGGCGAGGCTGGGCCGCTCATCAAGCGCAAGCTCGCGGAAGATCCCGAGTTCCGCAAATACGTCTTGGACTACCTCTCGCAATTCGAGAAGCTGCTCGCCGACGCCAAGGAGAGCGATGCGGAAAACATCCTGTCCTCGGCCTTCCTGACCTCGGACGTGGGCAAGCTCTACGTGGTGCTGGCCAACATTCTCGGCCGCAAGGGGTAACGGATTTCACCGGTCGAGAAGACGTACCGTAGGGGCGAGGCGTTGCGCCGCCGGTCTCGAGACCCGCCCGGGCCTTACACCCGGCCGTGGCAGTGCTTGTACTTGCGGCCCGACCCGCAAGGGCACGGCGCGTTGCGCGCCACCTTGCCCCAGCTCGAGCGGTCGGCCGGGTCGAGCGCCGGCCCGGCGCGCCGGCCGGTCGGCCGCAAGGCCAGGCGCGCCGGCCCGCTCGCCGCCCCCGCTTCGGCCATCGCCAGCTCGGGCTGTGCCGCGGGCCAGGGCGCGGGCTCGGCCGGCGCTTCGTCGGGACCCGAGACGCGCAGCTGGACATGGCTCAAGACCGCGGTCACGTGCTCGCGCAGCGACTGCAGCATGCGTTCGAACATCTCGAACGCCTCGCGCTTGTATTCGTTCAAGGGGTCGCGCTGGCCGTAGGCGCGCAAATTGATGCCTTGGCGTAGATGGTCGAGGTTCAGCAGGTGTTCCTTCCAGGCCTGGTCGAGCAGTTGCAGGAGCACGCTCTTCTCGGCCATGCGCATGATGTCGGGCCCGATATTGGCCGCCTTCTCCGCCATCTTGCGGTCGACCGCGTCGGTAAGGCGCGCCTTGATCTCCTGGTCGGCGATGCCTTCCTCCTTGGCCCACTCGGCGATCGGCAGCTCGAGGCCGAAGATGCGCCACGCCTCCTCGTGCAGCGCGTGGGTGTCCCATTTCTCGGCGTAGGCGTTTTCCGGGATGCACCGCGCGATCAGCGAGTCGATCGTCGCGTGGCGCATGTCCAGGATCTGGTCGGCGACCTCGCTCGCCCGCATCAGGTCCTTGCGTTGCTCGTAGACGACCTTGCGCTGGTCGTTCATCACGTCGTCGAATTTGAGGAGCTGCTTGCGGATATCGAAGTTCCGCGCCTCGACCTTTTGCTGGGCCTTCTCGAGCGCGCGGTTGATCCACGGATGGATGATCGCCTCGCCCTCCTTGAGGCCGAGCTTGCGCAACATCCCGTCCATGCGATCCGACCCGAAGATCCGCATCAGGTCGTCCTCGAGCGACAGGAAGAACTTCGAGTCGCCCGGATCGCCCTGGCGGCCGGAGCGGCCGCGGAGCTGGTTGTCGATGCGCCGGCTCTCGTGCCGCTCGGTGCCGACCACGAACAGGCCGCCGGCCTTGACGACCACCTCTTTCGCCTCCGCCACCTCGGCGCGGATCGCTGCCTGCCGGCGCGCCACCTCCTCGGGGTCGGCGAGGTCCGCAAGTTCGTGCTTGACGCGCATGTCGAGGTTGCCGCCGAGCTGGATGTCGGTGCCGCGGCCCGCCATGTTGGTGGCGATCGTCACCGCGCCCACCCGTCCTGCCTGGGCGATGATCATGGCTTCCTGCTCGTGGTAGCGGGCGTTCAGCACGTTGTGCGGAATCTTCTTCTTCTTGAGGAGCAAAGAGAGCGCCTCCGACTTCTCGATGCTGACCGTCCCCACCATGACCGGCTGCTGGCGCGCGCGGCACTCCTCGATGAGGGCGATGACGGCCTCCGCTTTCTCGCCCGCGGTCCTATAGACCTCGTCGTCCTGGTCGTCGCGCACGCATGGCAGATTGGTCGGCGCCTCGACCACGTCGAGCTTGTAGATTTCGGCGAATTCCGAGGCCTCGGTCATCGCCGTCCCGGTCATGCCGGCGAGCTTGGGATAGAGGCGGAAATAGTTCTGGAAGGTGATCGAGGCGAGGGTTTGGTTCTCCATCTGCACGCTCACGCCCTCCTTGGCCTCGAGCGCCTGGTGCAGCCCTTCCGAGTACCGCCTTCCTTCCATCATGCGGCCGGTGAACTCGTCGATGATGACGATCTTGCCGTCCTTGACGATGTAGTCGGTGTCGCGGGCGAACAGCTTGTGGGCGCGCAGCGCCTGGTTGGCGTGGTGGACGAGCGACACGTTGGCGAGGTCGTAAAGCCCGCCGCCCTTCAACAGGTTCGCTTCGCTGAGCAAGCGCTCCATCGTCTCGCTGCCCGCCTCGGTGAGCGAGACCGCGCGCACCTTCTCGTCCTTCTCGTAGTCCTCCGGCGCGAGCCGGGGGATCAATTTGTCGGCCGCCATGTACAGTGCCGAGGAATCGTCGGTGGGACCCGAGATGATGAGCGGCGTGCGCGCCTCGTCGATCAGGATGCTGTCGACCTCGTCGACGATGGCGTAGAAGAACGGGCGCTGGACCATGTGGTCGAGGCGGAACTTCATGTTGTCGCGCAGGTAGTCGAATCCGAACTCGTTGTTGGTGCCGTAGGTGACGTCGCAGGCATACTGGGCGCGCCGCTCGTCGTCGGTGAGCCCGTGCACGATGCAGCCCACCGACAGGCCGAGAAACTTGTAGATCCGCCCCATCCATTCGGCGTCGCGCCGGGCGAGGTAGTCGTTGACCGTGACCACGTGCACGCCCTTGGCCGGGAGCGCGTTGAGGTAGACGGACAGCGTGGCCACCAGCGTCTTGCCTTCCCCGGTCTTCATCTCGGCGATCATGCCGCGGTGGAGCACGATGCCGCCCACCAACTGGACGTCGAAGTGGCGCTGGCCCAGCGTCCGTTTGGCCGCCTCGCGCACCGTCGCGAAGGCGTCGATGAGGAGATCGTCGATGGGCTCGCCTTGGGACAGCCGCTCCTTGAGCCACGGCGTGCGGGCGCGCAGATCGTCGTCGGACAGTTTCTCGAGCCCGGCTTCGAGGGCGTTGATGGCCGCGACGTATCTCTGCATCCCCTTGAGAATGCGGTCGTTGGCGGTGCCGAACAGCCGGCGGGCGATGACCCCGAACATGAACGAAAACCCCGGAGGAGGAAAAAGCGATCTCGCGAAGAGAGAGCGAGATTGACAGATAGGCGCACGGCCGCGCTGTGTCAACGTTGCCGCCCGCGATCGCCGCGGCTGCGAGCCGGCGCTTGTGCGCTGGCCGGCCGATGTGCATGATGGCGTCCACGCCCCGCGCGTCGCTCGGGGTTCGGAAAGGATCGAGGACATGGTGAAATTCGGGCCTCGGGCCATGGTTTTAGGCGGCTTTTTCGCGGTCTTTCCCGGGCTCGCGTCCGGCGCGCTTGCCCAGGCGCCCAAGCCGCTCGATGTCGCCGCCGACCCGGTGGTGGCGGCGGTCGGCGACCAGCCGATCTACCGCTCCGACGTCTTGGCGGTCCATCGCACGCTGCCGGCGCAGTTCCAGCAGGTGCCGATCGAGGTGCTGTTCCCCGCCGTCGTCGAGCGGCTGATCGACGCCAAGCTGATCGCCGCCGCCGGCCGCAAGGAAGGTCTCGACCAGGATGCCGCGGTCCAGCGGCGGATCGCGCAGTTCGCGGAACGGGTGATCCAGGAAGTTTACCTCAACCGCCGCCTCGAGGCCGGGCTGAACGAGAACGGGATCCGCCGGCGCTACGAGCAATTCGTCAAGGACAATCCCGCCAAGGAGCAGATCGGCGCCCGGCACATCCTGGTGCGCACCGAAGTCGAGGCCCGCGAGGTGATCGCCGAACTCAAGGGCGGCGCCGATTTCGCGAACCTGGCGAAAGCCAAATCGATCGATCCGACCGGCAAGCAGCAGGGCGGCGAGCTCGGCTATTTCAGCCGCGACGAGATGGTGGCGGAGTTCTCGGAGGCCGCCTTCCGGCTCAAGGACGGCGAGACCACCCAGACCCCGGTCCGCACGCAATTCGGCTGGCATGTGATCATGGTGATCGGCCGCCGCTCCGCCGCTCCGCCCCTCGAGGAGGTTCGCGAGCAACTCGTCTCGCAGATGTCCCAGGACATCATGAACGAAACCGTGGCCAAGCTGCGCGAGGGCGCGAGCATCGAGCGTTTCAATTTCGACGGCTCGGCGCGCAACTGAGCGGTCCCTCGCCCGTCTCCTTCGCGCCGCGCGAGGGCCGGGCCGAGTCGCGACGTCGCGCCACCCGAGTCCTAGCCCCCTTGCGATTTCGTTCGCCATGCCGACCCGCTCGCCTCTCGCCCCCGACCGCTTTCCCGACCTGCCGCCGCTCTCCGGGGTGCGCCTGGCGTCCGGGTGCACGAGCATGCGCTACCGAAATCGCGACGACCTGTTGCTGGTCGAGCTCGCCCCGCGGACCGCCATCGCCGGGGTGTTCACCGCCTCGCTGACCGCCTCGCCGCCCGTCGAATGGGGCCGGCGGATGGTCCGGCGCGGCAAGGCGCGCGCGCTGGTGGTCAACGCCGGCAATGCCAACGCCTTCACCGGCCGCGCCGGGCGCCAGGCGGTGGAGGCGAGCGCCGCTTCGTGCGCCAAGCTGTTCGGCTGCAAGCCCTCCGAGGTCTTCCCGGCGTCGACCGGAACCATCGGGGAGAAGCTGCCGGTGGACAAGATCATCGCCCACCTGCCGGCCCTCGGCGAGGCCCTGTCGCCGGCCGGCTGGCCGGCGGCCGCGGCCGCGATCATGACCACCGACACCTTCCCCAAGGGAGCGACGCGCCGGGCGGAGATCGGCGGCCGCCCGGTCGTCATCAACGGCATCGCCAAGGGCTCGGGCATGATCGCGCCGGACCTGGCGACCATGCTCGCGTTCCTTTTCACCGACGCCAAGCTCGCGCCCGCCGTCCTCGCGCCGCTGCTCGCGCGCGCCGCCGCCCGGTCGTTCAACTGCATCACCGTCGACGGCGACACGTCGCCCAGCGACACGCTGCTCTTGTGTGCGACCGGTAAGGCCCGGCATCCGCGCATCGGCGCCGCCGCCGATCCGGGCCTCGCCTCGTTTCGCAGGGCGCTCGAGGCCGTCACCCTCGATCTTGCGCACCAGGTCGTGCGCGACGGAGAGGGCGCCCAGAAATTCATCGCCATCGCGGTCGCGGGCGCGGCTTCGGCCGCCGCCGCGCGCCGCATCGGGCTGACGATCGGCAACTCGCCCCTGGTCAAGACGGCGCTGGCCGGCGCCGACCCCAATTGGGGCCGCATCGTCGCCGCCATCGGCCGCTCCGGCGAGCAGGCCGATCGCGACCGGTTGTCGATCCGGATCGGCGGCATCCTGGTCGCCGACAAGGGCGAGGTCGCGCCCGGCTACGACGAGACCCCCGTGGCCCGCCACCTGCAAGGTCGCGAGATCCGGATCGAGGTCGATGTCGGGATCGGGCGCGGGCGGGCCGAGGTGTGGACCTGCGATTTGACGCACGGCTATATCGATATCAATGCCAGCTACCGGAGCTGAAGCGGACGGCGGCGAGGGACGAGGCGAGCCCGAGGGGTGCTTGCCGAGCGTCCTCGTCGCCGCCGTGGCGCTCCTCGATGCCGACAACCGGGTCCTGCTGGCGCGCCGGCCGCCGGGCAAGGCGATGGCCGGCCTGTGGGAGTTTCCCGGCGGCAAGGTCGACCCCGGGGAGACGCCCGAGGCGGCCCTGGTCCGCGAGTTGGCGGAGGAACTGGGGATCCATATCGAGACCGCCTGCCTCGCCCCCTTCACCTTCGCCTCGCATCGCTACCGGGAGTTCCACCTGCTCATGCTGCTGTATCTGTGCCGGCGCTGGCGGGGCGAGGTGCGGGCGCGCGAGGGCCAGGAATTGACCTGGGTCAAGCCGGCGCGGCTCGGCGATCTGGCGATGCCGCCCGCCGACCGGCCGCTCATCGCCCTGCTGCGCGATTATCTGTGAGGCGTCAGGGCGGCTGCTTTGCCGGCGCGGCCTTCTCGCCGGCCGATCGCTCGACCGTGCCCAAGGCCTGCGCGATGCGCCTCGCGGCGGCCCCGGGCTTGAGCGGCCTGGGCCGGCTGGCGTGCGGGGCCCAGCCGGTCATGGTGACGATCTGGAACGTGGCGGGGACGCGGCCGCTCCGGTCGGCGAACGAATCCGCGTAAATCGCGGTCGCCCGCAGGATCGTGCTGCGCCGCGTGAAATGGCGCTGCCGGCCGGCGATAGCGTTCGACTCGCTCATGCCGCGCAGGTCGCGCATGAGGTCGAGCGCGCTCGCATACGTCACCGTCACGACGTCGGCATCGACCGCCGGGAGGCTGAACCCGGCGCGCTGGAGAAGCGCGCCCGCCTCGCGGACCTCGACGAACGGCGATACCCGCGCGCCCGCGCCCCCGCGCTCGGCGAGCTCGGCCTCGATCAGCGCCCGGCGAAGCTCGACCAGCGTGTCGGGGCCGAACACGGCGCCAAGAAACAGCCCGTCCGGCTTGAGCGCCGCGCGGATCTGGACAAGGGCCCCGGGCAGGTCGTTGACCCACTGCAGGCTGAGGCAGCTCAACACGAGATCGAAAACCCGCGGCCCGAAGGGCAGCCACTCCTCGTCGCCGGTCACGACCAGAGGGGGCGCGGCGGGTGGGAGCGCGGCGCGCGCCCGGGCGGCCATGCGCGGGGACAGGTCGCATTGGACCAAGGTTTCGATGCCGCCGCGCCCGCCCAGGAGCGCGCCAAGCGTGCCGCCATGCGCGCCCAAGTCGAGGGCGACCGGAAAACGGCGCTTGACCAATTCGAGGCGCTCGACCAGGCGCTGCCCGACTTCGCGGAACAGGAAATCGTGGTCGGACAGGTGCTTGGCCGCGCGGTCCCGGTGGCGGCGCACCGCCCGGCGGTCGAAGACCTTCTGCACCTCGTCCATGGCGAAAGACTATGGCACGGGTCGGGTCGACAGCAGGCCTTGAATCTTCAACGGGCGCGCATTGACAGCGGACGCCCGCCATGATCGCATGCGCCGTCCATGCAGGCGATCGCCCCGGTTCTGGGTTTCGTCCGGCGCGCGGCCTCGTTCGCGCTCGATGCCGTGTTGCCGCCCTTGTGTCTGTCGTGCGCCGGCCCCGTCGACGGGGCCGGCACGCTGTGCGCCCGATGCTGGGCGGGGATCGCGTGGCTTGGGCCGCCGCAGTGCGCGGCGTGCGGCCTGCCGTTCGAGTTCGATCCGGGACCGGGCTGGCAGGGCGAGGACTCGTTGTGCGCCGTCTGCGCGCGCGAGCGGCCGGTCTTCGAGCGGGCCCGCGCCGTGTTCCGCTACGACGATGGCAGCCGCGACCTGGTCCTGGGTTTCAAGCACGCCGACCGGCTGCACGCCGCGCCGGCCTTCGGGCGGTGGCTGGCGCGCGCCGGGGCCGAGCTGCTGGCCGAGGCCGACCTCTTGGTTCCCGTCCCCATGCATTGGACCAGGCTCGCCTGGCGTCATTACAACCAGGCGGCGCTGATGGCCGGCGCGGCGGCGGCGCTGGCCGGCCGGCCCTGTCTCGCCGATGCCCTCATCCGCCGCCGCCGTACGCCCCAACAGGGCCGTCTCGGCCCTGCCGCAAGGCGGGCCAACGTGCGCCGGGCCTTCGCCGTCAACCCCCGCCATCGCGCCCGGGTCGAGGGGCGGCGCATCGTGCTCGTCGACGACGTGCTGACCACCGGCGCCACCGCGGCCGAATGCGCGCGGGCGCTCAAGGCGGCCGCGGCGAGAGCGGTCGATGTCCTGACGCTTGCTCGCGTCGTGCGGGCGCTTGCGCCATGATCGAACCGCCTGCTATCCCGGGTGCGCGGCCCACCCGCGCCAGCCATCGATCGATGACCGCCAGCGTCGAAATCTATACCAGCCCGTTGTGCGGCTATTGCGCCCGCGCCAAGCAGCTGCTGTCGAAGAAGGGGGTCGCGTTCGCCGAGTTCGACGTGCTCGCGGATTCCAGCCGGCGCGAGGAGATGACCCGGCGCGCGGGCGGCCAGATGACCGTGCCGCAGATCTTTGTCGACGGGGTGCATATCGGCGGCTGCGAGGAGCTTTACGCCCTCGATCGCGCCGGCCGGCTCGACCCGCTATTGGCGGGCCGCCGATGAGCGCCTCGCGCGGCGCGCGGCTGACGGTCGCCGAGATCGTCGAGAACCTGCCGGCCGCCGGCCTCCGCTCGACGCCGGCATTCGCGCACGGCACGATGCTGGCCAAGCTCTACGCCCCGCGCGGCACCGATCCGCAGACGCCGCACACCCGCGACGAGGTGTATGTCGTCGCCTCCGGGCGCGGCGCTTTTCTCGCCGGGGACGACCGCTTCCCCTTCGGGCCCGGCGATTTCCTGTTCGTGCCGGCCGGGATGGCGCACCGTTTCATCGACTTCAGCGACGATGTGGCGCTGTGGGTCGTGTTCTACGGCCCCGAGGGCGGGGAGGGGCAAGCCTGACCGCACGTAGCCTTGCGCCTTGCTCTGGCTCGCCACGATCCGCCTCATGCTTCGCCGCCTGACAAGACCATGCGCTTGAATCCGGGCTTTCCGAACGGCAATGACGTCCCCGGTCGTAGGGGCGGGTTTATAACCCGCCCGCGGGCGGGTCGTGAGATCCGCCCCTACATCGGAAGGGCTTTCCCCGTTCAGCATCCCTTGACATGGCTGCCAATTGGCAGTATATCGAGTGCCAATAGGCCGAACTCTTGGATGGGAGCTGACGATGGTACCTACCAACGGCGCTCCGGTGACGTACGATGCAGGCCCTGCGCCGAGCCCGCCCAACCTTGCTGATCGAGCCACCCGCGATCGCCTGACCCCTGCGGCTATCGACGGTATGGTCCGCCTGGCGGAGATATGGCGGCTGACCAGCGCTGAGGTTTGCGCCCTTATGGGCGAGGTATCCGAGCGGACTTGGTTTCGAATGAAGAAAGGCGAATGGACCGGTGCGCTGTCGCAGGACACGCTGAGCCGGGTCAGTGCTCTCGTGGGTATCTTCAAGGGCTTGCGACTGCTGTTCTCGCTGCCGCTGGCAGACGAGTGGGTGCGACTACCCAACAAGGGAGCGCTCTTCGGTGGTCGTCGACCGTTGGATATGATGATCGAAGGTGGCATCCCGGCGATGATCGAAGTTCGTCGCCACGTTGACGCGCTGCGTGGTGGTTTCTGAATGCATCTACCCACCGTTGACCTCGTACGGCGCGATACTGTCCGGTTGATCTCGACGGAGCGACTTAAAGACCCAGTTCTTCTCCCCCTTGCCGCAAATTTCGGCGCACTTGCGGATCTTGCAAGCATTGAGAGCGCTACCGACGGTCGAGTGTGGGCTCAGGATAGGGGGCTTCCGGACCTTGATCCGCGGGAACTCATCTTCGGTCGTCCAAAACACACCTTGATCAACGCTGCTTTCACACAACCTCGACATGGTGGAAATCGATTTAACGATGATGATCGCGGCGCCTGGTATTGCGCCTTTGAGGGCGACACGGCGCTCAGCGAAGTTGCCTATCATCTAACGCGTGAACTTGAGGCGATCGCCCGGTTTGATAACACGACGGACTACGCCGAACTGTTCGCTGATTTCGTCGGATCGTTTCACGATCTGCGCGGTGCCGACCGCGATCGGGAAGCTTGCCTCCAACCGGATCCAGCGATCGGCTACGCAGCAGGTCAGTCCCTGGCCAAGCAACTGCGGACGCAGGAGGCCAGCAACGGCATCGTTTACCCGTCGGTTCGCAAGCCTGGCGGTACCTGTCTCGTCGCGTTTCTGCCCGACCTCGTTCAGAACTTGCGGCAGGGAGGGACGTGGCGGTTGGAGTGGCTGGGCACACTCGACCCGAACATTACGCGACACACGCGCTAACCCCATCTATTCCGTGCGCCCCGACGGCGGGGCGCGGGCGACGATCCGCTGCACCATGGCGGCGCGCGGCTTGGCCACCTCGAGGTCCTCGTAGGCGAGGACGCGGAGCCGGCCGGCGAGGGCGGCGATGAGTTCGCCCGGCCGCAACAGGAAATCCGGGTTGCTCGGCTTGCCGAAGGCTGCGTTCCCTTGCGCGAAGGTTTCATAGATCAGCACGCCGCCCGGCGCCACGGCCGCGACGATCGCCGTCATCAGCGGACGATAGAGATAGTTGGTGACCACGACGCCTGCGAAGCGGCGCTCCCCGAGCGGCCACCGGCCGCCGGTCTCGAGATCGACGGCCACAATCTCGAGGTCGGGCCGGCCGGCGAGGTCGGCAAGCCCCTCGGGATCGCGCTCGAGGGCCGTGACCCGGTGGCCGCGCGACAGGAACAGGCGGGCATGCCGGCCGTAGCCGGCGGCGACATCGAGGACCGCGCCGCCCGGCGGCACCAAGCCGGCGAAGCGCACGACCCACGGCGAAGGCGCCAGCCCGGCGCCATGCCGATCCGAGCCAGCGGCGGGGCGAGGGTCCGGATCGGGCTGCAAATCGGGGACGGCTCCCGGATACCGTTGTTTGACCATCCAGGCGGACTATATTAAATCCTGCGGCGGCATTAAATCCCGCGGCGGCAAGGCGGCGAGAAGGGTTGCAACTCGTTCCATGATCGTCTTCGATCTCAAATGCGGCAACGGGCACGTCTTCGAATCCTGGTTCAAGGACGGGGCGACGTTCGAGCGCCAGCACAAGCGGGGCCACATGGCGTGCACGATCTGCGGGTCGCTCGAGGTCGCCAAGGCGGTGATGGCGCCCCGTATCTCGAGCGCCAAGGATGCGGTCCCGCCCCGGGAACAGGGCGGCACGCCAGGCGAATCTCCGGTTGGCGTCGCCAACCATCCGGCTGCCCCCCGGGCGGTCGCGCTGGCGCGGGAGCTCGCCGAGCTGCGCCGGCGGGTCGAGGAAAATTGCGAGCCGGTCGGGGACCGGTTCGCCGAGGAAGCGCGCAAGATGCATTACGGCGAGGCCGAAAAGCGCGGCATCTACGGCGAGGCGAGCGACCGCCAGGCTTACGAATTGACCGAAGAGGGCATCGAGTTTTCGCGCGTCCCCTGGCCGCCGCGCCGGGATTCCTGATCGGGCACCGGCCCGCGCTTATCCCAATGACACGATCATTTGAGCCGACGTATCCAAGGATGTGTCTTGGAGGGGCGAGGCCGCGAGGCGCTGCCTCGCGCCTCGCCCCTACACGATGCCGGGCTCAACGGGCGCGGACTCAAATCATGGTGACACGGGTCTCTTGCGCGCGAAGGCCATGTAGTTGACCCCAAGGTCGCGCGAGGGGCGCCACGCGCCGGCCAGCGGGTCGTAGCTGATCCCGTCGAGCCCCGCGATCTCGACGCCCCGGCCGCGCAGCGCGCTAGCAAGTTCCGAGGGGCGCACGAATTTGCTCCAGTCATGGGTCCCGCGCGCCAGCCAGCCGAGCACGTACTCGGCGCCGACGATCGCCAGCAGAAAGGCCCGCGCGGTGCGGTTGAGCGTGGCGATCACCAGGCAGCCGCCCGGCTTGGTAAGCGCGGCGGCCGCGCCGAGGAAGCTGTCGAGGTCCGCCACGTGTTCGACCACTTCGAGCGCCAGCACGCAATCGAAGCTTTCGCCCGCTGCGGCCAGCTCCTCGGCGGCGCGGTGGCGGTAATCGATGGCGAGCCCGCTTTGCCGGGCGTGATGGCGCGCCACTTCGACGTTCGGCGCGCCCGCGTCGATCCCCACCACCGCGGCCCCGAGCCGGGCGAGCGGCTCGGCGATGAGGCCGCCGCCGCAGCCGATATCCAGGACCCGCAGGCCCTGGAGCGGCGCCGGCCGCAAGGGAGGGCGAGCGAAGTGACGGCACAGATTGTCGCGGATGTAGGCGAGGCGGACCGGGTTGAGCTTGTGCAGGGGCCGGAACTTGCCGTTCGCGTCCCACCACTCCTCGGCCAGCGCCGCGAAGCGGGCGATCTCGGCGGGGTCGACGCTGGCGGCGGTCGGGTGCGGAGCGGCGGGGCGGCGTGCCATGTCGATTGCGCCAGCGGTCTGTCTCAGACGGAGGAATTCCCACGGGAGCCTTCCCATGCTAGCAAAGAGTGTCGAAGAGACGCTACGAATCCCCGCACAGCTGGGAATCAACCGATCCGGGCACGCCACGAGCCTTCGTCGGAAACGATGGCATTTCGTAGGGGCGGGTCTTAAGACCCGCCCGCGCGGGCCGGATTGAAACCGGCCCCTACATAGGGAAACGACGATGGCATTTCGTAGGGGCGGGTTTATAACCCGCCCGCGCGGGCCGGATTGAAACCGGCGAGGCAACGCCTCGCCCCTACATAGGGAAACGACGTTGTAACGTTAAGGCCCGCCGCCAGGCTCGATCTGCGCAACGTCGCCCGCTACACGGAAGAAAAATGGGGAGTTCAGCAGCGCACCGTCCATCGCAAGGCCCTCGACGCGCGGTTTCGCGATTTGGCAGCCAACCCTAAGCTCGGCAAAGCTCGCGACGAACTACGGGCCGGCTATCGCAGCGCCAGTAGCGGACGAAATGCGATCTTCCATCAAGAGATTCCCCAGGGTATCGAGGTCGTCCGCGTGCTGCACCAAAGCAGGGACATCGAACGATACCTCGCTCGCTGACGCGCCAAGGATCGCGGCATCCGATCCGGACAGACCACGAGCATGCGGGGCCGAAGCTTGCCTCGATCGCGACAAACCAAGTATGTATGGGCCCGGCCCGGCCGATGGCACTCTAAACCTCGGGGATGGGTTGCCAAGTCATTGAAACTTTCGATGTTCGGGCCATGGCGCGGATCGTGGTGAAGTTCGGGGGCACGTCGGTTGCGGACCTTGACCGGATCAAGAACGTCGCCCGCCGCATCAAGCGCGAGGTCGATGCCGGCCACGAGGTCGCGGCCGTGGTGTCGGCCATGGCCGGGGTCACCGACCAGCTCATCGCCTGGACCAACCGCATCGCGCCCATGCCGGACGCCCGCGAATACGACGTCGTCGTCGCCACCGGCGAGCAAGTGACGTGCGGTCTGCTCGCCATCGCGCTCCAGGATCTGGGGGTGCCCGCCCGCTCCTGGCTGGCCTGGCAGTTGCCGATGGTCAGCGACGACGCGCACGCCAAGGCCCGCATCAAGCGCATCGAGACCGGCGAGGTTCGCAAGCGCCTGGCCAGCGGCGAGGTCGCCGTGGTCGCCGGCTTCCAGGGCCTGGGGGCGGACTCGCGGGTGACGACGCTGGGCCGCGGCGGCTCCGATACCTCGGCGGTGGCGCTGGCGGCGGCGCTCGAAGCCCATCGCTGCGATATTTTCACCGATGTCGATGGGATCTACACCTGCGATCCGCGCATCGTTGCCAAGGCCCGCAAGCTCGATAAGATCACCTACGAAGAAATGCTGGAAATGGCGTCCTTGGGCGCCAAGGTGCTGCAGCCCCGCTCGGTCGCCCTGGCGATGAACCACGGGGTCCGGGTCCAGGTGCGCTCGAGTTTCGCGGACACGCCCGGCACACTGGTGGTGGATGAGGATGAAATCGTGGAAAAGCAAGTCGTAAGCGGCATCGCCTACAGCCGCGACGAGGCCAAGATCACGCTGGCCAAGGTCGCGGACCGGCCGGGCGTGGCGGCGGCGATCTTCGGCCCGCTCGCCGATGCCAACATCAACGTCGACATGATCGTCCAGAACGTGTCCGAGGACGGACAGTTGGCCGACCTGACGTTCACGGTCACCAAGGCCGACCTCGAGCGGGCGGTGAAGGTGCTCGAGGCCAGCCGCGGCGCGCTCGGCTTCAAGGAACTGAAACCCGATTCCAGCGTCGTCAAGGTGTCGGTCATCGGCGTCGGCATGCGCAGCCATTCCGGCGTGGCGCTGACCATGTTCCGGACGCTCGCCAAGGAGAACATCAACATCCAGGTCATTTCGACCTCGGAGATCAAGATCAGCGTGCTCATCGACGAGAAGTACCTGGAATTGGCGTTGCGCGCGCTGCATACCGCCTACGGCCTGGACGCGGCCTGATCCCCATGGATCGCACCGCGGCCAGGCGGCGGCTCGATGACCTGTGGCGACGGGGATGCGAGTTCCTCGGCTGCGAGGTCGCGATCATGGGCGGGGCCATGACCTGGGTGTCCGAACGCCACCTCGTGGCGGCGATCTCCAATGCCGGCGGCTTCGGCGTCATCGCCTGCGGGTCGATGTCGCCCCAACAGCTGGGAGAGGAAATCGCCGCCACCGCGGCGCGCACCAAGCTGCCGTTCGGGGTCAACCTCATCGTCATGCATCCCCAGCTCAAGGAGCTCGCCGAGGTCTGCCTCGAGCATCGGGTGAGCCACGTCGTGCTCGCCGGCGGGCGGCCGCCCGCCGAATTGTTCCAGCGCTTGAAGGCGGGCGGGGCCAAAGTCTTGGCGTTCGCGCCGGCGCACGCCCTGGCCCGCAAGCTGGTGCGCTCGGGCTGCGACGGATTGGTGATCGAAGGCATGGAGGCCGGGGGCCATATCGGCGCGGTGTCGACCGGCGTGCTGGCCCAGGAAATCCTGCCGCACGTGCGCGAGGTGCCGGTCTTGGTCGCCGGCGGCATCGGCCGCGGCGAGGCGATCCTGGCGCTGCTCGAAATGGGGGCGGCGGGGTGCCAGCTCGGCACGCGCTTCGTGTGCGCGACCGAATCGATCGCCCATCCCCGCTTCAAACAGGCCTTCATCCGGGCCGCGGCCCGCGACGCCATGCCCTCGGTCCAGCTCGACCCGCGCTTTCCGGTGATCCCGGTCCGGGCCCTGGTCAATAACGCCTCCCAGCGCTTCCTCGAGGCCCAGCGCGAGATCATCGAGCGCTTCAATCGGGGCGAGATCGGCCTCAAGGACGCCCAGCTCGCGATCGAGCATTTCTGGGCCGGGGCGCTGCGGCGGGCGGTCATCGAGGGCGACGTCGAGAACGGGTCGCTGATGGCCGGCCAAAGCGTGGGCATGGTGGTCCGCGAGCAGACGACCCGCGAGATCATCGCCGAACTCATCGATCAGGCGCTCGACGCGCTGGTTGCCCGCGACGTCGGCGTGCGGGAGACCTCGGGAGCCGCGGACTGATGCAGCCGAGCACGGACCCCGGCGGCTCGCGCCGTCTCCTGAAACGACTCAGGGACGTCATGGCCGCCGGCGGAACCGGGCAGCAGCGGCTGGAGCGGATCGTCAAGATCATCGCCGCCGACGTGGTGGCGGAAGTCTGTTCGATCTATGTCCTGCGTGCCGGCGAGGTCCTGGAGCTGTTCGCCACCCAGGGCCTGAAGCAGGAAGCGGTGCACAAGACTCGCCTGCGGGTGGGCGAGGGCTTGGTCGGCGAAATCGCCGCCCATCTCCGGCCGCTCGCCCTCGCCGACGCCCAGTCGCATCCCGGTTTCGCCTACCGTCCCGAGACCGGCGAGGAAATCTACCATTCGCTGATGGGCGTGCCGGTGCTGCGCGGCGGCCGGGTGCTCGGCGTGCTGGTCGTCCAGAACCGCACCTTCCGGGAGTACAGCGAGGAGGAGATCGAGACCCTCCAGACCGTCGCCATGGTGCTCGCCGAGCTGCTGGCGGGCGGCGAAATCATCAGCCCGGCCGAGATGCAGCGGGTCGAAGGCACCACCATGCGGCCCGTGCGGCTGGAGGGCTTGCGCCTCAACGAGGGGATCGCGATCGGGCGGGCGGTCCTCCATCAGCCCCGGGTTGCCATCCGCCAGGTCGTGGCCGATAACCCGGCGGCCGAGCTCCAGCGCTTCGAGCGGGCGCTGGCCGGCATGCACAGCGCGCTCGACGACATGTTCCGCGCGGCCGCGTTCGCCGAAGGGGGCGAGCAACGGCAGATCCTCGAAAGCTACCGCATGTTCGCCGAGGACCGCGGCTGGCGGGAGCGCATATCCGAGGCGATCGACACCGGGCTGACCGCCGAGGCGGCGGTCCACAAGGTCCAGGACGATATGCGGGCGCGGATGTCCCAGATCGCCGACCCCTATCTGCGCGAACGCCTCGCCGATCTCGAGGACCTGGGCAACCGCCTGCTCCAACACCTCGCCGGCTCGACCACGGCGGCGCGCGCGGCCGATTTGCCGGACGATGCGGTGGTGTTCGCGCGCGCGATGGGGCCGGCGGAGCTGCTCGACTATGACCGCCGCAAGCTCAAGGCGGTGGTGCTCGAGGAAGGCTCGCCCACCGCCCATGTCGCGATCATCGCGCGGGCGCTCGAACTCCCCATGCTCGGGCGGGTCAAGGACGTTCTCCTCGACATCGAGCCGCTCGATCCGGTGGTCGTGGACGTCGACAACGCCCAGGTGATCCTGCGCCCGGGCGAGGACGTGCGCGAGGCCTATGGCGCGGCGTTGCGGAGCCGGGCGGAGCGCCGGGCCTCCTATGCGGCACTCCGCGACCTGCCGGCGGTGACCATGGACGGCATTCCCGTCTCGCTCTATCTCAATGCCGGGCTGCTGATCGATCTCGACCAACTGAGCGAGTCGGGGGCCGAGGGCGTCGGCCTTTATCGGACTGAAATTCCATTCATGATCCGCTCGAGCTTCCTCGACGTGACGGCGCAAACCCAACTCTATCGCAAGGTGCTCGAGCGCGCGAACCGCAAGCCCGTGGTCTTTCGCACCCTCGACGTGGGCGGCGACAAGCTCCTGCCCTACCTCGACCAGGCGGGCGATGAAAACCCGGCGATGGGGTGGCGGGCCATCCGCATCGCCCTCGATCGGCCGCTGATGCTGCGCCAGCAGCTGCGCGCGTTGTTGCGCGCCACCGCCGGCCGGCCGCTCGAGCTCATGTTCCCGATGATCGCCGAGGTGGCGGAATTCGACGCCGCCCGCGCCCTGCTCGACCTCGAGGTCGAGCGCGAGCGAGCGCACGGGCGCGCCCTGCCCTCCGCCATCCAGGTGGGCACGATGCTCGAAGTGCCGGCCCTGCTCTGGCAGTTGCCGGCCCTGCTCGAGCGGGTCGATTTCATCTCCGTCGGCACCAACGACCTCGTGCAGTTCCTGTTCGCCAGCGACCGCGGCAACCCGCGCCTCGCCGAGCGCTACGACGTACTGTCGCCCACCGTCCTCAACGTTCTCGGCGCCCTGGCGCGCGAATGCGAGCGCGCGCGAGTGCCGGTGACGGTGTGCGGGGAAATGGGCGGCCGTACCTTGGAAGCGATGGCCCTGCTGGGCTTGGGCTACCGGCGCCTGTCGATGCCGGCCTCCGCCATCGCTCCCGTCAAGGCGATGACCCGGACCATCGACGTGGCGGCGCTCGCCCGCTATGTCGAGGATCTGTGCCGGCTGCCCGATCATTCGGTGCGCGAGAAATTGCGCGCCTTCGCGCGCGATCATCGCATCGAGCTCGAGTGAAGGCCGGCCGCCGGGGCGCAGGAAAGGGTTGCCTGTCCGTGGGCCGATTTGGTAAAACCTACCAGGGGATGGCTCGCTTGCCGCCCGCCGTCGCGCCGGGCGGGCCACGGGGGGAGGGCGGCCGCGAGCCCGGAAGTGGGGTCCAGGCCCAAGTCGTTTAGTTCGTATAATCAAGCACTTGTTGGGTGAGTGCGAAGATGGCGGAGCGCGAGCGGCAGGGCTGGACGATGGCTTCGGCGGAGCTGGAGGATGCGGGGTCCGAACGCACCGGGCTGTCGCCCTCGGCCGGCGTCGGCGAGGTGCTGCGCGCGGCCCGGCTCAAGCACAATTTATCGCTCCGGGAGGTCTCCGCCAGGTTGAGGATCCGGCGCGTGTTCTTGGCCGCGATCGAAGACGGTCGCTTCGAAGATTTGCCGGGCCGCACCTATGCGGTGAGTTTCGTGCGCGCCTATGCGGGCTTGCTCGGCCTCGATCGCCAGGAGATCGTCCGTGGATTCAAGAGCGAGGCGGCCGGGATCGACCGCCCCAGCGAACTCGTGTTCCCGCGCCCGATCCGGGAAAGCCGCCTGCCCGGCGGTTCCGCGCTGTTGATTTCGCTGTTCGTCGCGGTCGCCGGCTACGGGTCTTGGTATTACACCACGTTGTCCGAGCGCACGCCGATCCCGCGCGTGGCTTCGGTGCCGGAGCGGCTGGCGACCATGGTCGAGCGCCCGGTCGCCTCGTCGTCGAGCCAGGCCGAGGCGGCCATGATCACCGTGCCGGCGCCCGCTCCTGCGCGGCCGGCGGCGGACGCGCTCACCGGTCCGCCCTCGACACCCGAGGCGGCGGACTCGCCGGTCGATGCGCCGGCCGCCTCGCGCGCGCCGCGCGGAACCGAAGTCGCGGCACTGCCGGCCCCGCCGCGCCCCGGTCCGGGCGAGGAGACCGGCATCCCCAGCCCGCCGGCCGAGGTGTCGTACCAGCCGCGCGTCTTCGGCGACACCGGTACGGACGTGCGGATCGTGATCAGAGCGGCTGGCGAGTCCTGGGTGCAAGTGCGCAACCCCGCCTACAACGTCATCTTCACGCGGATCATGCGCCAAGGCGACGTCTACCGGGTGCCCAACCAGGTGGGACTGCTCCTCAACACCGGCAGCGCGGGTGTCCTGGATATTCGGGTTGACGACCGGCCCGCGCCGCCGATCGGCCGCCCGGGCTTCGTGCGTCGCGACGTGGCGCTGGATCCGGGGCGTCTGTTGGCCGGCACCGCGGTACCCGAGCCGGGCGCCGGGGTGCGGGCACCGCAATAGACCCTTACCGACGGTTGGTCTTACGTCCGGCGGTCGAACGGGCCGCTGCTGGAGCTTGCGCCACCGCCGGGCGGTGACTTAGGACGGGCGCCACGACTCATGTCGAACCTTCAGCCGGTGCGCGGCACGCACGACCTATTGCCCGACGAGATGCGGCGGCACCGCTTCGTCGTCGATGCGGCGCGCGCGGTCGCCGAACAGTACGGCTTGCTCGAGATCGCGACGCCGATTTTCGAGTTCACCGAGGTCTTCAAGCGCACGCTGGGCGACACCTCGGACATCGTCACCAAGGAAATGTATACCTTCAGCGACCGCGGCGGCGACGAGATCACGCTGCGGCCCGAGAACACCGCCGGCGTGGCGCGCGCCGTCATCTCCGGCGGCCTCGCGCAGCACGCGCCGCTGAAATTTTTCTATCACGGTCCGATGTTCCGCCACGAACGGCCGCAGAAGGGGCGGCTGCGCCAGTTTCACCAGATCGGGGTCGAGATCATCGGGGTCGCCGAACCGCTGGCCGACATCGAGGCGATCGCCGCCGGCGCCGGCGTGCTGCGCCGGCTCGGCGTCCTCGACCGGACGCGGCTCGAGATCAACACCTTGGGGGATAACGATAGCCGGGCCGCCTATCGGACCGCGCTGGTCGCGTATTTCGGCGCCCATGCGGACCGGCTCTCGCCCGACAGTCGCCAGCGCCTGGCGCGCAATCCTTTGCGCATCCTCGACTCCAAGGACCCGCGCGAGCGCGAGATCGTCGCCGCCGCGCCGTCGTTCGCCGACTACCTCAACCCGACCTCGCGCGATTGCTTCCGGCGCGTGAGCGACGGCCTGGCGAGCCTCGGCATCGCCTTCGAGGTCAACCCTCGGCTGGTGCGCGGGCTCGATTACTACACCCACTCGGCGTTCGAATTCACGACCGAGGGCCTGGGCGCCCAGGGCGCGGTGCTGGCGGGCGGGCGCTATGACGGGCTGATCGCCCAGATGGGCGGACCGCCGACGCCGGGTGTGGGCTGGGCGGCCGGCGTCGAGCGCCTGGCGATGCTGTTGGGCGAGGTGCCGGGCCCGCGCCGGCCCGCAGCGGTCGTCCCGGTCGGGCCGCAGTGCGAGGGCGCGGCCTTGCGCATCGCCGAGGACTTGCGGCGGGCCGGGTTCGCGGTGGCGCTGGGCTACCGCGGCAATCTCGCCCGCCGCCTCAAGGCCGCCGACAAGTTGAACGCGCGGGTGGCGATCCTGATCGGCGAGGACGAGCGCAAGCGCGGGACGGCCACCCTTCGCGACCTCGATTCGGGCGAGCAGACCGAGGTGCCGCTCCAGGCGCTCAAGGATCGGCTCGCGCCCTACCGCTAACGCCATGGCGGCGAATTCCGCCCTTCGTCTCGCGGTGGTGGGGGCGAACCACCGTTCCAGCGCGGCGGCCCTGCGCGATCGCCTGTTCATCGCCGATGCCGAGATGCCGTTCTTCCTGGCCGCGCTGCGCCAGGCCGGCCTGCGCCAGGCGATCGTCCTTTCGACCTGCGACCGGGTCGAGGTCCAGGCGGCGGACATCGACGCCGAGGAAGCGGCCGCGATCGTCACGCGGCTGTTCGCTGAGCGTGCCGCCTTGCCCGTGGGCGAGGTTCGCCGGCAGCTCTACGCCCTCTCCGGGCCGGCGGCGCTCAAGCACATGTTCGCCGTGGCGGCGTCCCTCGACAGCCAGGTGATCGGCGAGCCCAACGTGCTCGGCCAAGTCAAGGCCGCCCACCGCCTCGCCCACGACGCCGCGCTGATGGGCCCGGAGCTCGACCTCGCCCTGCAGGCGGCCTTCGGCGCGGCCAAGCGGGTGCGCAGCGAGACGACGATCGGCGAGCGGCCGGTGACCCTGTCCTCGGCGGCCGTCGAGATCGCGCGCAAGGTGCACGGCGATCTGGCCGGTTGCGCCGGCCTGTTGATCGGCGGCCACGACATGGGCGCGCTGTTGATCGAGCAGTTGCGAGCGGCGGGCCTCAAGCGGCTCGCCGCGACCGGTCCCGCCCCGGCCCGGGCCGAGGAGATCGCGCGCCAATTCGGGTGCCACCTCGCCCCGTTCGACCCCTTGGCCCCGGCCCTGGTCGCCGCCGACATCGTGGTGAGTTCCGCCGGCACCGGCCGCCACCTCGTCACCGGGGCGATGATGGCGGAGGCGCTCAAGAGCCGGCGCAACCGGCCGGTGCTGCTCATCGACCTCGGCGTCCCCGCCGATGTCGCGCCGGAGGTCGAACGCCTGGACGGGGCGTTCCGCTACGATCTCGACGATCTCGAGCGCGTGGCGATGAGCGGGCTCGCGACCCGCGAGGCCGAGGCGGCCCAGGCCTGGCGGATCGCCGAACACGAGCTCGCCACCTTCGCACTCGCCCGCGCCGAACGCGCGGCCGTGCCGGCGATCCTGGCGCTGCGGCGGCACCTCGAGGCCCTGCGGGCGCGGGCCTTGCGCGAGGCCGACGGCGACGCCGCGCGCGCCACTGAATTGCTGGTCAGCCGCCTCCTGCACGACCCCCTCGAGGCGTTGCGGCGGACGGCCGCGAAAGGACCGCAGGAACGCGGCGAGATCGAACGCCTGGTCTACGAGTTGTTCGGCCTCGAGGACGAGGCGGACGGCGACCACGGCGGGCGGGACCAGGAGAACGCAGGGTGAGTTTCGAAGCCAAGCTCGAGCGGGTGGCGGCCCGCTACGAGGAACTGAAGGTGGCGATGGCGGCGCCCGATTTCGATCCGCGCCGGTTCGCCAAATTGTCGAAGGAGTACGCCGAGCTCACCCCGCTCGTCGACTCGATCCGGGTCCGAGCCAAGGCCAAGGCCGAGCTCGCCGACCTCAAGGCCCTGATGGAGGACCCGGCCAGCGGCGCGGACATGCGCCAGCTCGCCGCGGGCGAGTTCTTCGCGCTCAAGGAAAAACTGCCCGAGATGGAGCGGCAACTGCAGATCATGTTGTTGCCGAAGGACGCCGCCGACGAGAAGAACGCGATCCTGGAGGTGCGCGCCGGCACCGGCGGCGAGGAGGCGGCCTTGTTCGCCGCCGACCTGTTCCGCATGTACCAACGCTACGCCGCCCTCAGGGGCTGGACATTCGAGATCTTGGGCCTGGCCGATACCGGCATCGGCGGCTACAAGGAGGCGATCGCCGGCATCTCGGGGCGCGGCGTGTTCGCCCGACTGAAGTTCGAATCCGGCGTGCACCGGGTGCAGCGCGTGCCGGAGACCGAGGCGAGCGGCCGGATTCACACCTCGGCCTCGACGGTCGCGGTGCTGCCCGAGGCCGAAGAGGTCGACGTCAAGATCGACGACAAGGATTTGCGGATCGACGTGTTCCGGTCGAGCGGGCCGGGCGGACAGTCGGTCAACACCACCGACAGCGCCGTGCGCATCACCCATTTGCCGACCGGCCTCGTGGTCCAGCAGCAGGATGAGAAATCGCAGCACAAGAACAAGGCGAAGGCGCTCAAGATCCTGCGCGCGCGGCTCTACGAAATGGAGCGCGCCAAGGCCGAGGCCGAGCGCGCCGCCCAGCGGCGGACCCAGGTCGGATCGGGCGACCGCTCCGAACGCATCCGCACCTATAACTTTCCGCAAGGGCGGGTCAGCGACCACCGCATCGGTCTCACCCTCTACAAGATCGACCAGGTGATGTCGGGCGAGGCGCTCGACGAACTGATCGACGCGCTGACCGCCGAGGACCGCGCGGCGCGGCTTGCCGAGCTGCCGTGATGGGTGCCACCGGGCCCCTCGCCCGCGCGCTGGCCGGGGCCGCCCGGCGCCTGGCGGCCGCCGGGATCGAGGGCGCGGCTGGCGAGGCGCGCCTCCTGGTCGGCGCGGCGCTCGGCTGGGAGGTCGAGCGCGTGCTCGCCGGCGGCGAAGGGGAGCTTTCCCCCGCCGCGGCCGCCCGCCTCGAGCCGTTGCTGTCCCGGCGCGAGGCGCGAGCGCCGCTCTCGCAGCTCCTGGGGCGGCGGGAATTCTGGAGCCTCGACTTCCAGGTCACCCCGGACGTGCTCACCCCGCGGCCCGACAGCGAGAGCGTCGTCGAGGCGGCCCTCGCCATGGTCGGCGAGCGCACCCGGCCGGCGGTCGTGCTCGATCTCGGCACCGGGACGGGGTGCCTGTTGCTGGCCCTGCTTGCCGAATTGCCCAACGCCTGGGGTGTGGGCATCGATGTCAGTCCCGCTGCGCTCGCGGTGGCGCGCTGCAATGCCGCCGCCCTCGGGCTCGGCCGGCGCGCGCATTTCGCGGCCGCGGACTGGGGAGGCTGTCTTGGCCGCGCCTTCGATCTCGTGGTCGCCAACCCGCCCTATATTCGCTGCGACGACATCGCCGCCCTCGAGCCCGAGGTTCGCCTTTACGAGCCGCGCCTCGCGCTGGCCGGCGGGCCGGATGGCCTCGAGGCGACGCGCGCCTTGGCGGGCGACCTCGGGCGCTTGCTGGCCGCGGACGGCGCCGGCGTCATCGAGATCGGCAGCGGCCAGGCCGGCGCGGTCGAGACGATTTTGCGGGCCGCCGGGCTCGAGCCGGTCGCCAGGCGCCGCGATCTCGCCGGCCGGGAGCGCTGCGTCGCCTTTCGGCGGACGGGCGCGAGAGCAAAAAATGATGGTCGATAATAACTTCGGCTCGTGGTTTGACCCTAACGTGAGTCCCGAACGGCGGGCACGGCTCGGCATGCGAATGTGCGGCGTTCGAGGCCGGGGGCGAGGATGTTTCGACTGCGACGTCGCATGTTGGGTGCCCAGTGTTGGAGTCGGAACCTAGCGCGTCAAATTGACCGGTCTCCGTAGCACGTCTATCGCCCGTTTTTTTGTGGCAGTTGGGCCACTGGGGTTGTCGGCATCGCACCGCCATGCCCACAACTCCACAGGTGCGGATGCCGAGCGGCGGGCGCCGTCATCATGGGCAAGGCCGATATGCCACAACGCGGCTATGCCGGGGTCGGGCACGATGCGGTCTTCGATCCTCGTGTCGTTCGAGGCCGCCTGCCCCTGGAAGCATCGCTGGCCGCGTTTTGCGGCAGGTCTGGCTTCAAACCGTCGATGGCCGGGTCAGGCGGCGGGATGGCGGGCGATGAAGTCGCGCAGGACCGTCGCGCACTGGCGGGCATGGGAGAACACCACCCCGTGCCTGGCGCCGGCCACGACCTGGAGCTCCGCGCCTTTGATCATCGAGCGAATCTCGCATACCATGTCGACGGGCACGAACGGGCTGGCCTCGCCCACGATCAGCAGGGTCGGCGTCGTGATCCGGCCGAGGTCGCCCGCCAAGTCCATTTGGCGCAACATGCGCGAGGCTTCGAGGTTCGCGTGGGCGGGCGAGGCGGCCTGCTCGCGGTCGAACCACTCGTAGGCCGCCTGCGAAATCGCTCCCGGGCGGAAGCGGCTGTCCATCATCATCCTGGACCAGCCCGCCATGCCGCTCGTCGCGACGAGGTCGCCCCAGGTGTCGATGCCGCCCTCGATCCGGCTGCCGCGGTGCGAGGCGGTGCACGAGGTCATGGTCAGCAGCACCTCGGGGCGGTGGATGGCCAGGTAATACCCCATGATGCCGCCGAGCGATTCGCCCACGAAGTGGAAGCGCGATAGGCCGGCGGCCTTGGCCACCGCGAGCGTGTCCTCGGCCAACAGCTCGAGCGACCACGGAAAGCCCGCCGGCGGCACGGAGGAGTGGCCGAAGCCCCGCAAGTCGAAGCGGACGAGGCGAAAGCGATCGGCAAGCGGCGGCAGCCAGTCGCTCCAGATGCCCGACGTCGTGCCGAGCCCGTGATGGAACAGGATGGCTTGCGGGTCCGCGACCCACGGCGGGACGAGATCGATCGCTTCGTAGTGGATCGACCCGTCGGCGCGATCGAGGATGGGCATGGACGGCCTCGGGTAACGCTGGCGGCGCGGGCTTTCCCCACACGCCGAGGCGAGTATGAGGCGAGTATGATGCGCGCCGACGAAAAACTGCAAGGAGGACACGCCATGGCCGAGCCCTATCCCCGCGACCTGATCGGCTACGGACCCAACCCGCCCGATCCCAAGTGGCCAGGCGGCGCCCGCATCGCGGTCCAGTTCGTGCTCAATTACGAGGAGGGCGGCGAAAACAACATCCTGCACGGCGACGAGGCCTCGGAGGGAATCCTCACGGATATCGTCGGCCATCCCTCGTTTCTGGCCTTGAAGGGCCAGCGCAGCATGATGGTGGAATCGATCTACGAGTATGGCAGCCGCGCCGGGCTGTGGCGCTTGATGCGAATCTTCGCCGACCGCCGGCTCCACTTCACCGTCTTCGCCATCGGCATGGCGCTCGAACGCTACCCCGAGGCGGCCCGCGCCCTGACGGAGGCCGGCCACGAGATCATCAGCCACGGCTACCGGTGGATCGACTACCAGAATTTCAGTCTCGAGGACGAGCGCGAGCACATGCGGCGCGCCATCGCCGCCCAGGTGAAGACCGTGGGCCACCGGCCGCTCGGCTGGTTCACCGGTCGCAACAGCCCCAACACCAGGCGCCTGGTGGTCGAGGAGGGCGGGTTCCTCTACGATGCGGACGCCTATGCCGACGACCTCCCCTATTGGCTCGAGGTCGACGGCAAGTCGCACCTCGTCGTTCCCTACACCCTCGACAACAACGACATGCGCTTTTCCACGGCGCAAGGCTTCAGCAACGGCGAGCAGTTCTTCGTCTATCTGCGCGACGCCTTTGACCAGCTCTATGCCGAGGGCGCTTATGCGCCGAAGATGATGTCGATCGGCTTGCACGCGCGCCTCGTCGGCCGGCCTGGCCGCGCGCGGGGCCTCGTCCGCTTCCTCGATCACATCCAATCCCACGCCAAGGTGTGGATTTCCCGGCGCATCGATATCGCCCGGCACTGGATCGCGCACCATCCGCCCCGCAAGTGAGGCGCACGCCGCGGCCGGTTCGCGTTGCCGCGGGGGACCATTTTCACTAGGGTTGCGATAACCTTAATCTCATGGTAGGCCCGGCTGGGCGACAACCCGGGCCGCCGATCGAAGGGAGGTTCAAATGCCGAGACTCTGGTCGTTCCTGCTCGCCGCCGCCGTGCCCGCGCTGGCCTTCGCTCCGCCCGCCGCCGCGCAGAAATGGCTGATGGCGTCGGGCTACGGCGATACGTTCTATCACACCGGCAACCTCGCCGAGTTCGTTGACGACGTGAAGAAGTCGTCGGGCGGCAAGCTGGAGGTCGAGCTCCACAAGAACCAGACGCTGATCAAGCTGCCCGAGATCAAGCGGGCCGTCCAGACGGAGCAGGTGCAGCTCGGGGAGATCCTGCTGAGCCAATACGGCAACGAGGACGCGCTGTTCGAGATCAACGACATCCCGTTCCTCGCCGAAGACTTCGACCGGGCGGAAAAGCTGTGGTCGATCGCCAAGGGCCCGATCGCCAAGCGGATCGCCGACAAGGGCATGCGCGTGCTGTACGAAGGCCCGTGGCCGACCAGCGGCTTCTATTACAGGGCGCCGGTCACCTCGCTCGAAGAGATCAAGGGCGTCAAGCTGCGGGTCTACAGCGCGATGACGCGCCGCATGGGCGAGCTCATGGGGACGATCCCGACCATCGTGCCGTTCGCCGAGGTGCCGCAGGCCTTTGCAACCAAGGTGGTCGATGCGATGTTCACGGCCCCGCAGCTCGGCCTATCGCTGCAGGCCTGGGATTTCATCAAGGCCTACACCGACGTGGGCTCGCATGTGCCGATGAACCTGGTGATCGTCAACGAGGTGGCATTCAAGCGCCTGTTGCCCGACGCCCAGAACGCGTTGCTGGCCGCGGCCGGCCGAGCGCAGGTCCGGGCCTGGCAGCTCGCGCGGGCGAGCACCAACACCCAGAAGCAGACCCTCGCCGGCAAGGGCATGACGGTCACCCGGGCCGACGCCAAGCTGATGGCGCAGCTCGAGCCGATCGGCCGCACCTTGCTGGCTGAATGGCTGCAGAAAGCGGGCCCCGACGGCGAGGCCATCATCAAGAGCTACCGGCAGTAACCGATCCGGCCGGCGGACCGGCGCGGGGCGTGGGCGCCGGTCCGCTTGGCCTCGGCTCCTGACGGCGGTGCGTTCACTCCTCGACGGCCTCTATCGCTGGTGCGGGACGCTCGCCGGCGTTTGTCTTGCCCTGATCGCGGTCCTCGTGCTGGCGCAGATCGGCGGCCGCCTGTTCGGCGTCCTCGTTCCGGCGGCCGACGATTTCGCCGGCTACAGCATGGCGGCCTCGCTGTTCCTGGCGCTTGCCCACACGTTCCGGGCGGGCGGACATGTCCGCATTTCGCTCGTGGTCGAGCGCTTGCGCGGCAGGCCCCGGCGTTGGATCGAGCTCTGGTCGCTCGCTGGGGCCGCGGCGCTGATCGGGTACTTCACCTGGTTCGTGGGCGACATGACCTGGGATTCCTTCCGCTTCGGCGACCGCTCCCAAGGCATGGTCGCCACGCCCTTATGGATGCCCCAATCCGTGCTCGCGGTCGGACTCGCGGTGCTGTTCGTGTGCCTTGTAGACGAGTTCGTGCATGTCGCCCGGGGCGGCGCGCCCCGCTATGGGGAGCCCGCTGCCATACCTCGCGGTGGCGGCACTCCGGACGACTGAGCGGCGCCGTGGATCAGGTCGTCCTCTCGATCCTGTTGATGGCGCTGCTGTTCGTCCTCCTGGGGAGCGGGATGTGGATCGCCTTGTCGTTGCTCGCCGTCGGCATCGTCGGCATGGCGCTGGTCACGCCCGCGCCGGTCGGCAAGATTCTCGCCACCACGACCTGGGGGGCGAGCGGAAGCTGGACGCTGGTCTCGCTGCCGCTGTTCTTATGGATGGGCGAGATCCTGTTCCGCACCCGGCTGTCCGAGCACATGTTCATAGGCCTGGCGCCATGGCTCAACTGGCTGCCGGGGCGTCTCGTGCACATCAACGTCGTCGGCTGCGGGATTTTCGCGGCCGTGTCCGGATCCTCGTCGGCCACCTGCGCCACCATCGGCAGGATGTCGCTGCCGGAGCTGCGGCGGCTGGGGTACGACGAGCGGATGTCGATCGGCACGCTCGCCGGCTCGGGCACGCTTGGCATCCTGATCCCGCCGTCGATCGCCTTGATCATCTACGGCGTGGTGGCCGGGGTCTCGATCCCGCGCCTGTTCATCGCCGGCATCCTGCCGGGCATCGTGCTGATGCTGATGTTCATGGGCTATGTCGCGGCGTGGGCCATCTTGCGGCCGGACAAAACGCCGCGCACCGAGCTCAAGATGACCCTCGCCGAGCGGTTCTATCGCGTCCGCCTGCTGGTCCCGGTCATGCTCCTGATCGTCGCCGTGCTGGGGTCGATCTACGCCGGGTTCGCCACCGCGACCGAAGCGGCGGCGGTCGGAGTCGCCGGCGCGCTCTTGCTGTCGGCCGCATCCGGCTCGCTCACCGGGGAGAATTTCGCCGCCAGCGTCATGGGCGCGACGCGCACCTCGTGCATGATCGGCTTCATCGTCACCGGCGCGGCGTTCCTGTCGACCGCGACCGGCGTCACGGGCATACCGCAACTGCTGGCCACCTGGGTCGGGTCGCTCGGCCTGTCGGTCTACACGCTGATATTCGTCCTCACGCTGTTCTTCATCGTGCTTGGCTGCTTCCTCGAGGGCGTGTCGATGATCGTGCTGACCATTTCCGTTCTCCTGCCCGTGGTCCAGCAGGCCGGGATCGACCTGGTCTGGTTCGGCGTTTACATCGTCGTGGTGATCGAAATGTCGTTGATCACCCCTCCGGTCGGCATCAACCTGTTCGTGCTCCAAGGCATGACCGGTCGCGACATCCTTTATGTTACGCGCGCGAGCCTGCCGTTCTTCTTCATCATGAATGCGATGGTCGTCATCATCACCGTCTATCCGGAGCTCGTCCTGTATCTGCCCGGCAAGATGCTGGCAAGGTGAGGGGAAGGGACGAGGCGCATGGCGACCGGCAACGACATCGCCCGCATGGAGGCGCGGGAGCTCGCGGCGCGCGTTCGGGCCAAGGACTTGTCGCCGCTCGAAGTGGTGGACGCGGTACTCGACCGGATGGAGCGCCTCGAGCCCGTCCTCAACGCGTTCTCGACGCCGACGCCCGAGTTCGCGCGCGAACAGGCGAGGCGCCTCGAAGGCGAAATCATGGCCGGCCGGCCGGTCGGCCCGCTGGCGGGTGTCCCCATCGGCATCAAGGACCTTCTTTTCACCAAAGGGATTGCGACGGTGGCGGGCTCGGTCGCTTACCGCAATCACGTTCCCGACGAGGACGATGTGGTGGTCGAACGCTTGAAGGCGGCGGGCGCCATCATCATCGGCAAGACCAATGTGCCGGAACTCGGCTATTCCGGGGTCGGCCACAACCCGGTCTTCGAAACGACCCGCAATCCCTGGAATACCGACATGACGCCGGGCGGCTCCAGCGCCGGATCGGGGGCCGCGGTCGCGGCGGGCCTCGGGCCGGTCGCCATCGGCAGCGACGGCGGCGGTTCGATCCGCGCCCCGGCCGCATTTTGCGGCATCTACGGCCTCAAACCGTCGATGGGCCGGGTCCCGCTCTACCCGGGTTGCCGGGACGAACGCTATCCGGGCCTCTCGAGCTGGGAGGGCCTTGAGCATATCGGGCCGATAAGCCGCACCGTCGCCGACAGCGCGCTCGTGATGTCGGCGATCGCCGGCCCCGACGACCGCGACCGGTTGTCGCTGCCGGCACCGGATTTCGATTGGCTGGAATGCCTCGAGGGCGATCTCAAAGGGCGAAGGGTCGCCTATAGCGCCGACTGGGGATTTGCCGCCGTGGATTCGCGGGTGCGGCGGATCGTCGGCGAGGCCGTCAAGGTCTTCGAACGCGATCTCGGGTGCATCGTCGAAGAAGCCGATCCGGGGTTCGACGATCACCAGTCGGCCTTCTGGGGGCTGGTCGCGCTTGACTCCGACCTTAAGGGCATGCGCTCGCTCGCGGACGAATACGAGGGCCGGATGTCCTATCACCTCGTCGAATTTCTGCGCCGGCCTTGGACCGCCGAGGACCTGACCGAGGCCGTGATCGCCCGCAAGGCGATCTACAACAAGATGTGGCGGTTCATGCGTCGCTACGATCTCTTGTTGACGCCGACGCTCGCCGTGCCGGCGTTCCCGGTCCATATCCGGGGCCCGGAGAAAATCGACGGACGGATGGTGGCGCCGATCAAGTGGACCGCCTTCATGTTCCCGTTCAACATGACGGGCCAGCCCGCCGCCTCGGTTCCTGCCGGCTGGACCGAGGACGGCTTGCCGGTCGGCCTGCAGATCGTCGGCCGGCACCTCGACGATCCCCTGGTGTTGCGGGCCTCGGTGGCGTTCGAGGCCGCGCTCCCCTGGAAGCATCGCTGGCCGCCGCTGCTTGAGAAGATGGGCCTATAAGCCAGTACCTCCGTCAAGCGCGCCGCGGGACGCCGCCTTCGCCGCGCGGGAACCCTTGTGCAACGCGGCCCAAATCAGGTCCAGGGATTCATGACTTTCGCGCCGGCCCGGCGCAAATCCCGCTCGTTGCGCGTCACGGCCGTCAGTCCGGAGCGGATCGCAATTGCCGCGATCTTGAGGTCGGCGGTTGCGAGGCTAAGGCCGCGGCGCTGCATGCTCGCCAGATTTCGCCCCCAGATTCGCGCCGCCTCCACGTCCAAGGCCAGGACACGGTCTTCGAAGACCTTCGGCAGATTGGCAAACCACGCCTCGAGTTCCCGGCGCCGTCGGCTTTCCTCAAGCAGACAAATGCCGGGCACGATTCCGCCGCCGGTGATCACGCTCACGTATTGCTGACGGCTCGGCGTCAAAGAGACCCAAGCCCGCACGGCCTCGTCAGGCCGTCGCTTGGCGAAAGTCGAGACCACCATCGTATCCAAGAGGTAGCCGGCCTCGCTCACGAAAGATCGATCCTGCGAGCCCAACCCTTGCGACGCGCGAACAAGGCATCGACCTCATCGTCGGAAAGGTCGAGCTTCGGACACCGCAACAGGTAGTGGACGACGGTCTCACGCGGCGCGGTACGCTTTTCCCATTCCGCGTGAGCGACCACGACGGCGGCCGGCCTTCCGTGCCGGGTGATGAGCTGCGGCCCGTGCGCGATGGCTTCGGCGACGGCCTCGCGCGATCGGTTTTTGGCGTCGTGGAGCTGCCAAGTCCTCATCGCTGCCGCCCGAATCTGTCTCGTCCGGACCGAATCGGCGTCGCGACGCCGGAAAGCGATGGGAACCTTGCCGAACCGCCGCCCTGGCGTCAGCGCGAATGGCGCTCGATCGCGGCGTTGAAGTCGGCGACCGCGCGGGCGGGCCCGTGGGGATACTCCCAGACGCCCGACGCCACGGCGAGGAAATCGGCGCCGGCCGCGACTAGCGGCCCGCAGTTATCGACCGCGATACCGCCGATCGCCACGCACGGCACGGTCATCAGCTCGTGCCACCACGCGAGCAACTCGGGATCGGCGCGGCCTGCGGGTTCTTCCTTGGTGGCGGAGGGAAAGAAGGCGCCGAAGGCGACGTAGTCCGCCCCGGCCTCGGCCGCCACTATGGCGAGATGGCGCGAGGCGTGACAGGTCACGCCGATGATCCGCTCCTTGCCCACCGCCGCCCGCGCCGCCTCGACGCTGGCGTCCTGCTGCCCGATATGGACGCCGTCGCAGCCGGCCTCGGCGGCGAGATCGGGGCGGTCGTTCAAGAGAAAGGCGACGTCGCGCGATTGCACCGCCGGGCGCAGCGCATCGCAGGCGCGTCGAATGGCGTCCTCGCCGGCGCCCTTGAGGCGGAGCTGGACGCAGGCCACCGGTCCCGCGTCGAGCGCCGCGGCGAGCGTGTCCCGGAACGCCGTCGGTTCGAGGACCGGGGGCGTCACGAGGTAGAGCTGGCAGCGCGGCGCGGTCAGGCTTCGCCTAATGAATCCGGGTGATCCATGTCGAGGAGCGCGCCGCTTCTTAGCCGAGCGGGCCGGGTTTGGCAATCGCGCCCCGCTTGGGGGTCGCCGCGATGAGACGGGCGAGGCGTTGCCTCGCCGGCCTCAAGACCCGCCCGCACTGTAGGAGCGGGTTTCCAACCCGCCCGGGCGGGTCACAGACCCGCCCCTACGAAAGGGCGACGCATTTTCCTATGTAGGGGCGGGTTACAGACCCGCCGCTACGAAAGGGCGACGCTGTTCCCTATGTAGGGGCGCGTTCCGAACCCCCCCTTGCGCCGGCACCGCGTTCGGGGGCAAGAAAGGCTCGACCGGATCCCATCACCAGCGAGGCGCCATGCTGCTGCATCTGCAAACCTGGCGGGAGGTCGAGGACTACCTCGAGCGCAGCCAGGGCATCATCATTCCCATCGGCTCCACCGAGCAGCACGGGCCGAGCGGCCTCATCGGCACCGACGCGATCTGCGCCGAGGTGGTGGCGAGGGGCGTCGGCGAGGCGGCGGCGGCGCTGGTGGCGCCGACCATCGCGGTCGGCATGGCGCAGCATCACCTGGGCTTCGCCGGCTCGATCACCTTGCGGCCGTCGACTCTCATCGCCGTGATCGGCGATATCGTCCTGTCGCTGGCCCGGCACGGATTCTCACGCTTCTATTTCATCAACGGCCATGGCGGGAACATCGCCACCGTGACCGCCGCCTTTTCCGAGCTCCACGCCGAGGCGAGCCTCGACCCGCGGGGCAACCGGCCGGCCGTCAAGTGCCGGCTGCGCAACTGGTGGCAGGCCAAACGCGTGAAGGCGATCGCCAAGGAGCTGTACGGTGCGGCCGAAGGCAGCCACGCCACGCCCTCCGAGGTCTCGCTCACCTGGCATGCCTATCCCGAGGCGATCAAGCGCGTCGCGCTCGATCCGCCGGTGGCGCCGAGCGGCGAGTTCTCCGACGCCGACGACTATCGCCGCAATTTCCCGGACGGCCGCATCGGCTCCAATCCCGGCCTCGCCACGCCGCAAGCTGGCAAGCGGCTGCTCGCGGCCGCGGTGCGCGAGCTCGGCGACGACTATCGCGCCTTTATCGCGGCGCGCGACCTGTCGGCGCCCGCCGGCGGATAGGCGTGGCGCCGGCCGCGCCAGTCCTCGACCACGCCCCGGCCATCGCGCCCGTCGAGGGTGAGGTAGCAGGGGCCGACCGGCACCTTGCCGGCGCCGCCGGGGATGTCGAGCACATAGCAGGGCTGGCACAGCCCCGAGACCCAGCCGCGCAGGCGGCGCATCAAGTCCTGGCCGTGGGCAAGCGTGGTCCGGAACCCGGCGGTCCCTTGCGCCAAGTCGCCGTGGTGCAGGTAATAGGGCTTGATGCGGGCCCGCACCAGGGCGCGCATCAGCGCCTCGAGGGTGGCCGGATCGTCGTTGACGCCGGCGAGGAGCACGCTCTGCCCGAGCATCGGGATGCCGGCATCGATGATCCGGCGGCAGGCGGTAAGGGCTGCCGGCGTGAGCTCGCGCGGATGGTTGCAGTGGAGGGCGACATAGACCGCCTTGTCGGCCTTGAGCGCCGCGACGAGGGCAGGGCTCACCCGTCCGGGATCGGCCACCGGCACGCGCGTGTGGACGCGGATCACGCCGAGATGCGGGATGGCGTCGAGCGCCTGGACGATGCCGGAAAGCCGGCGCGGCGACAGCATCAGCGGGTCGCCGCCGGTAAGGATCGCTTCCCAGATCCCGGGCCGGGCGCGGATGTAATCGAGCGCCGCCGCGAGCTCGGACGCCGACAGCGCGCCGGCGCGCCCGACCACCTCGCGCCGAAAGCAGAATCGGCAATAGACCGCGCAGGCGTGGGTGGGCTTCAGGAGCACCCGGTCGGGATAGCGGTGGGTGATGCCCTTCAACGGCGCGAAGCGATCGTCGCCGATCGGATCGGCGCGCTCGCCGGGCGCGGTGTCGAGCTCGGCCGGGTCGGGAACGTATTGTCGCGCGATGGGATCGCCCGGGTCGGCGGGATCGATGAGGTCGAGCACGGCGGGCGTGAGGGCCACGGCATAGCGGCGCGCCACGCGATCGATGGCGGGGGCGCGCGCCGGCGGGATGACTCCGCCCGCGACCAAGGCGGCGCCGGTGCGCGCCGTTCCTCGCTTGGCGGGCGGGCCGAGCGGACCATCCATGCTCAGTCTCCTTCGGGCGCCGCGACCGGCGCCCATAACACGTCCTCGATCGTAGCGGCGCCGGTCGCCAGCATGACCAGGCGGTCGAAGCCGAGCGCGATGCCGGCGCTCGCGGGAAGCCCGTGCGCGAGCGCCGCGAGAAAATCCTCGTCCACCGGCCAGCGCTCGCCATAGAGCCGCTCTTTCAAGTCCATGTCCTTGGCGAAGCGCCGCCGCTGCTCGTCGGGCTCGGTGAGCTCGCCGAACCCATTGGCGAGCTCGAGCCCGCAGACATAAACCTCGAAGCGTTCGGCGAGCCTGGGGTCGGCGGGCTTGGCCCGGGCCAGCGCCGCCAGCGCGATCGGATAGTCATAGAGGATGGTCGGCCGTCCCAGCCCGAGCCGGGGTTCGATGCGGTCGAGGAAGATGCGGAAGAACAGGTCGTCCCAGCGGTCGCCGTCATGGGCGCCGATGCCGAGCGGGGCCGCCGCCGCGGCGAGGCGGGCGAGCGAAGGCGAAAGCGGGTCGCTCGCGCTCGCCATGAGATCGATCCCGGCCCAGCGCTGGAAGGCCTCGGCCACGCGCAAGCGCTCGAACGGCCGCAGCGGCCGGGCGCGCCGTCCGGCCCAGGCGAATTCCTCGACCCCCGCCGCCGCGGCCACGGCGCCCAACAGCGCCTCGCAGTCGTCCATGAGCTCGGTGTAGGCGGCCCCGGCGCGATACCATTCGAGCATGGTGAATTCGGGATGGTGGGTGGCGGAACGCTCGGCGTTGCGGAACACCCGCGCCAACTGGAAGATGCGGTCGAGCCCCGCGACCAGGAGCTTCTTCATCGCCAATTCCGGCGAGGTGTGGAGGTAGACCAGCCGGCCGGCGTCGCGGCGGGCGCCGGGATCGCGCAACTCGGTCGCGAAGGCGGCGAGATGCGGCTCCATCCCGGGCGAGACCTGGAGCGCCGGCGTCTCGACCTCGGTGAAGCCGTGCCCTTGGAACCAGGCGCGGGTCGCCGCGGCGATCCTGGCTCGCGCCATCAGGTTGGCGCGGCGGCGCGCGAATCGGTCGGGCCGCCACCACGGCCGGGCGGCCGAGGCGGCCGCTTGCAGCGGGCGAGCTTGCGCCAGCCACGCCCGGGCCGCTTGCTGGGGATCGGCGGCCGCGCGCAGGTCGAGCGCCGGAACTTCGGACAGGATCAATTCCGCGCCGGCCTGGCGCGCGATGTCGGCGAGCTTGGCCGCCACTTCGCTCGCCCCGGTGAAGCGGACGGCCTTGAGCCCGGCCCGCAAGGCGCCCAGCACATGGCCCGGCGCATCGTCGCAGTCGAGCACGGCGCGCACTTCCACCCCGGGGAATTCGGCGGCGGCGATCGCCACCAGCTCGCCGAAATACGCCGCCCCGGCGTAAGCCGCGGCGCCGGGGGCGCTCAACAGCGTCACCGGCCGGTCGAGCTCCGCCGCCGCGGCGAGCGCCGCGCGGGCGTGGGCGAGGGTATGAACCAGAATCGCGGGTCCGGGCATGGCCGCCGACCCTATAGCGCCGGAACCGTCCGGCTCGCAATCCCGCTCCCCGGAGGTATATGTTGATGGGGTCAGGGATTGGCTCAGGGTCAGCGGCCGGTCGACCATGCGCGCACGCACGGTTCTTTATGCCTTCGCCATGCTGGCCGCGGCGGCCGGCGTCGGCGGATATCTGTTCAACGAGGCGCAGCCCCAGGTCGCGGTCGCCCGCGTCGCACGCGGGCCGGCCGTGGCCGGCGTCTATGCGACCGGGACGGTCGAACCGGTCGCCTGGGCCAAGGTCGGCCCGA
>JBQTIU010000075.1:0-15187 GCA_052387815.1 Pseudomonadota bacterium
GGGCGGCGCTATTTCGTCGACGGCGGTGGCGCGGCGGGCGCCGGCAAGCCCCGGCGGCTGCGCGTCGTCGAGTCCGCCGCCGTCGACGGCCGCGGGCGCCGCGGTGTAGGGGGGCGCGACGCCCACGCACACCGGCGGGTGCGCGTGGTCGCGCCCGCCGCCGCCCACGGCCGCTCGCGCCTCGTTCTCGTGCGGCGCGACGACATCGAACACCTGCTGGTGCTGGGTCCCACGGCAGCGCTCGTCGTCGAGACCGGCATTCCGGCCGGGTTCGCCGCGGCGCTCGAACCCGGCGCCCGCGCAGCGACCGCCTCCCGCACCGAGGGAGCCGGCCGATGACCCGCCGCTTGGCCGCGCTGGCCGCCTCGCTCACTCTGCTGACCGGGCTCGCTTTGCCGGCGGCGGCGCAGAGCTTGTCGCTCGACCTCGGCGATGGTCCGACCACCACGGGAAGGATCGTCCAGATCCTGGTGCTGGTCACGGTCTTGAGCCTCGCGCCGTCGATCCTGGTGATGGTGACCTCGTTCACCCGCATCGTCGTCGTGCTGTCCTTCCTGCGCAGCGCGCTGGGCTTGCAACAGACCCCGCCCAACGCGGTGCTGATCAGCCTGGCGCTGTTCCTCACCGCCTTCATCATGACGCCCACCCTCGAGGTCGCCTGGAAAGACGGCATCGCCCCGCTGATCGACAACCGCATCGGCGAGGTCGAGGCGTTCGAGAAGACCATGCGCCCCTTGCACGGCTTCATGATGCGCCATGTTCGCGAGCAGGACCTCAAGCTGTTCATGGACATCGCCAACCTGCCGGCGGCGGCCACGCCCGAGGAGGCGCCGCTCCGGGCCGTCGTCCCGGCGTTCATGATCAGCGAGCTCCGCCGCGCCTTCGAGATCGGGTTCCTGTTGTTCGTCCCGTTCCTGATCATCGACATGGTCGTCGCCTCGGTCCTCATGTCGATGGGCATGATGATGCTGCCGCCGGTCATGATTTCTCTGCCCTTCAAGTTGATCTTCTTCGTGCTCGTCGACGGCTGGTATCTGGTCGCGGGCTCGCTCGTGCAGAGCTACGGCACGCCCTGACGATCCCCTTGCGCCAAATCCGCGAAGCGGCTCCAATGTCGCTGGCACGCATCGGCCGCGCCCGGCCAGGAGGGAGGGCATGCGATATACCGTTGTCCTTGGCGCGCTCGCGGTGGCCCTCAGCGCCGCGGCCGCGCAGATCGAGATCCGAGAATACCCCCTGCCGCCCGGCGCCCGGCCGCACGACGTCGCCCCGGCCCCCGAGCGCGACGGCGTCGTGTGGTACACGGCCCAGACGCAAGGGGCGCTGGGGCGGCTCGACCCGAAGACCGGAAAGGTGGATCACATCGCGCTCGGTCGCGGGTCGTCCCCCCAATGGCGTGATCGTCGGACCCGACGGCGCGCCATGGATCACCGATAGCGGGCTCAATGCGATCGTGCGCGTCGACCCGCGTACGGACGCGGTCCGGCGCTTCCCGCTCCCCGAGGCCCGCGGCTACGTCAACCTCAACACCGCAACCTTCGACGCCAAGGGTATCCTGTGGTTCACCGGGCAGAACGGCGTCTACGGCCGCCTCGACCCGGCAAGCGGCGACCTCCAGGTCTTCGACGCGCCGCGCGGGCGGGGCCCGTATGGGATCGCCACCACGCCCGCCGGCGCCGTCTACTACGCCTCGCTGGCCGGCAGCCACATCGCCCGCATCGACCCGGACGGCTTCGCGGCCACGGTCTTCGAGCCGCCGACCGCGGGCCAGGGGGCAAGGCGCGTGTGGTCCGATGCCAAGGGCCGGGTCTGGGTCAGCGAATGGAATTCGGGCAACGTGAGCCGCTTCGAGCCTGCGTCCGGCTCCTGGCGGACATGGCGCCTGCCGGGCGAACGGCCGCGCACCTACGCCGTCTATGTCGACGACAAGGATATCGTCTGGGTGAGCGATTTCGGCGCCAATGCGATGGTCCGCTTCGATCCCGAGACGGAAAACTTCGACGTCTTCCCGAGCTCGTCCGGGGGCGCGAACGTGCGCCAGATCCTCGGCCGGCCGGGCGAGGTGTGGGCGCCAGAATCGGGGGCCGACAAGCTGGTGGTGTTCCGCACCAAGTAGGGGCGGGTCCGCGACCGGCCCGTTTTACCACCGTCTACGCGGGCGGGTTATGAACCCGTCCCTACAAGGGTCTTGCCGCCGGTCGCGAAGCGGGCGCGGTAGCCGGCAAGGAAGGACTGGAAGGGCGCGGCCGTGGCCAGGCGGGCGGCGACCTGGGCCATGTCGGCGGGCGGCGGGCGGCGCGCGCTCGTGAGGACGCGGAAGACGTCCTTGTATGGTCCGCGCTCGAGCGCCGGCCCGAACCTGTCGGCGAGCCGCTTCGCTCCCGCCTCGTCCTCGGTGAGCGCCAGGGCGACGGCGAGGTGGATCGCCCGGCGCGCCTGCTCTTCGGGCAACGGCGCGTTGCCGGTCGGCGGCGCCCCGACGACCGGCTGAAGGGCTTCGGCCGCGGCGGCCCAATTCTGCGCTTGCCAGTATATGTCGGCCCGCAGCAACTGGCCCTCGGCCGCTTGGTCGCCCTCGAGCCTGGCGACCGCCTCGGCGGTGCGGCCGAGGTCGGCGAGCGCGCGCGCTGCCAGCCGGGCGCGGTCGCGGTGCAGCTCGGCGGGCAGATCTTCGACCCGGCTGGCGCGCAGCGCGTCGAGCGCGCCTTGCGGACGGCGGTCGAGCAGGCGCACGAAGGCGAGCCGGGCGCCCGCCGCCGCCTGGTCGGCGCCGGACAGCCGATGCGCCATCTGGTTTTCGAGCAGCTCGTCGGCGCGCTCGAGGAGATCGACGGCGATCAGGCGCTCGGCGAGCCGGGCGACGATCGCGTCGCCGCGCTCACCCGGCGGCGTCAGTTCCCGGAATTCGTCGAACAGGCCGATGGCGGCAACCGGCGTGACGCGGTCCAAACCGCCGTCGAGATAGAAGCGCTCGAAGGCTTGCGACATTTCCTCGACCACCGCCTTGGTGTCGGTGTGGTCCGGAAAGTGGGTCGCCGCCCGGCGCAGGCTCAGCAATCCGCGCCGGACCTCGCGGTTGGCGAGTTGCAGGCGGCCGCGCCGCTGCAAGACCGCGAACTCGAGCTCGTCGCCGCGCCAGGCATAGCCGAGTCGTTCGAGCTCGGCGATCGCCGTTTCCGGCTTGATTTCTTCCCCGGCAAGCCGGAGATCGAGCCTGGCGAGGGCCGCCGCGACCCGGGCCGGCGTCATGGCGCCGTTTTCGACCTCGGCCCACAGCGCGGCGGCGGTCGCCGCGTCGCCCTCCGCCAGCGCCAGCCGGCCGCGCAGATACTCGCACCGCGCCCGCTCGCCGACGGTGGGATGGTTGGCCAGAACCGCGTCGAGGTGCGCGCGCACGCCGGCGTGGTCACCGGCGCCGAGGCGCGCCTCGGCGGCGGCGAGCGCGAGCCGGTTGGCGAAGCGCGGCGGGTAGCCGGTAAAGTCGGACCCGCGGGCGACCTCGGCCATGGCGGCCGTTGAGTTGCCCCGCTCGACCGCCAGTACACCGCGCCACAGCGCCGCCTCCGGCTCGCCCTCGAGGCTCGCATGACCGAGGTGATCCGCCGCTTCCCCGCGTTGGCCGGAGATCAGCGCGCTGACGCCGCGCATGGCGCGCAGCTCCGCCGCGCCCACTAGATCGGGATCATCTTGCTCGATGAGACGCAGGAGCCCCAGCGTGTCGGCGGCCTGGCCATGCGCGAACAAGAACCGTGCGAGCGCGAGCCGCGCCGCGCTGCGCTTTTCCTCGCTGGCCAGGATAACCGCGCGCTGGCGGGCCTGGCGGTCGGCGAAGAAATCCCCGGCGCCTCGCCAGGCGGGGAAATCGAACAGGCGCGGCGCGCCCGCCCTCGCGAGCGGCAGGGCTTGTTCGGGCGCGGGCGAAACATGGAGGCCGCGCGCGGACGAAATCTCGAACATGTCGCCGAGCGGCCGGACGGCGAGGTCGTCGGCCAGCGGCAGCACCACCGCGCCTTGCGCGGTGCGCGGCAAGCGGAACTGCAGGTAGACGTGATCCTCGAGGATGCGCGCGCCGGCGACCGCACTCGGCAGGACCGCCAGCGCGCCGGCTTCCGGATCGCGGACCCAAATCGGCGCCTGGGCCCCCGCCAATGCGACCAGCAGCCGGGCCGCAAGCGGCTCATCGGCGTGGCGCACGGCAATCCTGGTGCGCTCGCTTGCGGCGGGGCTTGCGCGGCCGAGCTCGACGATCCACGAATTGCCTTCGCGGCGCACCGCGCTCGACGGGCCGCCGGTCGGGGCCAGGCGCAGTGCAAGCCCGTCGGACTCGATGGTTTCGATCGCGCCCAAGAGGTCGCGGTGCGCATCCACGGCCTTGAGATCGAGCACGGCTCGACGGCCGAAGACCACCACGAGGTGCTGCCCGCGCTCGAACACCGCCGCTGCGACCGGCTCCAGCCAGGCAAAGCGCAACCCGTGGCCATCGGCCGTGCGCACGATGTCGACCGCCACTGTGGCCCCGTGGTCTGCGAGCGGGCGCGCCGACGCCACCGGCATGGTCGCGCCCGGCGGTTCCGGGGGCGCGCCGTTCGGCGCGGGCGGAAGCCGGTCCGGCGCTCGCTCGGCGGGCGCCGGCGCGGAGGCCGGCCCATGGATGAAGTCGATCGCGACCTTGGTGCCGCTGCGGAAATGGCGGACCCGGATCCCATCGGCGAGCCGCATGGAAACGGCCAGGCGTCCGTCCTTGGTTTCGACCTTGACCCCGCCGGCCACCGGCGCGAGGCGGGCGGCGATCAGCGCGGCGTCGACCCGGGCCCCGCGATCGAAGGACAGCGTGACGGCCGCGCCCTCATCGAGGCGATAGTCGACCGGCTGCGGCCAATCGAAAACCATGCGCGTGAAGGTCGGGTGGGTTCCGAAGCGCACCGGCAGCAACGGTTCTTCGGCCTGGCCGGCGATCGGGCACAGGCCGAGCGCCAGGATCAGCGCGGCAGACCGCGCGGTAAGCTCTCTCACGCGTTCCTCGGGGGGTGGGCGCGGATGGGGCGAATGACGATGTCGACTCGGTTGGCAAGCACCCGGCGTTCGCCTGCCGACAGCGTCGGCGAAAGCTCGGCGTATCGCCCGTCGCCGAAGCCGATGACGGCGGGCGTGCGGCGATAGCCGGCCGCGCGCAGCGCCGCGGCCGCGGCCGCGGCGCGCGCCAGCGAGAGACCCCATGTCGAGGCCGGCGGGCCGTCCGCCGCCGCCGCCCCCGCCGCGAGCGGGTCGACGTGACCGTGGATTTCGACCTGGTTGCCGAGGTTGCCGAGCATGCCGCCGAGGACGAACAGCGCGTCCGCGACCCAGCGATCGAGCCCCCTCGGCCGGCCCTCGATCGACCCCGGCAGCGAGATCACGAGCCGATCCTCGAGCCGATGCAAGGTCGCGCGGGCAAGCTGCGGGGCTTGGGCCATCTGCTGGGCGAGCACCGCCGCGAGATAGTCGAGGTCGGCCGCATGCTGGGCGGGCTGGGAGAGCGGGCCGCGCCAGGCGCCGGAAACGGTCGCCTCGTCGCCGCCCGCCGGGGTCATCGCCCCGACCTTGAAGAGGCCGGCGGTGGCGCGCCACTTGGCGACATCCACGCTTCCCATCGCGAACAGCATGACGAAGAACGTGAGCAGCAGCGACACGAGGTCGGCGAAGGTTATGAGCCACGGCGGCTCGTGCGGGATCGTGGCGGCGGGACGCAAGACGGGTTCCTCGCTCATCCCCGAGGGCCCCGGGCGCGAAAATCGAGCTGGTCGGCGGCGCGGACGCGGAACGCGAACACCGCGCCGGCGGCGGGTCCCGGGATGAGCCCGACCGCCAGCCCCACCGCCGGGGCGCCGAGCTCGACGAGCGCGCGGGCGAGCGCGAGCGCGCGCGCCTGGGCCAGCGGCCGCTCGGCGGCGGGCTCGCCGCCGACCAGGATCTCAAGGTCGTGGCGGGAGCGGGACGGCCGGGCGAGGATCGCGGCGATGTCCGCCAGCAGCGATGACGACTGCGGCAGGAGGGTGGCCGCGGCGGGCGCGAACAAGGAGGAAAGCGGCATGCCGAGACGCAGCTCGCGTTTTCCGTGAGCGGCCTCGATGCGCGACCAGGGAATGCCAGACGCCAGCCGGCCGATCTCGGCGAGGACGTCCGAAGGCGGCGACATCTCGGCCATGGGCAGGCGGAACGCCGCGCCCCCGGCGCCGGCGGCGAGGTGGGGATTGAAGACGGCGCTCACCCCGTCGATGACCGCCCGCGCCCGGTGATCGGCGCGGGTCGACATGCTCACCAGCAGGATGAAGATGGCGAGCAGCAGCATGTAGAGACCGAGCAGCGTCGGGCTGGCGAGGCCGCCGGGCGCGGGGCCGGGCGGCGGCGCGGATTCGGTCATGGCGGGGCGGCCGAGCGCCATGCCGGCGATCCTAAAGGCGGTCGAACAGCGCGTCGATGTCGGCCTGCGAGGCGGCGTTCGCGGGCAGTTGCGGCCCGTGGACCAGCTCGGCATCCGTGGGCTTCGCCGCCGGCGCCACGCCCTCGCGGGCGACCTGCGCCGCGCCCTCGCGGGCGACCTTGACTTGCGGGCGCGCAACTCCGTCGCCGAACGCCGCGACCAGCTCGGTAATCTTGTTGTCGATCGCCGCCAGGGTCTTGACGACCTTGGTGACGCGCTGGCCGCAAACGTCCTGGAAATTGCAGGCTTCGTAGATGCGAGTCACCAAACTCGCCACCTGCTGTCCGAGTTCCGTCGGCATGGCCGACGAGGCGGCTTCGATCTGCTCGGCGGAATTGAGGATGACTCCGGTCGCCTCCGCCGTCGCATCGACGATCGCGCCGAGTTCGTCGGTGGCGGTCGGCACGTGTTTCTCCCGGATCTCGTCGGGCCGCAAGGCGGTGATTTCGGACTTCGCGTTCTGGATGAACCGGGCGAGGCCCTCGAGTTCCTGGTAGAGGTTGAAATCGGCGGCGTTGAGGTCGCCGTTGAGGCTCGACACGACGCCGTGCACGATTTCGGCGATTTCCTCGCGCCCGAGCGGAGCGGCGACGTCCGCGCCGGCCCCGCGAATCCGCGCGACATGCGGCGGGGCAGACCCTGCGAATGGGCGTGGGGCAGGATCAGCCGTCAAGGGAGCTCTCTCCTGTTCAAAAGTTGCCGAGCACGCTCTCGAGTTTGATCTTGAGCGTCTGGGCGTTGAACGGCTTGACGATGTAGTTGCTGACGCCCGCTTGCTTGGCCGCGACGACGTTCTCGGTCTTGCTTTCGGCGGTGATCATGATGAACGGCGTGTTCTTGAGCTTGACGTCGGTGCGCACCTCGCGCAGAAGCTGGAGACCGGTCATTGGCTCCATGTTCCAGTCGGAAATGACGAGGCCGAAATTATTGCCCCGCATTCTCTGCAACGCCGCGCTGCCGTCGGTGGCTTCCTCGACGTTATCGAAACCGAGCTGCTTGAGGAGGTTGCGGACGATCCGCAGCATCGTCTTGTAGTCGTCGACGATGAGGATGGGCATTTTCAGATCGACTGCCATGTTACCGGCTCCTTCCTCAATTCCATTCGCCCGGCATCCTTCGAAGAGCTCCGGCGCCCGATGTACCGCGGGCGTCCTTAAAACCCGGTTAATCGCCGTCGAGCGGCCGTTGATTTAGCGGCGAATCCGCTCGGGCGAGCGTCAGCCGCCGCGCGCCGGCTGGCGGCGGCGGGCAAGCTCGACCGTGATCTCCTTGGCCCGCGCCGGCGCCAACTCCGCCAGGATCGGCGCCACGCGCGCCTCTTTCATGCGCTCGACCACCTCGATGAGGACCGCCATGTCCATCTGATCGAAGATGCGCGCCGCGTCCTTGGATTTCATCGTTTCGAAGATTTTCACCAGGCTCTTCTTGCGCGCCTCCTCCTGTTCGTCGTAACGGCGCAGCGCGGATTCGACGCTCGCCTGGAGCTGGCGCAATTCCTGCAGCTTGGCCTCGAGGCGTCCTTCGGCGGCCTTGATGAGGGCGTCGCGCCGGTCGACATCCGCGGCCCGCTGGTCGAGGGCGGCGCGGCGCTCGGCAAGGCTGTGCAGCACCTCGATCTCGGCGGGCGTGAACCCGCCCGAATCCCCCATGCCCCGGGCCGGGCTCGGCGTCGTCGCAGCCGATTGCGGCGCTCGAGGTTGGGCCGGCGGGGCGGCCTTGGGCGGCGGCACTTGTTGCGGGGCGGCGGGGGGCTGCTGCGCCAAAGCCAAGCCGGCGTCGCGCCACAGATCGCCCGCGCGCAAGGCGAAGATCGCGGCCCCCAGCGCGATCGTGAGCGGGAGCAGGCGCATCTTCCCGTCCTCAGCGCAGCGCCTTGAGCGCCCGTATCAGATCGCGCTCGGCGGCCGAGCGCGATTCGGTGGGCTCGGGTCCCGTCCTCGCGCCCGCGGTCTTGACCTCGCGCCCCGCGCCCGAAGCGGTGCGCCCCGATGCGGCCATGCGGTCGGCCAACGGCTCGGCGCGCTCGACCAGGAACGCGAGGTCATCGCGCAAGGACCGGCCCTTGGCGATCGCCGTCTCGAGCGCGGCGCCGGTCTCTTCGGAGGCCCGCTTGAGGTTGCCGAGGCCGGCCTCGGCCCGCTCCGCGGCGCGGCCCAGCCGCTCGATCAGCCTCGCCAGCTCGGCCCGGTCCGCGCGCCAGGCGCGGAGCCTGCGGCTGAGCGTGGCAGCGTAGCCGATCATGACCGCCAGCAGGACCAGCATCAGGCCGTCGAGAATCAAGGTCAGACTCATTCGGGCTTCTCCTGGTCGCAGATCCGGCGCTCGACGCAGATGGCAACATTGTTGGCCCGCTGTCCCATCCGGCCGATGAACATGCCCCGCTCGCCGCAACGCAGCTCGATCTCGGAGCCGGATGTCGCGTCGAACATCAGGCGCGTGCCGATCTTGAAATTCAAGATATCCCCAAGCGTCATGACCCGCTCTTCGAGGATGGCGCGGATATTCACGTCGGTCTCCCAGAGTTCGCCGGCGAGGTGGTTTTCCCAGATCGAGTCGCGGCCGAACTTCTCGCCCATGAACATCTGCAGCAGGAGCTCGCGCACCGGCTCGAGCGTCGCATAGGGCATGACGAGCTCGAGCCTGCCGCCCCGGTCCTCCATGTCGATCCGGAACTTGGCGAGGATGGCCGCGTTCGCCGGGCGCGCGATGGCGGCAAAGCGCGGGTTGGTCTCGAGGCGCTCGAAGCGGAAATTGACCTTGCTCAAGGGATCGAAGGACGCGCCCATATCGGCGAGCACGACCAGGATCAGGCGCTCGACGAGATTGCGCTCGATGGTGGTGTAGGGCCGCCCCTCGATTCGCATCGCCGCCGTCCCGCGCCGGCCGCCGAGCAGCACATCGACGATCGAGTAGATGAGCGCCGAATCGACCGTGATCAAGCCGTGATTGTCCCATTGCTCGGCCCTGAAGACGCCGAGCATGGCAGGGAGCGGGACCGCGCTCAGATAGTCGCCGAAGCGGATCGAGGTGATCGAGTCGAGCGAAACTTCGACGTTGTCGGAGGTGAAATTGCGCAACGAGGTCGTCAGCATGCGCACGAGGCGGTCGTAGACGACCTCGAGCATCGGCAGACGCTCGTAAGAGACGAGCGCGCTGTTGATGATCGCCTGCACGCCCGAATTGGCGCCCGCGCCCGCCTTGTCGCTGAAGCCGAGCAGGTTGTCGATCTCGTCCTGGTTGAGGACGCGGGCGGATGAGATCTCGCTCGCGCCGGCAACGCTGGGGTCGGCCGGGGCGGCCGCATGGTCTTCGGACATGGCCGCCCATTCGGCGGCCATGCGATCCTCTTCGCTCATCTGGGCGGGGTCGTCGGCCATGCTAGGCACCGTCCGTGGCGATCACTGAACCAGCATTTCCTTGAACAGCACGTCGTTGATCTTCGCCGGCTGCGCCGCGGTGTTGACGCGCGCGAGAAGCTCCTCGCGCAGGCGGTAAAGCCCCGCCGAGCCGTGCAGATCCTCGACCCTGAGCTCGCGGAGGTAGACCTGGAAATTGTCGATGATGCGCGGCATCACGGCTTCGACGCGCGCGATATCGCTCGCCCGCTCGAGCTCGAGGCTGATGCTGAGCTTGAGATAGGTCGTCCGTCGCCCCGGCGAATTGAGGTTCACCAGGAACTCGGGCAGATTGTAGAACACGGCTTGGTGAGCCGGCGTCCGGGCCTTGTCTTCGCCATAACCCAGGATGGATTTGGCGAGCCCAGAGACATGCGCGCCGACCCCGCCGCCCAACAGGAGGACGAGCGGCAGAATGATGAACAGGACAAGCCTCTTTCCCGATAGGCGCCGGCGCTTCGGCGCTTCGGCCGGGGCGTCGCCCGCCGTCTCCTCGCTAGGCAAAGCCGCCCCGGCCCCCTCTTTCTCTTTGCCATCCTTGCTGTCTTGGGCATGCTTCATGGGGCGGATCCGTGCCGAACGAGATTTGCCGTTCCTCGATTGCGGCGAGTTTCGGCCACGACTGGTTAACAAGCGGTTGAGGTCGGCAAAACCGGCTCGGCAGAATGTTCCCGACCCGCCCTCCAGCGCCGGCGCGCCCGGTGCAAGGAAAGCCCCAACCGCTTGAAATATCGCGTCAACCGGATTGGCACGCGGCATGCATCGGTCGCCGCCAGCACCCCTGTCCCCACCCTCAAGACCGCCTCACCCTCAAGACCGCCCCACCCTCAAGACGGAATGAGACGGCGAGCCCCGCCATGGAGAACCCTTCCTTCGTCGCGCTCTCGCAGCAGACGGCGCTCCGCCGGCAGTTGGAGGTCATCGCCCACAACCTCGCCAACGTTTCCACGCCCGCCTTCAAGGCCGAACGCGCCTTGTTCGCCGAATACGTCGATCCGCGCTCGACCAGCCGCGGCGTCGGCGGCCCGGGCGCCCGGGCGTCGTTCGTCAAGGAGGTGGCGGTCAGGCGCGATCACCGCGACGGAGCGCTGACGCGGACCGGCAACAGCTTCGATTTCGCGATCCACGGTCCCGGCTTTTTCGCGCTCGAAACGCCGGACGGCGTCCGCTACACGCGCAACGGCCGCTTCCGTCCCGACGACCAGCGGCGCCTCGTCACCTCCGACGGCCACCTGCTGCTCGGCAAGGGCGAGCGACCGATCGTCCTGCCGACTGGCGAGGCGCGCATCGAGGTGACCCGCGACGGTGCGGTCGCCACCCCGGACGGCGAGCTCGGGGCTATCGGCCTGGTGCAATTCGGCGACGTTTCGGCCCTCAAGCGGCAGGCCGGCGGGCTCTACGCCGCCGACGCGCCGGCCTTGCCGGCGAGTCCCAAGACCGAAATCCATCAGGGCATGATCGAGGACTCGAACGTCCAGCCGATCCTCGAGATCACCGCCATGATCGAGGTGACGCGCCGCTACCAGTCGGCGCAGCGCATGGTCGACACCGATCACGAGCGGGAGCGCAAAGCCATCGAAAAGCTCGCGCGCGTCAATTGATGCGCGCGCCAGTCACAAGGGATTTCACACCATGAGATCGCTATCCATCGCGGCGACGGGCATGCTGGCCCAGCAGCTCAACGTCGAGACCATCTCCAACAACATCGCCAACATGAACACCACGGCCTTCAAGCGCCAGCGGGCCGAATTCCAGGACCTCCTGTACCAGAGCCAGCGGCGCGTCGGGGCGAACTCGTCCGACGGCGGCACCGTGGTGCCCGCGGGCGTGCAGTTGGGCCTCGGCGTCAAGACCACCGCGGTCTATCGCATCACCGAGCAGGGCAACCTCCAGACCACCGGCAACGCCCTCGACCTCTCGCTCCAAGGCAGGGGCTACTTCCAAATCGAGATGCCCTCGGGCGAGACCGGCTATACGCGCGCCGGGTCGTTCCAATTGAGCGCCGAGGGCAAGATCGTCACCTCCGACGGCTACGCGGTCAAGGGCGGCGGCACGATCCCCAAAACGGCGGTCGACGTGACCATCAACGCCAACGGGGAGATCCTGGTCAAGGAGGCGAGCCAAACCGCCGTCGCCAAGGTCGGCCAGTTCGAGCTCGCGATCTTCGCCAACGATGCCGGCCTGCAAGCGCTGGGCGACAACAACTACATGGAGACCAAGGCCTCGGGCGACGCCGTCTCCGGGACGGCGGGCAAGAACGGCTTCGGCACGATCCTCCAGGGCTTCATCGAGACGTCCAACGTCAACACGGTGTCCGAAATCACCAACTTGATCACCGCCCAGCGAGCGTATGAAATGAACTCCAAGGTCATCCAGGCCTCGGACGACATGCTCAACACGCTCAACCAGTTGCGTTAGGAGGCGGGCGATGAGGGCGGCTTCGACTCTGTGCCTCGTCATCGCCTTGGCCAGCGCCGGGCCGGGGGCGGCGGCGAGCCTGCGCGGCAACGTCGTCGTCGACGCCGACATCGTGCGCCTCGGCGATCTGTTCGACGATCCTGGCCCACGCGGCCACGTGGCGGTGGCGCGGGCCCCCGCCCCGGGGCGGCGCGAGGCCTACGAGATCGATCGGCTCCTCGACATCGCGCGGACCCACCGGGTCGCCTGGCAGCCGCAGAGCCGCTTCGATCGCGTCGTGGTCGAGCGCGGCGGCCGGACCATCGGGACGGCCGAGATCCTGGCGTCGCTGCGGGCGGCCTTGGGCGAGGCGGGGAAGCGGCGCGGCGCCCAGATCGAGCTGGCCGGTCGCGACATGGAAATCGCGGTAGCGCTCGACGCCCCGCCGTCCATCGAGCTGCGCAACCTCGCCCTCGATCCGGCGAGCGGACGGTTTGCGGCGCTGCTCGTGGCTGGCGGCAACCACCCGTCGGCCCAGCGCGTCGCGATTTCGGGCCGGGTCTTCCACACCCTGCCGGTTCCCGTGCTGCGCCGCACCGTGGGTCCCGGCGAGGTGATCCGTCGCGAGGACATCCAGTGGATCGACATGCGCGAGGATCAGGCCCGCCGCGACATCCTCACCGACCCGGCCCGCCTGGTCGGGACGACGCCGCGCCAGCGCCTGCGCGCCGGCGAGCCGGTGCGCGAGAATGACACGCGGCCTCCGATCGTTGTTGCCAAGAACAGCACCGTAACCATCGTGCTCGAGAGCGGCAACATGTCGCTCACCACGCAGGGCCAGGCGGTCGAGGACGGGGCCAAGGGAGATACCATCCGTGTCGTCAGCAAGCAGAGCAAGAAAACCATCGAGGCGGTGGTCGCCGGGCCCGGCCAGGTCTCGGTGCCGACCTCGAACCGCCCCCTTGTGAACTGACATCCGCATGCGCGGCTTTTCTTTCGTCGTCCGCTTCTGCCCTGTCGTCGTCATGGCGATCGGCCTCGGGGCCTGCAACACCATGACCCGGCTGTCCGAGGTCGGCAAGCGGCCGTCGCTCGCCGAAATCGAGAACCCGGCCGACGCCCGGCCGCAAGTCGCCTTCCCGATGCCTCCGCCCGCGGTCAACGACCGGCAGGCGAATTCGCTGTGGCGCCAGGGCGCCCGCGCCTTCTTCAAGGACCAGCGGGCGAGCCAAGCAGGCGATATCCTGACCGTCACCATCAATATCGCCGACACCGCGACGCTGTCGAACCAGTCGGTGCGGGCGCGGACCAACTCCGAACGGGCCAATACCACCAACCTGCTCGGCTATGAGCAGCGGCTGTGGGAACACTTGCCGGGAGCCAACAAGGGGTCGCGGGGCGCGACCGGCCTCGACCCCGCCAACCTGATCAATCTCGGCAGCACCGCCTCGAGCGACGGCCGGGGGACGATCAACCGTACCGAGACCATCACCTTGCGGATCGCGGCCGTAGTCACCCAGGTGCTCCCCAACGGCAACCTGGTCGTCCAGGGCAGTCAGGAAGTGCGAGTCAATTTCGAGGTCCGCGTCCTGGAGATCGCCGGCGTGATCCGGCCCCAGGATATCCGCTCCGACAACCAGATCCCCTACGACCGCGTCGCCGAGGCGCGCATCTCCTATGGCGGTCGCGGTCAGGTGAGCGACGTCCAGCAGCCGCGCTGGGGCCAGCAGATCTACGACATCATCTGGCCGTTCTGAGCGGGCGGGTCTGACGACCGGCCCGCGGGCCGGTTTGAAACCCGCGGGGCATTGCCCCCCCCGCCTAGGCGACCGATATTGCATGGATCGCTGTAGGGGCGGGTCTTAAGACCCGCCCTTAGGGGGCACGCCGGCAAGGGGGCGGGGCGCCCTACTCCTCGCTGTAGGTCCGCTCCCGGCGTTCGTGGCGCTCCTGGGCTTCGAGACTCAAGGTGGCGATCGGCCGCGCCTCGAGGCGCTTGATGCTTATCGGCTCGCCGGTTTCCTCGCAAAAGCCATACGAGCCCTCGGCGATGCGGCGCAGCGCCGCGTCGATCTTGGCGATCAGCTTGCGTCCGCGATCGCGGGTGCGCAGCACGAGGGCCTGCTCGGTCTCGATCGACGCGCGATCGGCGAGGTCCGGTTCCCGACCGGCGCCCTCCTGGAGGTGTTGCAGCGTTACCGTCGATTCGCGGATGAGGTCGGCCCGCCAGCGCTCGAGCCTGTGGCGGAAATAGGCCTGCATCATCGGATTCATGAACGATTCTTCGGCCGATGGCCGATAGCCCGGCGGCGGCAACGGCAACGACATGGACCCGTTCGCAAGGCGCAGCTTGTTGAAATCCGGCCGCAGTATATGAACCCGTCCCCCCCGCTTCAAGACCGTGTCCAGGTTGAGGACATTCGAGACGGTTGCAGTCCGCGGGCCGTGCGGGCGAGCGAGGCGCGGCGGCGCTGGTGGCGCGCTGGTCGTCCCGCCCCTCGCTATTTGCGCTCCGACTTGCCGTCGTAGCGCCGCTGCCATTCGGCGAGGATGCGGGCGCGGTTGGCGGCGGCCCAGGCGAGATCGTTGCGGATCATCGAATTCTCGACCCCCTCGGGATAGAACGGAATGGCCGAGGACACGCCCTTGCGCGCCACCAGTGCCAGCGAGCGGCCGTAGAGCTCGTTGGCCTTTTGGCTCGCCGACCAGTCCGCCAGCCGCTGCGCGGCATCGAGATTGCGGGTGACCCTGAGGATGGCGGCGGCGTCCATGTCCCAGCCGCCGCCCTCTTCCATGATGAGGGGGTCGAGCGGCGCGCCCGGGTGGCCCCCCGCCGCGCCCGCGAAGGCGTAAAAGTAGCCCCGCCCGGACTCGCCCGCCCCCGCCAAACGCCCGGGGGTTTGCCCCCAAAGGGCAGAGTCGGGGAGTTTGTAGT
>JBQTIU010000076.1:0-11376 GCA_052387815.1 Pseudomonadota bacterium
CCCGGGGCGGAGCGCACGACTCGGGCGCGGGCGATCTCAGCTCGGCGTGGCGCGGCCGCGGCACCTCGCGCAGCCCCGAGCGCGGTCACCATAACATCGGCTTCCGGTGCGCAAGATCGCTCGGCCCAGGCTGAGCGCGGCGGGGAGGCGGGAGTCGAGGGAGCCGGCCCCAAGATTCTTGACCTTTGGCCGTCGCTTCGCCAGCATGACCGCCAATCCGGCCGATCGCCGGCATGCTTCGAGGTCGCTCCCCGCCAATCAGACGGAGTTTGCCATGCTCAAATTCCTTTCATGGGCTCTCGCCCTTGCGCTGGGGCTCGGGTCCGGACCCGTTGCCGCGCAAACCAAGTGGGACCTGCCGGCCGGCTATCCGGCGGGCAACTTCCATTCCCAGACCCTCGTCGCCTTCGCCAAGAACGTCAAGGACGCCACCGGCGGCAAGCTGGACATCACCGTCCATCCCGGCGCCTCGCTGTTCAAGGTGCCGGAGATCAAGCGGGCGGTGCAGACCGGCCAGGCGCAGATCGGCGAGCTGTTGATGGTCATCCTCGAGAACGAGGACGCGCTGTTCGGCGTCGACAACGTCCCCTTCCTGGCGACCAGCCATGCCGAGGCGCGCCGCCTCGCGGATGCCTCCAAGCCGCATATCGAAAAGCGCCTCCAGGCCCAGGGCATGCGGCTACTGTATTGGGTCCCCTGGCCGCCGCAGGGCTTCTATTCGCCCAAGCCCTTGAGCACGGTCGAGGACTTGAAGGGGCTCAAGTTCCGCTCCTACGGCGCCTCGGCCGGGCGGCTCGGCGAGCTCGCCGGCATGCAGGTGACGACCGTGCAAGCCGCCGAGCTCGGGCAGGCCTTCGCCACCGGCCGCGTCAACTCGATGATCTCCTCGGGTTCGACCGGCTACGACACCAAGCTGTGGGAGCACGTCAAGTACTTCTACGACGTCCAGGCCTGGCTGCCGAAGAACATGATCATCGTCAACGAACCCGCCTGGGGCGGCCTCGACCAGGCGACCCGCAACGCCATGGTGAGCGCGGCCGGCGTCGCCGAGGCGCGCGGCTGGGCCGAAAGCGAGCGGCTTGCGACGTTCTATTTCGACGAGTTCCGCAAGAACGGCATGACCGTGGGGCCGCCCTCGGACACGCTCAAGGCCGGCTTCAAGCGCTTCGGCGAAGAGCTGATGGGGGACTGGCTGAAGCGCGCAGGCGCCGACGGCCAGGCGGTGGTCGAAGCCTTCCGGCGCGGCGCCAGGTCGTGACCGCCGACCTCGCCCGCGCCTGAGCCGAGCACCGGACCGGGGCCTTGCGGCCCCGGTCCTGCCCGGCCGACTCCGGATGCGCCGCGCCCTCGACGCGCTCTACGACGCCTGCGCCTGGATCGCCGGCGCCTTCCTGGTCCTCATCCTGCTCAATATCCTGGTCCAGGTCCTGGGCGGGATCGTCGCCTTTTACATCCGCGGCACCGACGCCTATGCCGGCTATTGCATGGCCGGGGCCTCGTTCTTCGCGCTCGCCCATACGCTCAAGCGCGGCGAGCATATCCGCGTGACCCTGATCGTCCAGCGCCTCACCGGCCGACCCCGGCGCTGGCTCGAGCTGTGGTGCCTTGCGGTCGCGGTCTTCCTATCCGGCAATTTCGCCTATTACAGCTGGAAGATGGTGTGGTGGTCCTGGACCTTCACCGACGTGTCCTCGGCGCAAGACCGCACGCCGCTCTGGATTCCGCAGCTCGTCATGGCGGTGGGCGTGAGCATCCTGGTTCTCGCCTTCATCGACGAGCTCGTCCAGGTGATCCGCGGGCGCGAGCCGGCCGCGGCGGCGCCCGGCGCCGCGCCGGCGCACATCGAATAAAGGCCCCGTGGAACAGCTCCTGCTGGCCGGATTCCTGATCGTCGTCCTCCTCGTCATCCTCGGCTCGGGGGTGTGGATCGGGCTGGCGCTGCTCGGAGTCGGGTGGGTGGCGATGGAGCTGTTCACCAGCCGCCCGGTCGGCGATGCCATGGTGACCACGATCTGGGGCGCGAGCTCGAGCTGGACGCTGACCGCGCTGCCGATGTTCATCTGGATGGGCGAGATCCTGTTCCGCTCGCGCCTGTCCGAGGACATGTTCCGCGGCTTGGCGCCGTTGTTGTCCGGGCTGCCGGGGCGGCTCGTGCACACCAACATCGTCGGCTGCACGATCTTCGCCGCCATCTCCGGCTCCTCGGCGGCGACCTGCGCCACCATCGGCAAGATCACCATCCCGGAGCTGCGCAAGCGCGGCTATCCCGAGGAGATGATCGTCGGCTCGCTCGCCGGATCGGGCACGCTCGGCCTCCTCATCCCGCCCTCGCTCATCATGATCGTCTACGGCGTGGCGGCCAACGTGTCGATCGCCCAGCTGTTCATCGCCGGCGTGTTGCCGGGGCTGATGCTCGCCGGGCTGTTCATGGGCTACGTGCTCGTGTGGTCGCTGTTGAACCGGCGCCGAATCCCCGCCTCCGACATCGCCATGACCGTCCGCCAGCGGCTCTACGCGGCCCGCCATCTCCTCCCGGCGGTGTTCCTGATCCTCTTGGTGTTGGGCTCGATCTATGCCGGGCTCGCCACCGCCACCGAGGCGGCGGCCATGGGCGTGGCCGGCGCGCTCCTCCTGTCCCTGGTCGAGGGCTCGCTCACCTGGGACACGTTCGCGCAAGGGCTGATGGGCGCCGTGCGCCTGTCGTGCATGATCGCGCTGATCCTGGCCGGGGCCGCGTTCCTTTCGCTCGCCATGGGGTTCACCGGCCTGCCGCGGGCGCTCGCCGAGTGGATCGACAGCCTCGACCTGTCGCCCACCATGCTGATCGTCGCGCTGACCGTCTTCTACATCATCCTCGGCTGCTTCCTGGACGGCATCTCGATGGTGGTCCTGACCATGGCGGTGGTGCTGCCGACCATCGAGCGGGCCGGGTTCGACCTGGTCTGGTTCGGCATCTTCATCGTGCTGGTGGTGGAGATGGCCCAGATCACCCCGCCGGTCGGCTTCAACCTGTTCGTGCTCCAAGGCATGACCGGCCACCAGATCACCTATATCGCGCGCGTGGCCCTGCCGTTCTTCCTGCTCATGATCATCGCCACCGCGCTCCTCACCGCCTTCCCCGACATCGCCACCTTCCTGCCCCGGCAGATGATCGGGACCCGGTGAGGCGAAGCGGGCCGCGGCCTCGAACCGATTCGATTGCGATCGTCCTTCCGCCGGCGGCCTTTAAGGGCTAGAAACAGTCGCCCGGCGAGGCATGAGGCCGCCGGCGCGAGGCGTGGCAGAGCCATGGCGGGTATTTCCAGGCGGACCGGGATGGCGGGCGGAGGTGCGTTCCTCGCCTCGGTGGCCAGCGGTCTGCCGGGGGCGCGCGCGCCGAGGCGCGTCGCCGGGGCGGCGCAAGGCCTCGGCCGCGACCAGCAAGAGGACCGAGGCGCCGATCATGCCGGCGCGCTTCGCCGGCTGCCTTGCAGGGTCGGACCCTAACGCCCGCCGGTCGGATTTGCCTTGGCAACGGCGCGGCGGGTGTCGGTACATAGCGCAGCGATACCTCGAGAGATTCCGGCCCTCGAACGGGTGAATATCATGGGCACGCTCGCGATCGAGGCGGACGCGCGCCGCGCCTTCGACGTCCTGAAGGCCGGGGGGATCGCCATCCTGCCCAACGATGTGGGATATTCGATCATCGGCGGCTCGACCGCCGCGCTCAAGACCATCTTCGAGGCGAAGAAGCGCGCCGCCTCCAAGCTCAACGCAATGCTCGCCGACACCGACATCCAGCGCGAGGTGCACGTCCTCACCCCGCGCCAGCGGGACATCGTGCGCGCGATCGTCGGCGACCACGACTTGCCGCTCGGCCTGATCGCGCCGGCGCGGATGGACCATCCGCTCTTGCGCAAGCTCGACGCCGACGTGATCCGCGGCAGCACCCGGGAAGGCACGGTGTGCATGCTGCTCAACGCCGGCCCGTTCCATGCCGCGATCTGCCGGCTGAGCTACGCGGAGCGCCACCCGCTGTTCGGGTCCTCGGCCAACCGGACGATGCAGGGTACCAAGTTCCGCGTCGAGGACATCGAGCCGGAGATCCGCACCATCGCCGACATCTGCATCGACTACGGCCTGCGCAAGTACCACCTCTACAAGGCGTCGTCGACGCTCCTGGACATCGAGACCATGACGGTGGTGCGCCATGGCTCCTGCTTCGAGCTGATCGCCGACGTGCTCGAACGCCAGTTCGGGATCGAACTGGCGCCCAAGCCGGCCGCCTGACCCGGATCCCGGCAACGCCGAGGGGAACACGCATGGGAGCGACCGAACAGCTGATGGTCGATTACGCCGCATCGCTGCGTTTCGAGGACCTGCCCGCGGAGGTGGTGCACCACGCCAAGCGCCGCGTGATCGACACGCTCGCGGGCGCGCTCGCCGCCTACACCGCGCCGCCCGCGCAGATGGCGCGCCGGCTGGCGCTGCCGGTCCGCGGGCATTCCGGCGCGCGCGTGTGGGGCAGCCTCGTCCGCACCACGCCGGACCTCGCCGCCTTCGCCAACGGCGTGATGCTGCGCTACCTCGACATCAACGACACGCACCGCACGCTCGACGGGTCGCACCCGTCGGACAATTTGGGCGGCATTCTCGCGGTGGCGGAGACGGTGGGTGCCGGCGGCAGGGCCTTCCTCGAAGCGCTCGTCATCTCCTACGAGATCCAGTGCCGTTTCGTTGACAGCGTGCCGTTCAATGACGCCGGCTGGGACCAGCCGGTGCCGGGCGTGATGGCCGGCGCGCTGGCGGCCGGCCGCCTGCTGGGCCTGGAGCGCGAGCAGCTGGGTCACGCGCTCGCGCTCGCCATCATCCCCAACTTGTGCACCTACCAGACCCGCGCGGGCGAGCTGTCGATGTGGAAGGGCTGCGCCGCCGCCAACGGGGCGCGCCAGGCGGTGTTCGCCGCTTTGCTCGCGGGACAAGGCATGACGGGGCCCTTCGAGGCCTTCGACGGCGTCTTCGGCCTGTGGCAGCAGACCATGGGCAAGCCTTACGAGATCAAGCCCTTCGCCACGCCAACGAACGGCCTCGCCTTCGGCATCACCCAGACCAATCTGAAGAAATATCCGGTACGCGACTCCTGCCAGCTGCCGGCCGATGCCGCGCGACATCTGCGGACCAAGATCGCCGCGTCCGACATCGCGACGCTCCGCATCGACACCTACCGCTCCGCCTACCAGGGCGCGGCGGAGGACCCGGAACTGTGGGCACCGAAGACGCGCGAGACCGCCGACCACTCGATGCCGGTCACGGTCGCGGTCATGCTGATCGATGGCTCGATCGCGCCCGATACGTTCAGCGGCGAGCGGTTCAAGGCTCCGGATGTGCTCGACCTCATTCAGCGCACGAAGATCGAGGTGGCGGACGAGTTCACCCAACAGGCGCCCGGGATGCGCAATTGCCGCATCGTGGGTACTGGGCGCGACGGGCGGGAGCACGTCGCGCACCTCAAGTGGACGGCGGCCGACATCGCGCGCGGCATGAGCGACGAGGAGCTCGAGGACAAGGTCGCGAAGCTGACGCGCGACGTCTTGACGGGGCCCTACCGCCGCGCGCTCCTCGACCTGCTGTGGAACCTGGAGAAGGTCCCGAACGTCGCCGCGCTGGTCGACCGGCTGGCGCTGTGACCGGCCCGGACGGGGCGGCGCGATCAGCCGAGCTTGCGGGGATCGACGCCGAAGCGGGTGGCGAGGATGTCGCAGATCTCCTCGTACTTGATCCCCTTGCGCAGCGGCCGGCACGAGGGCAGCTCGACGATCGTGCTGCCCATGCCGTCGGGATGGCTGTACTTGGTCGGCCCGTAGTCGATGACCAGGTCGGCGGCCTCGCGCACCCGCTCTTCGACATCGGCGAGAAGGTACTTGCTGCCGGTGAGCGACAAGTTGGCGGACGAGCCGAGGACAGGGATGCCGCGCGCGTAGCTCTCCGCCGCCGCGGCGTCGTGCAGCGCGCCGGCATTCAACAGCATGTCGATCGTCCCGCCGCGCGAAGAGCGCTCGCGCGTGAGCGGCGTCAGCGTGGCGAAGAAGCGGTGGTCGGCCTTGTAGGGCACGACCACCGACAGCGGCAGGCCATAGCGGTGGATGACCGCCGCCACCATGTCGCGCTCGCGCTCGCCCACGGTCGCGATGTCGAGGAACATCCGCCAGCTCGTGAACATGCCGCACGGCTTGTCGAAGCTGCGCGCCTTGGCGGCGAAAATGCGCGCGATCGCGGCTTCGTGGTTGCCGACAATGGCGTAACCGACGTCCACCGGGAAGACCACGACGCCGCCCGCCGCCACGGTGTCGACCAGCCGTTTCGCGTCTCCCGCGAGATCGCGTTCCATTGTCCTTGTCCTCCCCTTGCCGGTACCATCTTCGCGAAAAAGCGCGCCGCGATGAGGTCTTCAAGAGCGGCGATTGTCGGTGCTAGAACACGGTCAGGTCCACGATGCCGTCGACGCGCGCCAGCTGGTCGAGGCGCGAGACGCGCTCGATCATCTCCCGCCGCACATCCTCCGGTAGGAACGGACGGGTCAGACGGTGGAACTTCGCCTCCAGGGCGTCGTCGGGTGTACCGCGCTCGATCTCCGCTGCCGTGAGCTGCCGATGCGCGGCAACATGCGCGCCGTCGGCGGCCGACGCCGTGATGCGGCAGTTGCGCACGCCGGGGGTCGCTTTCGAGAACTCGGGATTGATGTCGACGGTCATCGCGCCGATGAGGCGCAGCACGTCCGCGTCCCGGAAGCGCGCCAGCTCGAAACTGTCCGCGCTCACCTCGCCGTCGGCAAGGGCGGCGGCGATCGAGAAGGGCATCGAGTGGTCCGCGGTCTCGCGCGTTTGCGGGCGCCACAGCTCGGCATCCGCCACGGCGCCGGCATAGGCGGATTTGTAGGTCTCGACGTGGAGCTTCGCGATCCGCGATGGTTCGATCCTGGCGCGCAGCTCGAGCGCCGTGTCGATGGGAAGCTGGCAGGAATCGCGCACCGGATACTTCTTGATATTGGTTTGAACGATGCCCAGGGTCGGGCCCGATCCGGGCTCCGGCAACGCGAACTCGGCCGGTTGGCCCAGCGTCTGCTTCCAGATGCCGAAGACGCCCTCGAACGCGTTGGTGGGGCCGGTCATGCCCTCCTTGGCGAGCGTCGCCGCGAAGACGCCGTGCCGGGCGCCGTTGGGACCGGCGCAGCCCTTCCACATCGAGAGTTCGCCCGCGCGAGTCTGATAGGTCGGGAGATGCGGGATCACGGCGAGCGACAGCGCGTGCCCCATGCGCTCTTCGTCGAGGCCCATGACGCGCCCGGCCGCGAGCGCGCAGGCCATCGCGCCGACGAGCGGCTGGTCCCAGCCGGCGTCGTTGAATGGCACCGTGTCGGTGAAGCGGCATTGGATCTCGTAGGAGATGACGAGCGCCAGGATGAAGTCGCGGCCCGACAGCCCCAGCGCCTCGACCACCGCCAGGAGACCGGGCAGGTTGTCGGACGGATGCGAGGCATCGAGAGTGCGGTAGGCGTCGTTGAGGTCGAGGTAGCGCACCATCGTGCCGTTGACGAAGGCCGCCATATCCGGGCTCGTGCGCGCGCCGCTGCCCCAGATGCGAGCGCTCCATGCCGGATCGGCGACGGCGGGCGCCACGCGCCGCGCGATGCGCACGGGCGGCGCCATATACGCGGCGAGGCCGACGCCGAGCGAGTCGAGCACGCGCGCCTTGGCGGCGCGGATCGCCGCGACCGGCAGATGGCGGTATTCGATCGCGCGCGCGAAGCGCACGATGCGTCTTGTGGTGTCATCCATGGTCGTCCTCCAAGGAGCGGTGAGCGCGAGGGTTCAGCTGCCCGGCAGTTCGTGCGGCTCGGCGAAGACCATCAATTGTTTCATCGTCGTTTCCTTCCGACCCGTCATTCCAAGCGCGATTCGCCGCGCTTGAACGAAGCCGCGTGCGCGTCCGCGGCGGCGAAGTAGAAGTCCCGCGTGATGCCCGTCACCAGCCGCGGCACGCCGAACTTCATGCCGGTGATCGACGACGCGCTGATCCCGCAACTCGGCGTTGCGCCCCAGTTGAACAGATGGACGTCGCGCAAGTAGGGTGCCTCGCCCGGGCGCCGGGCGGTCAACTCGTAGGCGGGCCCGAGATAGGGGCACGCGGCCAGCGGTTCGCATTCCTCCCCGCTGGGCGGCGTATAGCGGTCGCCCCAGGTCGCCACCTCGCCTGCGATCGCCGCGAACTCCAGCCGCCGGCTGAGATCGACCACGAGACCGGTCGCGACGATGACGAAGTCGAACCGGTGCGTGGCCTGCGGCGTGCCGACGACGACCTCCTCGCCTTCGGCCGCGACGCCGAGCCAAGGCGTCGCGACGTGGAGATGGAACCCGGGGTGCGAGGCGGCGCGCTCGAGGCTCCACGGCGGGGCGGGCGCGCCGGTCTCCCAGAACCGGCGCATGATGCGCCAGCGCCGGTCGTCGTCGAGCTCGAAGAAATGGCGCAGGAAGCCGTTGTTCTCGATCCAGCCGCGCATCTCGCTCTTCGGCACCTCGCTGCGGCGGCAGAACACGTCGACGCGCGCCGCGCCGTGCTCGAGCGCGACCGCCGCGTTGTCGGGGGCCGATGCGCCGATGCCCAAGACGCCGATCCTCTTGCCGGCGAGTGCCACGAAGTCGATGTCCTCGGCCGAGTGGGCGTAGAGGCGGCGCGGCAGGGCGGCGATCTCCGGCGGGACGAACCACTCCCCGCCTCCGTCCATGCCGTTGGCGAACACGACCTTGCGCGCGAGGATCGCCTGCTCGCGCCCGGCGCGACGGACCGCGAGCCGCAGCACGCCGGGAACCTCGGGGATCACGGAGCGGACCTCGACCTCGTTGTCGACCGGCAGGTCAAGCAGGCGACGATACCAGCGGAGGTAATCCATCCATGCCGCGCGCGGGATGCGCACGACCCCGTCCCATGGCGGCAAGTGCGGCTGCGCCTCGTACCAGCTCCGGAAGGTCAGGCTGGGAATGCCGAGGTCGGGGCCGGTGAGATACTTCGGCGTGCGCAACGCTCGCATGCGCGCGAACGTGACCCACGGCCCCTCGCGCCCGGCCGGGGCGCGGTCGACCACCAGCACATTGCCGATCTTCTCCCGGCGCAACGCGAAGGCGATGGCGAGGCCGGACTGACCCGCGCCGACGATGGCGACGTCGTAGACGTGTGCCCCGGAGGAATGGGGCGTCGGCGGCACCCACTCGGCCTTCGGGTAGTCGAGGATCTCGAGGTCGCGGCGCACGCGCGCCTCGAGCGCCGCGAGGCCTATCGCCTCGGCGGACGGGTTCCCGCGCGGCTCGGCCATCGATCCGGTCCCATCAGCGCACCAATCCCGCCACGCGCGGCAGCGCCAGGGTGAGGTCGGGAACCAGCGCGACCAACATCAGCACGCCCAGCTCCACGATCAGGAACGGCACCACGGCGAGTGAGACGCGCTCGAGCGAGACGCGCGCGATCGGCGAGACGATGAACAGCACCAGCCCCACCGGCGGGGTGAGGACGCCGAGCAGCAGCCCGATCATCAGGAACAGGCCGTACTGGATCGGGTGCATGCCCAGCGCCTCAACGCAGATCGGATAGAGCAAGGGTCCCAGGATCACCATGTTCGCGACCGCGTCCATGAACATGCCGACGATCACGAACAGCAGCACGATAAGGAGCAGCAGAATGAGCTGGCTGTCGGTCATGCCGGTGAGCCAGCGCAGGAGGCCCTGGGGAACCTGGTGGAAGGTCATGATGCGGCCGAACAGGACCGCGGCCGCGACGATGATCAGGGCGGACGCGGTGACCGCCGCGGTGGCGGAGAGGGAGGCGCGGAGCTTGTCCCAGTTCAGGTTGCGATAGAGCATGAGACCGATGACGACCGTGTAGAGGACGGTGATCGTCCCGGCCTCGGTCGGCGAGAACACGCCGAACAGAAGGCCGCCCAGGATCAGGAGGGGGATGGCGAGGGCCGGCGCCGCGTCGGCGGAGGTCTTGGCGAGCGGCACGAGACCTTCGAAGCGGTGGATCGCGCCGAAGCCCTTGGCGCGCGCGTAAATGTAGGCCGTCACCATGAGCGACACGCCGATCAGGATGCCGGGCACGACGCCGCCCAGGAACAGCCCGCCGATGGAGATCTGCAGCTGCCCGCCCACGATCACCAGCGGGATGCTGGGCGGAATGATGGCGCCGAGAACGGCGGCCGAGGCCGTGACCGCCGCCGCGAAGGGGCGGGGGTAGCCCTCCTTGACCATGCTCGGGATCATGATCGGGCCGATGGTCGCGGCGTCGGCGAGCGCGGAGCCGTTGATGCCGGCGAAGAACATGCTCGCCACCACGGTGACGTGGGCGAGCCCGCCGCGTATCCAGCCGACCAGCTGCTGCGCCAGCCGGATCAGCCGCTCGGTGAGGTTCAGGCGGTTGAGCAGCTCTCCTGCCAGCACGAAGGTCGGCAGGGCCAGCAGGGTGAAGGAGTCGATGGCGCCGTACATCTCCGTCGCCAGCACGATCGCCGGGATGCGCGTGCCGGAGAACAGCACGAACACCGTGCACGACAGCGCCAGGCTGAAGGCGATGGGGATCCCGAGGACGAGGAAGACGAGGAAGGGCAGGAACAGGTACCAGCCGACGATGTCCATGGGGCCCCGCGGTCCGCCTCAGCTACCTGGCGCCCTGAGCGGCGCCTGCTCGGCGGCCTCGCCGAAGTCGAGCTCGCCGTAGCGCCGGAAATGCGCGACATCGCCCGCGATCCAGCGCTTGAGGTCGTCGGCGACGCAGCCGAGCGCCATCAGCGTCATGAGCGCGGCACCGACCGGCACCGCGAGCTTGATCCAGCCGGTGGAGATGCCCGTCGTCTGCGAGACGATGTGGAACCGGCCCAAGAAACTCTGCACGCCGTAAACGGCGACGATCGCCACGCACACGCAGGTGGCGAGCTTCGCGAAAACGATGACCCAAGGGCGCAGCGCGAGCGGTAGAAACCGGATGCACAGCGGGACGTGGACGTGTTCCCAGCGCCGCATGATAGAGATCGAGCCGAGGTAGACGACCCAGACCATGCACCAGGTCGCCACCTCCTCCGACCACACGAGCGAGATGTTCAGGCCATAACGGAAGAAGATCTGCGCGAGCAGGATGAAGATGATCGCCGCGGTGAGCGCCACCGCGACCGCGTTCGCCAGGCCGTCGATCGCGTCGAGCAGTCTCTCGAACAACGCCATGCGACCCGGCACGAGTGGGGACCGCCCGCCGCGTCCCTCCGTCCCGTCTCCGCATTCAACGCCAGGTGCCCATCACAGTGATCACAGCGCCGACCAATCAGGCGCCCCCCCTAGCCCCAATATCCTCGCCCGC
>JBQTIU010000077.1:0-14652 GCA_052387815.1 Pseudomonadota bacterium
CGCCACGGCCCAGAACAACCTCGTCGCCATGTACAAAGACGGTCGGGCCGTGCCGCGCGACGACGCCGAGGCCGCGAAGTGGGCCCGAGTGGCCGCCGATGAGGGCGATGCTCCCGCCCAGTTCAACCTCGGCCTCATGTACGAAAAAGGCCGCGGCGTACCCCGCAACGACGCCGAGGCCGCGAAGTGGTACAGGCTGGCGGCCGATCGGGGCCTCGGCGAGGCTCGGTACAACCTTGGCCTCATGTACAAGGACGGCCGGGGGGTGGCGCGGGACGATGCCGTGGCGCTGAAGTGGTTTCGCCTGGCCGCCGATCAGGGCCACGCCGCGGCCCAAAGCAACCTCGTCGCCATGTCCCAAGCCGGCCGGGACGTGCCGCGCGATGACGCCGAGGCCGTGAAGCGAGCCCGAGTGGCCGCCGACCAGGGCCATGCTGCGGCCCAAGACAATCTCGGCGCCGTGTCCCAGGCCGGTCGGGGCATGCCGCGCGGCGACGCCGAGGCCGTGAATCGGTACAGGCTGGCCGCCGATCGCGGCGACGCCACGGCCCAGAGCACTCTCGGCTGGATGTATATGGAGGGCCGGAGCGTGCCGCAGAATGAGTCCGAGGCGGCGAAGTGGTACCGCCTGGCAGCCGATCAGGGCGTCGCCCCGGCGCAGAATAGCCTCGGCGTCATGTACGAAAAGGGCCGGGGCGTCGTGGAAGACGACGCCGAGGCCGCGACGTGGTACCGCCTGGCGGCCGATCAGGGCGACGCCCGCGCCCAGTTCAACCTCGGCCTCATGTATGGCAGGGGCCGGGGCGTGCCCCGGAACGACGCCGAGGCCGCCAAGTGGTACCGCCTGGCGGCCGATCAGGGGAACATCAGCGCTCAGACCAATCTTGGCTTCATGTACGAAAGCGGCCGGGGTGTGCCGCGGGACCACGTTCGGGCTTACATGTGGTACAGCCTGGCCGGCGCGAGCGGTGCGGGGGAGGCTCGCGACCGCGCCATCCGCGTTCGCGATAACCTGGCGCCCAAGATGTCGCGGTCCGACATCGCCCGCGGGCAGGACATGGCCCGCGCCTGGCAGCCGTCTAAATGACCAACTGAGGCCGGCGGGTCGGGAACTACACCTGAGTCCGGAACCGGCCGGCCGCGCGGTTTCAACGATGCCCCTCGCGAGGCAGCGCCTCGCGCGGCTCGCTCGCGCTCGCCGCCCGATGTCAAATGACATCGCCCGTTGGGAGAAGGCAATTCGTCCGCCGACCCGACTGGCGGGCGCCTGCTTTCTCCGCCATAGTACCCGCCTCGACGCCGACTTCGAGATGCCTTCGAGCCCCATGCCGTCCCCCAGCCCGGCCTCTGTCGATATGATCAAGCGCCTGGTCGCCTTTGACACCACCAGCCGCGAGTCGAACCTGCCGCTCATCCATTGGGTCCGCGACTACCTCGCCGGCCTCGGCGTCGAATCCCGCCTGGTGTTCGACGAGTCCGGCCGCAAGGCCAACCTGTTCGCTACCATCGGACCCGCCGACCGGCCCGGCCTCGTGCTCTCCGGCCACACCGACGTCGTGCCGGTGGACGGCCAGGAATGGTCGAGCGACCCCTTCGTCTTGCGCGAACGCGAGGGCCGGGTCTACGGCCGCGGCACCAGCGACATGAAGAGCTTCATCGCCGTGGCGCTCGCCATGGCGCCGGAGTTCATCGAGCGCCCCCTATCGACCCCGATCCACTATGCGCTGTCCTACGACGAGGAGGTGGGATGCCTGGGCGTGCGGCGGCTGATCGCCGACCTCGCCCGGCGCAACCTGCAGCCGTTCGCCTGCATCGTCGGCGAGCCCACCCTGATGAAGGTGGTCCGGGCGCATAAGGGCAAGGTCAGCTTCCGCGCCCGCCTGCGCGGCTATGAATGCCATTCCTCGCTCGCCCCCAAGGGCGTGAATGCCATCGAGTACGCGGCGGAGCTGGTCGCCAAGCTCAACCGCATGGGCCGCCGCTTGAGGACCGTGGGGCCGTTCGACCGCGATTTCGACATCCCCACCACCACCGTGCATACGGGCACGATCCAGGGCGGCACGGCGCTCAACATCGTGCCCAAGGACTGCGCCTTCGAGTTCGAGTTCCGCTATATCCCGCTCGACGATCCCAATGCCCTGTTCGCCGAAGTGAAGGCCTTCGCCGAGGCCGAGCTGGTGCCCGAAATGCGCCGCGTCCACGCCGACACCGGTATCGCTTTCGAGGAGCTGGCGAGCATCCCCGGCCTGGCCGGCGACGACAACGCCGAGGTCATGCGGATCGCCAAGGCGGCGTCGGGCAGCAATATCGCCGGCAAGGTCGCCTTCGGCACCGAGGCCGGCCTGTTCGAGGAAGCCGGGGTGCCAACCATCGTTTGCGGACCCGGCAGCATCGATCAGGCCCACAAGCCCGACGAATTCGTGGCCCTCTCGCAGGTGGCGGACTGCGAGCGGTTCATGCGCCGTCTCGTCGAATGGGTGGGCGCCCGGTCATGACCCAAGGCCGGCCGCGCGCGGTCGTCTTCGATCTCGGCGGCGTGCTCATCGACTGGAACCCGCGCCACCTCTATCGCCGGCTGTTCGCCGGCGACGAGGCGGCGATGGAAGCCTTCCTCGCCACCGTCTGCACCCAGGCCTGGAACGAGCGCCAGGACCGCGGACGCCCGATCGCCGAGGCCGAGGCCGAGCTGATCGCTCGCCACCCCGATCAGGCCGAGCTCATCGGCGCCTATTACCGGCGCTTCGACGAGATGATGGCGGGGGCCATCGACGGCACGGTGGCGATCCTCGAGGAACTCGAAACCCGTGGCACCTCGCTCTATGCGCTCTCCAACTTTTCCGCCGAGACCTTCCCGCTGGCCAAGCGACGGTTTTCCTTCCTCGCCCGCTTCCGCGCCATCGTGGTGTCCGGCGAGATCGGCATCGCCAAGCCCGACCGCCGTATCTTCGAGCACCTGCTTGCGGCGCACGCCTTGAGGGCGCCGGACTGCCTGTTCATCGACGACCAGCCGGAGAACGTCGAGGCGGCGCGGGCGGCCGGGCTCGAGGCCCTGCAGTTCCGCTCGCCCGTGGCCCTCGGCGCCGATCTCGAGGCCATGAACTTGCTGTGATCCCGCTCGCCGGAGCCCGCCCGTGAAGGAACCCCAAACTCCGATCGAACTGACCCCGCCCGACATCCGGCGCTGGCGGGCCGGCAATACCGGAATCGACTACGTGACGAGCCTCGTCGCCCCGCAGCCCGGCCCGCACGTCCTGCTGACGGCCGTCGTCCACGGCAACGAGCTGTGCGGCGCGATCGCGCTCGACTTCCTGTTGCGCGAGCGGGTCCGGCCGCTGGCGGGGCGCCTCACCCTCGCCTTCTGCAATGTCGCCGCCTATCGGCGCTTCGATCCGGCCCGGCCCACCGCCTCGCGCTTCGTCGACGAGGATTTCAACCGCCTGTGGTCGCCCGAGACGCTCGACGGATCCCGACGCAGCGTCGAGCTGAGGCGCGCGCGCGAGTTGCGTCAGGTGGTCGATGCGGCCGATTTCCTCTTGGATATCCATTCCATGCAGCAATCGACGGCGCCCCTGATGATGTGCGGGCCGCTCGAGAAAGGCCGCAAGTTCGCGCGCCAGATCGGGGTGCCGCAGATCGTGGTCAGCGACGCGGGCCACCAAGCGGGTCGGCGGATGCGCGACTATGGCGGCTTCGGCGACCCCGGCAGCCCCAAGAATGCCCTGCTGGCCGAATGCGGCCAGCACTGGGAGGCCGCGAGCGCCAAGGTGGCGATGGAAACCATGCTGCGCTTCCTTGCGCATCTAGGGACCATCGATCCTGCCTTCGTCGCCCGTCATGTGAGCGCGCGCAAGCTGCCGCCACAGCGCTTCATCGAGGTCACCGAGGCGGTCACCATCCATTCCGACCGGTTCACGTTCGCGCGCGCCTTCAAGGGCCTGGAAGTGATCGCCCGCAAGGGCACCGAGATCGGCCGCGACGGCGCTGTCCCGGTGTGCACGCCCTACGACAAGTGCGTGCTGATCATGCCGTCGTTCCGGCTGGCCAAGGGCCAGACCGCAGTGCGCTTCGGCCGCTATATCTGAAAGCCAAGGGCGGGAAGGCCGATGACCAACGGCGCTCCGCCGGACCCGGCGCGGACGGCCACTTCGTTCCTTCTTGCGGCGTGGTCGCGCGCGCGGCCGATCCTGTTCGCGCTCGCGATCGGCACCATCGGCGGCGCCATCGCCCGCGAGGGCCGGTTGCCCTTGGCATGGATGATCGGCGCCATGGCCGCGGTCACGGCGGCGGCGGTCGGCGGGCTCGAGGTCCGGCTGCCGCACGGCTTGCGCAATGTCATGGTCAGCGTGCTTGCTGTCATGCTCGGCGGGTCGTTCACGCCGGAGGTCGTCGCCCGCATGAGCCAGTGGACGTTGAGCTTGGGCGCGCTCGCGGTGTGGATGGCGCTGGCCGCCGCGACGTCGCTCGTCTACTTCCGCAAAGTGGCGGGGTACGACCCGACGACGGCGTTCTTCAGCTCGACGCCCGGGGGCATGAGCGAGATGACGATTATCGGCGGCCAGATGGGCGGCGACGAGCGGATCATCTCGCTCACCCATGCCTCGCGCATCCTCCTGGTCGTGTCAACCATCCCGGTCTGGTATCGGTTCGACCCCGCCTTCGCAACGGCGGCGCCCCGGCCGCCGATCGCGCTTTCCGACGTGGCGCCCGCCGATTGGCTGGTGCTGGCGGCGTGCGCGCTGGCCGGCACGCTCATGGCGCGGCGCCTGCGGCTGCCGGCGGCGTTCATGGTCGGCCCGATGGTCTTGAGCGCGCTTGCGCATTTGGGCGGCATGACCGGCTCGCAGCCGCCCGACCTCGCGGTCACCGCCGCGCAGGTCGTGGTCGGAACCGCGATCGGCTGCCGCTTCATCGGCGTGGCCGTAGCGCGCATCGCCGTGGCGGTCCGGCACGCCGTCGCCACCGCGCTGTTGATGCTGGCGCTCACCCTTGCTTTCGGGCTGGGGTTGGCGGCCTGGACAGGCCTACCGCTGCCGGCCCTGATCCTCGCCTTCGCGCCCGGAGGGCTCGCCGAAATGAGCCTGGTGGCCCTCGCGCTGTCGGTCGATGCCGCGTTCGTCGCCACCCACCACGTTCTTCGCATCGCGGTGGTGACCACGTTCGCCCCGGTCGCGTTCCGGCTCATGGGAAGGCGTCCGCCCGCGCCCTCCGGTTGACGACCGCAGGCGCCCTCCGGGGACGCTGGCCCCAGGCGACATATCCGGCGGGAGATTCGCATGCCGAAGATCGCGCGCTTTCTCGCGGTCGGGCTGGCCGGTCTTGCTTGCACAAGCGCCGTCGCCGAAGTCGGGATCGAGGGGACGAGATGGACCAACCCCAAGGACGGCACCGTCGTCCCGGCTGGCGTCGGGTTCCGTTGGGGCGAGTTTCGAACCCGCCCAGGCGGGTCTTAAAACCCGCCCCTGCATCAGGCGCATTTGAGCGTGATGCCGCCGTCGACTGCGAGGTCGACGCCGGTGATGTATTTCGCCTCGTCGGAGGCGAGGAACAGCGCCGCGTAGGCGACGTCCCAGGCATCGCCCATCTTGCCGGTCGGGGACTGGGCGTCGCGCACCGAGATCATCTTCTCGACGTCGCCCCCGCCATAGGCGCCCTTCAAGGGCTCGACGATCATCGGCGTGTTCATGAGGCCAGGCAGGATGCAGTTGCAGCGCACGCCCTGCCTTGCGTATTGCAGCGCGACGGCGCGCGTGAAGGGGATCACGGCCCCCTTGGTCGTCGCATACGCGATGTAGGGTACGCCGAGCCAGCGGACGCCCGAGATCGAGGCGATGTTGACGATCGCCCCGCCCTTGCCCTCGGCCTCGAACTGCCGGACCATCTGCGGCAGCACGTATTTGCAGGTCAGGAACATGCTTTTGAGGTTGATGCGGGCGATGCGGTCCCAGTCCTCTTCCGAGGTCTCGACCGGGCCGCCGAGCTCGACGATGCCGACATTGTTGTGGAGGATGTCGATGCGGCCGTAGGTGCCGAGGCAGCGTTCGACCAGCGTCTTCACCTCGGGTCCCAGCGACACGTCGGCGGCGTGCATCGTCGAGACGCCGCCCTCGGCATCGATGATCGCCTTGGTCTCGGCCGCGGCTTGCGGTCGCAAATCGACGCCGAACACCTTGGCGCCCTGGCGCGCGAACAGCACCGCCGTCGCCTTTCCGTTGCCCCAGCCGGGACCCGACGACCCGGCGCCGGTGACGATCGCAACCTTACCTTGAAGGCGGCCTGCCATGACCATCCCCTGTGGTTGGCGCGTCGTGGTTGGCCTCGCGCTTGAGCCATTCGCGCAGTTCGGTCTTGAGGATCTTCCCGTAGTTGTTCTTCGGCAGCCGGTCGACGAAGCGGTAGTGCTTGGGCCGCTTGAAGCGGGCGATATGGTCGAGGCACAGCCGGTCGAGCTCGGCGGCGCCCACAAGGCGGCCCTCGCGGGCGACGACGAAAGCGACCACGCTCTCGCCCCACTGCGGATCGGGGGCGCCGATCACCGACGCCTCGGCCACGTCCTCGTGCCGCATCAACGCCTCCTCGACCTCGCGCGGATAGATATTGGCCCCGCCCGAGATGATCAGGTCCTTGGAGCGGTCCTTCAAGGTGAGGAAGCCGGCCTGGTCGAAGCTGCCGATGTCCCCGGTGTGCAACCAGCCGCCGGCCAGCGCCCGCACGCTCGCCTCCGGGTTACGCCAATACCCGGTCATTACCGCCTCGCCGCGGACCAGGATCTCGCCCGCCTCGCCCGCCACCAGCGCACGGTCCTCGGCATCCGCGACCCGCACCTCGACCACCGATTGCGGCACGCCCGCCGAAGCGAGCCTAGCCTCGTCGTTGAGCTCGTGAGCCTCGGCGATCATCGCGCGGGTCATGCCGGTGATGGTCATCGGCGACTCGCCCTGGCCGTAAAGCTGGGCGAGCACCGGCCCGAAGCGGGCGATGGTCGCCTTCAAATCGGCGACGTACATCGGCGCGCCGCCGAAGACGATGACCCTGAGGTTGCGGGTGTCGGCCGAGCGCGCCGCGGGGTGATCGACGAGCCTTTTCACCATGGTCGGCGCGGCGAACATCGAGACTTCCTTCCAGGACCGCAGAAGGTCGAAAATCTCGGGCGGATCGAACTGGCCGGATTCCGGCACGACCTGGCAGCCGCCTTGCGCCACGTGCGGGACGATGTAGATGCCCGACCCGTGCGACATCGGCGCCGCGTGCACGATGCACCCGCCGGGCGCGGCTGGGTCGATGTCGATGAAATAGCTCAACGCCATGGCGAACAGGTTGCGGTGCGAGAGCATGGCGCCCTTGGGCCGGCCGGTGGTGCCGCTGGTATAGAACAGCCAGGCGAGATCGTCGGGCGCCGTCTCGACCATCGCCGCGGCTTCGCCGGCCAGCAGGCCCGCGTAGTCGGGACCGGCTACGTCGACGATCCGGACCGTGGAATTGGCTTCGCGGCGCGCACTCGCCGTCGTCTCGGCGAGTTCGGGGGTCACGAAGGCGGCGCTGGCCCCACTGTGGTCGAGGATGTAGGCGATTTCGCGGAAATGCAGCTTGGCATTGACCGGCACCGCGGCCAGCCCGGCATGCCAGCAGGCATAGAGCAGTTCGACATAGTCGGGGCCGTTCTTCATGACCAGCGCGACGCGGTCGCCTCGCTCGAGCTCGAGGCGCTGGTTGAGCGCGCCCGCCAGCCGCGCCACGCGCGCCTGCATGTGCGCAAAGGTGCGAACGACGGCGCGGCCGCGCCCCAGCGCCGGCCAGTCGGCATGAACGCGCGCCGCCCGCCCCAGGTGCTGCGCCAGGTTCATCGCCATGCTCCTCGGCCCGATGCGGCCCCATCGGATATGACCCGCGCCGCCTTGCGCTTGCCTGAGGCGGGTCGACCCCGGCCCCGGTCGTCCCCGAAAATGCGCGCTGGCGGAGCCTTCCGCCGACACTATATATCTTCTCCGCAACGCACCATGACCATCGACCGCCGACGAGCGCTGATCCGGGACATCCAGGCCAAGGTCGAGGAGACCGCCGACTGGACGGGGCGCCGCGCCTTGAAAGAGCGCCTCCTCGAGGCGCTGGCCAAGGTCCCGCGCGAGGCCTTCGTGCCGGCGGGCGAGGCGCCGTTCGCCGACCTCGACGAGCCGTTGCCGATCGGCCACGGGCAGACGATCTCGCAGCCGTTCATCGTCGCGATCATGACCGAGCTCCTCGATGTCGAGGCCGGCGCCACGGTGCTCGAAATCGGGACCGGCTCGGGATACCAGGCGGCGATCCTCGCCGAGCTCGTCAGCCAAGTTTACACCATCGAAACGATCCCGGCGCTCGCCGACCCGGCGCGCCAGCGTCTCGACCGCCTGGGTTACAAAAATATCGAAGTGAGGGCCGGCAACGGCCAGTTCGGCTGGCCGGAGCGCGCTCCCTTCGACGCCGTCATCGTCACCGCCGCCGCGCCCGAGATCCCTCGGCATCTGGTCCGCCAATTGAAGCCGGGCGGGCGCATGGTGATCCCGGTCGGGGTCGCCGGCGGACCTCAGATGCTGACCCTCGTCGAAAAGACCGGCGAGGGGCGCGTTTCGACGCGCGACGTGCTGCCGGTTGCCTTCGTGCCCTTGACGGGCGATGGCGCGCCGCGCAAGCGGCGCGGCGCGGCGAGTCCCTGAGCGCGGCGGTCGGCCGGCGCATCCGTGTTCCCTTTTTGTCGCAATGTAAACTATTGAAATTGCTGTTACTTTTTGTTGCGTTGCGATCTTGGCGGGGGTGTGGTATTAACCCTTGATAAATGCGACTTGTCGCTGCGCCCGTCTCCTCGCAGAGCGGGCACGTGGGATCAGCCCTCAAGGCAAGACAGCGCACCAAGCGGGAGTTCGGCACGCGACGCCCGCCAAGCGGCCGGCTTGTCGCAATTCGGTCGAAAGACTGGAGTGGACCCAAGGATGAGCAAAATTTCGATCAGGAGCATCGACGCCTTGTTCCGTCGCGGCGACCACGTCGTGTATCCCGCCCACGGGATGGGAACGATCGTCGGCATCGAGGCCCGGGCCATCGCCGGCGAGAGGCTCAATATGCTGGTCGTCCGGTTCGACAAGGACCGCATGACGCTGCGCGTCCCGGTTGTCAAAGCCAAGAATCTGGGTCTGCGCTGCCTGTCCACGCGCGAGGAGATGAAGACCGCGCTCGTGACGCTGGCCAGCCTGTCGCGGGGCAAGCGGACCATTTGGCATCGCCGCGCCCAGGAATACAACGCCAAGATCAATTCGGGCGACCCGCGCCAGGTCGCCGAGGTCGTGCGGGACCTGCACCGCAATGCCCACACGCCCGACGGGTCCTTGAGCGAGCGCCAAATCTATCAGGCCGCGCTCAACCGGCTAGGCCGCGAATTCGCGGCCGTCGAGAAGATCACCGAGGAAGCGGCGACCAAACGTCTCGAAGCGATCCTGCAGGCGGCCTGAGCGCCCCCCCTCGACGACGGCAAAATCTTGCGGAAACCGACCCCGGAACCACTACACTGGTTCCCCGAGGGTCGGCGCGCATTGCCGCCCCGGCTCGTCATTCGATCAGGGGAGGATACCTACATGAAGTTCAAGGATGCGCTGCGGGCCGGCTTGGTCGGCCTCGCTGTCGTGGCGCTCATCGGCTCCGAGGCCCGCGCCTAACACGATCACGGGGCGGCGGAACCGGCCTTGGCCCAGGCCGCCGCTCCGGTCCGCGAAATCACCAAGATCGCGGGCGAAGTGTACCGGTTCCGGAACAACTTCCATACCTCGGTGTTCGCGGTGACGCCGGACGGCATCATGGCCACCGACCCGATCAACGCCGATGCCACCCAATGGCTCAAGGCGGAATTGAAGGCTCGCTTCGATCGACCCGTCCGCTACCTGGTCTACAGCCACGACCACGCCGACCACAGCGCCGGCCGCCAAGTCTTCGCCGACACCGCGATCGTGATCGCGCACGACAACGCCAAGTCCGCGATCGCCGGCGAGAAGCGCCCGACCGCGGTTCCCCACCTCACCTTCTCCGATCGGATGACCATCGAGCTCGGCGGCACGGTGGTCGAGCTCATCCATATCGGCCGCAACCATTCGGCCAATTCGATCGTCATGCGCTTCCCGCGCGAGCGCATCGTGTTCGCCGTCGACTTCATCCCGGTCGAATCGGTCGCCTTTCGCGACTTTCCGGACGCCTATTTGCACGACTGGCTGGAATCGTTGAAGCGCGTCGAGGCCATGGATTTCGACATCCTGGCGCCCGGCCACGGGCCGCTCGGCCGCAAGGAGCATGTGCGCATGTAGCGCGGCTACATGGAGGAGCTGCGGGACGAGGTGCTGAATTACGCGCGCGAGGGCAAGCCGCTCAACGACCTCGTGGCGCTCGTCAAGATGAGCAAGTACGAGAAATGGGCCGGCTACGAGCAGATGGTCAAGCTCAACGTCGAGGGCATGTACCGGATGGTGCAGGCCAATCGCCGCGGCAACTAACGGGCGCCTCGGGCGAGGACCTTGACCGGGCTGCCGATGGCAAGCCCGAGCGCCGTCCCCGCCCGGCCGTCCCTGACCGCGATTTCGGCCAGCCCGCTCGAGTTCTCGTACCAGAAGGCCTTGCCCGCCGCGACGTCGCTGAAGGTCCGCGCGCGAGCCAGCGGGCGGCCCCCCGCGACCAGTCGCGCGCGCGCCGGCAACAGCGCCGCGCGCAACCCGGTCATCGCATTGCCGAACGTGTCGACATAGACGATCTCGGCGAGATCGTCGGGCCATTCCGGGCGGCGGCAGGCGAGAGCGGGACGCGGCGCGCCCGGCGGCGGCCGGCGCGCCCCGAGAGCGAGCCGCGCGGCCACCGGCGCGAACAAGTCGCGGCCGTGGAAGCTCGTCGACAGCCGCTCCGGTCGCCATTTGATGTCCCAGACTTGCACCGCCTTGGCCCGGCGCGTCACCAGCTCGAACAGGCCGTTGTCCGGGCCGACATACCAGCGTCGATCCGCCGCGACCACGACCGGCGCGCGCGCGGAGCCGACACCGGGATCGACGACGGCGAGCAGCACCGTACCGGCCGCAAACCAGGGCGCATGGGCGGCGAGCAGATAGGCCGCCGCCTTGGCATCGCGGCTCGGCGCGTCGGCGAACAAATCGACCACCGGGATCCCGGGAGCGGCCTGGTAGAGGACCGCTTTCACCTGGCCGGTGTAAGGCCCAGCGAGGCCGAAGTCCGTGAACAGCACGATCATCGAGGCGGACTATGCCGCCACGGCCGCCGGGCCGGCAAGCGCCGCGGACCCGGTCGACAGAAGACCCGCGAATGCCCGTCGTCGCTCGGGCGCAGCCGGCGACGATCTATAGCGGCGGCACGAAACCGTCCCGGCCGGCCGTCACGCGCGAGGCGACGAGCGCGCCGTCGGCCTCGCGCCGGGCGGTGAGGGTGACGTGGGTCCCAGGCTTGAGCATGCTCCGTTCGCCTTGCGTCAACAGGATGATCGTAGCGTCGGGGGCCACCCTCAGCCTCTGTTCGCCGTCTTTGTACTTGAGGGTGATGAGGCGACCCTCGCTGCGCGTGACCACGTCGGCGACGGTCGCGTTCGTCATCGTGCTCTGGGGCAGCATGCTCCAAGGCCGATGGCCCTCGCCGGTGCCGCGCATCGAATCGGGGAATACGACCAAGCGCACCGCCGTGATGGTGCCGTCGGGTTGGGGCAGGCCGCCGGCTCCGACGAACATGCCGGGCGTGATGTTCGCCAAGTCGCCCTTGCCGGCCGCCATCACCGCGTAGTCGCTCGCCAGCCGCACCGCCACGGCCTGTCCATCGCTAGGTTTGAGCGCCAACACCTGGCCGTCGAACCTTTCGATTACGCCGCCGACGCGGACTGTGGTCGGTGTTTGGGCGACGGCGGCCGTGACGGCCGCGATGAGCATCAGGCCAGCCACGACAAGCCTTGGCAACATGACAGCCCCCTCTTTCCGCTCCTGGCAGTTGCGAAAGTAGCACGGGCGCGCCCCGGCGCGCCAAGCCGACGATGGTGCCCGCTGCCGGGATCGAACCGGCATGCCCCGTCGCCGGGACCACGGATTTAAGTCTTTTTAAAAGGGGTATCCACGCCCCGACAGCAACCGCCGGCACCGCGACTTCGCCCCCCTCTTTGAGCGATTCAAGAATCGGATAGATCGTGTGCTACAAAAACCGGTCGAATCGCGGTCGATCTGCAATGGCGGTCGCCATCCGTCCTTGCCCGACAGGTACCGCCAGCGGTATCATATAACGTGCCACGTGCCGACAAGCTGCTGGCCGCGATGCGTGTCAATCCGGCTGGTGATTGGCGAATCGCCGACGTGGAAACGCTCTGCCGGCGCTACGGACTCGCCTGCACGGCACCGAGGCGCGGCGACCACTACAAGGTCAGCCACGCGGCGCTGGCGGAAATCCTGACCATCCCGGCGGGGCGGCCCATCAAGCCTGTCTATATCCGCCGGCTGGTTACGATGGTCGTAGCAGTCATGGCGATCGAGGAAACGAAGTGAGCAGGAAGGTCGATACCACGCGCTATCCCGTGAGCTTGCGCCGGCTGTCGCGCGCCGAGGGCGCGGGCTGGCTTGCCGAGGTACCGGACCTGCCCGGCTGCATGTCGGACGGCCGCACGCCGGCCGAGGCGGTCGAGCATGTCCAGGGTGCCATCCTGTCCTGGATCGAGGCGGCCGTGGAGCTAGGACGCGCCGTGCCGCCACCGACGGCCGACGAAAGCTACAGCGGCCAGTGGCGCATCCGCATGGCGCGGTCGCTGCACCGCCGCCTTGCCGAGCGCGCCAAGGCCGAAGGGGTAAGTCTCAATGCCTTGACGACGACGATCCTGGCCGAGGCACTGGGGCGCAGAGGCGAGGCAGCGGTGCAGCGACCGCGAAGTTTCTCAACGCGGGGCTGAGCCAGTTCAGGGCAGACCCCTAAGCCCTCGATCTTGGTGCCCGCTGCCGGGATCGAACCGGCATGCCCCGTCGCCGGGACCACGGATTTTAAGTCCGTTGCGTCTACCAGTTCCGCCAAGCGGGCTCCCGAGGCTAGCCCCGCGGCGCGCCGACGCGCAAGCCAAGGCGGGCTGGACAGCGAACGGCCCGAATGAAATGCTGCCCGTCCGCGATCTTGAATGGGGGGCGAGCGGCCCATGGATGAGACCCTCGAATCGGCAAGGCTGGTGCTGCGGCCGCTCGACCCCGAGGACGCCGTCCATTTCGTCCGGCTGCTGGCCGGGGATGGCGAGGCCGTGCGCCAGATGGCGCTCATGTCCTGCCCGTTGACGCCGGGCCAGGCGCGCGCCTGGATCGAGAGCCGAACCGCCGCGGGGGAGCGGACGTTCGCCGTCACCCGCCGGCTCGACGGCGCGTTCATCGGCGCGATCGGTATCCGCGGGCCGACCGCAGCGCCGGACCTCGGCTTCTGGATCGGCGGGCCCTTCCGGCGGCGCGGCTATGCCACCGAGGCCGTCCGGCTGGTCATCGCCCTCGTGCGCGATCTCGGGGCCCTGCGGATCAAGGCCGAGACTTGGCGGGACAACCTGGTCTCGAACCGCATGCTCGGCAAGGCCGGCTTCGGCACCCAGGCGGCGGTCGCGGGAGACGGCCCGGCCCCAGGCCGCGGCGCCGAGGTTTGCCGCCACACCCTCGCGCTGCGCTGAGCTCGGCGCCTCAGGCTGGGGCGACCGGGTCCTCGACCGGCTGGCCGCCCAGGCTCAGCATCAGGCCCCGGAGATCCTCGGCCGCCGCGCCGAGCCGGCCCGCCTCGGTGCCGCGCAGGACGATCGCCGCCCCGATCTTGCCCATGCGGAAATAGGGATAGCTGCCGATCTCAAGGTCCGGATAGCGGCCGGCAAGCGCCGCCAGGCCCGCGGCCATGCGGCCTTCGGGCAGCTCGGCGGTGAGCGTGCGCGTGAGCATCTTCGCCCCGCCCTTGAGGCAATGCTTGAGGCCGGCGAACATGGCCTGCATGATGGCCGGCACCCCGGCCATGACGTAGACATTGCCGATCTGGAAGCCCGGGGCGCGGCTGATCGGGTTGTCGATCAGCGTGGCGCCCTCGGGCGCGTTGGCCATGCGCAGCCGCGCGGCGTTGAGGTCGGCGGGGTTGGCATAGTGGCGCCTCAGCCGGGCGAGCGCGTCGGGGTGCTGGATCAGCCGCACCCCGAAGGCCTTGGCCACGCACTCGGCCGTGATGTCGTCATGGGTCGGGCCGATGCCGCCGGTGGTGAACACGTGGTCATGGGTCGCCCGCACTTCGTTGACCGCGCGCACGATGGCGTCCTCGACATCGGGGATGATCCGCGCCTCGCGCAGGCGGATGCCAAGCTCGTTGAGTTGCACCGCGAGCCAAGACAGGTTCGCGTCCTTGGTGCGGCCCGAAAGAATCTCGTTGCCGATGATGAGGACGCAAGCGGTCACGGGCCGCGGTTCGGACATGGGGCTTCGCTCCTGGCGCGCCCAACATACGACACCAAGCCGGGTCGTGGCCAGGCAGACCCGAACGCCGTGTCCGTAGCACATCATATGTCCGGCCTACGTAGCACATGAGTTGTCCGGCATGTTCGCACTCTGTTCATGGAGGTGCGAATGCGACGGACAACGGTGTTATGGGAGATCTGGGTCATGAGGTTCG
>JBQTIU010000078.1:0-56664 GCA_052387815.1 Pseudomonadota bacterium
AACCGGGCCGGCATCAGGGCCGTGTCGGACATGGACTATCCACCGGACTCTTGGCTCATGCGCCAATTCGCTGACCTTTCCGTCAAGTACCGCGCGCCGATGGTGATCCACGCCGAGGCTGAGCCGCACGTGACGGCGGCGATGATCAGGCTCCTCGAAGCGCATCCCGAGGCGATTGTCGTGTGGGCGCACAATTGCGGGCGCTCGAGCGCCCAGGACATCCGCGCCATGATGGCCCGCTTCTCCAATCTGTACGCCGACCTGGGCGGCATGGTCTACTCGGGGCCGAACGTCGACCACTACGGCGTCTACTTCCCACGGCGCACCCCTTGGATGCATCTTGTGGTCAATGACCGCGGCTTCCTTGAGTCCGCCATGCGGCAATTGTTCGTGGACTTCTCGGAGCGCTTCCTCATCGGTACCGACATCGCGCACGCGCGCGTTTACGCCCGTTATGCGGAGCATCTGCCGCGTTGGCGCTACATATTCCGGCAGCTGCCGTGGGAGGCAGCGCGCAACATTGCCTTCGCCAATGCCGAGCATCTGTTTGCAGCCGAGCCCGCCCAGCGCCGGCTAAGCCTCGCCGGACGACCGCGCTTTTGACCATGGTCGGCAAGCGCACCACGCGGTCCCTTGTGATCGCCGCCCGCACGGCCCGTCACGGCGGCGTGCAGGCGCGGCGCGAAAAAAGGCCGTGACGAGCACGGCCCAAGTTTAGGGAGGAAACGCCCGGGACAGGCACAGAGGCCGGGCAACGGTCCGGGAAACACATACTAAAATATTGATTTCAAAATATAATTCTGTTGGCCCCGGGGCTCTCGCGGGGGTGGTTTTGTGGCCGGGGGCTGGCGCGGGCGGTGGCGAGCGAAGCCGCGATATCGGCGCACCCGCGATTCCATATATAATCGCCGAACTTGCGACTCCGAGGCGGCGGGAGCGCGCTTAGCGATGAACGACCTCGGTCCCATGCAGCCCGTGTTGGGTTCGGTGATGCCGCGGTTTTCCGGCATCCCGACCTTCATGCGGCTTGCCTATGTGAGCGACCCGACCACGCTCGACATCGCGTTGGTCGGCGTCCCCTTCGATGGCGGGACCACCAACCGACCCGGCGCCCGCCACGGCCCGCGCGAAATCCGCAATCAGTCGAGCCTGATCCGGCGCATCCATCCGGTGACCGGGACCAACCCCTTCGCGCTCGCCCGCGTGGCCGATCTCGGCGATGTGTCGATCAATCCGTGCGACCTCATGGACACGATGGGCCGGATCGAACGCTTTTTCGCGAACCTCCACGAGGCCCATGTCCGTCCGCTGTCGGCCGGCGGCGACCATTTGATCACGCTCCCCATCTTCCGCGCCATCGCCCGGGGGCGCCCTCTCGGCATGGTCCATTTCGATGCCCATTCCGACACCGGCGACCGCTATTTCGGCGACAACCGCTATAACCATGGGACGCCGTTCCGGCGCGCCGTCGAGGAGGGCTTGCTCGATCCCAAGCGCACGGTGCAGATCGGCATCCGCGGTTCGCTCTATGCCGAGGACGACCTCGATTTCGCCCTCGATTCGGGCATCCGCGTGATCAAGATCGAGGAGTATTTCCGCCTCGGCCCCGAGCGGGTGATCGCCGAGGCGCGTCGGGTCGTGGGCGAGGGGCCGACGTACGTGAGCTTCGACGTCGACGGCCTCGATCCGGTCTATGCGCCCGGCACCGGCACGCCGGAGATCGGCGGCTACACGACCTACGAGGCGCAACAGATGATCCGCGGCCTCGGCGGGCTCGACATCGTCGGCGGCGACGTGGTCGAGGTCTCGCCGCCCCTCGATCCGAGCGGCAACACGGCGTTGGTGGGCGCCACGCTCATGTTCGAGATCCTCTGCCTGCTCGCCGAGTCCGTGGCGAAGGGCCGGCCGCGCTGACCAGGTCCTCCGCACCGACCCAAGGACCGCGAGGCGTGATCGTCGCCGAAGCCGGATGGTGCCGGGCCGAGCGCGAGGGCGGGCTGTGCGTGCTGGCGGCGGGCGGGCGCTGGACGCTGGGCGCGGCTGAGCCGCTCGAGGCCGAGCTCCAGCGCCTCGACACCGGCGGCGCCGAAGCGGTGCGGGTCGACCTGTCGTCCCTCGCGGCGCTGGATACGGCGGGGGCGTGGCTTCTCCATCGCTTCATCGAGCGGCTGCGGGGCCGCGGCGTGGCGGTCGAAATGGCGGGGGCCGCGCCCGCCCATGCGGCGCTGATCGCGCGCATGGCGATCGAGGAGGAGCGCAAGTCGCTGGCGCGCCCGCGGGTCTCGCCGCTCCGCGAGATGACCGAGCGCGTCGGCCGCGTCACCGTCGAGACCGCCGCCGAAGCCCGCGATCTGTTGTCGTTTTTCGGGCTCATCTGCATCACCCTCGTGCTGAGCGTGGCGCGGCCGGGGCGGCTCCGGTTCGTCTCGCTGGTCAGCCATCTCGAACGGGTCGGCCTCAATGCCATGCCGATCGTCGGGCTGCTGTCGTTCCTGATCGGCGTCGTGCTGGCTTTCCAGGGCGCCGACCAGCTCCGCCAATTTGGCGCCGAAATCTACACCATCAATCTTTTGGGTGTGTCGGTGCTGCGCGAGATCGGCATCCTGTTGACGGCGATCCTCGTCGCCGGCCGGTCGGGCAGTGCGTTCACGGCCGAGATCGGCACGATGAAGATCAACGAGGAGATCGACGCCTTGAAGACGCTCGGGCTCGACCCGATGGAGATCCTGGTCCTGCCGCGCCTGATCGCGGTGATGATCGCATTGCCGCTGCTCGCCTTTTTCGCCAACATGGCGGCCCTCCTCGGCGGGGCGCTGATGACGGTCCTCGTGCTCAGCATCGAGACGGCCGCCTTTCTCAGTCAACTCCAGGATGCCATCACCGCCTCGACCTTCTGGATCGGCCTCGTCAAGGCCCCGTTTTTCGCCTTCCTGATCGGCATGGTCGGCTGCTACGAGGGGCTCAAGGTCGAGGGCAGCGCCGAAAGCGTCGGTCGCCTGACCACCAAATCGGTTGTCGAATCGATCTTCCTGGTGATCGTGGCCGACGCGATGTTCTCGATCCTGTTCTCCTATCTCGGGATCTAGGCCCGTGGCCGCGGCGCAGGAAGACGGCGGCGAAGCCGCCCCGGTCGTCCGGGTCCGGGGGCTCATAACCAGGTTCGGCCGCCAGGTCATCCACGAGGATCTCGATCTCGATATCCGGCGCGGTGAAATCCTCGCCGTGGTCGGCGGCTCGGGCGCCGGCAAGTCGGTGCTGTTGCGCACCGTTCTGGGCTTGAGGCGGCCCGAGGGGGGCGCGATCGAGGTGTTCGGGCGCGACCTCGCGCGGCTTGACGGCCGCGCGCGGCGGGCCATCGAGGCGCGGCAGGGCGTGCTGTTCCAGAACGGCGCGTTGTTCAGTTCGCTCACCGTGGCGCAGAACATCCGCGTACCCTTCCGCGAGCACACGAGCCTGCCCCCGAAGCTGGTCGGCGACCTCATCCGGGTGAAGATCAACATGGTCGGCCTGCCGCAGGACGCCGGCGCCAAATACCCGGCCGAGCTTTCGGGCGGCATGAAAAAGCGCGCCGCGCTGGCGCGCGCGCTGGCGCTCGATCCCGCCATCCTGTTCCTCGACGAGCCGACGGCCGGCCTCGACCCGATCGCCGCGGGGGCGTTCGACCGCCTGATCCGCGACCTGCAACAAAGCCTCGAACTGACCGTCGTCATCGTCACCCACGACCTCGACACCCTGGCCGCGATCAGCGACCGCATTGCCGTGCTGGTGGATAGGCGTGTTATGCTGGGAACCATGCGCCAACTGCTGACCGTCTCCCATCCCTGGATCCGGGCTTATTTCCACGGGCCGCGCGGACGCGCGGCACTCGCCGGCCGGGAACCTTGAGCGGCCCCGACCATGGAAACCCGCGCCAGCTATCTCCTTGTCGGCGTGTTCATGCTGACCCTGATGGCCGGGCTGTTCGGGTTCGTGCTGTGGCTCGCCAAGGCCAGCATCCGGGACGACCACACCTACTACTACATCTATTTCCGCGACTCGGTGAGCGGCCTGCAGGAGGGCTCGGCGGTTCGCCTGCGCGGCGTGCCCGTAGGCACCGTCGCCGATATCGCCATCGACCGCGACAATGTCGAGCTCATCCAGGTCACCGTCGCCCTCAAGGCCGGCACACCGATCAAGACCGACACCGTCGCTTCGCTCCAACTCCAGGGCATCACCGGGCTGTCGTTCGTGCAGCTCACCGGCGGCACGCAGGCAGCGCCGGTGCTCGAGCCGCGCCCCGGCAAGCGCCGGGCGGTGATCGCCGCGCGGCCCTCGGCGCTCGAACAGGTGTTCGAAAGCGCGCCCGAGATCCTGACCCAGATCATGACGCTGGCCGCGCGCGGCAACGAACTGTTGAGCGACCACAACCAGAAGAACATTGCCGACATCCTTTCCCACCTCGGCACCTTCACCGGCGCCCTCGCCAGGTCCTCGGGCGGCATCGAAGCGATCGTCGCCGAAGCCGCGGTCACCGTGGGTACGCTCGGCGAAGTCGCCCATTCCCTCGACGGCCTGGCGCGCGATCTCAAGGTCCTCACCAAGGCGATCGGCGGCGATGCGACGCGGGTCGCGGACGGCGCCGAGCGCACCCTGGCCGAGTTCGGCGGCGCCGCCCGCACCATCGAGACGGATGCGGCGCGGGTCGCGAACCGCGCCGAACGCACCCTCGCCGAGCTCGCCGCCGCCGCCCGCACCATCGAGACCATGGCCGCCGAGTTCCAGCGCCTGGCGGCCGACGCGCGCGAGCCGGTCCGCGACTTCGCCCGCACCGGGCTTTACGACCTCTCGCAATTCATCGTCGAGGCGCGCAGCCTGGTCACCGGGCTGACGCGCCTTGCCAGCCAGATGGAGCGCGATCCGGCCCGCTTCCTGTTCGGCGACCAGCAACGGGGGTTCGAGGCCCGGTGAGGCGCGTCCTTGTCCCCATCCTAGGCCTCGCCGCGGCGCTTGCGGCCTGCGATGTGAAGCTGCCCGGAAGCGGGGAACCGCCGCAGCTTTATACGCTGACGCCCAAAAGCACGTACTCGCCCGAGCTGCCGCAGGTCGACTGGCAGTTGATCGTCGAGACGCCGGTGGCGCCGGCCGGCCTCAACACCAGCCGCATCGCCCTCCAGCGCTCGCCGATCAGCCTCGACTACTACGCGCGGTCCAACTGGACCGACCTCGCCCCGCTCCTCGTGCAGACGCTGCTCATCGAATCCTTCGAGAACACCGGTAAGATCCTGGCCGTGGGCCGCGAGTCGACGGCGCTGCGCGCCGATTACGTGTTGAAGACGGAGCTGCGGGAGTTCCAAGCCGAGTATGACGGGGGCGATGCGCCACTCATCCGCGTGCGGCTCAACGGCAAGCTGGTGCAAATGCCCACGCGCACGATCATCGCCAACCACACGGCCGAGCGCACGGTGCGGTCCGAAAAGGGCGACATGGCCGGCATCGTGCAAGCGTTCGACGATGCGCTCGGCAAGGTCATGAAGCAGCTCGTCGAGTGGGCACTGCTCGTCCCGGGCGAGCGCCCGGCGGCCCGGCGCCCGGCCCGCCGGCCAGTCTTCACCCGGCCGTCGGCTCCCCGTCCGGATCGAAAAGAGCGAGCATCGCATCCGCATTTGCGGCCCACTTGGCCCGCTCGCGGGCGCCTAGCCCGTACTTGTTCTTGTGACTGGCGCGGGCGCCCAGCGCCAGCCGCAGGCGGAGGGTCTCGGTGTGGCCGCGCGCCGCCAGCATCGGTGCCGTTTTGCCGCCCGCCCCCCCGGGTCGCCCCCCGGTCGAGGAGCCGGGCCACCGCTTCGCGGTGGCCGGCCGAGGCGGCGTTCGGCAGGTCGGGATCAGCTCCCCAGTCCAGCGCAGAATTCGGCTTGACGCCCATCCGTGACGATACCACGTAGGGTGGGCAACCCATGCGCGCCGGAGGGTCCCACGCCGTGTCGCTCGCCGACACCATCCGCCGCAAGCTTGTCGCCGCCTTCGTGCCGGAGCGCCTCGCGGTCGTCGACGACTCCCACCGCCACGCCGGCCATGTCGGTGCGCGGCCCGGCGGCGAAACCCATTTCACGGTCGAGATCGTGTCGCCGCGTTTCGCGGGCGTGAGCCGGGTCGAGCGCCAGCGGTTGGTCTACCGGACGCTGGCCGAGGAGTTGCAGACCCAGGTCCACGCGCTGGCCCTGGTGACGCTGACGCCGGCGGAAGATCGGGCCCGACGGGGTACAACTTGAGAGCGTTTCCCGATTCGATGGAACATATCCTGAGTTGGCGAGGCATCGCGCGCGCCCTTTGGGAATCCCCCGCGATTCCATCCATTCGGAAATCGCTCTAGAGGGTAATATATAAGCATGGTCAACCGGCGTCTCTTGGGTTCGACCTGGATCGGGCGAGCGGGGAAATGAACGGCGTGGCATCGAGGATTGGAGAGCGACCACGGAGGCTTCGCATCGGCGGCCGGCGGACCAGCATGCGTCTCGAATCCGAGTTCTGGGAGGCGCTCCGCGAGATCGCCTGGCGCGAGGCCACCGATATCGGCTCTCTGCGCACGGGGATGACGCGGCACACCCGCGGTCGCGGCACGACTTCGGCGGTTCGAGTCGCGGTGATGGAGTTTTACCGGCAAGCGGTGGCTCTCGACCGTCCGCCCGCGATCGGCCTCGCACATTCATTACCCGCGCCCAACGGCCGCGCGCGCCGCCACCGGCTCTAGAGACGTAGGGGCGGACCGATGCTCCGCGCCTAAGGGTGGGCCGGCGCCGTTTCCCCTGTGGGGGTAAAGACCCGCCCCTACGGCGCCTCTGAGAATCCTCGGCGCCCTCCCGCGGTGATTCTTCCTGCTCCTGCCGGCCACCACCCGCTTGACCTGCAAGACGGAATCTACGGCCATCCGAATGGCGTCATGCGGTCGCCAAAGGCGGCGCTCGTCGTCAGCCGCCGGGGCTATATCCCGTTCCGTGGATGAAGGCATCGAGATCCTTGAGGTCGTCCTCGAGTTCGTGCAGGACGATGGCATAGAGGTCGCGGATCGATACCAACCCGACCAGCCCCCCCTTATCGACCACCGGCAAGTGGCGGTAGCCGCCCCGGGTCATCAGGTCGAGCGCGCCGTGCACGGTCTCGCTGGGGCCGATCGTCTGGGGATTGCGGGTCATGACCTGGGACAGGCTGACGCGGTCGGGATCGAGCCCGGCGGCGACCACTTTGATCGCCAGGTCGCGTTCGGTGAATATGCCGTGCAGCGCGCCGCCCTCGACCACCAGTACGGCGCCGATGTGGCGCGTGGCCATCAGTTGCGCAGCCTCCCGGGCAGTGGCGGAAGCGGCGACAGTCGTGAGGTCCTGGCCGTGGACCACGTCCGGAACGATGCGATGCTCCATGGCAACGACTCCCTGGTCCTGATTGTCGGCGCCTGGCGGGGCGTTGCCCCGCCCCTTCCATATCGGTGGGCTGGCGATGGTTTAGTATCGGTACCCCGCCATCCCCCGTCAAGGTTGGCGGCGTGGGGTCACGGCGGCAATCGGCGCCCCATCGTGACCCCGACGTCCCTCTAATAAGAGGATGATTTCACGCGGGGTTTCGACGTCGCGCCGGGGTCAGGGTTCGGCGCCGAAAGAGGTTAAAGTTGAACGCCGATCCACAGACCGCTTTGCACTCAAGCCCCTGGTCCCAAATTCCGGGTCCATTTCAGGCAGTCCAGGGTGACAATTGCGACCCATTCGACTTCAGGCCGCCTTCGCCTTTCCGGCCTTCTCCACCTTCACGCCGCCGCCCTCGGTCAGCATCACCTTGTTGAGCAGCTTGACCAGCGCATAGACGGATTCGATCATGGGCGCCGGCGTCTCGGTGACCTTCGCCATTTCCAGCACGGAACCGATCAGCGCCTCGGTCTCGAGCGAGCGGCCGGCTTCGACGTCCTGCAGCATCGAGGTCTTGTGCGCGCCAACGCTTTCGGCGCCGGCGATGCGCTTCTCGATGGTCACGCGGAAAGTGACGCCGAGTTTCTGGGCGATCGCCTGCGCCTCCTCCATCATCTTCGCCGCGAGATGGCGTGTCTCCGGAAACTGGCAGATGTCCACCAGCGTCGCATGGGTGAGCGCGCTGATCGGGTTGAAGGAGAGATTGCCCCACGCCTTCAGCCATATCTCCGAGCGGATGTCGGGAAGCACGCGTGACTTGAGGCCGGTCTTCACAAGGACGTCATGAAGCACTTTGGCACGGTCGCTCTCTTTGCCGTCGAGCTCGCCGATCGGGAAGCGGTCGCCCTCGACGTGATGGATAACGCCTGGCGCGGTCACCGCTGCGGCCGGATAGACGACGCAGCCGATGAGGCGTTTGGCATCGATCTTCTCGGTGAGAGCGCCGGTCGGGTCCAGGCTCTCCAGCTTCTTGTTGTCATACTTGCCGCCGAGTTTCTGGAAGTACCACCACGGAAGACCGTTCTGCACCGTCAGCACCATGGTGTCGGGACCAAGCAAGTGGTCGATGTCGCGCACAACCTGATCGAGGAAGTGCGCCTTCACGGCCAAGACGACGAGATCCTGCTTGCCGGAGTCGGATGCCTTGGCGACCGCCTTGACCTTGGCGATCTCCACCTTTCCGTCGTGCCATTCGAGCTTGAGGCCATTTTGCTTGATGGCGGCGAGGTGCGCGCCCTGGTCGATCACCGTGACGGAGTTGCCGGCGAGCGCGAGCTTGGCCGCCATCAAGCCGCCGATGGCGCCCGCGCCAACCACGCACACGCGCATGGGCTGCGGCGGTGCACCGAGAAGATACGGGCTGGGCAGTTCCTGGTTGAACTTGTTGCTCAGCGTGCCGATGCCCTCGATTGAGATCTCGATCACGTTGTTGGCATCTTTCATCACGCCGGCGCCGAGCGAGGTGCCGCAGGCAATGATGTCGCCCGGCATCAATGTCATGTCGCGCGATAGCATGCTGACCAGCTTGTGGGGCGGGAAGAACATGTCGGCGACCGGGTAATTCTGACGCTCCTGGCCGTTGAGGATGGTGCGGACGTTGAGCTTCATCGGATCGAGCCCGGTTACGATGACGGGCCCCATGACGCCGAAGGTATCGAAGCTTTTCGCGCGCGCCCACTGGTCGAAGGTCGGGTTCCTCTTAAGGAGATCGACAGCGGTGACGTCGTTGATGCAGGTGTAACCGAAAATGTAGTTCGCAACTTCGGCCTCGCTCACCATCGAGCATTTTTTCCCGATGACGATTCCCAGCTCGCCTTCGTAAATGATCCTGCCGTCGTAGGATTTGGGTCGACGGATCGGTGCGCCGTGGGCATGGTAGGCGCTGGGGGCTTTCAGGAAGTAGAGCGGCTCATCGGGCCTCTGGAAGTTGTTCTTGGCCGCGAGCTGGTGGAAGTTGTTCCACAGGCAGATCATCTTCGACGGATCGCATGGCGTGAGAACTTTCACGTCCGTGAGATTGACCGTCTCTCCGGTCGGCGTGGCGCCTGCGAACATGTCGCCCTTGTGGACGGCGATCTTTCCGTCCTGCAACGTTCCGCACTCGACGCGGCCGTTGCTCTCGAATCGCACCCACTTTGCCATCGTGATCCTCACCATTCGTGGTTTCTCAACGTTTCAAGTAGAATCTGCCCTGGCCCGGGAAGCGCCACATGAACATGGGGAGCATTTACCCGACATTTCCCAGATCACCTCCAATTGTTCGCTGATAGTAGTGTCTTCGGGGTAATTGCTCAACCCCCCCTAGCGCGAGGAGGCACAGGGGGTGGTGGTTGGGCCGAGCCGGCGCCATAGATTTTGTTGACGCAGGAATCGGATCGTGAGTCAAGCTGGGGGCGATTTCAGCCGCTCCGACATCCCCTGCAACTCCCCCGCCGCCGCCGCCGTCAACCCCCGCCGCCGAAATCGTCACAACGCATTCTCGAACCTCATGAGCCTGATCTCCCATAGCACCGTCGTCCGTCGCATTCCCACCTCCTCGAACAGAGGTGAACATGCCGGACAACTCATGTGCTTCGTAACCCGCACATAGGATGTGCTACGGACAGCTTGGCGGCGTGGGATCAGTTGGCGCCGGTAGCGGCCATCGGGCGCTGGACGGCGGCCGGCGGGCTCACGCGCAAGGCGGCGATCTGATTTCGTTTGCGCCGCAAGATCTCGAACCGCAAGCCGTGGAACGTAAACACTTGGCCGACCTCGGGAATGCGGCGCGTCTCGTACAGAACCAGGCCGGCGATGGTCGCCGCCTCGTGGTTCGGGAGCTGCCAGTCGAACCGGCGGTTGAGGTCGCGGATGGTCACGTGGCCGTCGACGAGCAAGCTGCCGTCGGGTTGGGCGCGCACGCCCGGCACGTTGAACTCGTGCCGCTCGGCGATGTCGCCGACGATCTCTTCCAGGATGTCTTCGAGCGTGACCACGCCCAAGAGGGCCCCGTATTCGTCGACCACCAGCGCGAAATGCTCGCGCCGCCGGCGGAATGCTTCGAGCTGATCGAGCAAGCTGGTCGATTCGGGGATGAACCACGGGCGGGTCGCGATCTCGGCGATGTTGACGGCGTCGGGGTTGCCGCCATGGGCGCGCAGCGCCGCCAACAGCGCCTTGGCATGCAGCACGCCGACGATGTTGTCGGGCTGGCCGCGCCACAAGGGGATCCGCGTGTGCGGGCTGGCGAGCGCCGCCTCGAGGATCGCCGCCGGGTTCCGGTCGGCGTCGATGGCCACCACCTGGCGGCGGTGGACCATGATCTCGCCGACCTCGACATCGGCGAGATCGAGGACCGAGCGCAGCATGGCGCGCTCGCCGCGCACGCCGGGGTCGCGCGCTCCGTGGAGCTCGATCGCGCCGCGCAGCTCCTCGCCCGCCGCCTCGCGGCTGCGGGAGACCCGATGGCCGCCGAGTACGCTCAAGCTGGCGCGCACCACCCACCCCACCGCCTGGTTGAAGGGGGCGAGGACCGCCACCGTCGCCTCGACCGCGGGGGCCAAAGCCAGGATGACCCGGTCCGCATGATTGAGGGCGAAGGTCTTGGGCAGGACCTCGCCGAACACGACGATCAGGACGGTCATGCCGAGGGCCGCGTAGGCGACCCCGGCGTCGCCGAACAGGGCAACGAGAAAACCGGTCGCCAGCGCCGAGGCGAAGATGTTCACCAGGTTGTTGCCAAGCAGGATCGCGGACAAGGCCTGGTCCTGGCGCTCGCGCAGTCGGTTGACCCGCATCGCCCTCGGGTTGCCCTGGCGGGCGAGCGCATAGAGGCGCGGCCGCGAGGCGCTGACCAGCGCCGTTTCAGCGAGCGACAGGAACGCCGAAACAAGCAGGAGGATCGCGACGATCGCCGCGACCAGCCAGCTCGGCAGTTCGTTGATGAAAACCGGTTCCATCTCGCCTCTCCGTCTTTCGCGAGGGGACGATTCGGCCCCCCCGGACGCACGCCCCGACCCTTACGCCGCCGCGCCTCGTTCGATGAGGGCTCGGACCGCCGCCGGATCGACATCGTGCGCCACGAACGCACGGCCAATGCCGCGGGCAAGGACGAAATTCATGTGCCCGTCGCGGACTTTCTTGTCCTGGGCCATCAGCTCCATGAGCCGCTCCGCGGGGCAGGAACCCCGCTCGGGCGCGGTCGGCAGCCCGACCGCAGCGAGGTGTCGGCGCACCCGCGCTGCGTCTTCGCCCGCACAGAGGCCGAGTCGCGCCGACAAGTCGAAGGCCATGACCAGGCCGATCGCCACCGCCTCGCCGTGCAGTAGCCTGTCCCCGAACCCCGCGCCCGCCTCGAGCGCGTGGCCGAAGGTGTGGCCGAGATTGAGGAGCGCGCGAGGCCCGCTCTCGCGCTCGTCCTGGCCGACGATCCGCGCCTTGGCATGGCAGCACTTGACCACGGCGTATTGGCGCGTCGCTGCGTCGCCGTCAATGACGCCCCGGCCGTTCGACTCCAGCCACGCGAAGAAGTCGGCATCGTCGATGAGCCCGTATTTGACCGCCTCGGCATAGCCGGCGCGAAGCTCGCGCTCCGGCAGTGTCGACAGCGCGTCGAGGTCGGCGAGCACCAGGCGCGGCTGGTGGAAGGTTCCGATCAAGTTCTTGCCGTGCGAGGTGTTGATGGCGGTCTTGCCGCCCACCGCGCTGTCGACCTGGGCCAAAAGCGTGGTCGGCGCCTGCACGACGTCGACCCCGCGCAGCAGCAGGCTGGCCGCCAGCCCGGCGAGGTCGCCGATCACGCCGCCGCCGAGCGCCAGCACCATGTCGTTGCGTTCGGGGCGGCGATCGAGGAGGTCGTCGAGCAAGCGGGCCAGGTGCGCGACGTCCTTCGTCGTCTCGCCGTGCGGCATGACGATCTTCGAGACCGACAGGCCGGCGGCCTCGAACCCGGCCTCGAGGCGCGGCCATTGCGCCGCCGCCACGCGTTCGTCGGTGACGACGAAGACCCGGCCCGCACGCAGCACAGGGGCGAGAAATTCGCCCGCGCGCTCGAACAAGCGCCGCCCGACTACAATGTCGTAGCCCCGCGCGCCGAGGTCGACTCGCACTCGGGCGGCGGCCGAGGACCCCGTTTCCACCAGCCGCGCCGCCTCGCGCCCCTGTTCATGGCGGCGCAGGCCGTCGATCACCCGCTCAAGCGTCACTTCGGGCGGCCCGTCGAAACTATCGACATGGATGTCCGCTTCGGCGTAAACGGGGTAGCGGGTGCGCATCAGCTCGTCGAGAATCTGGCGCGGATCGCCGCGTTTGAGGAGCGGCCGGTTGGTGCGCCGGCTGACGCGGCGGACCAAGAGATCGAGATCGGCGCGCAACCACACCGACACCGTCGAGCGCTTCACCCGGGCGCGGATCTCGGGGTCCATGAACGCGCCGCCGCCCGCCGCCATGACCTGGACCGGCGCGTCGAGCAGACGGGCGATCACTTTGCGCTCGCCGTCGCGGAACGCCGACTCGCCGAGGCGCTCGAAGATCTCCTCGACCGAGGCGCCAGCGGCGGCCTCGATCTCGCGGTCGGCGTCGACGAAGGGGACGCCGAGCCGCTGGGCGAGCCGCCGCCCGATCGAGCTCTTGCCGGCCCCCATCAATCCGACCAGCACGATGGTCTTGGAGACGGCGGGCAGCGGCGCCGGCGAGCCGTGGCGTGAATCGCGCATCCGCGTTCAACCGCAGGGCGGCAGCGGCTGGCCGGGCTGGGTCGGGCAAGCGTGCGCGAGGATCGTTTGATCCGCGGGCCGGGGGCTTATAGACTGCCGCACAATCGCCATGTTCGGATAGTAACAGAAACCTCGCGCCGTGTCGCCCCACACTCCGGCGCCGACCTTGTCATTGGCCGGGTCTCATGAACCTCCGAAAACGGCCCCGATTGCTGTGGTTTGCCGTGTTCGTGGTCATCTTGGCGGGAGGAGCAGTGATCTTCCTCGCCACCTGGACCATCCCGCCGCCCACCGCGCGCATCGAGAAGGTAATCCCCAATGAGCGCTTGGCGCGTTAACGCCTTCGCCCTCGTCCCGGTCCTTGCCGCGGCGTTCGTCCTCGGCGTCCCGACCGAGGCCCGCGAGCTCGCCCAGGTCGGACCGCCGGTCCGTCTGACCCCGCCCCCCATCGGCGACACCGAGCAAGCGCCCCCGGCGCCCGAAAAGCCCGCGCGCGAGCCCGCCATCGAGGTCGGCCAGCCGCCGGCCATCGATGTCGATTCGATCGGCCTCGTGGACGAGGCGCACGGCGGCTTCGCGCCGACGCTCTGGCAGGGCTCGGAGCGCGCGCTGGTCGAGCGTCTCATCGATGCGGTGCCGGCCGCCGGCGTCTCGCGCCCGGTGCGCGAGCTGGCCCGCCGCCTGTTGGCGACCACGGCCACGGCGCCGCATGCTGCGGCCGGGGCGGCGGCGTCGAAACGAAGCTTCATCGCCGCCCGCGTCGAACGGCTGATGGCGATGGGCGAGATCGCCTTGGCGACCGATCTCGCCCAAGCGGTCCCGACGCGGGCCGAGGACGAGGGCTTGTCGCGGGCCCTCCTCGGCGGAATGTGGCTTGCCTTCGACAATGCCGGCGCCTGCTCGTTCGTGCGCCGCCAGATCGCGCGCTTCGCTGACGCCTTCTGGCAGAAATCGCTGATCTTCTGCCAGGCGCTGGCGAACGAACACGATCGCGCCCAGCTCGGCCTGTCGTTGCTGCGCGAGCAGCAGAGCGACGAAGACCCGGCATTTCAGCGCCTCGTCATGGCGCTCGCCGGCGATTCGCGCGCGGTCGTGGACAGCCTGCGCCAACCCTCGCCCTTGCATCTCGCCATGATGCGGGCCGCCCGCCAGCAGCTCCCCCCCGATGCCGCCGGGACATCCGATCCGGCGATTTTGCGGACGGTGGCAGCGAGCCCCAACGCCTCGGCCGAGCTCAGGCTCAACGCCGCCGAGCGCGCCGAAGCCTTCGGGGTGCTCGCCGCCGAGGCACTCGCCCAGCTTTACGATGCCGTGACCTTGACGCCCGAGCAGATCGCCGGCGCCGCGGCGCTCGCCCAGGCCGATCGCGGCCCGCGCGCCCGCGCGGCCCTGTTCCGCGCCGCCAAGGATAAGACCGATGCGCGCGAGCGCATCGACGCCTTGAGCGAGTGGTGGCGGATGGCGCGCGAGCGCGGCGGGTATGCCACCGCGGTCCGGGTGGGGATGCCCCTCCTCCTCAACATCTCGCCCACGCCCGCGCTCGCCTCGTTCGCGATCGAGGCCACGCGCGCCCTCGTGCTCGCCGGCCGGGCCGAGGACGCGCGCGCCTGGTTCGCTCTCGCCCGCGCCGAGGACGACGTTCAACTCTTTGCGCTGATGCGGCTCGCCGGCGGCGAGGCCTGGGCGCCATGGCAGGAGGGCAAGATCAAGGCCTGGTATGAGGCCCAGGAACGCCTGGATGCGCGCGCCGCGCCCGGACGGGCGGCGCTCTTCGCCATGGCTCTCGCCATGACCGGCGACCACCTCGCGGCCGGGCGCGTCGGCGCGCTGCTGCCGGCCGATTTCGGCCGCCACGAGGTGGCGATGCCGGCCCCCGCGCTGTGGCTCGGCCTCAAGGGCGCGGCCGCGGCCGGCCGAGTCGGCGAAACCGCGCTGTTGGCGATCATCGCGCTCGGCGCCGCCGGCGCCGCGGGCGCCAGCCCCCACGCGCTGGCGCTCATCGTCGATGCCTTGCGCGCCGTGGGGCTCGAGGGCGAGGCCCGCGCCCTCATCCTCGAGGCGGCGGTGGTCGCGGGGCTGTAAGCGTGGGACGGCGCCGACGTGGCGTGGCGCCGGCCTCGCGCCACATCGAAAGCTTTCTCGAAATGCTGATCGCCGAGCGCAACGCCTCGGCGCACACAATCAGGGCCTATGCCGGCGACCTCGGCGATTTCGAGACGTTTCTCGGCCGGCGCGGCGTCGGCGCGAGCGCGGCGCGGCCGGGCCATGTGCGCGACTACCTCGCCCGGCTGGTCCACGCCGGCATGAGCCCGCGCACCAGCGCCCGGCGCCTTTCGGCCTTGCGCCGGTTCCACTGCTTCCTGGTCGGCGAGGGCGTGCGCAACGACGATCCGACGGCCGTGGTCGACACCCCACGCCGCGGCCGGCCGTTGCCGAAAACCTTGAGCGAGGGCGAGGTCGTCTCGCTGATCGCCGCGGCGCGCCTGTGCCCCGGCCCCGCGGGCCGGCGGCTGATGGCGATCCTCGAGCTTCTCTACGCCACCGGCCTGCGCGTCTCCGAGCTCGCCGGCCTCAAGCTCGCCGCACTCGCGCGCCAGGATCGGTTCCTGATCGTGCGCGGCAAGGGGGCCAAGGAGCGCCTCGTGCCCATGGGCGAACCGGCGCGCGCGGCCTGTTCCGCCTACGCCCGGATCCGCACGAGCTTCATGGCCGCGGGCAAGACATCGAAATTCCTGTTCCCGTCGCGGGGCACGAGCGGGCACTTGACCCCGGCGCGGATCGCGCAGCTCCTCAAGGGGCTGGCGCCGCGGGCCGGGATCGACCCAAGGCGCCTGTCGCCCCATGTGCTACGCCACGCCTTTGCGAGCCACCTCGTCGACCACGGCGCCGATCTGCGCGCGGTGCAGCAGATGCTGGGGCATGCCGACATCGCGTCCACGCAGATCTACACCCATGTGGCGGGCGAACGGCTCAAGCGGCTGGTCGGTGAACATCATCCCCTGGCCCGGCCGGCGAAAGGGGCGTCGCGGCCCTGACCGGGGTCGGTTTGACCCGCACCGCGCGGTCTGCGATGCTGGGCCGATCCCATGCGGGCCGATCGGCAGGGGGAGGGTCAGGTGGACGTATCCACGGTCGTCGTTTTGTTGGTGCCGGTTCTGGCGGTCCTGGTGGTCGCCGCCGGCGTCAAGGCCGTGCCGCAGGGATTGGAGTATACCGTCGAGCGGTTCGGCCGCTACACGCGCACGCTCAAGCCCGGCCTCAATCTGATCGTGCCGCTGGTCGACAGCGTCGGCGCGCGCGTCAACATGATGGAGACCGTGATCGACGTGCCCACGCAGGAGGTGATCAGCCGCGACAACGCGATGGTGAGTGTCGACGGCATCGTCTTCTACCAGATCATCGATGCCGTCAAGTCCTCCTATGAGGTGCGCAGCCTCACCATCGGCATCCTCAATCTCGCGATGACCAACATCCGCACCGTCATGGGCTCGATGGATCTCGACGAGCTGCTCTCGCAGCGCGACCGCATCAACGCCCTGCTCCTGAGCGTGGTCGACCACGCGACCGCCCCGTGGGGCGTCAAGGTCACCCGCATCGAAATCAAGGACATCGCGCCGCCCAAGGACCTCGTCGAAGCGATGGGGCGGCAAATGAAGGCCGAACGGGAGAAGCGCGCCAATATCCTCGAGGCCGAGGGCTTCCGGCAGGCGCAGATCTTGAAGGCCGAAGGCGAGAAGCAAGGGGCCATCCTGCAGGCCGAAGGCCGCCGCGAGGCGGCGTTCCGAGACGCCGAAGCGCGCGAGCGCGCGGCGCAGGCCGAGGCCCGCGCGACGACCGTCGTCTCCGAGGCCATCGCCACGGGCAATGTGCAGGCGATCAACTATTTCGTCGCCCAGAAATACATCGAGGCGCTGGGCAAGATCGCCTCGGCGCCCAACCAAAAGGTGATCCTGATGCCGCTCGAGGCGGCGAGCGTGATCGGTGCCATCGCCGGCGTCGCCGAGATCGCGCGCGAGGCCTTCGGGCCAGGCAAGCCCCCGCCCGCCGCGCCGTGGACCAAGGAACAGACATAAGTGCTCGACGCCCCGCTGTTCTGGTACTGGTGGATTCTGGCGCTGTCGCTGTTCATCCTCGAGGTGTTCGCGCCCGGCGCCTTCTTCCTGTGGCTGGGCATCGCGGCCGGGCTCGTCGGCTTCATTGTTCTAGTCGTGCCCGGCTTGACGTGGCAGGCGCAGGGGCTGATCTTCGCGATCGCCGCCGTGGGCTGCGTCGTCATGTGGTGGCGGTTCCGCCCGCGTCCCGCCACGACCGATCATCCCGACTTGAACCTGCGCACCCGACAATACCTCAACCGGCGCGTCGAGCTCGCCACCCCCATCGCCGATGGCTTCGGCCGGATCAAGATCGACGACACGACCTGGCGGGTTCAAGGACCCGACCTGCCGGCCGGCACCCCGGTAGTCGTGGTCGGCGTCGAGGGCACGACGCTGAAGGTGAAGCCGGTGGCCCCGCCGACCCCGGGCCCCGGCGCCCCGCCGGATTAGGTCCCTTGCCTGTCTTGCCTCGGGCGGAGAGGCGGTCTAAACAACGCGCGCGCCTTCCAGACAGGGGATCGAACCGATGGCTTCCGCGCTCGAACCGCCGCCCGCCGTCAAGCTCGCCGGCGCGATCAAGCCGGGGTACGACGAGATACTGACCCCGGCGGCGCTCGATTTCGTGGTCGACCTCGAGCGGAAATTCGGGCCGGAGGTCCAGCGGCGGCTCCAGCGAAGGGCGCAGATCCAGGCCGAGCTCGATGCCGGCTCGCGGCCCGACTTCCTCCCCGAGACGGCCAAGATCCGCGACGCCGAGTGGACGGTGGCGCCCCTGCCCGCCGACCTCATGGACCGCCGGGTCGAGATCACGGGGCCAGTCGATCGCAAGATGATCATCAACGCGCTCAACTCGGGCGCCAACGTGTACATGGCCGATTTCGAGGACGCGAATACGCCCACCTGGTCGAACTTGATCGAGGGCCAGATCAACCTCAAGAATGCGGTCGGCGGCGCCATCACCTACACCGATCCCCTCACCGGCAAGTTCTACAAGCCCAACGACAAGACCGCCGTGCTCGTGGTCCGCCCGCGCGGCTGGCACCTGCCCGAAAAACACCTCGTGGTCGACGGCGAGCCGATGTCGGGGGCGCTGTTCGACTTCGGGCTCTACTTCTTCCACAACGTCCGGGCGCTCCTCGCCAAGGGCACCGGCCCCTATTTCTATCTGCCGAAGATCGAGAACCACCTCGAGGCGCGGCTGTGGAACGAGGTTTTCGTCCATGCCGAGGCCGCGCTTGGGTTCAAGCGCGGCACGATCAAGGCGACCGTGCTCATCGAGACCATCCTCGCCGCCTTCGAGATGGACGAGATCCTGTACGAACTGCGCGAGCATTCGAGCGGGCTCAATTGCGGCCGCTGGGATTACATTTTCAGCTTCATCAAGAAATTCCGGAACCATCCGGCGGCGGTGATGCCCGATCGCGGCCAGGTCACCATGACCACGCATTTCCTTCGTTCCTACAGCCAGCTCTTGATCAAGACCTGCCACCGCCGCAATGTCCATGCGATGGGCGGCATGGCGGCGCAGATTCCGATCAAGGACGACCCGGCCGCCCACCAGCAGGCAATGGACAAAGTGGTGGCCGACAAGCAGCACGAGGTGGGCGAGGGCCATGATGGGACCTGGGTCGCCCATCCCGGCCTCGTCAAGCTCGCCAAGGACGTGTTCGACAAGGGCATGCCGGCGCCTCACCAGATCGCCCGCCAACGCCAGGACGTCGACGTGAGCGCGGCCGACCTCCTCAAGGTGCCTTCCGGGACGATCACCGAGGCGGGCCTGCGCCAGAACATCAATGTCGGCTTCGGCTATCTCGAGTCGTGGCTGCGCGGGGTGGGTTGCGTGCCGCTTTACGACCTGATGGAAGACGTGGCGACCGCCGAAATCTCGCGCACCCAGATCTGGCAGTGGATCCGCCACCGCTCGAAGCTCGCCGATGGCCGCATCGTGGATGAGCGCCTCGCCCGCACGATCCTCGACCAGGAGATCGAGCAGACCCGCACGCTCGTCGGCGCCGCCCGGTTTGCGGGCGGCAAGTACGCCGAGGCGGCGAAGCTGTTCCGCGATCTCATCGAGGCGCAGGATTTCGTCGAGTTCCTGACGCTGCCGGCCTACGACATGGTCGTGGCGCAGGAATGAGCTTCGCCCGGCTCAAGGAGGCGCCGGCCCGGCCCAACCGTAGCGAACTCGCCGTCCCGGGCAGCCGGCCGGAGCTGTTCGAGAAGGCGGCGCGCTCGGCCGCCGACATCGTCTTCCTCGACCTCGAGGACGCGGTGGCCATCGAGGATAAGGAGCGCGCCCGCCGCCACGTCGTCGAGGCGCTCAACGACGTCGATTGGCGCGGCCGGCCGATATCGGTGCGCATCAATGGCCTCGACACGGCGCACATGTACCGGGACGTGGTGGCGGTGGTGGAGGGCGCCGGCCGGGCGCTCGATCTCATCATGATCCCGAAGGTCGGCACGGCGGCCGACGTCTATGCGCTCGACATGCTGGTGAGCCAGATCGAGGCCGCGATGGGCCTCACGAAGCGCATCGGCTTCGAGCTCATCATCGAATCCGCGCTCGGCATGGCCAACGTCGAGGCGATCGCCGCCGCGAGCCCGCGGATCGAATCGCTGCATTTCGGCGCCGCCGATTTCGCCGCCTCGACCCGCGCGCGCACCACCGCCATCGGCGGCGCGAACCCCGACTATTCGGTATTGAGCGACCCCGATCCGAACGGAGCGCGCACGCGCCACTGGGGCGACATGTGGCACTACCCGCTGGCCCGCCTGGTGGTCGCGGCCCGCGCCCACGGCTTGCGGCCGATCGACGGCCCGTTCGGCGACTTCCGGGACGCCGAGGGCTTCCTGGCCGCGGGAAGGCGGGCGGCGGCGCTCGGTTGCGACGGCAAGTGGGCGATCCACCCCAGCCAAATCGAGGCCGCCAATGCGCTGTTCACGCCGAGCGAGCCGGAACTCGCCAAGGCGCGCGCCATCCTCGAGGCCATGGAGCGGGCGAGGGCCGAGGGCCGGGGCGCGGCGGCGCTCGACGGCCGGCTCATCGACATCGCCTCGATCCGCCAGGCCGAGGCCCTGCTCGCCACGGCCGAACGGATCGCGGCCGCCCGGCGGAGCTGACGGCAAGCGTGGTGACCGCGCCGGCCGCGTGGTAGTGAATCCCCATGCCTCATTACCTGGATTTCGAAAAGCCGATCGCCGAGCTCGAGGGCAAGATCGAGGAACTCCGGCACCTGACGGGCGACGCGGACCTCAATATCGCCGACGAGGTCGGCAAGCTGCAGGCCAAGGTCGAACGGCAACTGCGTTCGGCCTATGGCCGGCTGACGCCGTGGCAGAAGGTGCTGGTCGCCCGCCATCCCGACCGGCCCCATTTCGCCGGCTACATCGAAGCCCTGGTCGAGGACTTCACGCCCTTGGCCGGCGACCGGCTGTACGGCGAGGACCCGGCGATCGTCGCCGGCCTCGGCCGGCTCGCCGGGTCGGCTTGCGTCATTCTCGGCCACGAGAAGGGCGCCGACACCGAGGGCCGCGTCAAACACAATTTCGGCATGGCGAAGCCGGAGGGCTACCGCAAGGCCCAGCGCCTGATGAAGCTCGCCGACCGCTTCCGGCTGCCGGTGGTGGCGTTCATCGATACGCCGGGCGCTTATCCCGGGGTCGATGCCGAGGCGCGCGGCCAGGCCGAGGCGATCGCCCGCTGCCTCGAAGTTTCGCTGTCGATCCGCGTCCCGTTCCTCGCCGCGATCATCGGCGAGGGCGGCTCGGGCGGGGCCATCGCCATCGCCGCCGCGAACCATGTGCTGATGCTCGAGCACGCGGTCTATTCGGTGATCTCGCCCGAGGGCTGCGCCTCGATCCTGTGGCGCAGCGCCGATCAGACGCAGGCCGCGGCCGAGGCGCTCAAGCTCACGGCCCAGGATCTGCTGCGGTTCGGCGTCATCGACGCCATCGTGCCCGAGCCCTTGGGGGGCGCGCACCGCGATCCCCGGCGGACCATCCAGGCGGTGGGCGAGGCGGTCGCGCGCGCGCTGCGCGAGCTGCGCAACCTCGACGGCGAGGTGCTGAAGGCAAGGCGGCGCGAGAAATACCTCGACTTGGGCGGCCATGGGCTGACCTGAACGGCTTGGGGGCGAGGGTGGCCAAACTTGCGTCCGCCGACAGCTCCGAGCGGCTGTGCGCGGCGATCCGAGCCGGCGACCGCCGGGCGCTCGCCCGCGCCATCACCTTCATCGAGTCGACGCGCAAGGATCACCGCGCGCTCGCTGAGGCCCTCCTCGCGGTCCTACTGCCCGCCACCGGCAACGCGGTGCGTATCGGCATCACCGGCGCGCCCGGGGTCGGCAAATCGACTTTCATCGATGCCTTCGGCCTGTCCCTGATCGGCGCCGGCCATCGCGTGGCCGTGCTCGCGGTCGATCCGTCGAGCCCGCGCTCGGGCGGCTCGATCCTCGGCGACAAGACGCGGATGGAGGAACTCGCCCGCAACGAGGCCGCCTTCATCCGCCCCTCGCCCACCGGCGGGACGTTGGGCGGCGTGGCGCGCCGCACGCGCGAGGCGGGACTGGCCTGCGAGGCGGCGGGGTTCGACGTGGTGATCGTCGAGACGGTCGGCGTCGGCCAGTCGGAGACTGCGGTCGCCGATCTCGTCGACCTGTTCGTGCTGCTGCTGCCGCCGGCCGGCGGCGACGAGCTGCAGGGCCTCAAGAAAGGCATCGTCGAGCTCGCCGACATCATCGTCGTCAACAAGGCCGACGGAGAGCTCAAGCCGGCGGCCGGGCGGGCCGCCGCCGACTACCGCGCCGCCGTCGCTCTGTTGCGGCCGGCGACGCCCGGCTGGACGGCGCCCGTGGTCCTCGTCTCGGCCCTCGAGGGCAAGGGCATGGACGCTGTGTGGCGAGACATCCAGCGCTTCCGCGCCAGCCTCGGTCCCGAGCGCCTGGCCGAAAAACGGGCCCGCCAGGCGATGGCCTGGATGTGGAACGAGATCATGGAAGGCCTCATCGCGGACCTCAAGGCCCATCCCCGGGTGGCGGGCCGCATTGCCGACCTCGAAGCCAAGGTCTCGCAAGGTCTGATCACGCCCCACGCGGCTGCGCGCGCGGTCCTCGAGGCTTTTGACGGACCGCAGTGACGGCGGGTTTTGACACCGCCGATCCGCGTCATGCTGTCCCAAGACGTTACCGTACCCGAAAGCCGTGGTTCGCAACCTTGCAGCGATGACCCGCTCTGATAGGATGATACGATGAAACATCGAGAGCCCATCGGAACCCCGAAGCGGATCTATTCCTGCGTATTCGAGCGCAACGAGGACGGCCGATACACGGTCACCTGCCCCGCCTTGCCCGGAATGGTCACTCAAGGCGACACGCTTGAAGAAGCTCGAATCATGGCCCGCGAGGCGATCGAGTTGTATTTGGAGTCCCTTGAAGCCGACGGCCTGCCGGTCCCGGCAGGCGTCGAACTCCCGGAGCGCTTCACCGAGGCAGTAGTCGTGACGCCCCAAAAGGCATGACCCGACTCCCGACGCTGACCCCCCGCAACATGATTCGGGTCTTGGAGCGCAACGGGTTCTATCTCCACCGATCGAAGGGCAGCCACGGCATTTACAAGCACCGAGACGATCCGAGCCTGCGCGTCGTGGTGCCGTACCACGGTACCGATCTGGCGCCAGGAACTCTCCGGTCGATCATCAAGGATGCCGGTTTCACGGTCGAGGAGTTCCTCAAGCTCCTCTGATGAAGCCGTCGGATCAGCAGCTACATCCCGCCAGCCGCCTTTTCGGCCAAGCGATGGGGCGAGCCGCTGCGAGTGCTGGAGGACTCCGCGCTTCGCCACGTCGCCGCCAACACCGAGCCTGTGATATCATTGCAACCACTTACCTTCTAACCGAGCCTAAAACAGGGGGAAGGTGATCGGGCCGCTGGGACATGCCCGATTTTGCGGAAGAGGATAAAGGTGGCGTCTTTCCCCACACGAGACATACAACCCGCCCAAGCCCGCGAGCGGTTGATCGTCGCCTTGGACGTGCCTACGGTCGGCGAGGCTGAAGGACTGGTCACCAGACTGGATGGCTTGGTCTCGTTCTTCAAAGTCGGCTACTGGCTGCAGCTGGCGGCGGGGTTCGATGGCCTGATCGGGTCGCTCATCGCCGCCAACAAGCGCGTGTTCCTGGACGCCAAGATTTTCGACATCGCTGAGACGGTGCGCGAGGGCGTAGCGAGAGCCGCCGACCGCGGCGTGAGCTTCCTCACCGTGCACGGCAACGCCGCCATCCTCAAGGCGGCGATGGCAGGCCGCAAGGGCCGCGACATCAAGGTCTTCGCCGTGTCGGTGTTGACCAGCCTCGACGACGCCGACCTCCGCGAGCTGGGCTATACGTGCTCGCTCGAGCAACTGATCGAGATCCGGGTCCATAAGGCCATCGAATACGACGTGGACGGGATCATCGCCGCGCCCCAAGACACCGGGAAAATACGGGCCATAGCCGGGGCCGAGCGCCTGTCGATCGCCACCCCCGGCGTGCGGCCGGCGGGGGGACACGCCCACGACCACAAGCGCGCCGGCACGCCGGCGCAAGCGATCACAGCCGGGGCCGACTACCTCATCCTCGGCCGCCCGATCGTTCGCGCCCCCGATCCGGCGGCGGCGGCGGCGGCGATCCTCGCCGAAATGCAGGCCGCCTTCGCGGCGCGCAAATAGACCAGGAGCAAGCCCCGGCCGCCTCCTCTGCCGGCCGATCGCCTCGAAATAAACCAATACTTTTCAACGGCTTAAGTCGTCCCTCCGCGCCGCTCCGCGCGCCCCTTGACGGGCCGGGCGCAAATCCGTAAAAACCCCTTCCCTCGCGCGGACCCCAGGGGTCCGCCTTTGTTTTGGGCCCCCAGCCGCAAGGAACCCCGCCCATGGCGCGTCGTTGCATGGTCACCGGCAAGGGCGTTCTGGTCGGCAACAACGTCAGCCACGCCAACAACAAGACCAGGCGGCGTTTCCTCCCTAATCTGCAGGCCATTTCGCTGTTGTCCGACGCGCTGGGGCGCACCGTCCGGCTTCGCCTGTCGACCAGCGGTCTCAAGACGATCGAGCACCGCGGCGGTCTCGATGCCTGGCTCACCGGGGTTCCCGATGCCGGTCTCGAACCGGCATTGCGACGCCTCAAGCACCTGATTCGACAGGCGATGGACAAACGCCAGGCCGCTTGAGTTTGGACTCCTTGTTTCCGATCGACCTCCGGGCCCGCCTTCGTGGCGGGCCTTTTTTGATCAGTCCATGAGCTCGAACATCAGCAACAGGGTGCGCTGGAGGACGATGAAGTTGTCGTCCGAGACGACATAGACGAGCGTCTCGCCGCGCGACCCGCGCGCCACAGCGATGCCCTCGAAATTGTCGGCGAGGGTGGGCGGCTCGAGCCGCGCCACTTCTTGGCCCGCCAGCCGCGCCCCGCTTCGGATGTCGGAACGGGCCACGCGCGCGATGCGCGCGGCGAAACCGCCCAGCGCCGAGAATCGCCGTTCGAGCACCAGCACGTCGCCGTGCGGCAACTGGACGGCGTCGGTCGGCTGGAAGCCGGGCGTCGCCCGGTAGCGGAGCTTCGCCCAGCCGCGCTCGTCGCCGATCCAACCGACATGGTCGCCGTCCTCGTAGAGCTCCTCGGCGAGCGCGAATATGGGCCCGCCGGCCAGCCACTCGATGGCCTCGAGGCCGCCGTTCCGGGGCGCGTCCGCAATCTCGGGCGGGATGGGCAAGGGACGCGAGGCAAGCGCGAACGGTGGATCGGCCGGGGGATAGAGCGCGAGGCGATGCCGCCCCTCGAAGGAAACGAGGAACGAGCCGTCGGGCGCCACCGCGAGCGCCTCGGCGTCGGCCCGGCGTGCCCGCGGGCCGTCGATGGGCATGAGCGCACCCAGACGAGCCTCGCGCAAGTCGGCGAGGCCGCCGTCTCGGTCGTAAACCAGGGTCGCGTCGAGCCAATATCCGTGGTCCGAGACTGCGGTCAGTTTCGCCCCCTCGGCGCTGACCCGGAGGCCGGACCAGCCGCCGAACCGCGGGTCCGGCGAGGCGAGCCACAGCCCGCCGCGGTAGGTGAGACGGCCGACCCGGGTCTCGGCGGGGTCGAGCGGATTGAGCGCCAGGGGAGTGGCGGCGATCTCGATGCGCTCGGCAGCGGCGGCGGCCAGGCCGAGGGACGGCGCCGCTCCCCCGCACGCCGCCAGCCCGAGCGCGACGGCCAGCAAACTCGCTCGCGCGCCACGGAACGTCAATGATGCGGCAACGATCAGGCGACTCGTTCGCGACAGGGACGGAGGGTTGCCGAGGACCGCCCCGCCCCTGTCCCGAATCCTTGAGGCTCTTCAGGCCATGACGCGATGCCGCCGGTACCACTCCTGGAGCCGGCGCCAGCCGTCCGCCGCCTGCGCCGGCCGGTAGCTTGCCCGGTAATCGGCGTGGAAGGCATGCGGGGTGTCGGGATAGAGCACGATCTCGGACGGCTTGTTGGCGGCCTTGAGCGCATTTTGCATCCGTTCGACCGTGTCGTTGGGTATGCCGGCATCGGCCCCGCCGTAAAGGCCGAGGACCGGGGCCTTGAGGTCGTTCACCACGTCGATGGGGTGGCGGGGCGTCATCTCGCTCGCTTGGCCGACCAGGCGGCCGTACCAGGCGACGCCGGCGGTGAGGTTCGGGTTATGCGCGGCGTAAAGCCAAACGATCCGCCCGCCCCAGCAGAAGCCGGTGACCCCGAGCCGGCCGGCATCGCCGAAACCCGAGGCCCGCGCCCAGGCGGCCGCGGCGTCGAGATCGGCCATGACCTGCTGATCGGGCACCTTGGCGACGACCTCGCGCTGAATGGTCGGGATGTCGGTCATCTTCGAGACATCGCCCTGGCGGGCGTACAGCTCCGGCGCCACCGCGAGATAGCCGAGCTTGCCGAAGCGACGGCAGGTGTCCTTGATGTGCTCGTGGACGCCGAAGATTTCCGGGACTACGAGGACGACGGGAAACCGCGTGCCGCTCGCCGGCCTGGCGTAGTAGGCCGGCATCTCGCCGCCGGGCACCGGAATTTTTATTTCGCCGGCATTGAGGCCGGCCGCGTCGGTGACGATGGCTTGGGCCGAAACCGGCCCGGCCGCGAGCGCGAAGCCGCTCGCCAGCGAGGTGACGACGAAGCCGCGCCGCGACAGCGGCGCCGAGGTTCGAGCGAGACTCAGGATATCGTCGAGCATGGATTTCCTCCCTGTGGGTTGAATGCGGTCCGGCGCAACGGCCCCGCCTTGGAAGAACACGGGACTGCCTTCGTGTATTCCCCGCCTGTTGCCCCCTCGACCCTCACGCCCGCCGGCGCTGCGCCGCGCGGGCATCGGCCTGCCGCTGCTGGTCCTCGTCGAACAGCTCGGCGAGCTTTTCCATCATCGTGCCACCGAGCTGCTCGGCATCGACGATGGTGACCGCGCGCCGGTAATAGCGCGTCACGTCGTGGCCGATGCCGATGGCGAGCAGCTCGACCGGCGAGCGCGCCTCGATGTACTCGATCACCTGGCGCAGATGGCGCTCGAGGTAATTGCCGGGATTGACCGACAGGGTCGAGTCGTCGACCGGCGCGCCGTCCGAGATCACCATCAGGATCTGGCGCTGCTCGGGCCGGCCGACGACCCGGTTATGCGCCCACAACAGCGCCTCGCCGTCGATATTCTCCTTGAGGAGGCCCTCGCGCAGCATCAGGCCCAAGGACCGGCGCGCGCGCCGCCACGGCGCCTCGGCCGCTTTGTACACGATGTGGCGCAGGTCGTTGAGCCGGCCCGGGGCGGGCGGCTTGCCGGCGGCGAGCCAGCGTTCGCGGCTCTGGCCGCCCTTCCAGGCGCGGGTGGTGAAGCCCAGGATCTCGACCTTGACCCCGCAGCGCTCAAGGGTGCGGGCGAGGATGTCGGCGCTCATCGCCGCCACGGCGATCGGCCGGCCGCGCATCGAGCCCGAGTTGTCGATCAGGAGAGTGACGACCGTGTCGCGGAACTGGGTGTCCTTTTCCCGCTTGTAGGACAGCGGGTAGACGGGATTGACGACCACCCGGGCGAGCCGGGCCGCATCCAGGAAGCCGTCCTCGAGATCGAACTCCCAGGCCCGGTTCTGATGGGCCAAGAGCCGTCGCTGCAGGCGGTTGGCGAGCCGGGCGATGACGCCTTGCAGATGCCCGAGCTGCTGGTCGAGGTGGAGCCGCAGGCGCGCCAGCTCGTCGGCATCGCAGAGCTGGTCGGCATCGACCTGCTCGTCGAAGGCGGTGGTGAATACCCGGTAGAGCGGCTCGTGCGGCGAGCCTGCGAACGCGGCCGGGCGCCAGCGCCGGCCGGGACGTTCGGCGCCGTCCTCGCCCATGCCGACCACCTCCTGGTCGCGGCCGTCCTCGGCCTCGCCGTCCTCGCCCTCCGCCCCCGCGCCATCGCGGGGTTCCCCGGCCATCAGCACCTCGGCGGCGGCCTCGGCCCCCTCGCCGCGGTCGCCGGACTGCTCGCCGCCCCGCTCGTTGTCGCCGTCGGAGCGCTCGTCTTCCGCCTCGCTGGCGCCGGCCTCCCCGCCGAGGCCGAGATCGCGGATCAGCCGGCGGACCTGATCGGCGAAGGCGCCCTGATCCTCGATCAGCCGCGACAGGCCGGCCAAGCTGGCGCCGGCGCGCGTCTCGATCGTGGGTCGCCAGAGATCGATCATGCGTCGTGCGCTCGCCGGCGGGCCCAGACCGGTGAGCGCCTCGCGCGCGAGCAGCGAAACCACCGCCGCGATCGGCGCCGATTCGCGGTCGGCGATGCGGGCGAACCCCTGGGCGCGGCAGTGCTCCTCGAGCGCCACCGCCAGATTTACCGCCACCCCCGACATCCAGCGCACCCCGAGCGCCTCGCAGCGTGCCTGCTCGACGGCGTCGAAGATGGCGCGCGAGAAAGCGCCCGCCGGCAGGCGCCTTGCGTGGATGTCATCGTCATGGTGGCGCAGGCGCAGCGCCATCGCGTCGGCTTCGCCGCGCACCATGGCGACCTCCGGCCCCGGCAGGTCGCGCGAGGGCAGCGGCAGTCGCGCCGCCTTGCCGCGCAGCCCCGGCGCCTCGGGCGCGAAGGCGACGGTCAGCTCCGGCTCGCGCGCCATCGCGCGCATGGCCGCCGCGGTCACCTGGAGGAACGCCTCGACCGGCTCGTCGGCAAGCTTCGCCGCAGTCTTCATCGTGGGCGGTCGGCTCAGGCGCGCCCGGGCTTGGCGCGCGCCATACCCGCGAGCTCGGTTCCGAAACAGCGCTGGTAATATTCGGCCACGGTGGCGCGCTCGACCTCGTCGCACTTGTTGACGAAGGTAAGCCTGAAGGCCAGCCCGATGTCGCCGAAGATGCGCGCGTTCTCGGCCCAGGTTATGACCGTGCGCGGCGACATCACGGTCGAGATGTCGCCGGCCATGAAGCCGCCCCGCGTCAAGTCGGCGAGCGCCACCATGGCGCTGACGGTGGCGCGCCCCTCATTGGTGTCGTAGGACGGCGCCTTGGCGAGGACGATTTTCATTTCCTCGTCGTGCGGCAGGTAGTTGAGCGTCGCGACGATGTTCCAGCGGTCCATCTGGCCCTGGTTGATCTGCTGCGTCCCGTGATAAAGCCCCGAGGTGTCGCCGAGGCCCACCGTGTTCGTGGTGGCGAACAGCCGGAAGGCCGCGTGCGGCCGCAGCACGCGATTCTGGTCGAGGAGCGTCAGGCGGCCGTCGAACTCAAGCACGCGCTGGATGACGAACATCACGTCGGCGCGGCCGGCATCGTATTCGTCGAAGACCAGCGCGCAGGGGTGTTGGACCGCCCATGGCAGGATGCCCTCGCGGAACTCGGTCACCTGGACGCCCTCGCGCAGCACGATCGCGTCCCGGCCGACGAGGTCGATGCGGCTGATATGGCTGTCGAGATTGACGCGGATGCAGGGCCAGTTCAGTCGCGCCGCCACCTGCTCGATATGCGTCGACTTGCCGGTCCCGTGATAGCCCTGGATGATGACCCGGCGGTTGTGGGCGAAGCCGGCGAGGATGGCGAGCGTGGTGTCACGGTCGAAGCAGTAAGCGTCATCGACGTCGGGCACGTGATCGGTGAAGGTCGAGAACGCCGGCACCTCCATGTCGGTGTCGAGCCCGAAGGTCTGGCGGACCTTGACCATGATGTCGGGCAGGTTCTGGGACGCATCGGGGTTGGCGGACCTAAGAGAAGTCATGATGGACTCGAGCTCCGAAGTTGAAACGATGGCGCTTTGCCGCCCGCTGGCGCCGGCCGGCCCGGCTCAACCGCCGACGGCGAGCTTGGCGCCCTGCGCCTTCAAGATGGCGTAGGCCTGGTTGATGGACTTTAGCCGTTCCTCGGCGGCCTTGTCCCCCCCGTTGGCGTCCGGGTGGTGGCGCTTGACGAGCTCCCGGTAACGCGCCTTGATCTGCGCCATGGTGGCGTCCGCTCTCAAGTCGAGGACCGCCAGCGCTTCATCCTCGGGCGTCAGCCGGGGCCGTTCCCAGGCCGGCCCGGCGCCCAGGATGTCGGGGCCGTCGAACAGGCGGGCGAACGCGGCGCGCAACTCCTCCATGCTCAGCCGATCAAACCTGCGCTGCGGCCCCATCGGCCAAGTCGGGCGCCAGCCGACCGTATCGGCGCGCCGGCAGGCTTCGATCTCGGCCGCGCTCATGCCGCGGTAATAGTCCCAGGCGGCATTGTAGGCGCGAACGTGCTCGAGGCAGAACCAATAAAAGACGGTGAGCATGTGGCGCGAGCGCGGTGCCCGGTATTCGCCCACTTGCAAGCAGCCCGGATGATCGCAGCCCCGCGGCCCGCGGCCAACGGCCAGCGAGGAAAAGATCACCACTCCACGGCGCGATCGGGCCATCGTAGAACAGTAAGGAGTCGACCCCGGGGCTGGCAAGCCTTGCCGGTCAGGTCAGCGGCGGTTGGCTTACCGGCGAATCGACGCCCGTCTGCTGCCCAGCATGTTCCCGTTTTATTCCAATCGGCGCGTGGCCGGTGGCGGCTCAAGCCGCGCCGCGATCTATGCTGCGGCGGATGAGATCGGCATGGAGATCGTCGGCGAGCGCGATCCCCTCGGCCCGCGCCCGCGCCCGGGCGGCCAGGCGCCGGTCGCCCGGCAGGCGGGTTCCCGGCTGGGCAAGGACGGCTTGGGCGAGGCTCGCCACCCGCCGCGCGAAGGCTTCGCCGGCGAACCGCGCCGGATCGACGACGATGAACAACTGGCCGACCCGCGGCGGCGGCCCCTGCGCGTCGAAGAACGAGCTCGCCTCGTAGCCGTAACTGGCACCCACCAGCGCCGCCGACAGGAGCTCGACCATGAGCACGAGCGCCGCCCCCTTGGCCTCGCCGATCGGCAACATGGTCCCGGCCATCGCCGCCTTCGCATCCCGGGTCGGCCGGCCGTCCGCATCGAGCGCCCAGCCCTCGGGAATCACCTCGCCGTGGCGCGCCGCCACCATGATCTTGCCGCGCGCGACCTTGGACAGCGACAGGTCGATGACCAAGGGCGGCCCGCCGGCGCGCGGACAGGCCAACGCGATGGGGTTGGTGCCGAACAGCGCCCGCGTCCCGCCCCAGGGGGCGATGGCGGCGGGCGAGTTGCCGAAGGCGAGGCCGACGAGGCCGCGTTCGGCCACGGGTTCGACATGGTAGCCGGCGACCCCGAAATGGTGCGAGTTGAACACCGCGGTGGCGACCACACCGGCGCTCTCGACCATCCGGCAGGCGCGCTCGAGGCCGGCCTCGATGGCGGGAAACGCGAAGCCGTCGCGCGCGTCGACCGTCAGGCAGGCCGGCGCGGTCTCGGCCAGCACCGGCATGGCCCGTCCATCGACCTTGCCGGTGAGCGCCTGGTCGGCATAGGCCGGCAGGCGGGACAACCCATGGCCCGGCTGGCCGTCGGCCTCGGCGGCGACCAGCGCGCGCGCCACCGAACGGGCGGGCGCGGGCGCGACGCCGGCCGCCGCCAGAACCTGGACCGCAAGATCGTGCGCGGCAGCGAGCGTCAAGGTGACCGTCATAGTCGCCGTCCCAGCGCCCGCCGGACATTGGCGGCGGTCAGCGCCGACACGCGCTGGTTGGCCTCCTCGGTCACGCCGGCGATATGCGGGGTCAAGTGCAGGTTGGGCACGCCCACGAAGAGCGAGCCGGCGGGAAGCGGCTCGGTCTCGAAGACATCGAGCACCGCCGCGCCGAGGCGCCCGGCCTTGAGCGCGGCGACGAGCGCCCTCTCGTCGACGATCCCGCCGCGCGCCGAGTTGATCAGGATCGCGCCGGGTTTCATGCGCGCGAGCGCCGTTCCATCGATCAAATGGCGGGTCGCGGGGACGAGCGGCGTGTGGATGCTGACCACGTCGCTGGCCCCGAGCAGCGACTCGAGGTCCATGCGCTCGACGCCGAGGTGCGCCCAGGCCGGATCTTCGGCGCCCACCCCCGGGTCGCAGGCGGCCAGGCGGAAGGCGAAGGCGCGGGCGCGCTCGGCGACCGCGCGCGCGATGCCGCCGAACCCGACCAGGCCGAGAAGCTTGCCGCTGGCCTCGCGGAAGACCAGGTCGGTGCGCGGCCAGGCGCCGGCCAGCACGTGCTCGCTGGCGTGCCAGACGTCGCGCAAGGCGATCAGCGCGGCCGCGAGCACGTACTCGCCGACCGCCACGGCGTTGGCGCCGGTCGCTGCCAGGACCTCGATGCCGCGCGCCTTGCAGGCGTCCAGATCGATGTTGTCGAGACCCACGCCGAGCCGTCCCACCGCCACCAGCCTGCGGCAGGCGGCGATGAGGGGCAAGCGCACCTGGGTCCGGTTGCGCACGATGAGGGCTCCAGCCTCGGCCGCGACCCGCATGAGCTCGTCCGGCTGGTCGGCGAGCCCGGGATCGTAATGGACCTCGAAGTCGCGCCTGAGATCGTCGAGGGCGCGCCGGTCCATGAACTCGGTGATGACGATGTCGGGCATGGTCGGAGGTTACGCGGCCGCGCCGCCGAGCAGCGTTTGGCCGGGGCGCACCCGGGTGAAGATCACGGGGCGGGTCCCGACCTCGATGCGCCCGCCCTCGAGCGCAAGGCGCGTATAGCGGGAGGCGGCGGGATCGCCGCCGTGCGGGAAATCGCGCCGGAAGTGCGCGCCCGCCGAATCCTCGCGGGCGAGCGCGGCCGCCGCGATGGCCCGGCTCACCAGCACCAGGTTCTCAAGGTCGAGCCGGTCGTGCCAGGCGAGGTTGAAGACCGGATCGAGCCCGCCCACGCCCACGGCATCGAGCCCAGCCTCGAGGCGGGCGAGCGCCGCGACGGCCCGTTCGAGGCCGGCCTCCTCGCGGATGATCCCGACGTCTTCCCACATCAGCTCGTAAAGGCTTTCGCGCACCGCCTCGAGGTCGCCGGACGGTTGGCCGAAGGGCGCGCGGGCGCGGCAAGCCGCGGCCGCCACCGCCGCCTCGTCGGGGGTGCGCCAGGCGCCTTCGCGCCGGACCCACGCCGCCATCGACTCGCCGGCGATGCCGCCGAACACGGTCGAATTCGCGACCCCGTTGCCGCCCAGGCGGTTGGCGCCGTGTACCCCGCCCGTATCCTCGCCGGCGGCGAACAGCCCGGCAAGCGCGGTCGAGCAGTCGGGTGCGAACTCGACGCCGCCCATCATGTAGTGGGCGCTCGGCACCACCTCGACGAGGCCGGAGACGAGGTCGAAGCCGGCGTCGGCGCAGCGTTCCACCATGCCCTGGAACTGCCGGCGGACCATGCCCCGGTCGAGGTGGCGCATGGTCAAGTATACGCCGCCGTTGGGGCCGGTCCTGCCGCCGCGCATAACCTCGAGGATGGCGCGGCTGACGATGTCGCGGGTCGCCCGCTCGCCGCGCGGGTCGTAGCGGTGCATGAAGCGCTCGCCGTCGGCGTCGAGGAGATGGCCGCCGGCGCCGCGCAACCCCTCCTCGATGACCGTGCCGGTGATCCGGGTCTGGGGTCCGGCGATGAGACCGGTGGGGTGGAACTGCACCATCTCCATGTCGCGCAGCCGCAATCCGGCGCGCAGCGCCATCGCCATGCCGTCGCAGGATTTGTCGCCCGATGGCGTGTGGTACTTGTACATCGTCGGCCCGCCGCCGGTGGCCAGCAGCGTGGCCTTGGCCTGGACCAGCACGAATTCCCCGCCCCGCATGTCGAGGAGGAGGGCGCCGGCGAGCGCATCGCCGGACGGCGTCTTGACGAGCTCGAGGGCGCGATGCTCCTCGAGGCGGTCGATGTCGCGCGCCCACACCTGCTCGGCCAGCCGACTCATGATCTCGATGCCGGTCAGGTCGCCCTTGTGGACGGTGCGATCGAAGGTCTGGCCGGCGAACGCCTTTTGATGGATCGTGCCGTCGGGATTGCGGTCGAAGAAACAGCCGAGCTCGTTCTCGAGTTCGCGGACGCGGGCCGGCGCTTGGCTGACCAGGATCCAGGCCAGCTCCTGATCGTTGAGCCACCCGCCGCCCTCGATCGTGTCCATGAAGTGCCGCTCGAGCGAATCTCCGGGCGCCAGCGCCACGTTGTAGCCGCCCTGCACCATCCGCGTGCAGCCGCATTTGCCCAACAGCCCCTTGACTACGATCGCGATGCGAAGGCTCGGGTCCGCCCTATGCGCATGAAGCGCCGCGAACAGCCCGGCCCCGCCGGCGCCGAGGATGAGGATGTCGGTCTGGATTCGCTTCATCGGCGGCGCCCCTTCGCCCGCGGTCATCTCAATTGACGAATGAGCCGGCCGGAAAGGTCCGCAGCACGCTCCGGCGGTAGGCGATTTGGAAGCCGATGCTGAGCTGTCCCCAGGAATTGTCGCTGTCGGTCAGCGGGGCGGCATAGCGCAACAGCGGCGAGCGGGCGTGGTAGACCTGCGTCGTGTCGAGGGCGACCGCGAAGCGCCCCATGAGTTGCGGCGGAACCGAGCGCGTGTCGACTGGGCCGATGTCGATCTTGCCGCGCGCCGAGGCGACCAGGTACCCGTTCGACGATGTCGTGCCCGGCGGCTGTCCATCCGCGTAAAACGCGACCTCGCGGAAGACCTCGGCGATCGTCGCCAACAGCCGCCGCTGCGGCTTGAAGTGCCCCACGTCGAAGAACGTGTTCATCACCACCGCGCCCCCGGGCAGGAGACACGAGCGCACATCCCTCAGGAACTCCCGCGTGACGAGGTGCTCCGGCACGCCGTCGCCCTGGAACAGGTCGACGAGCACGAGATCGTACTCGGCGCGGCAGCGCGCGACGAAGGTGCGGGCGTCCTCGGTGAACGCGCGGAAGCGATCCGGCTTGAAGCCGAAATGGGCTTCCGCGACCTTGCCCATCTTCGGGTTGATGTCGACGATATCGACTTCGATCTCGCGCTGGGCGAGGCGCATCGGCACGATCCCGGCCGCTTGGCCCAGCACCAGCGCGCGCCGCGCCCCGGGCACGGCGGCGAGCCCGAGCAATTCGAGCGCGTGGGTGAAAACCGACAGCGAGACGCCGTTCCTGTCCATCGTATTGTGGACGATCCCGTCGACGAGGAGGATGCGGCGGTCGAGGCCCGGCGAAGCGGCGATCTCGACGTCATACACCTTGATCGTCCCGAACGAGGACGGCTCGGCGCCAACCAGGCGCCACAAGCCGTCCGCGGTGCGCGGCGCCGCGACCTCGGTGGTCACGACGCCGGCCGCGGCGAGCGCCAGCGCGCCGGCGGCGCCCGCCGCCGCAACCGCCCCGGTTCGCGCCTTGCGCGCCCGGTCGAGCTCGGCCGCCGATGCCAGCCCGGCGAGGCCGACCGCGCCAAGGCTGCCGGCGAGGAGGAGCAGCGAGGTGTAGTTCGTGAAGTTCGGGATGAGGACGAACGCGGCCACGATGACGCCCGTGACCGACCCCATCGTGCTGACAAAGAACACCCGCCCCGCGCCACCGTCCGTGCGCTGCCCGTGCGCATCGGCCTTGGCCGGCGTCAACGCGACGAGGATCGGGTTCAAGGCCGACAGCGCGAACAGCGGGAACGACAACAGGATAAGCCCGGCGGCAAAGGAGCCAAGGATCAGGTCCCAGATCGCGAGCGGCCGGAAGGCCGCGGGATAGACGAGGCACGCGGCGACGATCCACAGCGACGACAGGCCGGGGGCCATGTGGAAGCAATAGGCGATCGTCTCGCGATTCCGCCGCGCCGTCGCCCGGCCGCCCACCGCATATCCGATGGCGAGGAACAGAAGCGTCGTCGCCAGGATGCTTGCCCAGATATAGAGGCTGACGCCGAAGTAAGGCGTCATGACGCGCGAGGCGACGAGCTGGAGGGCGAGGATCGCCCCGCCCGTGAAAAAGATCACGAAGTCCCGCATGCCGGCCCCGGCGGCCGTCGCGGGGCGCTCGCGCGGCCGCTCGGCCGGCGCGGGCCGCCGCCCCGTCAACCCTTCACTCCCATCCCGGCGAGGATCGCCGCGCGGCGCGCCTTGGCGTCGGCATGGATGCGCTCATAGGTGCTCTCCCCGGTCGAGTCCATGGCCACCAATAGCGGCCCGAAGCCCTTGACGCGGAATTTCCACAGGCTTTCGGGGTTGAGGTCGTCGAGATCGACATCCTCGATCGCCTCGACCCAGGTGGTCTCCAAGGCCGCCGTGCCGCCGATCAGCGCCAGATAGGCGCCGCCGAGCTCGCGCAAGGCGGCCAGCGAAGCAGCCCCGAGGCCGCCCTTGCCGATGATCAGCCTGACCCCGTGGCGCGCCATCAAGGGCCGGGTGAAGCGCTCCATGCGCGCACTCGTCGTGGTGCCGACGCAGATCGGCGCATAGCCGGCCGGATGGGCCGCCGACTTGTCGAGCGCGCGGACATTGGGCGCGGTGTGGAGGACGGCGTGTCCGCGAAGATCGAAGCGCGTCGTCCGCCCGCGATCGAACATATGGATGAGCGTCGCGTCGCGGAGGCCGAACAAGGGACCCTCCAGGCTCGCCGTGTCGCCGACGCGCAGGGCGCGGGCGGCGGCCTCGCCGATCGGCATCCGGAGCTCGTAGTGGGCCATGGCGTTGCGAGGGGGCCTAGAAGCCGATCTCGACGCCGCCCGGGGTGAAGGTCGCGCTGGCGCGCCGGGCGGAATGGCACTGGATGTTGACCGCCACCGGGTTCATGGTGATATGGGTGGCCGCGGTCTCGACATGGACAGCGAAGGCCGTCGAGTCGCCGCCCAGGCCCTGCGGGCCGATGCCGAGGGCATTCACCGCCGCCGACAGCAGGCGCTCGAGCGCGGCGCCCTCCGCGTCCTCGCAGGCGCTGCCCAGCGGCCGCGTCGCCGCCACCTTGGCCAAGTGCATGCACAGATCCGAGGTCCCCCCGACGCCCACCCCGACGATGGTCGGCGGGCATACCTTGCCCCCCGCCTCCATCACCCGATCGATAACGAACTCCTTGATGGCATCGACCCCCTCGGCCGGGAGACACATCCGCAGGAACGAACCGTTCTCCGATCCCGACCCCTTGGGGATCATTTCCAGCCGCAGCTCGCGCGCCCGATCGGTGAAATCGATGTTGATCACCGGCACGCCGCGCCCGCACGAGGTGTGCGCGTTCGCCCGGCTGAGCGGGTGGACGATCGAGGAGCGCAACGGGTACTCGCGGGTCGCGCGCTCGACCCCGCGCGCGATCGCCGCCTTGAGCGCCACCCCGTCGACCTCGACCTCGCGGCCGATGAGCACGTTGAAGATCGGGATGCCGGTGTCCTGGCACAGCAGGTTGTCGGTGCGCTCGGCGACCCGGATGTTGTCGACCATGGTCGCCAGCACGGTCCTGGCGGTGGCATCCCCCTCGCCTGCCGCCAGGCGCGTGAACCCCGCCTTGATGTCGTCGGGCAGGACCTTGAGGGCGCGGATATAGAGCAGCTTCGCCGCTTCCTCGACCGCCCCCGGCGACACGCGAAGCTTGCCCTCGCTCATCGCTGCATGCCCCATTTGCGGACGGTGCGGAGCTCGACGGTTCGGAAGATCACGCTCTCCACCATCAGGCCGATGACGATCACCGTGGTGAGCCCCGCGAAGACATAGGCGGTCTCGAGCTGGTTGCGGTTCTCGTAGATGAACCAGCCAAGCCCGCCCGAGCGCGCCGAGACGCCGAACACGAGCTCGGCGGCGATCAGCGTGCGCCAGGCGAAGGCCCAGCCGATTTTCAACCCCGTCAGGATCGACGGGAACGCCGCCGGGATCAGGATCTTCATGACGTAGCGCAAGCCCCTGAGCCCGTAATTCTGCCCGGCCATGCGCTGGGTTTCCGGGACCGCCAGGAATCCCGAATGGGTGTTGAGGGCCACCGCCCACAAGACCGAGTGGATGATGACGAAGATGAGGCTCGGGATGCCGAGCCCGAACCACAGCAGGGCGAGCGGCAAGAGGGCGATTGCCGGCAGCGGGTTGAACATCGAAGTCAGCGTCGACAGAAGGTCGGTGCCGACCCGTGTCGAGACGGCGAGCGCGGTGAACGCCGCGGCAAGCGCGATGCCGGCCGCGTAGCCCATGAGGAGGACGCGGATCGAGGTCCAGGTGCGGTCGAGCAGCGGCCCGCGCGCGGTGGCGTCCCACAGCGCTTCCGCGGTCTCGGTGAAGGTGGGGAACAGCAGCGGGTTGTCGGCCCATCGCGCATAAGCCTCCCACGCCGAAGCGAGGACGACGAGGATGAAGATGCGGCGGACGGCATCGACGTTGGCGATCCGCTCCCAGGCCGACAACGGCCGGGCGGCATCGCCGATCTCGCCGGCGGCGATGAGGCGCGCCTCGAACTCGGGCCGGACCGGCGGGAAGAGCGCGCGGCTTTTGTCAGGCATGGCTGGCTGCCCTTTCCTTGTCGATGCGCTCGGTGAACAGCAGGTCGTGGATGCGCCGGTTCAAGGCCTGGAACTCGGCGCCGCCGAGCTCGCGGTGGCCGAGGCTGTGGGCGTTGAGCTCGGCCTTGACGCGCCCCGGATGCGGCGAGAGCACGAGGATGCGCGACCCGACGACGATCGCCTCCTCGATCGAGTGGGTGACGAACAGCACCGTGAAGCGGATGTCGTCCCAGAGCTGGAGGAGTTCGCCCTGCATCTGGCGCCGTGTCAGCGCATCGAGGGCCGCGAACGGCTCGTCCATCAGCAGGATGTCCGGCTCCATTGCCATCGCCCGCGCGATCGCCACGCGCTGCTTCATGCCGCCCGACAGCATGTACGGATACACGTCGGCGAACTCGACGAGGTTCACCTTGTCGATATAGGCGCGCGCCCGTTCCTCGGCCTCGCGCCGCGAACAGCGGCCGCTCGCCAGCAGCGGAAACAGGATGTTCTGCCGGACGGTCTTCCACGGCAGCAGCTGGTCGAACTCCTGGAACACCATCATGCGGTCGGGGCCCGGCCGCTCGATGGCCCGCTCGCGCAAGGTGATCCGGCCCTCGACCGGCTTCATGAACCCGGCCACGCCCTTGAGCAGCGTCGACTTGCCGCAGCCCGAGGGGCCCAGCAGCACGAAGCGATCGGCGGGATAAACCTTGAAGCTCACCCGATAGGTCGCGGTCAGCAGGTGGTCGCGGGTCTTGTATTGGAGCGTGACGCCGTCCACCTCGAGGAGGGGCGCGGCGCCGGACTGGCCCGCCGCCTCGGCTGACGGGACGGCGTGCATGGTGTTTTCCTAGCTGCCCGGCCGATCGTGGATCTCGGGGAAGAACACGTCTTTCCACGACGCCGGCTTCTCCTTGATCGAACCCACCTTGTGCATGAACTCGGCGTACTTCATGAGGTTCTGCGGCGCGGTCGTGAACACGTTGTCGGGGTCCTTGAGGATCTTCGCGACGAGCTCGAGCGGCAGGTTCGATTTCTCGGCCTTGATCCATAGCTCGGCGACGGCGTCCTTGTCGGCGTTGATGATCGCCATCGCCTCGTCGATCGCGGCAAGGAAGGCGCGGTAGAGCCGCGGGTTTTGGTCGCGGAAACGGCTCGATGCCCACAGCGTGTTGAACGTCGCGGGCCCGCCGAGCACCTCGTAGGAAGACAGCACGCGCCGCACCCGCCTGTCGTCGAGCTGGGTGTATTGATACGGCGCCGAGGTGAAGTGGCCGGTGACCTCCGAGCGGCCCGACAGCATCAGGCTGTTGGCGTCGGGATGGGACATCGAGACGGTGAGCTTGTCGAGCTCGCCGTGCTTGCCGGGCCCGAACTCCTTCTCGACCGCCATCTGCAGGGTCACCGCCTGGATCGACACCTTGACGGCCGGCAGCGCGATGCGGTCCTTGTCGGTGAAGTCCTTGAGCGTCTTGACGTTGGGGTTGATGGTGTTGAGGTAGAGCGGCATCGAGTTGATGGCCGCCATTCCCTTGACGTCGAGGTTGCCCTTGGTGCGTGCCCAGATGGTCAAGAGCGGCCCCACGCCCCCGGCCGCGACGTCGAGGTTGTTCGACAGCAGGGCCTCGTTCATCGGCGGGCCGGCGGTGAACTGCGCCCAGGTGACCTTGATGTCGCCGAGGCCCGCCGCGCGGGCATGCTTCTCGAAGAGCTGGCGTTCCTGGGCCACGGTCAGCGGCAGATAGCCGATGCCGAATTGCTTGGCGACGCGCAGTTCGCGCGCCTCCTGGGCGGGGGCGCCGCCCGCCACCAGCGCCAACGCGGCCCCGGCGAGGCCCGCGCAATGCCAAAAACGCAGCTTGATCATCGTTTCGACTCCTCCCGAAACCGGTTCGTTTCCCGACCAGTCTACCACCATTGGGGCCCTTGAGTCCGCCTTGCCTGCGGGGGTGCCCAGGGCTATCGCATATGGGTTGATGAACTGTCTGGCGTTTCCCGTCCGCACGACGCGGCGCGTCGTGCCTCAAGCCCACCGAAACCCGACCAAAACCCCTCCATGGCACCGCCCTCCTTCGCAACCCGGTGCCATCCCGTACAATCCATCCAACCCTCCGAACGTAAGCTCATTTTTCAGATGCGAATCCCCTGGGCTAGCCCTACAATCAGGCTCCAAGCCATGCTCCACGCCGTGCTAAGTGCAGTCCCGAGAGCCTTCCGCGGCCTCCGCGCGGCCATCCGGGCCCGGCCGAAGGTCTTCCTCGGCGTGACCGCGGGCGTGTTCCTGCTCGACGTCTTCCTCCCGCCTATCTTGCTGTCCGTGGTCCGCAAACCGGTCACCTTCTACACCTTCAATCCCTGGCTCAAGAACCTGCCTGAGTGGCTGTTCTCGAGCCAGGTGTCCACCGCGCGAAAGGTCGAGTTTCTCCCCAACCTCGCCCTGTTCTGGTTTTCGGCCGACGGTCCCATCGCGCCGGAGTGGGGCTTTGCCGTGACCGTCACCGATCTCTTCAGGTTTGTCCTCATGTCGCTGCTGTTCGGCGCGTATTTCGCCCTCTGGTTCTACCGCCGCGACCGACTGGCGGCTCTGGGATGGGGCGCAAGAACCACGCGCCAGGGCGGGGTCGTCGGGGCCGTCGTGAGCACGCTGGGGCTATCGACCGCGCCGTGCACGGTGACCGGCTGCGGAGCCCCGGTGCTCCCGGTCGTCGGGCTAGCATTCGCGGGGCTTTCCAGCGGCACGTACAAGTGGATGTCGCAGATGTCCACGCTCGCCGCGACTGTGTTGCTGGCGGGCCTCGCGGTGGGCGTGCTCTACCTCGGCTGGGCGGTGGGCGCCCCGCGAGCCTCCCTCGTATCTCGCGAACACGGCGTCTGAGTAAGATCGGCGCTGTGGTAGCGGGCCGCGGTCGGCGGGCGGCGTCGACGCGGGCGAGCCGCCGTGGAACAGAGCGAGCGTGCCGTCGGGATATTCGTGCACCCGCACGCCGGTGCGCACGAGTTGGGGGCGCTGCGGCGCTCGGCCGGGGGAGAAGCCGCCCGATCATGGGCAGCCTGTGGCGCCCTTTCGATCGGGGAGCTGCCGCGTTGTCACCCCCGGCTCACCCGCGGATGGTCTTCATCACATCTTGGTTGGCGAAGGCCTGCCGGGGCTCCCCCTGAAAGATGATCTCACCGCGGTCGATGGCGTAGAGGCGGTCCGCGACCCGCGAGGCGGTCATGAGGTTGGATTCGGCGATCAGCAGCGAGACGCCCATCTCCTTGATCTTCTTCACCGCCTCGATGAAGCGGGTCACCACCACCGGGGCCAGCCCCTCGAACGGCTCGTCCAGGAGCAGGATGGAGGGCGAGAGCGTCATCGCCCTGGCGATGGCCATCATCTTCTTCTGGCCGCCGCTCAGATGGAGACCCCGCCGCCCGGTGAATTCCCGAATCTCGGGGAACAGGGCAAAGACCCGCTCATCGATGCCGTCGCCGGGTGTGGACGCAGCCGCCCCTGACGCCCGCGCGAGCGCCTGGCTGATCTGAAAGTTCTCGGCGACGGTCAGATCCGGGAAGATCCCCGAATCCTCGGGGGAGTAGCCGATACCGGCCCAGGCCCGCTCGTGCGCCGGGAGATGGGTGATGTCCCGCCCGCGAAGCGTGATCTTGCCCGTCCGCACCGGCAGGAGGCCGATGATGCTGTCGATGGTGGTGGTCTTCCCGGCGCCGTTCCGGCCGACCAGGCACACGGCCTCGCCGTCCCTCACGCCGAGCGAGACATCGCGCAGGATGTGCGCCGGACCGCGGAACGTGTCGACGCGCTCAAGCTCCAGCATGGCCCTGGGTTCCCAGGAGGTTGGCGATCACCTGCTCGTTGTTGCGGATCTGGTCGGGAGTCCCATCGGCGAGGATGCTGCCCTGGTGCATGGCCACGATGCGGTCGCAGTAGGTAAACACCACGTCCATGTCGTGCTCGATGATCACGGCGGTGATCTTCCCCGATCGGACGATGGAGGTGATGATGTCCATGATCGGGGCCTTCTCCCGGGTGCTGACCCCGCTCGTCGGCTCGTCGAGGAAGAGGAGCTGCGGGCGCAGTGCATAGGCGACCGCCACGTCCAGCAGCTTCCGCTCGCCCTGGCTGAGCCCGCCCGCCGCCATGCCGGCCTTGGCCTCCAGGCCGAACTGCTTGAGCAACCCCAGGGCCTCGTCCCGCACGGCCGTATCCGAATCCGACAGGGTCAGCAGCTTCCGCGTCTTGCCGTCGCGCGAGAAGATAGCCAGCGCGAGGTTGTCCAGGGTGGTGAGCTGGTCGAACAGGTTGACGAGCTGAAAGCTGCGGGCGATGCCGGACGCGATCTTCTCGTGGATGCTCGCCGAGGTGATGTCGGCTTCCTGGAAGAGGATGGCCCCGGAGTCAGGTGGAATGAGCCCGCTGATCAGGTTGACGAGCGTGGTCTTCCCCGCCCCGTTGGAGCCGATGAGGGCCAGGACCTCGCCCTGGGTGACCGTGAAGTCCACGTGGTCCACCGCGTGGGTGTCGCCGAAGTACTTCGTGAGCTGGGTCGTCTTGAGCAGGCTCATGGCGAGGCGGCGCCCTTGAGCTTGGGCCGCAGCCGGTTCACCGTGCCCGCGATGCCGCCCGGCAGCGCCAGCACCAGTGTCACCAGCACCACCCCCAGCACGAGCTGCCAGTACACGGTGTACCCCACGGCGTAGGTCTCGAGATAGTTGTAGGCCACGGCTCCGATGATCGGCCCGAAGAAGGTCTGGAAGCCACCGAGGACGGTGAAGAACACGATCTTGCCGGAGAACGTCCAGTGCAGGATGTCCGGCGTGGTGAGCCCGTTGAGCGGCACCCAGAGGGCGCCGGCCAGCCCGGTGTACATCCCCGAGATGACAAAGGCCACCCACCGGTAGTACCGGACCTGGATGCCCACGAACTCCGCCCGGGTCTCGTTGTCGCGGATGGCCTGCAGCGCCTTGCCGAACGGGGAATGGACGATCACCCACATCACCCCGACGCAGACCAGGAAGACGACCAGCACGTAGTAGTAGTAGCGGTGCGCGAGGAAGGCCATCTTGTCCTGCCCGGCGCCGATCGGCACGCCGAGCAGCGTGGGCGTGGGCACCCGCAGCCCGTCGGTGCCTCCGGTGATCCAGAAGAACTTGAAGGCCAGGCTCCACAGCACCTGGGACAGGGCCAGAGTGAGGATGCTGAAGAAGATCCGCGTGTAGCGGACGCAGAGGAAGCCGAACAGCGCCGCGACCAGGGCCGAGGCCAGGACGCCTCCGACGATGAAGACCTCCATCGAGCTGATCTTCATGTACTTCACGATGAAGGCCACCGCGTAGGCGCCTGCGCCGAAATAGGCGGAGTGCCCGAATGAGAGCAGGCCCGTGTAGCCCAGCAGCAGGTTGAAGCCCAGGGCCGCGATGGCGAAGATCAGTCCATAGGACAGCAGGCTGACCTGGTACGGCGTCCCCACCACCGGTAGCAGGAACAGGACCAGGGCGACGGCGGCCGCAGCGGCCAGCACTCGCCTGGGCAGGGCGGGGATGGGACTCATGGGCGGCCGAAGAGCCCGGCGGGCCGGATCAGGAGCACGACGGCCGCCATGAGGTAGAGCACCGCCAGCTCGATCTCCGGGAACAAGTTGATGCCCACCTCGCGGACCAGCCCGACCAGCAGAGCGCCGACCAGGGCGCCCTCCAAGCTGCCGAGCCCGCCGATGACCACGACCACGAAGGCGAGGATGAGGGCGTCCACGCCCATACCCAGCACCGCACCCTGCTGGGGGACGATGATGGCGCCGCCCAGGCCGGCCATGAAGCAGCCCAGCGTGAAGGCCTGGATGTACACGCGGTTGACGTTGACGCCCAGGGCGGAGGCCATGCGCATGTTCTGGGAGGTGGCCCGCAACACGACGCCGAACTGGGTCCGATAGATGAAGGCCCAGAGAGCCGCGGCAGCGATGCCACCCACCACGATCACGGCCAGGTTGTAAGTGGGATAGATGGACTCGCCGATCGAGAGGCTCCCCATGGCCTCGTAGAGTGGGCTGATCGAAAGCGGATAGGGCCCCCACACGAGGCGCATCAGGTCCTCGAGGATCAGGAGCAGCCCGAAGGTGAGCAGCAGCTGGTACTCCTCGGCGCGCTTGTAGAGCGGCCGGAGCAAGGTGGGCTCCAGGACCGCCCCCAGGCCGGCGGCGGCCATGGCGCCCATCGGCAGCAGCACGTAGAGCGCGGCGGTGGGCACCCCGTCGATGCTAATGATGCGGCCCACGGCCCAGGCGGTGGCGTAGGCGCCGAACGCGTAGAGGTTTCCGTGGGCCAGATTGACGATGCGCATCACCCCGTAAATGAGGGAGAGCCCGCCGGCGATAAGGAAGAGCACGGCCGCGTAGAGCAGGGAGTTGAGGAGGTGGATCAGCAGGGTGTCCATGGGCCGATACGACGCCCTAGTCAGGGGCTGGCTTCAACCCGGACCTGCGCCACCGCCACCTCCGGGTTGACGTGGTTGTCCCGCAGGTAGAGGGCGACCAGCACGGTGTAGAGGCCCGGCTTGAGCCGGCCCTTGAGATCGACGGTGTAGATGCCGGCCGTCACGTCACTGGAGGCTCCCGCGGCCGCCACCGCGCCCTCGGCACCGACCACGACATACCGGAGGAGGGGAAGGTCCCGCGCATCCCCGCCCGCGGCCCGATCCTTGAGCGGTTCCCTCAGGATCCTGTAATCGCGGAGGAACTTCTGGACCTCCTCCACCTCGGCGTGGATCTCCAGCCGGCCTGGGTGAGCCACGGCCCGCGAAACGGTGGCCCGCAGGGGGATCGCATAGCGGTCGTAGGACCCCAGGCCGATCGGGTAGCTGAAGTCCCGGAAGGCCTGGAGCACCACGGCCTGCTCGTCCCAGCTCTCGAGCTGATAGGGCCCGTTGGTGACCAGGAAATGCCCGCGGCGCTGGGCGAAGTGCTGGAGGGACGTCCACCGGTGCCGGGCGTCGTCGGCCGTCACCAGGCCCCTGAGCGCCGCGGGCACGTAGGCCTGGATGGCGAAGCCGTCCACCACCGACTTCATGACCTCCTTCACCTTCGCGTCGCGCACCAGGTCGAGCCAGGGTACGCCCCGGCGCGCCGCCTCATCCGGCGAGAAAGCCGCCGGCAGCCGCTTCACCGCCTCCTCCATCAGCACCATCACGTGCCACGGCACCGGGCTCCACGGCGGCGCCGCGGAAGCAACCTGCTCCGCGTCCGCCAGGGCGTGGTTCAGGTACACCTCGATGATGGGCACGATGAACATGAAGGAGATGTCGCTGTACCTCCTGAGCTCGCTGTCAACCCGCACGACCTTGAATCCCGCCAGCCACTCCCGGACCCCGGTCGTCGCCGCCTCCACCGCGGCCTCCCGTTCGGCCCCCTTCTGAGAGGACCCAGCGCCCCACCGGGACGCGAAGATGAACGGGTACACCGCGTCGGCAGCGGTCATTCGGGTGCCGTCGTGAAACAGCGACGTCCACACCCGGTAGACGACCTTCACCCTCGCCGTCTTCCCTCTGCCGACCTCGCGCAGTCGCCCGGTGCCGGGCTCGGGCAGGAGCGCGTCCTCGGGAATCTCCACCCCGGCTCCCGGGCCCGCGGCGGAGGAGGCGATCGTCACCCGGTTGCCGATCCAGCTCGAGCTGTATGGCGCGGGGAACAGGGCGGGATCGCCGAGGGCGGCCCACAGCAGCCGGCCGGCCGGGTCGGTGAAGCCGCCGACCGGATTCCAGGCGGCGGCCGGCTGGCCCGCAACCCCCAGCCGCAGCCAGCCGTTCCAGGGAAAATCCTTGAGCTTGGCGGTACGGATGAAGATCGGGGAGTTGAAGCCCGCGTGCGAATCGTAAGCGATGTTCTCGATGCCTTCGGAGAACTCCGAGTTGAAGTACTCCCGCCTCAGGCCGTACCCGAGAACCATGCGCTCGCAGCCGGCGGCCAGGCGCGCGACCAGCCGCCGCTCCACATCAAGCCGCTCGACCTCCCCCTGGTAGCCGCCCGCGACCAGGCGCCGGTAGAGCGCCTCGACCGCTTGCCTGGAATCCGCGTCGGTGACCGCCGCGCCTTGCAGGAGATACGCGTGGAACCATCCTTCCTTGAGCCACGGCGGCCCGAGCCAGCCGCCGAGAGCCGTGCGATGGGGCGCGACGAGGTCATCGATCTGGATCTCCTCGACCAGCGCATCCCAGTCCGCGCCCTCGAAATCGGGTGGCCTCACCAGCGACTCGACCAGCGCACCCTTGATCCGCAATTTGAGGGGCGTAGCGCGGTCGCTCGGGACGGTGTCCTGATAGTCCTTCCGCATCCGCTGAGCGAGGTCGAAATGCGCGAGGTAATCCGCATGGTAGGGAGTCACCGGGTAGGGATGAAAGACGTAGGCGCCCCGAGGGGCGGTGAACAGCTTGGCGATCCGCAGCCCGTGGTCGCACCGGCTCTCCCTGCTGCCCGCCACCGTGGATGCGGGGTTGAAGGTGACGACGACGTAGCCGCCGAAGACATCGACGGGCGTCGCGTTGGCGGGGACGCGACCCGCGGCGAACGGATCACCGCCGACATAGGCATGTATCTTGTTGTCTCGAAGCAGGCTCGCCGCGGCCGCCGGGGCGGCCGTCTCGATCCGGATCTCCTGCGGGTAAAATGACGGGTAGAAGGGCAGCTCGTGACCCGCAGCGGCCGGGACGGAGGCGGCCGCAGCGGCGACGGCGAGGACAGCGGGCAGCCAGAAAAGCGCCCGAGGCCTGGTCATGGAAGCCGCGTCAGCCGTGCGGTTGGGGTGGTCCGAGCGTCGGGGGCCGAGCGGCCGGGGAAGGAGAGCGGAGGCTCCCGCCCCCGTTCCCCGGCGCTCGATTCGTCTTAGGCCGTGACCTTGGGCCAGGTCTTGTCGATCCAGGTGAAGGTTGATGTCGGCTCGCCCTTCGGCCAGCCGGGAGGCGCGGTGATGTTGCGGATCGGGATGGTGATCATCCGGCTGGGATCGAGCACCTGGAACGGATACTCGGGCAGGTTGATGCTGTAGCCCGTCACGGCATCCTTGTAGCCCTGATGGATGTCGGGGCGGATGTGGAGATAGCCGGCCGGACCCGAGATCGAAGCGCCTTCGAGCATGCTGATGATGGCCTCATCGTCCGGCCAACCGCCCATCAGCCTGTTCGCCCTCTCGATCGCCTGCTTCAGCAGATAGAGGGTCGTATACGCGCCCTCGGACTGGAAGTTGGGATACTCCTTCCAGCGGTCGTGGTACTTCTTCACGAAGGTCTCGTTCGGCGGCCACCGGTTGCCCGGCGGGTAGTTGAAGTAGTAGTTGGAGTGAACGCCGGCGATGACGCCCTCGGGGTGGTCCTTGCCGATGGCGTGGGGCGCCACGCCGAAGGCGATCATGCTCGAGAACTTCATCTTCTTGAACAGGTCGTAACGCAGCCCCTGCTTGTACATGGCCACGTAGTCGCCGCCCCAGACCGAGGAGACGAGGAGATCCGGCTTGGCCGAGATCGTCTTGGTGATATGGGAGGTGAAGTCGGTCGTGCCGAGCTTGGGCCAGCCTTCCGACACCACCTCGGTGCCGGGCACCAGCTTGTTGATGGCGATGGTGAAGTGGTCGAAGGCGTTGCGCCCGTACGAGTAGTCGGGATGGATGTGGGCGATCTTCCTGACCTCGGGCCAGGTGACGGCGGTGGCGACCGCCGCGGTCACGCCGTCGGCCGACTGCATGTTGGTGATGCGGAAGATGTACTTGGGATTCGGCACGGCCTTGTCGAAGAGGAAGTCCGTGCAGCCGTCCACGAAGATGGTCAGGAGCTTGAGCTCCTCGGCCACCGGCCCGAGGGCCGGCGTATTGCCGCTCGAGATGACCCCGGTGAAGAGGTCAATGCCCTCGGACAGCTTCATGCGCCTCATTTCCTTGACGTTGGCGTCCGTGCCGGCCGCCTCGTCGGCCTTGAGGGTCTCGATCTTCCGCTTGCCGAGCAGGCCACCCTGGGCGTTGATCTCCTCGGCGGCCAGGATATGCCCCTTGTAGGAGGGCTCGCCGAGGACGGCCGCCGCGCCCGTGAAGAAGGTCATGTGGCCGATTTTGTATGGCTTGTCCGGGATGCTGCCTCTGACCTGGGCCTCGGCCCGGCCGACCAGTGGCACGACGCCCGCCGAAGCGCCCGCGACGCCCGCGACGCCGGCTCCGACCGTTACGCCCAATCGACTCAAGAAATCACGCCGATTCACTTCTGGGGTCATTTTGTTCCTCCTCTGTGGAAGAGCCGTTAGGGCCACCTTGATTGGTCACCGGTGTTACGCCCGACCCTCGGCCATGTCAAGACGATATGACGCGGGTGAGCGCAGTCGTGTCACGACGGGCCGTTCAACGTGCGCTCGCCTGCGGCAGCGGTGGCGATGGCGCTGTGCAGCGGGAGCCGCCTGGCCAGCCAATGAATCGATCGCGGCTCGCTGGCGCGTACCACAACGACCACATCGACCTTGCGGTCGTTGCCGCGGGGGTGCGCTGGCGAAGGCCCGGAATCTCTGCATAGGCCGGTCCGAGGGCCGCTATTGGCGCGACAAGCCTACCGACCAGAGCCGGGTTCGTCGTGCTCCCCAACGGTATCAGCGAGGTCGGCTAGGCGCTTGCGCACGACGTAGGTCCGCACTCCATCGAGAACGTCGATCAACTCTTCGGCCCGGCGGAACGCCGCATTGAGTCGTTCGACCTGCTTGTCCGGGTCGTTGGGGTAGTTATGCGCGACCTTGTTGCGCAGTACGGCGAGTTCGGTCCAACGCTCCGCCGAGCCGAGCACGCCGAGCTTTTCCATGAGGTTCGCAAGGTCGTTTCGGCCCGCCGGTCGTCGATGCGTTGAAGATCGGTCGCCGCCAGCGGAAACACGCCTTCGAGTTTCCGCTTCGACCACAGGAGCCGCTTGGCCACCGAATGAACCGATCTGAAGTTTTCCCGGAAGATGTCCCGAATCGGGTCCCCGTTTGTCAAAGTGCCACTCCGGTTCTCAGCGCGATCCGGTCGATCGGTCGCGGCTCGCTGCCGCGCACCAGAATGACGACATCCACCTTGCGATCGCCCAGCGCCCCCCTCAGCAGCGACTGAAAGCGCGCTTCCGCTGCGAGCGAAGCCTGGCTCGCTTCGATGTGCAGATCGATGTCGCCGCCTTTGCGGCAGTCGTCGGCCCGCGAACCGAACAGCCGAACATCGGCATCGGCGCCGAATACCGCGACGCAGCACTTCTTGATCGCTTCCACTTCTTCCGGCGCGAGACGCATGTTCATCCTCCGTACCGCACGCGCCCCCGATCCCGCAACCGTTTTCCTGCCGGGCAAACACCCCTGTCAAGTCGAAGGCTCGGGGTGCCTACAACAGGGCGAGGAGGAATAGGAGCCCGACGGCGAGGCTCGCCCCGAGGGTCAGTGCCACCAGGCCCGCCTGCCCCTCGCGCCAGGGCAGGAACTCGATGGCGAGCACGCGCAGGCCGCCGGCCAAATGCGCCGCCAGCAGGACCACGAGGCCGGCCTCGGCCAGCTTGACCAGCGGCCGCTCGCTCCAACGCAAGAACCCATCGAGCGCCGCCTCGCCCGCGATCGCCTGGCCGAGCGCCCAGAAATGAAACGGCAGGAACAGCGACAGCGCGAGCCCAGACAGGCGGTGGACGAGAAAGGCGAGATAGTTGGGATGCGCGCGGATGCGCCAGGCGCCCCTCGAATATTCGCGCTCCGGGGTCATACGAACAGGCCCCCGACGGCGCGCCAGCCCGCCAGCGCCAGCACAACGGCGAACGCCAGGATGGCGCCCTCGAAGGCGGGCCCGCGCCAGGATGTCGTCTCGCGCAGGATGGCGCGCAGCCCGATCGGCGCGTGGACCGCCGCCGCGGCGACGAAAATCGCGTAGAAGGCGAGCCAGGCCAGGCTGGCGCGCGTGCGCGTGAGGATCTCGGCGGCCGACAGCCCGCCCCGGACGGCATAGACGATGGTCGCCAGATGGACCGCGACGCAGACCGCGAGCACCGCGGCCGAGGCGCGCTGCGCGACCCACAACAGCGTCTCGGCCCGCGGGCGTGAGCGCTCGGCGATCACGGCCCGCCCGTAAGCACGGCCAGCGCAGTTGCCCGTTTCAAGCCGGCGATCGCCGCCGTCGGATTAAGGTGCCGCGGGCACAGCTCGCGGCAGCTCTGATGGCTGTGGCAGGCGTGGCAGCCGGCGTCGCCGGCGACAGCGGCGAGCCGCGCCGGCCGGCCGCGATCGCGCACGTCATTATGAAGCGTCCAGGCGCGGTTGAGCGCCGCCGGTCCGAGGTAATCGGAGAGCCAGGCGACGACGTCGCAGGCGGCGTAGCACACTCCGCAGCCGATGCATTCGAGGCCGGCATCGGCGGCCCGGCGCCCGTGCGAGTCGGGCGGGACGCGCGCGAAATCGGCCGCTGGCTCCGCCGCCGGCACGAACCGCCCGACGCGCGCCCATTTGTCGAAGAACGGCGCCATATCGCAAACCAGGTCCTTGATCACCGGCAGATTGGCGAGCGGGGCCAGCGTCAGCCGGCCGGCGCGGGCGACCTTCGCCGCCTGGGTGCGGCACGTCCAGCGCGGCACCCCATTCACCGTCATGGCGCACGAGCCGCACATGCCGACCCGGCAGGCGAAGCGATAGGCGAGGCTCGGGTCGAGCCGGCGCTGGATGTAGGTGACGACATCGAGCACGGTGTGGTTGGCGCGCCGGGGGACCGCATAAATGCGGAACGCCCCGTCCGCCCCGCCGCGCCACACCGCGACCTCGAGGCTCGCCTCGCCCACCTTCGTTCCCTCCCGGCGCCGAGGCGAGCCGCGCGTTACGCGCTTTGATACAGCTTGGTCAGCACGAACTCGCGATGGCCGAGCGCCTCGGCGGCGGTCAGCCTGCCGTTGCAGGTGCGGATCATGATGTCGATCAGCCGGTCGCCGGCCTCATCCAGGGTCAGCTCGCGGCGCAGGATGCCCGAGACGTCGAGGTCGATGTGCTCGCTCATGGTGCGCGCGGTCTTCGGGTTGGCGGTGAGCTTGATCACCGGCTCGATCGGGTTGCCGATGACGTTGCCCTGGCCGGTCGGGAAGAGGTGCACGACCGCGCCCGAGGCGGCCTGGAGCGTTATGCATTCCGCCGCCGCCGAGGAGGTGTCCATGAAGTACAGCCCCGGCCCCTTGGTCGGCGCCTCGGCCGGCTTGAGCACGTCGATGAATTTCGCCTTGTGGCCGATCTTGGCGAGATTGCCGAACGCCTTCTCCTCGATGGTGGTGAGCCCGCCCGCGATGTTGCCCTTGGTCGGCTGGGATTCGGACAGGTCATCGGTCTTGTGGCGCTCGATCACCTCCTGGTAGGCGCGCCACGCGGCGAGGAACTTGTCGCCGATCTCCTTGCTGAGCCCGCGGCTGGCGCAGACCAATTCGGCGCCGGTGATCTCCGAAGTCTCGCCGAAACAGGTGGTGGCGCCCAGCGCGTCGACCTTGTCGATGAGGTTGCCGACCGTCGGGCAGGAGGCGAGGCCCGAGGTGGTGTCGCTCTCGCCGCACTTGGTGGAGATGTAGAGCTCGTCGATATGGCAGTCCTCGCGCTGCAGCTCCGAGGCCCAGTGCAGGAAGTCCTTGGCTTGGCGCGAGGCGGCGGCGATGGTGCCGATATCCCCCGTGCCCTCGATCGCGAACCCCGCCACCGGCTTGCCGGTCTTCTTGATGCCCTCGACCACGCGGCCCGTCCAGCCCGGCTCGATGCCGATGACGACGCAGGCGGCGACGTTGGGGTTCACGCCGATGCCGATGACGGTGCGGAAATGCAGCTCGAGGTCGGCGCCGAACTGCAGCCGCCCATAGGCGTGGGGGAGCGCCAACGTGCCCTTGATGTTGTTCGCCACCGCCTCGGCGGCCGCGTTCGAGAGGTCGTCGAGGGGCAGCACGATCACGTGATTGCGTATCCCCACCCGCCGGTTCGGGCGGCGATAGCCCAGGAAGGACAAGGAATGACCGTTCCGGCTGCGCCGAGCGAGCGCTTTGGCCATGGCTACCACCTCGTGGTCTTGAGGTTATGGGTGTGGACGTGACGGCCCTTGGCAATTGCCGCCACCGCCCGCCCGATGTCGTGACCGTATTTCAAGACCGTGTCGCCCTTCCGGATGTCCGTGAGCGCGATCTTGTGGCCGAGCGGCACCGGATCGAGGGCCTTCAGGCGCAGGGTCGAATTGTCCTCCATCACCCAGCCGGTCAGCGTCGCGCCGGCCGCCAGACCCTCGACGACGACGACGCCCACCGTGTCGGCCTGGTTGTGAACGATGAAATGCGTGGTCATTGCGCCTCCAGGACGCGTGCGGCAGACACAACTAAGCCCGGCCGAAAGCCGGAAGTCAATTCGCCGTCGCTGGCAGGCCCAACGCTTGCTCGCTGGACGCGGGGCGCCTATATACCGGCGGCGGCGATCCCGAGGGCTGCAGATGACGAGCGACCGAGGACGGGCGACGGCCCGCCCTGCCACAACTGGAACGCGCGATCTGCGGCTCGACCTGTTCCGCGGCATCGCGTTGCTCTTGATCTTCATCAACCACATCCCGGGCAACTTTGCCTCGTACTGGACACCGGTCAATTTCGGCTTTTCCGACGCGGCCGAGATGTTCGTGTTCCTGTCGGGCTATGCCGCGGCGCTTGCCTACACTCCCCGGTTCGAGCGCGAGGGCCTCCTCATCGGCACTTACCGGGTGGTGCAGCGCGCGTGGACGCTCTATGCGTTCCACCTCGTCCTGTTCTTGATGGTGGCCGCCATCACGGCCTATGCCGCATTGGTGGCGAGGGATGCCGTCTATCTCGACCTCATCAACATCTGGCCGGTCGACGGCGAACCCCAAGTGGCGCTCGTCAAGGCGGTCACCCTGCAATATTCGCCCAAGTACCTCGACATCCTGCCGCTCTATATCGTGCTACTGCTCGCCCTGCCCGCGATCCTGTTGCTGGTGCGGGTCCACGCCGCTCTGCCTCTTGCGGTCTCGCTGGTGTTCTATGTCCTCGCCCACGGCCGGCACTGGAACGTGCCGAGCTACCCGAGCGGCGGCGGGTGGTACTTGAACCCGTTCGCCTGGCAGTTGTTGTTCGTGCTCGGCGTCATCTGCGGCTATCGCTGGTTGAAGACCGGCCAAGTGATGCCGTACAGCCGGGTCCTGTTCTGGACCGCCATTGTCTATGTCGCCTTCGCGGCGGTGGCGAAGTCGAGCCTGCAGCCGTTCGGCCCGGTCGAGGACTTCTATATCGTCGACCCCGACGTGTTCCACTTGACCGACAAATCGTACCTGTCGGCGATGCGGATCGCCCATTTCCTGGCCCTCTCCTACATCGCAGCCTCTCTGATCCCGGCCACGCATCCGGTCCTCAAACGGTGGTTTCTGATGCCGTTCGTGAATTGCGGTCAGTACGGGCTCGCGACCTTCTGCCTCGGCACCGTCCTGTCGGTCGTCGGCCACATCATCATTCTGGAATTCGATCCGTATCTCTCGGTCGAGGTGCCGGTGGTGGTCGGCGGACTCGCCATCCTGATGGCGACGGCATCCATCTTGTCGTGGCTCGACGCAACGGCGCGCCGGCAGGCGGCGATCGCGCCGACCGCGCCGGCTGCGGTTCCGGCCCGGGACGCCCCATGAGAGGGTGGCAGGCGACCGCATTGGCGGCCGTGCTGGCGGCGGCGCTGGCCGCGGACAGCGGCGCGACCGAGGCAAAGGTCGAGGATTGCACCGCGCCCGAAAGCGCGCTCGCGTTCGGCGCGCGGCTCGACCGACTCAACGAAGCCCTCGCCGAGGGGCGGCTAGTCCACATCCTGGCGATCGGCTCGTCCTCCACCGCGGGCTTCGGCGCCAGCAGCCGGCGCCAAACCTACCCGAGCCAGCTCGAAGCGGAGCTCGTCCGGCGCTACCCGAAAAGCCGGATCGATATGGTCAACAAGGGGATCGGCGGCGAGAGCACGGCCGACATGCTGGCCCGCTTCGCGCGCGATGTCATTGCGCACAAACCCGATCTCGTGATCTGGCAGACCGGGGCCAACGACATCCTGAGAAACCGGGACTTGGAGACCTTCCGCCGCTCGATCGGCGAGGGCCTGCGACAGCTCCGCGATGCCAACATCGCCGCCATCCTGATCGGACCGCAATACGCGCCGCGAGTGATCGCGGCGCCGCCGCATTCCGATTTCGTGACCGCCATGCGCGACCTCGCCCGCTCGGCCGGCGCCTCGTTTCTCGACTTGTTCGCGGCAATGAAGTCTTGGCAGGACTCGGGTCGGCTCGACTGGCCGCAGATGCTCAGCCCCGACCGGCTACATCTTTCCGACACCATGTATCACTGCGTGGCCGAACTGGTGGCGACCCTGATCGCGGGGCCGCCCGGGGCCGCGATATCGCGTCGGTAATCGTCGGCCGCTCGGGTTGCTGCTCGGGGTCCGCGCCCCTATAGTCGGGTCTCGACCGCCCCAACCCGGATCGTTCCCCCATGGTCACCCCCGCGAACTTCACCACCCGTCCCGAGATCGCCGGCACCTTCGGGGTCGTGGCGTCGTCCCACTGGCTCGCCTCGCAGGTCGGTATGGGGATGCTCGAGCGGGGCGGCAACGCCTTCGACGCGGCGGTCGCCGCCGGGCTCGTGCTGCAAGTCGTCGAGCCGCACATGAACGGCCTCGGCGGCGATGCGGTGATCCTCATCCATCCGGGCGGCGCGCCGGGCCCCAAGGTGATCTGCGGCCAGGGCCCCGCGCCGGCGGGCGCCACCATCGCTCATTACCGGCGCGAGGGCCTCGAGCTGGTTCCAGGGACCGGCCTGTTGGCCGCCGTGGTTCCCGGCGCCTTCGACGCCTGGATGCTGATGCTGCGCGACTTCGGGACGATGTCGCTGGCCGAGGTGATGGAACCCGCGATCTCCTATGCGCGCGACGGCTATCCGCTGATCGCCGGCGCCGCCAACGCCATCGCCGGGGTGGCGGAGCTGTTCCGCGGCGAATGGCAAAGCTCGGCCGCGATCTACCTGCCCGGCAATGCGGCGCCGAGCGCGGGCGCCCTGTTCGCCAACCGCGATCTCGCCGACACGTACGCGCGCATCCTGGCCGAGGCCGTGCGCGCCGGCAGCGACCGCGAGCGCCAGATCGAGACGGCGCGGAACTGCGTCTACAAGGGCTTCATCGCCGAAGCGATCGAGAAATTCGCCACCCGGACCGCGGTCATGGACGCCTCGGGAAGGCGCCACCGGGGCGTGCTCGCGGCCGCCGACCTGGCGGCCTGGCGAGCCACCTACGAAGCGCCGGCGACCCGCGCCTATCGCGGTCTCGTGGTCGCAAAACCCGGGCCCTGGAGCCAGGGTCCCGTGATGCTCCAGGTCCTCGCCCTCATCGAGGGCTTCGATATCGCCGGCATGGACACAGGCGGCGCCGAGTTCCTCCATACCGTGCTGGAAGCGCAGAAGCTCGCCTACGCCGACCGCGAAGCCTGGTATGGCGATCCCGACTTCGTCGACGTGCCACTCGAGGCGCTATTGTCCGACGCCTACAACGACGCGCGGCGCAAGCTGATCGCCGCCGCCGCCTCGCGCGAGCTCAGGCCGGGCTCGCCCGACGGCCGCCGCCCGATCCTTGCGGCCCGTCAGAGCGGCATCGCGCTAGCGGCCGGGGTCGGCGAGCCCTCGAGCCACTGGGTCGAGGGGGTCGAGATCGAGATCGCCGGCGCCGTGGGCGGCGGTGCGGGGGATGCGCGCGGCCGCGCCGCGCGCGGACCGGCCGAGGGCGACACCTGCCACCTCGACGTCATCGACCGCCACGGCAACATGGTGGCGGCGACGCCGTCAGGCGGCTGGCTGCAAAGCTCGCCCGTCATCCCCGGCCTCGGGTTCTGCCTCGGCACGCGCGCCCAGATGTTCTGGCTCGAGGAGGGCCTGCCGGCCAGCCTCGCCCCGGGACGCCGGCCGCGCACCACGCTCACGCCCAGCCTGGCGCTCAAGGACGGCGCGCCGTATCTCGCCTGGGGCTCGCCGGGCGGCGACGGCCAGGACCAGTGGACCCTCCAGTTCTTGCTGCGCCATGTCGAGCACAGGCTCAACCTGCAGGCGGCGATCGACGCGCCGATGTGGCGGTCCGACCATTGGCCGAGTTCGTTCTATCCGCGCCAGGCTTCGCCGGCGAAGGTGACTCTGGAAGGCCGCTTTGCGAAGGCGACGGTTGCCGAACTCGAGCGCCGCGGCCACGACGTGCAGTTGGCCGACGACTGGGCGCTGGGGCGGACCTGCGCCGCCTCCAAGCAGGGGCCGATGCTGCGCGCCGCCGCCACGCCACGCTTCCAGCAGGCCTACGCGCTCGGGCGCTGACCGCTGGGCGCGGCGGCGCCATGCGCCGTTTCGCCCCCCTCGTGTTCGCGCTGGCGATCGCGGTCGCCGACCCGGCCCGCGCGCAGCCAAGCGATTCCGATCTGCCGCCGGCCGACCTGCCGCATTACTGGCGCGCCATGGACCAGACCGATGTGGCCAGCACGAGCAAGTGCCTCGGCAATCCCATAACGCCACTGTGCGCGGTCGAGCACATCATCGCCTGTGAGGTGCGACGCGACGACGAACTATGCATGATCGCAATGGGCCGCGGGCGGGGGCCGTCCTCTCCCACGCCAAAGGATTTTGACTTCCGCACCGAGT
>JBQTIU010000079.1:0-5570 GCA_052387815.1 Pseudomonadota bacterium
TGGCGAAACCGAGCGCGTTGGACAGGAACGAGAGCCCGCTGCCGCCCGCCCCGCCGCCGCTGGCCGGGCTCGACATCCCCAAATCGCGCGCCACGCCACCCAGGCCGACCGATCCCAATAGCCCGCCGACGACAGGCCGGAACACCAGCAACGTCGCGATCTCGGACGCCAGTCGAATAAACACCCGCTTGATGGTCGCCCCGAGATCCGAAAAGCTGCGCACACCGCCGGAAAAGATTTTCTCGAAGGCGTCGCTGAACGCCCCCTGGATGCCGCGGCTCGCATTCTTGAACGGCTGTTGGAACGCCCGGCTGTGGAGCTCCTGGTTGCGCTCCAAATCCCTCTGGGCCTTCACGATCGCATCGCTCGCCGAGGCCGAGTGCGCCATCATCGCTTCCAGGGCAGCGGCCGGATTGATGGCGGCGAGCTGGTGCGTCAACGCGCCAGCGGCATCACTCACCTCCTCGAGCGACCGCTTGACGACTCTGGCCCCGTGTTCGGCGCCCGAGCCGTCGATCGCCATCGAGATGACAACGTCAGCCATGCGGGTTGTCCGCCTTCGTGGGGGGCTTGTTGACGTGCTTCAGGTATTCGTCGTCCATGGCCCGGATCAGCATGAGGTATTCTTCGCGCTCATCCGCGTCGTCGATCCCCTCGAAGCGAAGCCAGACCGCGAGCTCGCTGAACGGGATCGGCCCTGCCCCACCGAGTGGGCCGAACGGCCGGCTGCCCGAGAGCGCGTTGAACGCGTCCCAGTACGCAAGGTCGCCGGCCCCGAGCGCGGGCGGTTCGAGGGTGGGGATGGGCTGTCCCGATTCGGCCGCCGCGCGGGCGAGCCACAGGTCGCGCCCGCCCCAGGTCAGCTCGTACCGGAGGCGGTCGCGGAGTTTTTTTCCGAATCCTCGAGCGACTGGCGGCGAAACAGCGCGATCCGGCTGGCCTGCTCCTGCACGTCGCGGAATAGGTCGGGGAGATCGCTCAGCAGCTGGACGGCGTTCTCGCGGCTGAAGGGGAGCGGATGGCCGTCCGCGTCGGTCATCCCTGACCACCCCCGCACCACCGCCTCGGCGTAGGCCTCGGCCATGAGGCGGGTCGCGAGCTTGTCGTCGAGGGTCCCGAGCTCGATCTGGCGGCGATGGGGCTTCAACTTGGCGTCGAGCGCCTTGCCGAACTTCCTGTTGGCCCCGCCCGCTCGGGCGATCGTGATCTTGAAGTCGCCGTAGTCGAGCACGATTCCCTCGGTTTCCAAGACGGGATCAGTCGTGAATTGCTGGTAGGGGCCGGGCATGGGCATTCTCCGTGTCTGATATGCAACGATCCATATTCCCGTATGCGAACGAAAATTTATCGCGCAGAACGCGGAGAAGATCGAAACCACCTTCGTCTTCGCGCTTCCCACGTCCCGCGTCTCGCGACCTTGCGGTTCCTCCCTCGCTTATGCATATTCCTCCATACGGTCGATCTGGAACTGCGCGCCGGTGGTCGCCGTGTCCTTGATCGCCCGGAAATCGAGGGCGGCCACGACGTCCGAGTTGGAGCTGCGAACCACGACCTGGCCGCTCTCGAACTTGACGCGCGGCAGAGTGAAGATGAGCACCTTGCTCGACTTCTCGAGGCGCGCGTTGAGGCTGGTCTCGGTCGCGTTCAAGAACTTTGTGTAGAGGGACGAGGATCCGAAGTAGGCCTCGAGACTGCCGGTCACCTCGGAGCGACCGATGCCGACATCGACCAGGCCCAGCGTGCCGACCGCCTGGATCTCCCGCAGGTTGTTGGCGAGCGCGATCGACAGCGAGCGGATGAAGTTCGGGCTGCCGGCGTCGCTGCCACCCTCGCCGATCCGGCCAACATTGGCGACCGCGTTCATCGCGCCGTCCGTGGACACGGCTTCGGGCGCCGCATCGAGCGCCGCGGTGCCGACCGAGCCGACCTTGCCGAGGAAGCCGAACGACCCGGTGGCGATCTCCCCGGCACCGAGCGTGACGCTCATTCCGTTCGCCATCATGCCGACGTACTTGATGTATTCGGGCGTCGCCTGGGCGAGGAAGCCCTTTTCGATGGTGGCGTATTTCTCCACCGCCGCGGTGCGGATGTGATCGCCCGCCCACACGCGGATGGTCTTCCCGGCGCCCGAATCGGTGGTCCAGCCCGAAGGCCGGTTGTCGAGGCTGAGCCCGCCCGCGGCAATCGCGGTAATACGGCAGAAGGTGTTGAGCGCCGCGGTGGCGAACTGGGTTGGCGACGTGCCGCCACCGATCTTGATCCACTGGCCGACCGCGAGCCCCAGCGTCGTGAAGTCGAGGGCGGTCGACCCCAAACCCGTCGCCGTGGCCGTGATGTCGCCCGATGCACCCTCGAAGCCCACGACCTTCATGCGCGCGCCGGCCGGCGGCACGGCCTCGGCGACGAGGCCAAGGGAGGTGCCCACCACCGTGGTGGCGGTCGAGCTGGCGACCCTGAAAAGCTGGTTGTTGGCGGCGTTGGCGAAACCCGAGGCGCGGACCAGGTGGGCGACCTTGTAGGCGGTGCCGCCGGCATCGACCACGTAGGTGTTGGCCGTCGTCCCGGCGTCGGCGATCGAGGAATCGGCGGTGGCGTTGTACTTCTCGGGCATGTTCGTCCAGTTCGCCATCATCGCCATGGCTACGAAGTCGTCGAGCGCGGTGCGGGCCGTGGGGAACGACCATTCGATGTTGATCTCGCCGCGGACCCGGGCGCCGGTCTGCACGAGGTCCGACACCATCCGGTCGTCGCGGATCTCGTTGGAGACGGCGTTGTCGATGCCGTAGTTGAGGCTCTCGCCGGTGATCCGGACCTTGCGCAGGCGGGTCGTCCCGGCGATCGCCGGGGTCGTGCCCCAGCTCGACTCCATCACGTAGCCGAGCTGGACGCGGTTGCTGTCGGTCATGGTGCAACTCCGTTCTTTGGCATTACGTAGGCGCGGTGCCGCGAGGCGGTGCCTCGCGCCCCGCGGGTTTCAAACCGGCCAGGCGGCGCGGGTCGCAAGACCGGCGCGGCGCGAGGCACCGCCTCGCGGCCTCGCCCCTACGCGAAGGTTTCAAGACATCGGGGCCGGAGGCGAGGCGTTGCCTCTGCCCTGGTCAGAGCGCCGCGTCGTAGTCGAACGGGACCTGTACCGTGACGCGGAACCAGTCGCCGTCCGCCTCGGTGTTGGGCTGGACGCGCGGCGCCCGGCACAGCACGCCCGAGAAGTTCTGCCCGCGGAAGATCGCGCTAGCGTGGTCGGCGTAGGTGAATCCGCTCGCCGAGCCCTCGCCGATCGGGGTGAAGGCGTGGATCTGGATCACTCCGGCATGCCGGTACAAGTTCCCGGACGGCGCCCCGGTGCTGGCCTGGAAGGCGCCGGCGAAGAGGACCTCGAAATAGACCCAGGGCGCCCCGTCCGGGGGCTGATAAGGAATGTTCTGCCAGGCGATCGGCGTGCGCGGGCTGCCGGGCGCACTCACCCATTCGTTCTCGAACTTGGCGCGAATAGCGGCAGCGGCCGTCGCGAAGGCGGTCATGGGCCGCCGAGCTCGGCCCTATGGGTCGCGAAATACGACGCCAGCGCGTGCGCCGTCAGCTCGTAGACGCCGTCGGGGGCCTTGATCTTCGAATGCCCGAACTCGATGCGCCTTGCGTAGGGCAACGGGTTGGCGATCACCACCTCGGCGAAGGGTTCGAGGGCCGCGAGGATGCCGGCGGCGTAGCCAGCCGGCGGGGCGAGGCGTTGCCTCGCCCCGATCGTTTCCTCGTCCGGGTCGGCGGGGGCGTGTTCGACGGAGGCATCGGCCCCGCCGAGGGCGATGGTATGAGAGGCGCGGTAGCGTCCGGACAGCACCGGAGAGCCATAGGCGCGAGCGACGGTTCGGCTGTCGGTCGTGAGCATCGCGTAGGCGCGCAGCGCCACCGCCTTGTGGGCGGCAAGGAAGCCGCCGATGACCTTGCGCTGGTAGGCCGCGTCGATGTCGCGCGCCAATCGGTCGGCGTCCGGGCTCATCCGCGCACCTGCATGATGTGGACCATCGCCGTCTCGCCGCTCGCCAGCGTGTTCACGGAAACGACGGTCATGAAGTTGCCGCCGACGGCGACCCGGTCGCCGGCCCGCGGGGTGATCGCAAGACCGCTCGCCGCCACCCACACCTCGCGGTCGCCCTGTTGCACCAGCCCGGAGACTTGACGCGGACCGTAGCCGCGCACCCGGGCCTTGAGCGTGGTATCCGTATTGACCGTGGTCACGGAGCCGCCCCCGGCGGCAGGCGTGGTCGCAATGCGCCGCAGCGTGACGGTCTGGCCCGTCCGCTCGATGAGATCGGCGAGCCTGGCGGGAATGGTCATGCGAGCCGCCGCCACGGCGCCAGCAGCGCCTTGACGCCCGCCGGGACATCGCCGCTGCCGAGGCCGTCATAGGCGGCCGAATAGATGCCGTCGGCGCTTTCGCTGGTGACATTCGGGTCCCGCGTGCGCGCCAGATACCGCGCCTTGACGGTTTCGACGCAGGCCCGTTCGATGTCGTGGGGCAGATCGCGCGTCCCCGACATGCTGGGCAGCATGTAACCGCCCGTGTATTCGACCTCGTAGCGGGCGGTCTCGCTGCCGGGAAGCGGCCGGCCGAGGGCGCCGTAGCCTTGCCCCGCGCTGTGCGCCCAGCCGCCGACCTTGGAGCGGATCTGTCCCGTCAGCCTGTCGTGAAGCGCGTAGTCGCTCGCCCCGACCGTCACGAGGTCGTCGCCTTCCTTGATCGCGTGCACGGTCGCAATCGGCAGCCGCGAGACCATCAGGAACAGCCCCCCGAACCCGGGCACGGTCTCCTTGACCCGCTCCTGGGCGAATTCCCGGTTGCAGAAACTCACGATCGCCGCGCTCGCCTGCTGAATCACCGTGGCGAGAAACGAGTCGTGGGTGGTGACCGAGATGTTGAGCTCGGCCTTGACCGTGGCGAGGACGGTGAGATCCCTGGACGATGCCGCGGTGAGAACGGTGATCATGGCGCCCTGTCCCCCGCGTAGGCGCGAGGCCGCGAGGCGGTGCCCCGCGCCGACGAAATGCCAGCGGTTTACGCCAGCGGCGCGGCCGCGGGCTTGCCGCGGACGATGGCGGCGATATACATGCCGCCCGTGGTCGTACCCGCGGCCGTGACGACGGCGCGGATGTAGCGCTTGGCGCCGATGTAGCCGACGCGCTGGACGGCGTTGGCCGCGATCGTCGCCAGCGTCCCCAGCTGGTCGGCGGCCGCCACGTCGGTATAGGTGGAATCGTCATCCGATTCCTGCACCTTCGGGGTGTGCGTGCCGTCGGTGATGGTGCCGGAAACGAACGTCACGACGGCGCCTTCATAGCCGCGCAGGTCGGCGCTGGCGCCGTTCGAAGAGGCGGTGCGGTTGCCCGCCGGAGCGAGCGACGACACCACGTCGATGTTGTTCTTGAGGTCGCGCATGGGTGTGTCCTTCGGGAATGGGGTTGCATGTCGGGGCGGGTCTTTCGACCCGCGCCGCTTGGCCGGTTGGAAACCCGCGGGGGGGGGGGCCCCCCCCCCCCCCCCCCCCCCAACAAAAAGCCCAGAAAAAGAATGA
>JBQTIU010000080.1:0-8683 GCA_052387815.1 Pseudomonadota bacterium
CGCGCGCTCGGGCGTCGTCAGCACGGAGCGACCCGCAACGGGGGCGATCCTGTTTGCCGCGCGGGCCATCGAGAACTGGGCCAGCACCAGGGCGTCGAGCTCGGGGCACGCCGCCGCGGCGCGGGCGCAGCCTGCTAGAGCGTCACGTTCACGGCCCCGCCGTCGATCAGCAGATTCTGGCCGACAATGAACCCGGCGTCGGCGCCGCACAGGAACGCGCAGGCCCTTCCGAACTCGTCGGGCGCGCCGAAGCGTCCGGCTGGTACCTCCGCCATGCGCGCCTTCACGAAGCTGTCGTAATCCTGCCCCCCCCTTGGCGGAGAGTTTGCGCAGCCCATCGATCTGGCGGTCGGTGGCAAAGGGACCGGGAAGCAGATTGTTGATGATGACGTTGTGCCGTGCGACTTGGCGCGCAAGACCGGCGACGAAGCCGGTGAGACCCGCGCGGGCGCCGTTCGATAGGCCGAGGTGAGGCAGCGGCGCCTTCACCGAGCGCGACGTGATGTTCACGATGCGCCCGAAGCGGCGTGCGATCATGCTATCGATGACGGCTCGGATCAGCATGATCGGCGTGATCATGTTGTCATTGACCGCCTTCATCCAGATGGCGTCGTCCCAGTCGGAAGTCGCCGATCGGCGGGCCGCCGGCGTTGTTGACCAGGATGTCGGGCTCGGGGCAGGCAGCGAGGACGGCGGCGCGTCCCTCGCGCGTGGTGATGTCCGCGGCAACCGACACCACTCCGACACCCGTCTCGCACCGGATTTCCTCGGCGCTCGCCTCCAGGGTCGCGGTGGTCCGGCCGTTGATCACCAGCTTGACGCCCTCGCGCGCCAGAGCCATTGCGCACCCCTTGCCCAAGCCCTGGCTCGAAGCGCAGACGATCGCTTTCCGGCCGCTGATCCCGAGATCCATCTTGCACGGTTCTCCCCAAGCTGCGTCATCGGCTGGCTATGACCGAACGGGGCCCATTCTATGACCTCTGGGCCGGGTCAGGCCGCGGCGCGTCGCTGGCGTGCCAGGTCCGGCGGCGGCGGCTTGTGGAACGCCCCGTCCTTCATGATCGCGACCAGACGGTCGCGGTCCTGAAGGGCGCGGAGCTCCGCCACAGGATCGCCGTCGACGAGAACGAGGTCGGCAAGAAAGCCCTTCCGGACCTGCCCGAGGTCATGGGGCAGGCCCATGATCTCGCCACCCCACTTGGTCGCGGCGATGATCGCCTCCATGGGCGTGAAGCCGAGCAGGTCCACGAAATACTCGAGGTCACGCGCGTTGCGCCCATGTGGATTCCACATGAAGCCGTAATCCCCGCCCGGCAATACGCGCAGGCCGCGTCGGCGCAGATCGCGCATGCACGCTACGGTTGCCTCGAGGTCACGCGAGATGCGCGCCGTGATCGCGTCGCTCGACGGCAGCCCGTATTTCCCGGCCTCATGCAACCTCGTGTAGGTGACGCCGAGCGCCGGGGCGACGAACACGCGCGCCTTCTGCGCTTCCAGCATGTCCCTCGCCTCCTCGTCCGCGTAGCTGGCGTGGTAGATCACCTCGACATCGTGTCTGAGGCACATCTTGACCGACTCGGCGCTGCGCGCATGCGCCGCGACCCTCCGGCCGTGCTGCCGCGCGACCTCGGTCACGGCGGCGACCTCGTCCTCGGCCGTCAACGTGCGGTCCGAGGGAATGTCGGGGGTCGAGGTGTCCCCCGAGGTAACGATCTTGATGATATCGACCCCTTCGCGGCATGCCTCGCGCGCGGCCTTGCGGAACTCGATCGGCCCGTCGCAGGGCTGGGTGTACATTGCCTCACCCGGGTCGAGGTGCAGCTGGCGCAAGTCGCCGACCCCGCCGGTGACGGTGAGTTGCACGCTGGCCGCGAGCAGGCGCGGGCCTGGGATGTCGCCGGCCTGGATCGCGTTGCGGACGACCACGTCGAGCCGCGGTTTCGTCGCCGCGGCGCTGAAGCAGGCGGTGAAGCCCTGGTCGAGATAGAGTTTGGCGTGCCGAATGGTGAGCAGCAGATGCTCTTCGGGCGGGAGCGCGCTAAACGCATGAGGGCTGGCCGCGTCGACGAAGCTCAGATGGGCATGCGGCTCGACCAGCCCGGGCATGAGCGTCGCTCCCGCGCAGTCGAAGGCGTGCGCCCCCGGGGGTGGATGCAGCATGCCTGCCTCGCTCACCTCGGCGATGCGGTTTCCCTCGACGAGCACATCCCCCGGGAACGGATCGGCGCCGGTGCCGTCGAGCACCGAAGCGTTGAGAAACAGCACCGTGCTCATCATTGCTGTCCTTCCCGGGTCTTCCGCCGCCCCTGCCGGGCGGCGCCCGGCCGCCTGGAAACCCATCATAACCCCTTCCGTTCCACTCGGGTGAACCCGCGTCGAGGTGCGGCGCGTCAGTGGCGGTCGCTGCCGAGGGGCGCGTGCGCCCGGCGGATCCAGTCGACCAGCCGATCGAGCCCGTCCTCGAGCCTCGTGCGCGGGAGGTAACCGATCGCCGCTTCCAGGCCGTCATTCCGGAATCCCCAGGCGGCCGGCGGGAGCGGCGCCGGATACGGCACGGCGCGGACGTGCGGGAAGCGGCGGCGCAAGTGCGCCACCGCGTCGGACACGGGGCGCTTGTCGCCGACGACGTTGTACGCGAGGGCGCGGGGCCGCGGCGCCGTCAGCGCGCGCAGCAGCACCTCGGCGGCATCGTCCGCGTAGGTCCAGTCGATCGGCCCCGGGAAATCGGGATAGCGGATTTCGGGCCGCTCGAGCGCGAAGTCCTCGATCATCTGCTGGACGACGCGCCAGCCGCGCTCGCGGCCGGGGCCGTAGACCCAGCCGAAGCGCAGGCCGAGGAGGTCGAGGCCGGGATGGTCGGCGCACAGCGCGCCGGCGAGGTGCTCGGCGAACGCCTTGGTCGCCCCGTAGACGCTGCCCGGCCGCAACGGTTGGCGGTCGCCCTCGGCCGGGTCGCCGGGCCCGAGCGCCGCCATCGAGCTCGCGAACACGACGCGCCGCACGCCCTCAGCCGGCGCCGCGGCGAAGACGACGGCGGTGCCGAGCGCGTTCACCCGAGTCGCCGCCACGGGATCGCCGGCGCTTGCGTCGGTCAGCAGGGTGGCAAGGTGCACGACGACGTCGGTCCGCGCATCGCGGATCGCGGCGGCGACGGCCGCCGCGTCGCTCACGTCGCCGGCGACGGCGACGATGCGGGGCTCGCCGCCCGGCGCCGCGGCGGCGGGATCGAACAGCACGACATCGTGGCCGGCCGCAGCCGCGCGCCGGGCGAAATGACTGCCGAGAAACCCCCCGCCCCCGGTCACCAGGAGATTCATTACGATTAGAACCGGATCACGCCCATGCGGCGGAAGGCGGTGTGGATGCGCTCGGCGTAGCCGACGAAGCTCGGGTACTCGCCGAGAACGGCCGGCCGCGGCCGCGGCAGGTCGATCCGGATCTCGTCGACGATCCGGCCGGGGCCCGGCGACATCACGAGGACGCGGTCGGAGAGGCCGATCGCCTCCTCGATGCTGTGGGTGATGAACAGGACGGTCTTGCGCGTCTCCATCCACAGCACCTCGAGGTCGTGGCGCATCTGGGTGCGCGTGATCGCGTCGAGCGCGCCGAACGGCTCGTCCATCAAGAGGACGGACGGCTCGTGGATCAACGCCCGCGCGATCGACACGCGCTGGCACATGCCGCCCGAGAGCTGGCGCGGGTAGCGGTTGGCGGCCGCCTCGAGGCCGAGCCGGCGCAGGAGCTGGACCGCGCGCGGCCGCGCCGCGTCGAGGGGCGTGCCGCGGATCTGCGGTTGCAGCAGCACGTTGCCGAGCGCGGTCCGGAAGTCGAGCAGCAGGTGATCCTGGAAGACGATGCCAACGTCGGTGAGCGGCCGGTCGAGCGGCACGCCGTCGATCAGGATCGCGCCTCCGGTCCCCGGGATCAGGCCAGCCGCGATGAGCATGAGCGTGCTCTTGCCGCAGCCGCTCGGCCCGATCAGGCTCACGAATTCGCCCGGCTCGATGCGGAAAGCGAGGCCGTCGAGCGCCGTCACGGCGCCGTCGCGGGTATGGAAGACCTTGCGGACGCCGCGACCTTCGATCGCGGCGCCGCGCGAGGCGGCCGGCGCGCGCGCGGGCGCGCCGGGAACGATCGTCACGAACAGGCCGGCGGGTTCCCCGGGAGGTACGACGTCGTGTAGTAGTCGCCGATCGGCTTGTCGGCCGGCAGGCCGAGATGCTTGGTCATCAGGTCGAAGGTGATCTTCCAGTTGTCGTCCGGCACCAGCCCAAGCGACTTCGACCCCTTGGCGCAGACCAGCATCAGGTCGACCCGGAGCTGCTTCAGGATCTGCTCCTTGTTGCCGGCGGCGAACTGCTCGACGACCGCCCGGGCGGCGGCGTCCGGGTTCTGGCGGGCGGCGTCCCAGCCGCGCAGGCTCGCGGCGACGAAGCGGCGGTAGAGGTCGGGGTTGGCCTGCAGCTTGTCGTCGCGCGCAATGATCGCGAGGCCGACGGTCGGCACGCCGATGTCGCGGTAGAACATGTCGTGGATCTTGAAGCCGCGGTCACGCATCTGGACGCTCTGGAAGTCGGCCCCGGCGAGGATCGCGTGGACCCTCTTCTCGAGCAGCGTGCCGACGAGCGCGGCGGGGTCGATGTTGACGATGTTGACCGACGCCTTGTCGATGTTGTTGGCGGAGAAGATGGCGTCGAGGAGCGTCGTCTGCGCCGTGCCCGGCTGCACCGCGACGGTGCGCCCAATGAGGTCGCGCGGGCTGCGCAGCCCAGTCTCTTCGAGGCTGATGACCGCGAAGCCATTGGTCTGCAGGATCGGCGCCACGACCTTGACCGGGCCGCCCTTCGAGCGGACCTGCATGGCCGCCGGAGCGTCGGCAAAGCCGACGTCGGTCTGGCCGGTCGCCACCTGCTGGGCGGTGGTGGCCGAGCCCTTGCCCTCCTCGATCGTCAGGTCGATGCCGACCTCGCGGTAGTAGCCGAGCTTCTTCCCGTACATGAAGCCGGCCTGCGGCCCGCCGGCCAGGAAGTTGAGCGTCAGCTTCATCGGCTGCGGGCTGCCGGAATGGGCGGCGGCTGGGCCGGCGGCCAGCGCCAGCGCGGCAATCGCGGCGGCGCAAAACGAGGTGATCAGGCGCATTGGAATCCTCCCTCGGATGGTGGTGGTTAGGGGCGCGACAGGTGACTCAGGACTTTCGTTGCCAGGGCATGATCAGGTGCTCACAGGCCTGCACGGCGTAGCTGAACAGAAGGCCCATGATGCTCAGCGCGACCAGCGCCGCGAAGATGAGCGACATGTCGAGGTAGCTGGTGCCGCGCAGCAGCAGGTAGCCGAGGCCCGCGTTGGCGCCGACGAACTCGCCGACGATGGCGCCGGTCGCTGCGAACACGATCGACACCTTGAGGCCGGAGAAGATGAACGGCAAGGCCGCCGGCAGGCGGATGTAGCGGAAGGTCTGCCAGCGGCTCGCCCCCATGGAGCGGGTGATGTAGAGCAGGCGCTCGTCGAGCGCCCGGAAGCCCGTCATGCTGTCGACCAGCGTGGGGAAGAAGCACAGGAGAAAGGTCAGCAGCACCTTCGGGAACAGGCCGAAGCCGAACCAGACGATGAAGAGCGGGGCGATCGCGATCTTCGGCACGAGCTGGAAGAAGACGATCAGGGGATAGAGGCAGCGTTCGACCACGGGCACCGACACGATCAGGAGCGCGAGCGGCACCGAAATGACGGTCGACGCCACGAAGCCCAGGATTACCTCGCTGCCGGTCGTGAGCGCGTGGGTCCAGAGCAGCGCGTGCGCCTCGACGAAGCGAACGAGAAACTCCGACGGCAGCGGCAGGATGTATTCGGGGACGCCGAACAGGCGGACCAGGAACTGCCACGCGAGCAGCAGCGCGGTGAACGTCCCGAGGGGATAGGCGAGGGCCACAAGGCGGTTCGCGAGGGTCGGGGACGTCGGCGCCGAGGCGGCCGCGGAAGGATCGGGACTACCGGTCATGGCATGGCTCCTTTCCTCTTGAGCCGCGGGGGACGCGCGCCGGCGGCCGCTGCCAGGACGACGACGCGGCCGGCATCGGATTCCGGAGCGACCGCACTGCGGGCGGCCGAGTGCCGGCGCCGCACGGGCCACAGCGCCGACATCTCCCCGACCGCCGCGAGCAGGCTGTGGACCGCGCGCTCCCGCCGCTCGCCGGTGAACCGCGTCAACGGGGCGGCGACGCTGACCGTGCCGACCACCAGCGCGTCGGAGCCGCGCACGACGGCGGCGATGGCGGCGGTGTCGGGCTCGCCCTCCTCGACGGCGAGCCCGTAGCCGCGGCGGCGAGTCTCGGCAAGGTGCTGGCGCAACGCGCTCACGGTCTTGACGGCGCGGCGCCCGAAATGCGGCGGGGTCTCGAAGCCGCGGGCGATCACCAGGCGTAGCGCGGTCTCCTCCGGCAGGGTGGCGAGCCACGCCTTGCCCGTCGCCGTGGCGTGGAGCACGACTTCCTGGCCCATCTCGGGATCGTAGCGCAGGCCACGGCTCGCCCCCTGCGCGCGGGCGATCCAGATCAGGCGCTCGCCCTCGAGCACGGCGAGCCGCACGTGCTCGCCCGTCTCGGCTGCGAGCCGGTCGAGGATCGGCTGCGCGAGGTCCGGTAGGCCTGTCGCGTCGAGATGGCGAAACGCGAGCAGCGCGAGCCGAATCGACAGGCGGTAGCGCTGCGTGAGCGGGTCCTGCACGGCGAAGCGGCGTGCGACCAGGGCCGTAAGAAGTCGATGCGTCGCGCTTTTCGGCAGGTCGAGGCGCTCGGCGAGCACGCCGAGCGAGAGCCCGTCGGCTTCCCCGCTCAGGGTCTCGAGGAGGTCGAGGCCGCGATCGATGGAGGCGAGCGACGCCATGCGGGCAGGTTCCCGGCCCGGTCTTTTTGAAACGCTGTTCCACTCAATAACACCGTTCCGCTATAGTCAAGCGGATTCGGGCAGCGATCTACGGCGGCGGCTGGACAAGGAGGTGACTTCATGAGTCTCGTGGGCCACGGCGCGATCGCGATCTGGAACGACATTGCCCCCGACGGACGGGCGAGTTTCTACGCGTGGCACGGGCGCGAGCACGTGCCCGAGCGTGTCGGTATTCCCGGCTTTCTCCGCGGCCGCCGCTACGTGGCGATCCACGGCAGCCCGGAGTTTTTCACGCTTTACGAGACCGCCGGCCCGCAGACAATCTCCGGCGTCGACTACCTCACCCGGCTCAACAACCCGACGCCGTGGACGCGCGAAGCGGTCAAGGCGTTCCGCAACACGGCGCGGTCGCTCTGCCGGGTGGTCGCGACGCACGGCTTCGGCCAGGGCGGGCTTCTCGCGACCTGGCGCTACGACGTGGCGCCCGGCCGCGAGGAGGAGCAGCGGCACCTCCTGTGCCACCGCATCTTGCCGGAGCTGGTCAATCGGCCCGGCGTCGCCGGCGCCCATCTGTGCGTCGCCGACGTCGCCGCGAGTTCGCTCGACACGGCCGAGCGCCGGGAGCACAGCCAAGACCGCGCGATCCTGGGATGGGTCGTGATGGTCGAGGGCTGGGACGATCCTGAGCCCTTCGACGCGCTTCTCCGGAGCGTCCTGTCGGAGGCGGTGCTGGCCGGCGCCGGCGCCAAGGCGCCGGTGGCCTACGGGCTCTATCGGCTGCAGTACAGCTGTTGCAAGACGCCGTCGACCGCCGGCTGAGGCGAGGGATGCCGTGAACCGCTATGACCTTTCGGGCAAGACGGCGATCGTTACGGGCGGGGCCGGCGGCATCGGGGTGGCCGTCGCCTCCTCGATGCTCGCGGCGGGCGTGCGGGTCAGCCTGTGGGACCGCGCGGCCGACCGCCTGCGCGACATGGCGGCGCAGTTCGCCCAACGCGTGGGCGCGTCCGACCGAATCGCTACCCGCGTCGCCGACGTGACCGACCCAGCCTCGATCGAGGCGGCCGTCGCTGCCGACCTCGCGGCCTTCGGCCGCCTCGATGTGCTGGTCAACAACGCCGGCATCCTCGGCCCCGTCTGCCCGACGTGGGAATGCGATCCAGCGGAGTTCCGCCGCGTCCTCGAGGTCAACCTGACCGGCTGCTTCCTGTGCCTGCGCGCGGTCATCAAGGTGATGCGCCGCCAGGCGGCGAGGCCCCATCGCGGGCACGTCATCAACGTCGCGTCGATCCAGGGCCAGGAGGGGATGGCGCGGGCCGGCGCCTACAGCGCGGCCAAGGCCGGGCTGATCGCGCTCACCAAGTCGGCCGCCAAGGAGCTCGCACTCGAGAAGATTTTTGTGAATTGCATAACGCCGGCCGCCGCCGAGACGGCCATGGCGCGCGAGATCACCGACCGGCGGCGCCGCGACATTCTGGGCCGGATTCCGATGGGCCGCTTTGTCGAGGTGCGGGAGATCGCCACGATGGTGACGTGGCTCGCCTCGGCCGACTGCTCGTTCTCGACCGGCGCCGTGTTCGACATCTCGGGCGGCCGGGCCACGTACTGAGCGCCGGCCGGCGGCGAGATCGCGGTGCGCGCCTGGCCCTTCGCCTCATCCCTCACGGCGCCTTTTCCCCCACCAGCGCCCTGAGCTTGGCGACCGCGCGCTCGGGCGTCGTCAGCACGGAGCGACCCGCAACGGGGGCGATCCTGTTTGCCGCGCGGGCCATCGAGAACTGGGCCAGCACCAGGGCGTCGAGCT
>JBQTIU010000081.1:0-2586 GCA_052387815.1 Pseudomonadota bacterium
TGGGGGGGGGGGGTTTTCCCCCCGGCGCGGTTGGGCGGTTTGGAACCCGGGGGGGGGGGCGGCCCGGCCCCGCGCCCCGCGCCTACGATCAGGCCGAGAACTTGATGAACTTGATGGCCTCGAACTGGACGACGTCACCGCCGACGCGCCGCGTCGAGTAGAACTGCACGTACGGCTTGGCGGAGTACGGGTCGCGCAAGAGGCGGATGCCCTGGCGATCGACGATCTGGTAGGCCTCGCGGAAGTTGCCCAGCGACAGCGACAGCGAGCCGGTGGCGAGCGACGGCATGTCCTCGGCCAGGAACACCGGATAGCCGATGAGGGTGGCCGGCTTGCCCGCCTGCAGGCCGGGCTGCCACAGGTACTGGCCCTGTCCGTCCTTGAACTTGCGGATCTTGACGATCACCGAGCGCCGCGTGACCCAAACCGCGCCCGCGAGATACTGCGGCTTGAACGCGGCCTCGAGGTCGAACAGCTTGTCGGCCGGGTTGGTGGCGGCGAAGTCGCCGTTGGCGCCGGAGACGACGTGCTCGAGCGTGCCCCAGGCGCGGCTTGCGTCGGGGGTGGCGGCGGTCGTGTAGGCGGTGAAGCCGCGCGGCTGGGAGACCCCGGTGCCGGCGACGAAGGCGGTGTTCTCGAGGCGTGCGAACTTGTCGGCGATCTTGGCGGAGAGCCAGGCGTCGACGTCGAGCGCCGCGTCGTCGAGGAGCTTCTGGGTCGCGCGCGGGTTGGCGTACATCTCGTGGACCGGGATGCGCCAAGTGCCGAGCGTGGGCGAGATCGTCTCGGCGCGCGAGCCGGTCTCGGCGACCCAGCCGGCCGAGGCCTCGTCGGTATCACGCGGGCCCTCGAGGGCGTCGGTCGAGATGGTGACGAGCGCGGCGATCTGGCGGATCGGCGAGGTGTCGAACACGCGGGCGACGATGCGGCCCGACAGGTCGGCGGGGACGAGGTAGCCGCCGTCGGGGTCGGAGCCGACCGAAAGCGCCTTGTGCTCGAGATCGCGCAGGCCCGACTCCTCGCCCTTGCGCAGGAAGCGGCCGAACGCCGCCTTGTGCCCGACCTGCTCGGGCGACATTTCATTGCCCTTCTGGTCGCGCGCCGGCGCCGGGCGCTTCAACGCAACCTCGACCTTCTCCAGTCGCTCCTTGATGTCGCCGTACTTGTCGACATCGGCGCCGATGCGTGTGAGCTTGTCTTGGGTGTCGGCGCTGGCCTTGCCGAGCTTCTCGATCTCGGCGGCGTGCTGGTCGGTCGTGGCTTTATACGCTTCCCAGGCCTGATTGAGTCGGTCGACGGCCTGCTTGGAGTCGGTGGTATCGCTCATTCCAGGATCCTCCGTTAGCGAGCGGTTAGGGTTGCGATGGCGCGCTCGATGCTCGCCATCAAAGCGGCAACCTCCCCGTCCTCCTCCCGAGGCTCCGGTTTGGCCTTGAAGCCGCCCCAGGCGATGGCCTTGGCGGCGGCATGCGAGAACCCTCCCTCATCGCGAAGGAAGGCCTCGAAATCGCGGATGGTCTTGATGCGCTCGGCGGCCTTGACGGCGTTGACGCGCGCGGCCTCGTTGGCCGGCAGGGTGACGACGCTGATCTCCCACAGCTTGATGCGGATCAGCCGCCGGATGCCGGTTTTGCCGTCGCTCGCCGCTTCCTCGGTCGAATAGCCGATCGACAGGCCGGAGATCGCCCCCATCTTGAGCAGCGCATAGGCCTCGCGGCCCTGCTGCACCTCGAGCGCCAGGCGCCCGCTTACCGCCAAGCCGATGTCGTCCTCGGCGATGCTGGTCCAGCTGCCGATGACGCTGGTCGTATCGTGCTGCCAGAGCATCGGCGGCAGGCGGCCGGACGCCTTCCACTCGGCCATGCTCACGGCAAACGCGCCGGGTTCGACGATGTCGCCCTGGCGGTCGGGGCCGCCGCCGAAGGTGGAGGCATAGCCGCCGAACTCGCCGGTGGCGTCATTGGCGAATTTGAGCGCGAAGCGGGCGTCGAGGTACTGGCGCTGGGTCATGCCGTTCTCCGTCGCAGGGATGGAGCGTGGGTGGCCGAGGCGAGGGGAGCAAAAAACCCGCCGCGAGGGCCGCTCAGGCCGTGCGGGCGGGCGCAAAATCCCATGCTACTATTTTCGAGTGTATAGGACCGTTTTGGACTTGTCAAGACCTTTTTGTGCTCCAATGTGCGATCACAGGCCTGGCAAGCGGAGCCGCCATCCGATAGGCGGGCATTTCGTAGGCGCGGGGCCGCGAGGCGGTGCCTCGCGCCCCGCGGGTTTCAAACCGGCCAGGCGGCGCGGGTCTCAAGACCCGCCCTTACGGGAACATAGATCGTTGCATCCCGTGTAGGCGCGGGGCCGCGAGGCGGTGCCTCGCGCCCCGCGGGTTTCAAACCGGCCCGCGCGGGCGGGTCTCAAGACCCGCCCCTACGTAAAATGGAGGAGGTCGGAAGCGCCGGTGATGGGCGATGTCAATTGATATCGCCGGCCAGCGCGTGGTGCGCCCGTCGACCTCGTACTCGAAAGCCTCGGGGAGCCCGGTGGCGCCGGAGTGGCAATCAGTTTTCAGCGATCAGCCACCAGTCGGCTGAACAA
>JBQTIU010000082.1:0-5202 GCA_052387815.1 Pseudomonadota bacterium
GTGCCGCCTGCGCCGGCGGTCCGGGCCCCGCCTGCGCCCCCGCCAGCGGCGCCGGCCCAGGGCCCGACGGCTTTCACCTTGCTGCGCCCCCCGCCGCCGCCGCCCGCCCCGCTCATCGGGGCGCCGCCTTGGATCCGCTATGCCCGGTCGTTCGATGCCAACGACCGCCGGCCGCGCGTCGTCGTGGTGGTGAGCGAACTCGGATTGTCGAGCGCCGCGACCGAGGCGGCGATCCAGCAACTGCCGGGGGGCGTTACGCTCGCGTTCAGCCCCTATGCCGACAAGCTCGCCCAGTGGATCGATCTCGCGCGCGCCGCCGGCCACGAGGTGCTGCTCAACCTGCCGATGGAACCCATCGACCGCCGGACCAGCGATCCCGGCCCCAGAGCGCTGTTGACCAGCCTGCCTCCGAAACAGAACCTCGAACGACTCGACTGGGTGCTGGGGCGGGTCATGGGTTACGTCGGCGTCACCAATCACATGGGGTCGCGATTCACCGCTTCGGGCGCGGCGCTCAAGCCCGTGCTCGAGGCGATCAACGACCGCGGCCTGATGTTCCTCGACAGCCGCGCTACGCCGCGTAGCGTGGCGACGCGCCTGGCGACCGAAATCGGCCTGCCGCGGGCGATCAACGACCGCATCATCGACCAGGAGGCCTCGCGCGCCGCGATCGACGCGCGGCTTGCCGACATCGAGCGCATCGCGCGCGAGAGCGGGGTCGCGGTGGCGATCGGCTATCCTTTTCCGGTGACCTACGAGCGGCTCAACAACTGGCTCCTGGCGCTCGAGGGCAAGGGTCTAGCGCTGGCCCCCATCACCGCGGCGGTCAACCGCCAGCCCGACCGCTGAGGGAGAGGCGCGCTGACCCGGGCGCATGACGACAGCGAGACCGCAGGGCTGGCCTACCGGCCGGGCGTCGGGCTGATGCTGTTCAACCGCGAGGGACGGGTGTTCGTCGCCCGGCGGATCGACATGCCGTCCCCAGCCTGGCAAATGCCCCAAGGCGGGATCGACGCGGGCGAAGACCCGCGCGCGGCGGCGATGCGCGAACTCGCCGAGGAGATCGGGACGGCCCAGGCCGTGATCATCGCCGAGAGCCGCGAGTGGCATGCCTACGACCTGCCGCCCGAGCTGCGCGGTGCCTTGTGGGGCGGCCGTTTCCGTGGCCAGCGCCAGAAGTGGTTCGCGCTGCGCTTCACCGGCGAGGACAGCGACATCGATCTCGACACCGATACGCCGGAATTCCTGGCCTGGAAATGGGCCCCGGTCGAGCGCCTGCCGGACCTGATTGTTCCCTTCAAGCGCGCACTCTACCAGGCGTTGGTCACCGAATTCGGCCATCTCGCGCGCCCCGCGGGTTGACGCTCGGGGCTTCAGCCGAGCGAGCGGGCGAAGGCGAGGAGGTCGAGGTCGGCGCCGGGCGCGCCCACCAGCGACAAGCCGACGGGGCAATCGTCGAGCGTGCCGAGCGGCAGGCTTGCCTGCGGCAGGCGCGCGAGGCCGGCAATCGCGAGCAGGGCGATAGCGCGGAGGCGGAAGGCTTCGAGCTCGGCCGAAGGCGTGTCAAGGAGGGGCGCGATGCCGGGCGCCGTCGGCAGGCACAGGATGGCGTCGTCCTTCAGCAGGTCGACGAGCCGCGCCGCGAATCGCTCGCGCGCGGCGCACGGGGCGAGGGTGTCCGCCTCCTTGACCGTCGCCGCCCAGACGTAGCGCTCCCTGACGCCTGGCCCGAAGTCGGGCTTGACGCGCGTGATCCACTCGCCGTGCGTCCGCCATACCTCGAAGCCCTGGATGACGCGGAACCAGGCAGCGAGTTCAGGCAGACCCGGCGGATGGACGATCGCGCGCTCGGCCTTGCCGACGGCGGCCGCGACAGCCTCGACGCCCGCCTGCAGCGCCCGCTCGACCGCCGCGCCCGCCAGCGCGAAGGTATCCTCGGCGATGAGCACGCGGGCGGGCGGGCGGGGCGGCGCCGCATCGGCGATCAGCACACGGCCGACGCGCTCGAGGATCGCCGCGTCGCGCGCGAACCAGCCCACCGTGTCGAAGCTCGGCGCCAGACCCACCGCGCCCTCGGCCGCGACTCGTCCGTGGGTCGGACGGAAGCCATGGATGCCGGTGTAGCTGGCGGGCAGACGCACCGAGCCGGCGCAGTCCGTGCCGAGCGCGATGTCGGCGAGCCCGCCGGCGACCGCCGCCGCCGAGCCGCTCGACGAGCCGCCGGGAATGCGCCCGGGCGCCCGCGGGTTGACGGGCGTGCCGTAGTGCACGTTCTCGCCATTGAGGCTGTAGACCAGCTCGTCGGTCTGGGTCTTGCCGACGACGTCGGCGCCGGCATCCAACAGGGCCTGGACGACGGGCGCGGTCGAACTGGCCGGCGGATGAGTGCGCAGCCAGTCCGGCTGCCCGGCGCCGGTGACGTGGCCCTTGATGTCGAAGACGTCCTTGACCGCGAGCCGCAAGCCGGCGAACGCGCCCGCGGGTGCGCCCTTGAGCTCAACGTGGTCGTGGCGGCAGAACGCCCCCAGCGGGTCGTTGAGCATGGCGGTGCCTCCCGACCCGGCCACGGGCTTAGGGCCTGTCCGGAAAGTCGGATGGCGATGTCATTTGACATCGCGCGTTGCCGGGACGCGCCGATTTTGACCGCAGGTCGCGTCGCGGGACCTTGCCGGGGCACCCCACGCGATCGGACGATCGCGTGGGGACCCCGCCGATGCGCCCAGCATCGCCGGCGGGCCGGCGAGGCGATGCCTCGCCCCTACCATTCGGCCAAAATCGGCAGCGTCGCGACCCCATCGGACTCTCCGGACCGGCTTTTAGTGCGGGCGATGCAGTTCCGCCGCCCGCCGGGTGAAGGACAGGCGGCCGCGCTTGAAGGCGTACATGGGCTCGACTAGCTCGGTGATCGCCGTCTCCGGCGCTAGCGCGTCGAGCACCACCAGGTCGGCCGGCTTGCCGACCGCCACGCCGTAGTCGTCGAGGCCCATGAGCCTCGCCGACCGGCGGGTGATCATCTCGAAGCACTCGCGGATGTCGTCGCGCTTTCCCACCTGGCAGATGTTGGCGTAGAGGTTCGCCATGCGGACGAGCGAGCAGTCGCCGAACGGCGTGAAGGGGTTGAGGATGTTGTTGCTGGACAGCGAGCAGTTGACGCCCCAGCGCAGCATCCTGTGGCAGGGCACGACGCCGCGCAGCACGTTGTGGTCCTGGTGGCGGCCCATGAGGTAGAGGTCGGTCGAGGGGAGTACGGTGACCGCGACCCCGGCGTCGGCGAGCCGGCGCGAGATCCTCTCGAAGCGGTCCATGGGCATGCTCGACAGCTTGGTCACGTGACCGACCGCGACCCGCCCGCCGTAGCGGAGCTTGTCGGTCTTCTCGCACACGTACTCGATGTCCATGTACTCGGCGGTGTTGCCGAAATCGAGGTGCATGTCGACGTCGACGTCGAACTCGCGCGCCATCTCGAAGACGCGGTCGATCTGGCCCTTGGGGTTGGTGTCGGTGTAGGGCGCGGCGCCGACCACCTTGGCGCCGCGCTTCAAGCTCGCGACCATCAGCTCGTCGGTGCCGGGATTGTTGAGCAGGCCCTCCTGGGGGAAGACGCAGATTTCGAGGTCGATGCCCCATTTGTAGTCGTCGATGAGGGAGAGCACGCCCTCGAGCCCGCGCAGCCCGATGCCGGGATCGACCTCGACGTGAGTGCGCATGTGGGTAGTGCCGTGGAGGATCGCCTTCTCGAGGGTCCCGGCCGCGCGCCGGCGCACGTCCTCGGTCGTGAACGCCTTCTTGGCGGCGGCGACTTGGCCGATCGCCTCCTCGAGCGTCCCTTCGTCCGACTTGCAGCGGTCGAGGATGCACGACTTGTCGAGGTGGATGTGGGTCTCGATGAAGCCGGGGGCGACCAGCGCGCCCTCGAGGTCCATCTCGCGTCCCGCGGCGGCGAGGCGCCGCTCGATCGCGGCGATCTTGCCGTCGGCGATGCCGATGTCGAAGCGCGCGCTCGCATCGGCGTGCCCGGCGATGCGGGCGTTCTTGAGAATCAGGTCCATGGCTTCCTCCCTTTTCCGCAAGTTCGGGCGATCAGGCGACGCCCAGATAAGCGCGCTCGATCGCCGGGTCGGTGCGCAAGGCCGCGGCCGCGCCCGCGTGCACGATCCGCCCCGAGTCGATGATGTAGCCGCGATCGGCCACCGACAAGGCCATGGCCGCCATCTGGTCGACCAGGAGGATGGTGATGCCCTCCTCGCGCAACTCCGTCAAGATTCGGAACAGCCCGTCGATGAGCGTCGGCGCGAGGCCGAGCGACGGTTCGTCGAGCAGCAGGACCCGGGGCCGGGCGATCAGGCCGCGGGCGATCGCCAGCATCTGCTGCTCGCCGCCCGACAGGAGCCCGGCCCGCCGCTCGAGGCGCGCCGCGAGCGCCGGGAAGCGGGCCAAGAGGCGCGCGATGTCGGGGCCCAATTCCTCGCCGCCCCGCGAATACGCGCCGAGGCGGAGATTGTCGAGGACGGAGAGCTCGGGAAAGACCTGGCGGCCCTCCGGCACCAGCACGAGCCCTTGGCCCGGCAGCTCGTGGGCGGCGAGCCGGGTCACGTCGCGGCCAAGCAACACGACCGCGCCTTCGACCGGCCGGTGGAGGCCCGAGACCGCGCGCATAAGCGTCGACTTGCCGGCGCCGTTGGCGCCGAGCACGGCAACCAGCTCGCCCGCCCGCACCTCGAGGTCGATGCCGCGCAAGACTGGCGCCGCGCCGTAGGCGGCCTCGAGGCGCTCGACCGCGAACCAGCGCTCGGCTGCCGCCCGCCAATGCGGGGGCCGCCGGGGCACCTGGAACCCGCTTTCGCCGAGATAAGCCTTGAGGACCGCCGGGTCCTTGCGCACGTCCTCGGGCCGGCCCTCGGCGATGCGCCTGCCCGCATCGAGCACCACGACGCGGTCGGAGATGTCCATGACCAGCTTCATGTGGTGCTCGATCAGCACCACGGCGATGCCGGTCCGGGCGATGCGCCGCAGCAATTGGCCCAGGAACTCGGTGTCCTGGTGGCCGAGGCCTGCGGCCGGCTCGTCGAGCAGGAGAACGAGCGGCCGGACGGCGAGCGCGCGGGCGATCTCGACCAGGCGCTTGTCGACATGCGCGAGCTCGCCGGGGGGGCGGGCGCGCGGGCCGCCGGCGGCCCCGGAAGCGCCCCCGCGCTGGGGCCC
>JBQTIU010000083.1:0-11203 GCA_052387815.1 Pseudomonadota bacterium
CCCACGTCCTTGGCCTCGATCTCGACCTCGGCCTCGACCGGCGTATCGAGCCGCACCAGGGTCACCAACGGTTCGGCCTCGCGCAGCACCGATCCGATCGACCGCTTGGCGACGTCGAGCACGACGGCGTCGGCCGGCGCCTTGAGGACGACCAGCGTGCCGCCGCCTCGGTCGCAAAGCCCTCGCACAACGCGCCGAGCTCGCGCCACATGGCGAGCGTCAGGACATGGCGCCGCGCCGGGCGGTTGAGCGTGACCACCGCCACGCCCTCGATCCGTTCGACCACGATCTCGCTCATCGGTTTCCTTTCGTCGTCTTTGCGCTGCGGGCGGCCGCGCCCAGAATCTCGGTGGTGTGCTCGCCCAGGCGCGGCGCCGGCCGCCGCACCGCCGCCGGCGTCTCCGACAGCTTGAAGGGCACGCCGAGGATCTTGCCGCGTCCAGCGGTCGGGTGCGCGACCTCGACCACCATGTCGCGGGCCAGCACCTGCGGGTCGGCGAAGACTTGGTCGTAGCTCTGCACCGGACCGGCGGGGATGCCCTCGGCCTCGAACAGGGCGAGCCACTCGCTGCTCGGCTTCGTGCTCATTACCTCCTCGAGCAAGGGCACCAGCGCCGGCCGGTGACGAACCCGTTCGGCGTTGGTTGCAAAGCGCGGATCGGCGATCAGCTCCGGCCGGCCGATGACATGGCACAGGCGCTCCCAGAGGTGCTGGGTGGCGCCGCCGACGGTCAGCCAGCCGTCGGCGGTGCGGAACACCTGATAGGGCGCGCTGCCGCGATGCGCCTGGCCCAGCCGCTCCGGCCGCCGGCCGGTGGCGAAGAAGCCCGCCGCCTCGTAGATGCCCATCGCCACCGCCGCGTCGTAGAGCGCGGCATCGACGCGCTGGCCGCGCCCGGTGCGCTGGCGCGCCGCCAGCGCCGCGAGGACGCCGATGGCGGCGAACATCCCGGCGGCGATGTCGGAGATCGGGATCGGCAGGCGGTGCGGCGGCCCGTCCTCGGGCCCGCACACCGACATGAGGCCGCTCATCGCCTGGGTCATCAGATCGAAGCCGCCGCGGTCGCGATAGGGCCCGCTCTGCCCGAAGCCAGAGATCGAGCAGAACACCAGGCGCGGATTGACCGCCGCCAGGGCGTCGTAGCCGAGGCCGAGGCGCGCGATGGTGCCGGGCTTGAAGTTCTCGACCACTACGTCGGCCTCAGCCGCCAGCCGGAAGCATGCCTCAAGGTCGCCCGCATCCTTGAGGTCGAGGGCGAGGCTGCGCTTGTTGCGGTTGATCAGCATGAACGGCGCCCCCTCCCCGCCGATCTGCGGCGGCATGCGGCGCGCATCGTCGCCCTGCCCGGCGCGCTCGACCTTGATCACGTCCGCGCCCAGGTCGGCGAGAATCATGGTGCAGTAGGGGCCGGAGACGTGGGAGGTGAGATCGACCACCCGGACGCCGTCGAGGGCCCCGGCGGTCATGCGATCCTCTTGCGCTCAGGCAGATACGGCATGCTCGCTCTCCCCGGTTGTCCTCGACGTCGGGCGCGTTGCGCGACGCCCGAGCGACTATAATGATGCAACGGGGCCGGCATAAGAACAGCGCCGACCAAAGGGGAGGATACGAGCATGGCAGCGGCGCACGTGCTGGTCACCGGATCGAGCGGCTTCCTGGGCCGGGCCATCGCCGCCCGTCTTGCCGCCGCCGGGCACGGCGTGCTCGGCCTCGACCCGGTTTCGCCGCCCGCCGGGATCGAGGCCCGTCACGTCTCCGACGACCTGTCCGACCTGAGCCGGCTGCGCGACCTGATCGCCGCCGAGCGCACGACGCACATCGTCCATGCCGGCGGCGTCTCCGGGCCGATGGTGATGGCGGACCGCGCCGACCTGATCATGGCGATCAACGTCAGCGGCAGCCTCAACCTGCTGCAGGCGGCGCTCGACGGCGGCGTCAAGAGCTTCGTCTTCTGCTCGTCGATATCGGCGATCGGCGACTACTACGAGAAGCAGCCGATCGGCGAGGACTACCCGATGCGCCCGGCTACGCCCTATGGCTGCTCGAAGGCGGCGGTCGAGCTAGTGCTGCGCGGCCTGTGGCGCCGCGTGCCGCTCGACCTGTGCTCGCTGCGCTTCACCGGCATCTACGGCCCGGGGCGGCGGACCGAGTTCGTCATCGACGAGCTGGTCGCCGCCGGACTCGCGGGCCGGCCGGCGCGCGTGCCGGCGGCCACCGACTGGCCGTTCGTCTACATCGACGACGCCGCCGAAGCGACGGTGGGCGCTTGCTTCTCCGAGCGCCGCCGCCAGCTCATCTATTTCGTCGCTTATCCCGAGCAGGTGGCACTGGCCGAGCTGACGCGCGAAGTGGCGGCAGCGGTCGGGGTCGAGCGCCTGGCGGTCGAGGAAAGCGGCGCCAGCGCGGCGCGCGGACCGGTCGATATCGAGCCGGCGGCGCGCGACTTTGGCTTCGCGCCGCGGTTCGACCATCGCGAAGGCATCCGCCGCCTAGTCGCGGCGCGCCGCGCCGGCCGCGGTTGAGGTCGGGTGCTTCTGTCGGTTTGGCCGCGTGTTATAGTTCGCCGAGCAATGCGCTTTTCTTGCGCCGCGCCCGCGCGGCCCGCTCCTATTGAGACAATCCCCATGGACCTCAGGCTCACCGGCAAGTCCGCACTCGTTACCGGCGCCTCCAAGGGCATCGGCCGTGCCGTGGCCGAGACCCTGGCGCGCGAGGGCTGCAACCTCGTCCTCGTCGCGCGCACCGCCGCCGATCTCGAGGCGGCGCGGGGTGCAATCATCGCCAAGATTAATGTGCGCGTGGACACGGTGCCCGCCGACTTGTCCGACAGCGCCAACGTCGCGCGCCTGGCGCGCGACTTTCCGCACATCGACATCCTGGTCAATAATGCCGGCGCGATTCCGGGCGGCGCGCTGCTCGACGTCGACGAGGCGCGCTGGCGGGCGGCGTGGGACTTGAAGGTCTTCGGCTGCATCAACATGTGCCGCGCCTTCTACGGGCTGATGAAGGCGCGGCGCTCGGGCGTCATCGTCAACGTGGCCGGCAACGCGGCGCAGACCCACGACCCCGAATACATCTGCGGCGTAGCCGGCAACGCCGCGCTCACCGCCTTCACCCAGTCGCTGGGCAGCGTCAGCCACCGCGACGGCATCCGCGTGGTGGCGGTGAACCCCGGGCCGGTCGCCACCGACCGACTGGTCGGGTTGATGCGCAAGAAGGCGCAGGACCGTGACGGCAGCGCCGAGAACTGGCGCGAGCTGTTCAAGCCGCTGCCCTTCGGCCGCGCCTCGACGCCCGACGAGATCGCCGCCGCGGTCGCCTTCCTCGCCTCCGAGCATTCGGCCTATACCAGCGGCGCGGTCGTGATCATCGACGCCGGCCTGTCGAGTCGCGCCCAAACCTTTTGAAACGACCGGGGGAACCGTGCCGCACCTGACTGCCGACGACGGCGTCAAGCTCTATTACGAGGAGACCGGAACCGGCATCCCGATCGTCTTCGTGCACGAGTTCGCCGGCGACGGCCGCTCCTGGGAGCCGCAAATACGCTACTTCGCGCGCCGCTACCGCTGCGTCGTCTACAACGCGCGCGGCTATCCGCCGTCGGACGTACCGGCCGACGGCGAGCGCTACTCGCAGGACCGCGCCCGCGACGACATCCGCGCCGTGCTCGATGCCCGCAAGATCGATCGGGCGCATGTCGTCGGCCTGTCGATGGGCGGCTTCGCGGCGCTGCATTTCGGTTTCACCTACCCCGCCCGCGCCCGCTCCCTGGTCATCGCCGGCTGCGGCTACGGCGCCGCGCCCGACAAGCGCCAGCAGTTCGCCGAGGAGGCCGAAGCCGCCGCCAAGCGCTTCGAGACGCTGGGCATGGAAAAGGCCGCCGAGGCCTATGCGTTGGGCCCGACCCGCGTCCAGTTCCAGAACAAGGATCTGCGCGGCTGGCAGGAATTCGCCGCGCAGCTTGCCGCGCACTCGACCGAGGGCGCCGCCCGCACCATGCGCGGGGTGCAGAAGCGGCGCCCGTCGCTGGTCGATCTGGTCGACAGGATGAAGACGATCGCGGCGCCGACGCTGGTGGTGACCGGCGACGAGGACCATCCCTGCCTCGAGCCCGGCCTGCTGCTCAAGCGCGCGATCCCCACCGCCGCCCTGATCGTCATGCCGAACACCGGCCACACGCTCAACCTGGAGGAGCCGGCGGCCTTCAACCAGCACCTCGCCGACTTCTTCCACGCCGTCGACGTCGGCGCCTGGCCCAAGCGCGACCCGCGCTCGCTCTCAACCTCGATCCTGGGGACGCGGTGAGGCCCGCCTACACCGCCGTGTAGCCGCCGTCAACCAGGAGGTCGGCCCCGGTGACGAAGCTCGACGCCTCGCTGGCCAGGAACAGCGCGGCGCGGGCGATCTCCTCGGGCTGGCCGAGGCGGCCGAGCAGGTGCTTGGGCCTGGCGATGCGGCGCGCCGACTCCATGTCGCCATAGCGCCGCGCCAGGCGGCACGTCTCGACCGCGCCGGGCGACAGCGCATTGACCCGGACGTTGTGCGGCGCGTGGTCGATGGCCATCGCCTTGGCGAGCTGGATCAGCGCCCCCTTCGAGGCGCAGTAGACGGCCCGCTCGGCGGTGGCGACGCGGCCGAGCTGCGAGGCGATGTGAATGATGCTGCCGCCGCCGGCGGCGATCATGACCGGCAGCACGGCGCGGCTCATCAGGTAGGCGCCGGTGAGGTTGACCGCAAGCACACGGTTCCATTCGTCTGGCGCAATCTCGAGCACCGTGCCGCTGGGATCATCGTCGGCGGCGCCGTTGACCAGGATGTGGATGGCGCCGAACGCGGCGCGAATCGCCTCGGCTGCCTCCAGGGTCTCGGCCTCGCGGCTCACGTCGCAGGTCAAGCCTATGGCGCGGCCGCCGGCCGCGGCGATGGCGCCGGCGCTCGCCGCCGCGCCTTCGCCGTCGCGGTCGAGGCAGGCGAGCGCGGCGCCGGAAGCGGCAAACAGGATCGCGATGGCGCGGCCGATGCCGTTGGCGGCGCCGGTGACCACGGCGACCTTGCCGGCGAGCGACAGAATCGGCGGAAAGGGGCTCATCGGTCGACCTCCCGCTTGGTGCCGCGCCCGAGATAGGCCTCCTTGACCCGCTCGTCCTCGCGCAGGCTCGCGCAGGAGCCGCTGGCGATGATCGAGCCGGTCTGCAGGACGTAGCCGCGGCTGGCGGTCTCGAGCGCGTAGCGCGCGTTCTGCTCGACCAGCAGCACGCTCGTGCCGCCAGCGTTGATCGAGCGGATGGTGCGGAAGATCTCCTGCACCACGAGTGGCGCCAGACCGAGCGACGGCTCGTCAAGGCACAAGAGGCGCGGCTCCGACATCATGGCACGGCCGAGCGCCAGCATCTGCTGCTCGCCGCCGCTGAGGGTCCCGGCGTTCTGCGAAGTCCGCTCGCGCAGGTGGGGAAACATCTCGAATATCCGCTCGACCAGGCGGCGGACCTTGGCCGGTTCCTTGCGGTACTTGAAGGCGCCGAGCTCGAGATTCTCGCGCGCCGTGAGGAAGGGAAAGACGCGCCGCCCCTCGGGCACCAGCGCGATGCCGAGCCGCGTGCGCTCGTGCGACGGCAGGCGCGTTATGTCGCGGTCCTGGAAGCGGATGGTGCCGGCGCGCGGCAGCAGCACCCCGGCGATCGCGCGCATGGTCGTCGACTTGCCGGCGCCGTTAGCGCCGATCAGCGCCACGATCTCGCCCTCCTCGATATGGAAGGAGATGTTGGTGCAGGCGGGAACCTCGCCGTAGGCGAGCTCGAGCCTATCGGCGGCGAGCAGGGCGCTCACCGCGACTCCGTCCCGAGATAGGCGGCGATGACGGCCGGGTTGTTCTGCGCCTCTGCCGCGCTACCCTCGAACAGGTACTGGCCGTAGTCCATCACCAGCACGCGGTCTGCGACCCGCATCACCAGGTCCATGTTGTGCTCGACGACGACGATGGTGAGGCCGCGGCGGCGCAGCACGTCGATCCGCTCGAGCAGCGCCCCGACCTCCGCCGCGTTGAGGCCGGCCGCCGGCTCGTCAACCATCAGCAGGCGCGGCCGGGTGGCCAGCGCGCGGGCGATCTCGAGCATGCGCTGCTCGCCATAGGCGAGCGAGGCGGCCACGACCCCGGCGCGCTTGCCCAGCCCGACGAAGGCGAGCAGCGCCGCCGCTTCGTCGCGGCAGCGGGCCTGGTCGCGGCAAAAGGCCAGGCCGTGCAGCACGTATTGCCAGGCCGGAATGTCATGGTGGATGTGGAAGCCGGTGACCACGTTCTCAAGCACCGTCAGGTGCTTGAACAGGCGGATCTTCTGGAAGGTGCGCGCCAGGCCCAGGCGGACCCGCCGATGCGCCGGCAGGCCGACGACGTCGACGCCGTCGAGCGCCATCCGCCCGGCGTCGGGCTGATAGAGGCCGCTCATCAGGTTGAGCAGGGTCGACTTGCCGGCGCCGTTGGGCCCAATCACCGCGAACACGGTGCCGACCGGAACGGCGAGCGAGATGTCGCGCACGGCGTGCACGCCGCCGAAGCTCTTGTGCAGGCCCTCGGCGAGGAACAGAGGCGCCGGACTCGGCTGCTCGGCGCGCTCGGCCGTTGCCGTCATCGCACCGCCTTCACCGGCGCCGCGCCGCGACGCCTGAGCCTTGCCGTTATCAGGCTTGCCGCCTGGACGATGCCGCCCGGCATGAACAGCACGACCAGCGTCAACGCCACTCCGTAAACGATCAGGCGCAGGTCGCCGATGCCGCGCAGCAGCTCCGGCAACAGCGTCAGCACGATCGCCCCCCACACCGGACCGATCAGCGTGCCCATCCCGCCGACGATCACAAAGGCGAGGATGGTGAACGATTCGGTGATCAGGAAGGCGTCCGGGACGAGCGTGCCCACGAAGCTCGCGTAGAAGCAGCCGGCCGCGCCGGCGACCGCGGAGCCGACGCCGAAGGCGAACACCTTCCAGGCCGGGCAGTTGATGCCGAGCGAGGCCGCCGACACCTCGTCCTCGCGGATCGCCGCCAACGTCTCGCCGATCGGCGAGCGGACCAGGCGGTCGAGCAGCAGATAAGCGAGGACCGTGACACCGGCAACGAGATAGAAAAGGTTGGCGAGATCGCTGAACACCACCGCCGGCAGCCCCGGAAGGATGAGCGGCGGCGGCGGCGGGATGGCGTAGATGCCGAGCGGCCCCTGGGTGAGGCTGATCCAGTTGAGCAGGATCTGATAGGTGATGACCGCGAAGCCCAGCGAGGCGATGGCCAGGTAGTGGCCGCGCAGGCGCACGGCGAAGAGCGACAGCAAGACGCCGGCGAGCCCGGCGAGCAGCGTGGCGGCCGCGAAGGCGGTCCAGAACGGGACGCCGAGATTCATGATCAGCAGCGTCGAGACGTAGGCCCCGATGCCGTAGAAGGCGGACTGGCCGAGGTTGAGCTGGCCGGCATAGCCGAGGATGAAGTCGAGCCCAATCGCCAGTAGGACGTTGATGGCGCAAATGATGAAGTTGGTGCGCCAGTAGGAATCCTGGAAGACGAGCGGCAGCACCGCGAGCGCGAGAAGCACGAGGAGCAGGCCGTGGCGTCGGGAAAGCAACCCGCGTTCGGCGACGCTCGGCAAGGCGGGGTCAGACATTCTCTTCGCGCTTCTCAGCGACGAGGCCGGTCGGCCGCACCGCCAGGGTGAGCAGCAGGAGCGCGAAGACGAAGATGTCGATCAGGCCGGGATCGAAGAACTGAGTGGTGTAGCTCTCGATCAGCCCGACCAGCAGGCCGGCGATGATCGTCCCCTCGACGTTGCCGAAGCCGCCGATGATGACGATGGCGAAGGCCTTGATGATCACCGAGGTGCCGGCCAAGGGGGTGAGCACGAGCACCGGGCCGAGCATGGCGCCGCCCATCCCCGCCAGCGCCGAGGCGATGACGAAGGTGAGCATGATCACCTGGTTGGGGTTGATGCCCATCAGGCCGGCGATCTCGCGATCCTGCGACACCGCGCGCAACGCCTTGCCGAGGATGGTGAACCGCATGAACAGGTAGAGCAGCCCGATCGCCAAGGTCGAGACGCCGATGATGAGCAGGCTCTGCACCGTGAAATAGGTGCGGCCGAGCCGGATCACCTCGTTGCTGTAGGGCGTCTCGAACGCGTAGGGAATCGGGCCGAACCAGACCAGCATCGCGTTCTGCATCATCACCGACACCCCGATCGTGGCGATCAGCGGCAGGAGTTCGCTGCCGCGCTCGCGTAGACGTGCGAAGATGCCCTCATTGACCAACCAGCCCAGCGCCCCGCCGACCACCAGCGCGACCAGGATGCCGATCAGGTAGTTGCCGCCGACGGCGTGCGTATAGAAGTACGCCGAGAACGCGCCGAAGGTGACGATGTCGGCGTGGGCGAAGTTGATCTGGACCAACACGCCGTAGATGAGGGTGAGCCCCAACGCCACCAGGACGTAGAGGCTCCCCAGTACGATGCCGTTGATCCCTTGCTGAACGAGGATGATCAGAACGTCGGGCAAGTCAGTTCAACTTCAGCGCTTTCCAGGACAGATCCTCGAGCGTCTCCATGTAGTGGATGGTGTCCATCATGAAGTTCTGGTTGGTCTTGTCGAACTCGACGCTGCCGGTGACGCCCGAGAAGCCCTTGGTCGCCGCCAGGCCGTCGCGGATGGTCTGCGGATTGCGCCCGCCGCGCCGCACCACGTCGGCGATCAGCAGGATCTGATCGTAGGCGTGGGCGTTGATGTGCGTTGGCTCCTGGTTGTACTTGGCCTTGAAGGCGCTGATGAAGTCGCGGACCACGGGGCGCTGGTCGGTCGGATCGAACTGCACGATGCGCACATAGCCCAGCGCCGCCTTGCCCGCCTTCTGCTCGAAGCCGAAGGGCAGCCAGATGGTACCGAGCTGGATCGCCGAGCTGCCGCCGCCCTTCGTGACGCCGGCCTGCGCCAGCGCCTGGGTGATCTTCAAGCCCTGGCCCTCGAGCGTGTAGGTCGGAATGACGTCGACCTTGCCGACGCCGGCGATGCGCGTCGCGATGGCGGTGAAGTCGTTGACGTCGCGGCCGAAGCCGATGTCGGCCAGGATCTTGCCGCCGAGCTTGGTGAAGGTCTCGGAGAAGACTTTGGCGTTGCCGATGCCGGCGTTGGTGTTCTCGTAAAGCAGCACCGCCGTCCGCGCGCCGAGGCGATTGTAAGCCTTGGTGGCGATGTCCACCCCTTGCATCACCTCGTTGGGCATGATGCGGAAGGTCCACGGGTTGCCCGGCTCGGTGATCCGGATCGAGGACGACCCGGCGTTGAGCAGCGGCACCTTCGCCTGGTCCATCAGCGGCATGACGGCCAGGGTGGCGTCGGAGCACTCCTCGCCGATCACCACGTCGGGCTTGAATTGATCGAGCAGGCGCTTGGCGGCCTGGGTGGCGGGCAGCGGGCTGCAGCTCGAATCCTCGTATTGGACCTCGAACTTGAAGCCGTTGACGCCGGTCTTGTTGAGCTGCTCGACGGCAAGGTCGATGGCCTGCCGGTCCTGCACCCCGAAATAGGCGCCTGGGCCGGAGAACGGAAACAGGGCGCCGATCTTGATCGTGTTCTGGGCGGCGGACTCCGACCCGCCGGCGGCAAGCAACGCCGTGGCGGCCAATATCGATAGAACGGAATGTCGCTTCATGGGTCCCTCCCTATGGCTCGAAGCAGGCATTAGAACTGAAACTGTACCGTACCCAGTTCTGTGGACACAAGATAGCATTATGCGGCCTCCGGTAGGGAGACCGCCGAGGCGTGTCCGTGCCATCTGGTCTGGGCGGGGTTGCGGTAGCCGTCGTTGTCGAGGAGCCAGAGCTGGTTATAGCGGTCGATGAAGTCGCGCGACGCGCGGCTTTGGCCTCCTCGATATCCTGGTAGATGCGGCTGATTCGACCTGCTCATTGAGGGTTCGGATGCAGCGCGTCGCGCGACGCCGTTGGTCTCGGGTTGGCGGACGAAGGCGAAGCTGGGGCTCATGCCGATGCAGGCGAGCTGGCGCGTGGCAAGCGGTCGGACATGAACGGGCTGGCGTGATCGTGGCGGACCAGGACGCCGCTTGCGGCGTCGGGTCTGACGGAGCCGAAGACGTTCTTGACCGCTGACTTTGTGCGCCTGGGCGGCGGCGAAGGGATCGCCATGCGGGGCAACGTGCCAGCCCGGCCCCTCGGCGTTCCAGTGCTCGGCCATGATGAAGAGTGCGACAAGCTCATCGCGGACTGTCCGGACCGCCGCACGATTCGCTACGCCAAGCGATGCCTGCGGGCGGGTCGGTGGTGATAGGGCGATAGGGCGGACGCGGCCCCGCAACCAGACCAGTCTGCGGCGACGGCTCTGGCCGAGCTTCCGATCCAGGCGCTTGCGGGGTTACCCCGCTTTGGAGGCTTTGGCGGGGGCGGCGGGGACTCGCCGCGGCTCAAGCGCTCCAGCAAGCGGGCCTCCCGCATCAGCGGCAGGTCCGAGGCCAGGCGCGCTCGGCGCGCTAACACCCGTGCCAGCGCCACGAGAGCTGGGCGCCGGTCGGAGCGTAGCGCAGTCCGGTAGCGCATCAGTCTGGGGGACTGGGGGTCGTGGGTTCAAATCCCGCCGCTCCGACCATTTCGCTTTCGAACTCACTGGCTGATCGGGACAGGCTCTTATACCAGAGTCACAATGATTTGAGCCCGCGCCCGTGGCCCCTACGAGACGCATCCTTGGATACGTCGGCTCCAATCTTTTTGACTCTGGTCTCAGGGTTCGCGCATCGCCTCGTCGAAGGTGCGGAAGACCGGATAGAGGAAATACGAGATCACGCGGCGGCTGCCGACCTTGATCTCGGCGGTCACCGCCATGCCGGGGATGAGGCGGAAGCCGTCCGGCACCAGGCCGAGCCGCGCCCCCGGCGGATAGGCGACGCGGGCGCGATGGATGGGGGCGCGCTTGCCCTCGGGGTCGGCGGCGAAGACGTCCTCGCTGATCGAGCGCACGGTGCCCTCGAGCGTGCCGTGGCGCTGGAAGGGGAAGGCCTCGAACTTGATGCGCGCCTGGTCGCCGGCGCGAACGTAGCCCACGTCCTTGGCCTCGATCTCGACCTCGGCCTCGACCGGCGTATCGAGCCGCACCAGGGTCACCAACGGTTCGGCCTCGCGCAGCACCGATCCGATCGACCGCTTGGCGACGTCGAGCACGACGG
>JBQTIU010000084.1:0-29492 GCA_052387815.1 Pseudomonadota bacterium
AAACCGCGGGTGCGCAGCACCGCCGCCATGGCGCGGGCATCGTTGGTCGGGTTCTTGAGCGGCGCCTCGCGGTAGCCCCCATTGCCCACCACCAGCGCCACCCGCCGCTCGGCCGCCGCCGCGGGCATGAGCGCGCTCGCCCCGGCCAGCGCCGCCAGGGTCATCAATGCAGCCATGAGGCGTCCGACGGTCATCGCGATAGCTTTCCGCCGAGTGGCAAATATTATGCGCCGCCGGCCCGGCGATTGCAATAAACGCTCGCTCGCCAACGCCGCGACACAATTGACCCGCAAGATGGCATCTACTTCGTGTCGAGCGTGGTGACGGGCTCCCAGTCGGCGGGCGGCGGGGCCAAGGCGAGCGCGCGAGCGCGCTCCAAGAACACGCGCGAAGGCGGGTCGCGATCGGCGATGGCGGCGAAGGCCGAGGCCGCGTCGGCGAACCGCCGCGCTCGGTAGGCGGCGAGGCCCGCGGCATAGGTCTCGGAGATCGCGCGCACTTGCGCGGCGATGGCGTCGGCCTCGCCCAGGGGCTCGGCGATCCCCACCGGCCGATCGCGGCCCTTGACCCTGACCGCGTCGATCTCGCGCCAGGCCATATCCGGACCGCAAGCGGCCGTCGTGCTGTCGGCGACCAGCAGGGTCGTGCCGTAGATCTTGTTGACCCCCTCCAGGCGCGAGGCGAGGTTCACCGCATCGCCCATCACCGTGTAGTTGAAACGCCGGCGCGAGCCGATGTTGCCGACCAGCGCCTCGCCGGTGTTGATCCCGATCCGCATCGCCAGCCGGCCGCCCTTCAAGGAAGCGGCGTCGCGGTTCAAGTCGGCGAGGCGTTCGCGGCAGGCGAGCGCGGCGCGCACGGCATGAAGCGCGTGGCCTGGATCGTCGTGCGGGGCGCCGAACACGGCGATGATCCCGTCGCCCACATACTTGTCGACGAAGCCGCCATGCGCCTCGACGATCTCGGTCATCGCCGAGAAGTACTCGTTCATGAGGGCGACGAGGTCGGCGGGCGCGAGGGTTTCGGACAGCGCCGTGAAGCGCTCGATGTCGGAAAACCACATGCTTAGGGTGCGCAGCTCGCCGCCGAGCGCCGGCGGCTTGTCGGTGGCGATCAACCGATCGACGACCGCGGGCGCAAGATACAGGGAAAAGCTGCGGCGCAGGAGGCGCTTGTCGCGGTCGGCGACGGCGAAGCGATAGCCTTCAAGGACCGCGAAGGCGAGGCCCGCGCCGAGGATCGGGTCGGTCAACGGCAGCACGAGACCCAAGCGGAAGGCCAAGGTCGCCGCCGCGATCCACAGCGCCGCGCCGGCGGCGAGCGCAAGGCTTGCCGCCAAGGGCGCGAACGCCATGGTCGCGCCGGCGGCGGCGAGGACCAGCGCCAAGCTCACAGACCTCCGCACGCGGGGCGGAAGTTCAGCGAGCGCCTCGCCGCGCAACAGGTTATTGACCGCGGTCGCGTGCACGTACACGCCGGGAATGGAATCGCGCACGAAACCCTCGCCGCGGAACAGTCCCGCCATCGGCGGCCCGCCGCAGCGCCGCTCGGCGGCAGCACCCTCGACTCCGGTGATCAGCCGCTTGGAGGTGATCTTGCGGTCCTCGACGTCGAGAACGACGCCGATCAGGACCACCTTGCCCTCGAAATGGCGGCGGAAGAACTCGGCATTGCGGCCCCGAGCGCAGGCATGGAGGTCGGCCAGCGAATAGGTGGGGATGTCGTCGCTGCCGGCCTCGAAATTGACCACCATCGCGTTGGCGTGCGAACCCGGGATGCGAGTGCCGCCGAGCGCCATCCCGTCCGGGCCGATCTCGGGGCGCACGCCAAGCGCGCGGGCGGCGAGCTCGAGCGCCATCGCGGTCTCGATCCGCTGCCCGCCCGTCGCCTCGTCGCTCTCGAAGGTCAGCGGCACGCGGCGGATGACCTCGTCGTCGTCGCGGAACAGGTTGAGCGAGCGGATGTTCTGCTGGTGGCCGACAGCGAAGCTCTGGCCCGGAAAGGGGCGGATCGGCAATTGCTGGTGCTGGACCTTGCCGAGCACGACCTTGCCCGCGCGGGCCGCGTTGCGCAGCGCGACCAGGAACTCGCGGTCGAAGCCCGGCAGGAAGCGCTCGACCGAGGTGGGGAAGATCACGTCGAAGCCGACCACCTTGGCCCCGCCGTCGATGACGGCGCCGAGCACGAGGGCGAGCTCGCGGCCCCACAGCGCGTTGGGCGTGTCGGCGAACGGCGGCGTGCGGTAGGTCTCCTCGTCGAGCGCGATCACCGCAACGGCCGAGTCCTCGGGCTTGTGCGCCGGCCCGAAGACCTTGTGCCGGAGCCAGAACAGGACGTCGATCGACAGGCCGTCGAGCCCTTTGAAGGCGGGGTGGGACAAGCCGAGGCCGACCGTGAGCGCGACCGGGCCGGCGAAGAGGAGATCGCGCCAGCGCATCTTCCCCGATGCACCAGGGGCTAAAACCGCAGCAGCCGCCCGACCAGCGGGCCGGCGCCGGGATTGGCGTTCTGATCGACCTTGAAGACGACTTGTCGCTCGCCGGCAATCGCCCGGTAGAGGCCGCCCGGGGCGAGCGTCCGGTCGGCCTTGGCGAAGTCGTAGAAGGTGCCGCGCAGGAGTTGTCCGGTGCCGATCTCGACCTCGTGGCGCTCGCCGGGCTCATCCAGCCGCTCGATCACCAGCCGGCCGGCGCCCTTCATCTCGACGAGGGGCGAGAGGCCGTAGAGGGTGATCCGCGGCCGCGGCTCGGACCCGGGCGCGGGGGCGGGCGGTACCCGGAACACCGCGACCCCGCTCTTCGCCGCCTGCTCGGCGGTCAGGCGCAGCCTCCCGCCGTCGCATTCGACCTTCTCGCGGCGCACCTGGCCGCCCACCACCGTGCTCCGCTCGAGCCCGATGGTCACCGTGCCGCCGGTGACGGTCTCGCGCCAGCACGAGCGGATATAACCGAGCGTGAGCACATCGCCGGGGCCGAGCCGGATCGTCCGCCCGGCGATCAAATAGTCCATGAACTCGACGCCGGCCGGACGCCCGACCACGTCCTCGACGATCGCCGCCGGCCCCGCGGCAGGCGCCTCGGCCGCGGCCGGCGCGGGCCCGAGCGCGAGCACGGTGCCAAGGACCAGGGTTGCGCGCCTCATGGGTCATGGCCTCCCGCACATCCCGCGTTGGTCCGTTGTTGGATACTATACTACCCGAAGCGGGTTCGGGCCAGCACGACCACGCATCCGCCCCCCCCCGCGTTTGACGCCAACGGCCGGCGCGGCCATTGTTGAGCGAGCCATGTCCCGGTCGGGCGATCATATTTTCGACCTCCTGATCATCGGCGGCGGCATCAACGGCGCCGGTATCGCGCGCGATGCCGCCGGCCGCGGCCTATCGGTGCTGCTCGCCGAGCAGAACGACCTCGCCTCCGCCACCTCGTCGGCCTCCAGCAAGCTGATCCATGGGGGCTTGAGATATCTCGAGCACTACGCCTTCCGCCTGGTGCGCGAGGCGCTCGCCGAGCGCGAGGTGCTGCTGGCGAGCGCGCCGCACATCATTCGCCCGCTTCGCTTCGTCCTGCCCCACGCCTCCGGCCAGCGACCGGCGTGGATGATCCGCGCCGGGTTGTTCCTTTACGACCGCTTCGCCCGGCGCTCGGTGCTGCCCGGCTCGCGCGCGGTGGCGCTCGCCACCAGTCCCTTGGGGACGGCGCTCAAGCGCGAGTTCAGGAAAGGATTCGCCTATTCCGACTGCTGGGTCGACGATGCGCGGCTGGTGGCGCTCGCCGCGCGCGCCGCCGCCGATCTCGGGGCCGAGATCTGCGCCCATACGCGGGTGGTCGCGGCGCGGCGCTGGAACGGGCTGTGGCGGGCCTCGCTCGATGCCGGGGCCGGCGGCCGGCGCGAGATCGCCGCCCGCGCCGCGGTCAACGCCGCCGGGCCGTGGGCGCGCGAGGCGTTGGGCGCGGTCCTGGGTCTCGAGTCGCTTTGCCGGCTGCGCCTGGTCAAGGGCAGTCATATCGTCGTCCCGCGCCTCTATGCGGGCAACCATGCGTTCATCCTCCAGAACGACGACCGGCGGGTGATCTTCGTGATCCCTTACGAGGACCGCTTCACGCTGATCGGCACCACCGACGTGCCGGTCGAGGGCAAGCCGGGTCCGGTCGCGATCTCGCCCGAGGAGACCGATTACCTCTGCCGCGCCGCGAGCCGCTATCTGTCGCGGCCCGTGGCGAGCGCCGACGTGCTGTGGAGCTACGCCGGGCTGCGGGGGCTCTACGACGACGGCAAGACCAGACCCTCGGAGGTGACGCGCGATTACGTGCTCGAACTCGACGCAGGGGCTGGGGAGGCGCCGGCGCTGTCGGTGTTCGGCGGCAAGCTCACGACCTTCCGCAAGCTCGCCGAACACGCGCTCGGCCATCTGGCGCCGTTCTTTCCCGGCATGAAGCAGCCCTGGACCGCCGATGCGGCGCTGCCCGGCGGCGACCTCTTGGGCGGCGACTTCGAAGCCTTCGCGGGCGCGCTGGCGATGTCGTTCCCGTGGCTCCCCGAAGCGCACGGGCGCGGCCTCGCCCGGCGGCACGGGACCCGCGTCATGCGTATTCTCAAGGGTGCGCGCGCGCTTCCCGACCTCGGGCAGCATTTCGGCGCCGGGCTCTATGCCCGCGAGGTCGATTTGCTGATCGCCGAGGAATGGGCGCGGGAGAGCGAGGACATCCTTTTCCGGCGCACCAAGTTCGGGCTCCACCTCGGACACGCCGAGCGCGACGCGCTCGCCGCCTACATGGCGCGCTGGGCGAAGGGCGGGGCGGCGTGAAGTCGTCTGGCGGCACGGGAAGCGCATTCCCGCTTTTGCGCACGGATGGATTTTGCTATGATCGGGCGACCGGATCCGGTTCAGATCGATGAGATCGGCTGAACTCGGATTTCGGAGAATAAGGGAGGTTGCCATGCTTCGCTCACGGATGATTGGATTGTGCGCCGCCGCCGGCCTCGCCGCGGCTTGGGGCTGGGGTGCCGGTGCCCAAGACCTGCCGCCCCTGCAGCTCAACGTCATCGGGCTGCAAAGCCACTTGAACAGCTACAAGACCGGCGAGAAGCCGTTCTGGGAGGAGCGTATTCCTCGGGAATCCAAGGGGGCGGTCACCGCCCGGCTCACCGCCCAGGACGTCCACGGCCTCAAAGGCACCGAGATCCTGCGCCTGATGAAGCTCGGCGTGGTCGACTTCTCCTCGGGCGTCATCACCTATATGTCGGGCGACAATGCCGAGTTCGAGGGCATCGACCTCGCCGGCCTGTCGCCGAACATGCCGACCACGCGCAAGTTGGCCGATGCCTACCGGCCCTTCCTCGCCAGGATCATGGAGAAGGAATACGGCGCCAAGCTCCTGATGCTGTTCCCCTCGCCGCCGCAGGTCTTCTGGTGCCGGATGCCGATTGTCGGTGCCGACGACCTCAAGGGCAAGAAGGTGCGCGTGTTCAACAAGTCGATGTCGGACCTAGTCACCGGGCTCGGCGCCACCTCGGTCACCATGCCCTTCGGCGAGGTGACCCCGTCCCTCCAGCGCGGCGTCATCGACTGCGCGATCACCGGCACGCTGTCCGGCAACACCAACAAGCTCCACGAGGTGACGAGCCACATGTATCCGCTGTATGCGGGCTGGGCGATGCACTTCCATGCCGCGAGCCTGCGCATCTGGGATCGTCTCGACTCGAAGTTGCAGGACTTCCTTGCGAAGCAGCTCGATTGGCTCAACGAGCGGATGTGGTCGGTGGTCGCCGAGGAGGAGCAGGACGGCATCAACTGCTCGATCGGCAAGGGCGAGTGCAAGTACGGCTACAAGGGCAGCATGACCCTGGTGAACGTCTCGGACGCCGACCGCGACAAGGCGAAGAAAATCTTGCAGTCGACGATCATGCCGGACTGGGCGAAGCGGTGCGGTGCGGCTTGCGTCGCCGAATGGAACGGCACGATCGGCAAGATCGTCGGCATGACGCTCGCCGTCAACTGACCGCCTGGGCTCCGGGAGACCCATCGTCGGTGCCCTTGCAGGCCGATCCTCGATGCTCGGCCTGATCGAACGGGTCTCCCGCCTCGGCGTGTGGCTCGGGGGCGCCGCCCTCGTCATCGTCTCCGTGGTGGTCTGCCTCGAGGTGGTGCTGAGGAAGGCGTTCCTGGTCGGTCTCAGCGCCGCCACCGAGCTGTCCGCCTACGTGCTGGCGGTCGCCTCGGCCTGGGGGTTCGCCTTCGCGTTGCTCAAGCGCTCCCATGTCCGGGTCGACGCCGCGGTACGGCTGTTGCCGCGCCGGGTGATCGTCTGGATCGATCTGGTGGCGCTCCTGGTTCTTACCTGGTTCGCGGGCCTCCTGGTTTGGCACGGGTACTCGGTCGTCACTTTCTCGTTCGAGAAGAGCGCCCGGGCGATGACGCCCTTGCAGACGCCGTTGTGGATACCGCAAGGCCTGTGGCTCCTGGGCCTGGCGGTGTTCTTCTTGACCTGCCTCGTCCTGCTCGTCCGCGCCGGGCGGCTTCTGGCGGCCGGCGAGATTCGCGCCGTCACGGCCTTGATCGGCACGTTCTCGGCCATGGAGGAGGCGGCCGAGGAGATCGGGGCGGCGCGCGAGCGCGCCTTCCTCGAGGAGAGCGGCAAACGATGATCGTTTCGGCCTTCGGCCTCTTGAGCCTGTTCCTCGCGCTGAGCTTCCCGGTCGCGGCGGTCCTGGCCCTCCTGGGGCTCATGCTCAGCGAGCTTTACTCCTCGCTGCCGCTCTCGCGCGCGATGGGCGAGATGAGCTGGAACGCCGCCAGCGAGACGGTTATCATCACCATCCCGATGTTCATCCTGATGGGCGAGGTCATGCTGCGCGCCGGGATCGCCGAGCGCATGTACGGGGCCATGGTCAAGTGGTTCTCGTGGCTGCCCGGCGGCCTGATGCACGCCAACATCGGCGCCTGCGCCATGTTCGCCGCGACCTCCGGGTCGAGCGCCGCCACCGCGGCGACGATCAGCACCGTCTCGTTGCCCGAGATGCGCAAGTACGGCTACGACGAGCGCTTGTTCTTGGGCTCGCTCGCCGCCGGCGGCACGCTCGGCATCCTCATCCCACCGTCGATCAACATGATCGTCTACGGCGTGCTCACCGATACCTCGATCCCGAGGCTCTACCTTGCGGGTTTCATCCCCGGGTTCATGCTCTCGGCCCTGTTCATGCTGACGATCCTCGCCGCCTGCCTGTTCCGCCGCGAGTGGGGCGGCGCGCCGATCGGCGCGACGTGGGGCGAGCGCGTCGCGAGCCTCCCCGGGCTGCTGCCGCCCTTAGGCCTGTTCCTCGTCGTCATCGGCTCGATCTATGCCGGCATCGCCACGCCCACCGAGTCGGCCGCGCTCGGCGTGGTCGCCTCGATGGCCCTTGCGGCGGCCAACCGGCGCCTAACCTGGCAGGTCATGCGCATCGCGGTCGAGGGTACGATGCGGACGACGTCGATGATCCTCCTCATCTTCACCGCCGCCTACTTCCTCAACTTCGTGATCGCCGCCACCGGCATCACCAAACAGCTCAACGACTGGATCCTGTATCTCGGCTGGTCGCCGCTCGAGACCCTGTTCGCAGTCATCATCTTCTACCTCATCCTCGGCTGTTTCATGGAGACGATCGCGATGATGATCACCACCATCCCGATCATCGCGCCGGTCATGTTCACCTTGGGCTACGACCCGGTGTGGTTCGGGATCATCATCATCCTCCTGATCGAGACGGCCTTCATTACCCCGCCGGTGGGAATGAACCTTTACGTCGTCCAAGGCGTCCGCGCCTCCGGCTCGCTCAACGACGTGATCGTCGGGGCCTCGCCGTTCGTGGTCACGCTCATCGCCATGATTGCGATCCTGGTCGCTTTTCCGGACATCGCGCTCTTCCTGCCGCGCGCCTGGGACTGAACCCTGCCGACGGAGGCCAGGATGATCGTCGACTGCCATCACCACATCATCCAGCACTGGATCGGCGCCTGCGGCCACCCGACGCGGGACCTCCACGCCAAGTACTTGCAATGGTCGCTCGCCCGGACGGTCGCCAAGACCTTCCGCCAGCGTGACGGCGCACCCGCCGACACCCGGGCGCTTTACCGCCAGGGCGCCGCGTCGTGGCAGGACTTGAACGACGTCGACTTCCGCGTCGGCAAGTTCGGCCAGCTCGAGTTCACGGTCGAGGGCGAGGACTATTACATCCAGTACATGCCGGTCGGCATGCAGGAGATGCAGGCGCCGCCCGAACTCATGCTGGCGCAGATGACCTATGCCGGGGTCGACCGCTGCATCCTCCAGGCGGGCGGCGCCTACGGCCGGATGAGCGACTTCAACGCCTTCGCTGCGCGCCAGTACGCGGACAAGGTGACCGGCCTCATGCATGTCGACGAGGCGATGGCCGGCTCGCCCGAAATGCTCGACGAGATCGACCGCGCCCACCGCGAGCTCGGCCTGCGCGGCATCTACTACAACCTCGACAGCTTCGCCCGCCACGGCTTCCGCTGGGGCCTCGACGACAAGCGGCTGGAGCCGTTCTGGGCGAAGCTCGACGCCCAGCGCATCGTCCTGTGCATCGAGCTCACCTCCGCGCCGAGCTATGACAGGGCCGGCTATATCGGACACCTGACGGCGCTCGGCCGGCAGCTCGGCCGTCATCCCAACATCCCCTGCCACCTCGCCATGGGCCCGCCGGTGCAGCACTTCGCCAACAACGGCAAGTGGGACTTCCCCGAGGAGGTGGCAAAGGTCTACCGCCGGGACAATTTCTGGATCGAAGTGATGTTTCCGATCACCTGGGGCGGCGTCTGGGACTACCCCTATCGCGAGGCGCACCCGCTGATCCGCGACCTGCGCGACCAGGTGGGCGTCGAGAGACTCATGTGGGGCTCCGACATGCCGAACGTCGAGCGGTTCTGCACCTACCGGCAGTCGCTCGACTATGTCCGCAAGTATTGCGACTTCCTCTCGCCCCGCGAAATGGACCTCGTGCTGGGCGGCAACGCCGCCCGCCTCTACCACCTGTCATAGGACTTCGCCGATGTCGGACCTTTTCTCGAGGCTCGGCCTGCGCCGCATCGTCAATGTCTCCGGCACCGAAACCACCAAGGGCGCAAGCCCGGTCTGCCCGGAGGTCGTCGCCGCGGTCTCCGAGCTGGTCCCGAATTCGGTCGAGATGGCCGAGCTGCAAAGCGCCGCCTGCCAGGTCATCGCGCGCGCCATCGGCACCGAGGCCGGCTGCGTCACCAACTGCACCGCCGCCGGCATCGTCGTCGCGGTCGCGGCGTGCATGACCGGCCGCGACCTGGCGCGCGCCGAGCGGCTTCCCGATACGACCGGGATGAAGAACGAAGTCATCCTCCAGAAGGGGCACAACGTCACCTACGGCGGCCACATCGCCCAGAACGTGAGGCTGACCGGCGCGCGCGCGGTCGAGATCGGGGCGGCGACCGAGTGCGGCGCCTACCAGCTGCGCCACGCGATCGGGCCGCAAACCGCGGCCGGCCTCTACGTCGTCTCGCACCACACCGTGCAATCGGGCCTCATCGACCTCGGGACCTTCTGCGAGGTGTGCCATGAAGCGGGTGTGCCGGTGATCGTCGACGGCGCGGCCGAGCCCGACCCGCGCGCCTTCGTCGCCGCCGGCGCCGACCTCGTCGTCTTCAGCGCCCAGAAGGCCTTCGCCGGCTTCACCGCCGGCATCATGGCCGGCAAGATGGGCCTCGTCCAGGCCTGCATGTACCAGGACAAGGGCATCGCCCGGCCGATGAAAGCGGCGAAGGAGAGCGTCGTCGCCTCCATCGCCGCGCTCGAGCGCTGGAGGAAGCTCGATCAGGCGAAGATCGCCCGCGAGCTCGATGCGCGCCTCCGGCGCGGCAGGGAGAAGGTCTCCCGGTTGCCGGGCCTCACGGTTTACCTCGACGTCGACGCCACCAGCCGGGCGTTCTCGCGCCTCCACGTCCACGTCGCGCCCGCGGAAGCGGGGCTCACCGCTTGCCAGCTGGCGGACTCGCTGTGGGCCAAGACGCCGTCGATCTTCGTGCGCTCGCTGATGGCCGACATCGGCCTCTTGCAGATCGACTTCCGGCGGGTGAGCGACCAGGTGGCCGACTGGGTGTGCGACAACATCGCCGACATCGTCACGGCGGCGCAGAAGGGCAACAAGCCGGCCGCCCTGTCGAACGCCCCGGCGCGCTCGCCCAACCTCGCCGATCTCACGATCGAAGGCCTGGAGAAGTGGCCGCTGCCGGTGAAGATCGAGATTTGATTCGACGGAGGGAGCCATGCCGGAAGGCGAGCGGTCGGGCAAACGCAAGCCGGTGAGGACGCGGGTCATCGCCGACGTCGATTTCGACCGCGCGGGCAAGCAGTTCGCGGCCTTGCGCCTGCCTTACTCCCACAACGATTCCGCTTGGGGAACGGTCGCGATCCCAATCGTCGTCATCAACAACGGCAGCCGGCCGACCCTGATGCTCACCGCCGGCACGCACGGCGACGAGTACGAGGGCCAGATCGCGCTTCTCGACCTCGCGCGCGAGCTGCAACCGGGCGAGATGCGAGGCCGGCTGATCATCATCCCGGCGCTTCACCTGCCCGCCGCCCAGGCGGGAACGCGGCTGTCGCCGATCGACAATCGCGACCTCAACCGCACCTTCCCCGGCGATCCCGACGGCAGTTTCGCCTACATGCTGTCGCATTACGTCACCGAGGTCCTGCTGGCGCTCGCCGACGCCCATGTCGATCTGCACTCGGGCGGGCGGTCGCTCGACTGCCTGCCGTGCACCATGTCGCACATCCTCGACGATCAGGCGGTCATGGACCGCACCGTCGTGCTTGCCAAGGCGTTCGGCGCCCCCTACCACGTGATGAACCGCGAGGTCGACGGCAGCCATACCTTCCTCGCCACGGCCGAACGCCTGGGCGTGCTGTCGATGTCGAGCGAGCTCGGCGGCGGCAACCGCGTCTCGCTGCGCGGGCTTGCCATCACCAAGCGCGGCGTGCACAACCTCTTGAAGCACTGCAAGATGATCGCGGGCGAGGCCGAGCCATTCGAAGCGCCGACCCGGATCATGCTGCTGCCCGACGCCGATTCCTATCACTTCGCGCCATGCGCGGGCATCTATCGCCCGTTCCACGCACTCGGCACATGGGTCAAGGCGGGCGAGGCCGCCGGCGCCATCTATTCGATCGAGGACCCGTCGCGGTCGCCGACGATCCTCGAATACCGCCGCTCCGGCATGCTGTGGACGACGCGCGGCCAGGGCCGCATCGCGGCGGGCGACTCCGCCGCCGTGGTGGTGAGCGAGCGCCAGTAGGACCTCGACCCGACGGGGGCGCAAGCCTTCGATCGGCTCTCCACGAGGCCACCGCTCCGTGGTATAATTCGGCGGTTTGCGGGGAGAAAACATGACGCTCGGGCCACGTCAGCCAGGGAGGACGCCATGCACCGATATATCATCGAACGCGAGTTGCCGGCGATCGGCAGTGCCGAGCGCGAAGCGCTGAGAGCGGCGGCACAGAAATCGAACGAGACGCTCGCCCAACTCGGGCCGAAGATCCAATGGATCGAATCCTACGTCGCTGGCGACAAGACGTTTTGTGTCTACCTGGCCGAGAACGAGGAGATCATCCGGGAGCACGCGCGCCGGAGCGGGTTCCCGGCCAACAAGATTACCGAGATCAGGAAGATGATCGACCCGACGACCGCCGCGCCCGAGCCGGCGAAGCGCTGAGCGGCGGCTCGAACTCCGGGCGGCGTCGCGGCCGGCGGCCCGGTCGCGGCTGTAAATGGGCGCGGCGGCGGTCGGCCGCCGCTTCAGGATAGGGAGGAACCCCATGAGGCTGAGTGTGGCTGCAATGGCCGGCGCGTGCATCACGCACCTTTGCGTCTCCGGCGCCGAGGCGAAAATCACGCAACTCAAGATCGACCGCGTCGAACCCTTCGCCGCGGGCATGGCCTTCGGTGACGCCGGCTCCTACGAGCGCGTTGCGGGCACGGCCAAGGGCGAGCTCGATCCGCGGGACCCGCGCAACGCCGTCATCGTCAACCTCGACCGCGCGCCGCGCAACCCCGGCGGCATGGTGGAGTACGAAGTCGACTTCTACCTGCTGCGCCCGGCGGATGCCGCCAAGGGCAACCGCAAGATCCTGTTCGACGTCACCAATCGCGGCCGCAAGTTCCTGCTGCACTGGCTGATGGACGCGCCGGCGCAGGCCGGGGCCGCCGTCAACGAGCCGGCCGAAGCGAAGGACGCCGGCAACGGGCTGTTTTTCCGCCACGGCTACCTCATGGCGTGGACCGGCTGGGACCCCGACGCGCCGCGGGCCAACAACGGCATGGCGATCAAGGTGCCGGTGGCGATGCTCGGCGCGAGCCCCGTCGTGCGCACGATCCGCGACGAGCTCGTGTCCGGGACGCGGGGCGCGCCAGCCGACGTCTTCCGCCTGAGCTACGAGGCCGCGAACCTCGATCCCGCGCAGGCGAGACTGACCGTCCGCCGCAAGGAAGCCTATGGGCCGAGCGAAATACCGGCCGGCGGGTGGGCGTATGTGAATCCGCGCGCCATCCGTTTGCTGCCCGAGGGGACCCAGCCCGAGCCGGGGTCGCTCTACGATATGCGCTACCCGGCCAAGAATCCCCATGTGCTGGGCATCGGCTACGCCGCGACGCGCGATCTGGTGTCCTTCCTCCGCTACGAGTCGCGCGATGCGGCTGGCATCTCCAATCCGGCCGGCCCGGGCATCAAATCGGCGCTCGCCGTCGGCATCTCGCAGAGCGGGCGCTATTTGCGCGACCACGTCTCGCAAGGCTTCAACCAGGACGAATCCAAACGCAAGGTGTTCGACGGCGTCCTCGCGCATATCTCGGGCGTAGGGCGCGTGTTCATGAATGCCGAGTTCGGTCAGCCCGCGCGCACCAACACCCAGCACGAGGATCACTTCTATCCCGAAAACGAATTCCCGTTCTCCGCCGCGCGGTTCCACGACAAAGTGACGGGCAAAACCGGCGCGCTGTTGCGCGGCGACGGGTTCGACCCGCTGCTCATCGAGGTCAACACCTCGACCGAGTACTGGCAGAAGGGGGCCTCGCTCTTGCACACCGATCCCACGGGCCGGCACGACGCGGCCCTGCCGCAGACCGCCCGGGTGTACCTGATCGCCGGCACCCAGCACGGCGGCCGGGTCGGGCTGACGAGCGCGGCCGGGCCGTGCGCCAATCCGCGCAACCCGCACAATCCCGCGCCGGCCCTTCGCGCCCTCCTGATCGCGCTCGACCAATGGGCGAACGAAGCCAAGGCGCCGCCGCCGAGCCGCGTGCCGACGATCGCGGCGGGCACTCTGGTCGCGCCCGATCGCACCGGCTTCCCGGCCATCCCGGGCACCCAGGTTGCCCGCGAGGTCAACCAGATCATGCTGTTCGGCGACTGGGTCGACCCCAAGCCAGACCCGAAAAAGGCCTATCGGGCGCTGGTCTCGAAAGTCGATGCCGACGGCAACGAAATCGCCGGCATCCGCCTCCCGGACATCGGCGTGCCCCTGGCGACCTATACCGGGTGGAATTTGTACAAGGCGCCGTTCCCGGACGGCGAGCTATGCGACCGGGACGGCAGCCATCTGCCCTTTGCGCGCACCAGGGCCGAACGGACGGCCAAGGGCGACCCGCGTCCGGCGATCGCGGAGCGCTATGCGGACCACGCCGATTACGTGACGAAAGTTGGCGCGGCTGCCGCCGAACTCGTCAAGGCCCGCCTGCTCCTGCAAGAGGACGCCGATCGCTACCTCGAGGCGGCGAAGGCAAGGAACCCGCTCCAGCCCTAAGAGCCGGTCCGGTTTCGATTGGGTCGGGAGGCGGATCGGCATATGATTTCAAGCACACGCGTTCGGCCGGGGCCGGACGGTCCTGCAACAGGGAGAAAGCCAATGACGAGAGCGGGCTGGTTCCTTGCAGCTTTGGCGGTGGCGGGGGCGGCGGCGAGCGTCGCGCCGGCCCATGCTCAGCAGATCGATATCAATATCCCGGTGCTGGTGCCGATCACCGGCTTCCTGTCGCTCGAAGGGACGAGCCAGCGCAACGGCGCGCTGCTCGCCATTCGCAACGCGCCAACCGGAATCCGGGTGCGCCACGACGTCTCGGACACCGGCGTCGCACCGGAGACCGCGGTCAACGCGCTCGAGCGGGCGATCTCGGGCGGCAAGGTGACGGCGGTCGCCGCCTCGATGCTCGGCATCCAGATGCTCGCCATGCTACCGGTGGCGCTCGAGCACAAGGTCCCGCTGGTCACCGTCTCCGGCACGGCGGCGATCACCGAGCGCAACAACCCTTATATTTTCCGCTTCTTCCCCGGCGACGCGGTGACCAAGGTCGCGCATGTGCGCTACGTCGTCGAAGAGCTCGGCAAGAGGCGCGTGGCGGTCATCTACCAGACCACCGCGTACGGCCAGAGCGGCCGCCAGTTCATCCGCGAGACCCTCAAGAAGTTCAACCTCGAGCCGGTGTTCGAGGAAGCGATCGAGGTCCAGGTGCGCGACATGTCGCCGGTCCTCGGCAAGGCGCGCGCCGCCGGCCCGGACGTGCTCGTCCTGCACCTGCATTCGGGACCGACCGCGCTGGTGATCAAGCAGGCGGCGGCCATGAGCCTGGGGCTGCCGATCGTCGCCGGCTCGGCGATCCACCAGCCGCCGACCGTGGCGCTCTTGGAGCCCGGTGAGTTGCGCGGCGTGTGCGGCGAGACCAATGCCTCGCCGGTCTCCGGCGGCTCGCCCGAGATGGGCCGCTTCCTCGAGCAGTACCGGCGCGAGTTCAATTCCGAGCCGGACGGCTTCGCGCTCGGCCAGTACGACGCCATCAACATGGTCCTCGACGCCGCGGCCAAGGGGGCGCGCACCGCCGATGACATTACCAAGGCACTCGCCGCCGCCACCTATCGCGGCCTCGCCATGACCTACAAGTCGGACGGCCGCGGCAACATGGCCCATTCGGCCGTGATCATCTGTTACGACGGAGGGAGCCGTATCCCGGCGGTCGCCAAGCGCTACGACAATATCACGGGGGTGTTGTCGAACTAGCTCATCGGCGGGAGGCCGTGATCCGCCCTCGAGCGCGGCAGCCGGCGGGCGCGTCTTAGCCGGCCCGTGCTCCAGCTCCTGCTCAACGCCATCGCGCTCGGCGCTGCCTATGCGCTGCTGGCGCTGGGGTTCGTGCTGATCCTCAACGCCACCAGCGCGGTCAACTTCGCCCAGGGCGACATGGTGATGGCGGGCGGCTTCGCGGGCGTGGCGCTGGCGACGCTCCTGCCGGTGCCGGGCATCGTGCTTTTGCCCCTCGTCATCGTCCTCATCGTCGCACTCGGGCTTGTGGCTTCGCTGGTCGCCTATTTTCCCCTCAAGAGCCGGCCGCCGGTTTCGGTGTTCATCTCGACGATCGCGCTCGGCATCATGTTGCAGAACGCGGCCAACGCGATCTTCGGCGCCGAGCCCAGGGCGACGCCGCCGTTGTTCGCCGGCGGTTCCTTCAGGATCGGCGACATCGTCGTCAATCGCCAGGCGGTCGCGGTGGTCGCCGTGGCGGCCCTGCTCATCGCCGGCCAGCACCTGTTGTTCACCCGGACGCGGCTCGGCCGGCAGTTGCGGGCGACCGCCCAGGATCGGCCGATGGCCGAGGCGGTCGGCATCAACGTCAACGCGATGATCGCCTTGACGTTCGGTCTCGGCTCGGCGCTCGCCGGGGCGGCCGGGCTCCTGCTTGCGAATACCTTCTTCATCACCCCCACCGACGGCACCAACTACATCATCAAGGCCTACATCGCGGTCGTCATCGGCGGCTGGGGGAGCATCGCCGGCGCGGTCGCCGGCGCCCTGCTGATCGCCCTGTTCGAAGTGATCTTCCCGGCCCTGCCGATCGTCGTCCCCGGCCTCGCGACGCTGCCGGGGGTGTTGTTCTCGCAGACCACGGCGACGATCATTCTTTATCTCGCCTTGCTGGCGATCCTGTTCGTCCGGCCCCAGGGCCTGTTCGGCGAGGTCGTGCAGCGGCGCGCATGACCGCCTGGCTCAAACAGGGCATCCGCGCGCCGCTCGCCGCCGGCCTCGCAATCCTCATCGCCTGGCCGTTCGCCTTCGGCTCGAATTACCATCTCCGGGTGCTCACGCTCGCCGGCGTGTTCGCGCTCCTGGTGCTGGGCTACCAGTTCATCTTCGGCCATGCCGGTGCGCTGGCGCTCAACCAAGGCACGTTCTTCGGGCTCGGCGCCTACGTGACCGGCATCCTCGGCGCTAGGTACGGCTGGACCTTTCCCGCCACCTTTCCGCTGTCGATCCTGGGGCCGGTCGGGCTGGCGATCGTCGTCGCCGCGCCGGTGCTGCGCCTCGAAACGCACTACTTCGCGCTGGCGACGCTCGGCATCGGGCAAGTCATGCTGCTCGTCGCCCTGACCTGGGAGCCGTTGACCGGCGGCGCCAACGGCCTACCCGGCGTACCCGGGGTCGAAGCCTTCGGCTGGCACGTCCCTCGCGGGCTGCCCATCCTGCTGTTCGTGTGGGGCTTCGTCCTCGCGGGCGCGCTCTGCGCGTGGCAGATCACGCGCGGCGCCTACGGTCGCGCCTTCCAGATCATGCGCGAGAACGCCATCGCCGCGGCCGCGATCGGCATCGACACCGCCCGCCTGCGCTTCGTCGCCTTCCTGTTGAGCGCGGCTTACGCCGGCGCCGCCGGCGCGTTCTACGTCCATACCATCCGGGTGATCTCGCCCGAAGCGCTCGAATTCCCGGTCATGGTCGCCTGCCTGTCGATGGCGGTGGTCGGCGGGCGGACGCGCATCGCCGGCGCGATCCTTGGCGCGTTCCTGCTCGTCCATCTGCCCGAATGGTTCCGCTTCCTCGAAAAATACTATCTGATCGCCTATGGCGCGGTCCTCTTGGCGATGATCGTTGCCGCGCCCGAGGGCATCGTCGGCGCGATCGGGCGCTGGCGCGCCTGGGCGGCGCCGGAGCCGCCGCCGCTCGCCCCGCCCGCCTTCCCCCTGCCCGCCCCGCGGCCGCCCGCCGCCACCCGCGGCCCGCTGCTCGAACTCGAGCACGTCGTCAAGACCTTCGGCGGCGTGCGCGCCGTCGATGACGTGTCGCTCGCGCTCGCCGAGGGCGAAATCCTCGGGCTGATCGGCCCCAACGGATCGGGCAAGACAACGCTCGTCAACATCGTCACCGGGCTCTACCGGGCCGATCAAGGCCGGGTGCGCCTCCAGGGGCGCGACATCGCCCGCTTGCCGCCGCACCTGATCGCGCGCTTGGGCGTAGCGCGCACCTTCCAGACCATCAACCTGGTCGACGACATGACGGCGCTCGACAACGTCGCGGTGGCGAGGGCCGCGGCCGAGGGTCTCGGCCTCGGCGCGGCGCTGGCGACCCGACGCGGCGATCCCGATCTTGCCCGCCTGCGCGGCCAGGCCATGACGCTGCTCGACCAGGTGGGCGCCGCCGATATCGCCATGCAGCCTTGCGGCGGTCTCGCCCACGGCGTCAAGCGGCGGGTCGAGATCGCCCGGGCCCTGGCGCTCGATCCCGCGCTCCTGCTGCTCGACGAGCCGGCCGCGGGGCTCAACGCCGCCGAGCAGGCCGACCTCGCCCGCCGCCTCGAGGCGCTCGCCGCGGCCGGCCAGACGCTGCTGGTCATCGAGCACAACATGCCGTTCCTGATGCCGCTCGCCCGGCGCATGATCTGCCTCGATTACGGCCAAGTCATCGCCGCCGGCACCCCGGCCGAGATTCGCGCCGATGCCAGGGTGATCGAGGCCTATCTCGGCGCCCCCGAGGCCGTCTCGTGACCCCGTTGCTCGCCATCCGCTCGCTGGTCGTGCGCTACGGTCAGATCACCGCGCTGGACGGCGTCAGCCTGGAAGTCAAGCCGGGCGAGGCGGTCGCCTTGCTCGGCGCCAACGGCGCCGGGAAATCGACGCTCATCAAATCGGTGGTCGGCTTTCTCGCGCCGGCATCCGGGGCCATCGAGTTCGACGGCGCGCCCCTCGCCGATGTTGCGGTCGCCGGGCGGGCCCGCCGCGGCATCGCCTATTGCCCCGAGGGGCGGCGCGTGTTTCCCGGCATGAGTGTGCGCGAGAACCTCGACGTCGCCAGCCGGGCCCCATCGGCCGAGACCGCAAGGCGCATCGAGCGGGTCTACGCGCTGTTCCCGATCCTCGCCGAGCGGGCGCCGGCACTCGGCTGGCAGCTCTCGGGCGGCCAGCAGCAAATGCTGGCGATCGGCCGCGCGCTGATGGGCGAGCCCCGCCTGCTGCTGCTCGACGAGCCTTCGCTCGGCCTGTCGCCGCGCCTCGTCAACGACGTCCTCGAGCGGGTCCGCGAGATCGCCGCCGGCGGCACCGCCGTGCTGATCGCCGAGCAGAACGTCGCGCGCGCGCTCGCCATCACCGCGCGCGCTTATGTCTTGCAGGTCGGCGCGGTGATCGAGTCGGGCCCGAGCGCGGTCATCGCCGAGAGCGATCGCATCAAGGCCGCGTTCCTCGGCGGGGATTGATCGCCCCTCGAACGCGAAACCCCGACCGTACCCTAGGCTTAGGATGTGAATCCATGACCGGCACGCTCCAACCCTTCGTCTTCCATCACTCGACGCGCCGGATCGTCTTCGCGCCGGACGGGATTTCGCGCCTGGCCGAGCTTGCGAAGGAGGCCGGGGCGCGCCGGGCCGCGGTGGTGATGGACGGATTCTTCGTCGGCCGGGCGCTCGCCGGTCGCATCGCCGGGCTGCTCGCCCCGGTGCTGGGCGGGGAGCCCGGCTTCCACTTCGTTCCCACGCGCGAGCCGGACGAAGCGAGCATCGAGGCCTGCCGCGCCGCCCTCGCCCCGATCGATCCCGACCTCATCCTCGCCGTGGGCGGCGGGTCGGCGATGGACACCGCCAAGCTCGCGCGCCTGCTGCTCGCCAACCCCGGGCCCCTCGCGGCCCTCGCCGGGCCGGCCACGATCATGCGCGCGCATCCGAGCTTGTTGATCTGCGTGCCGACCACGGCCGGCACCGGCAGCGAGGTCTCGGAATCGGCGGTCGCCTCCCGGCGCGGCGCCGACCTCAAGCTGATCCTGCGGTCGCCGGAGATGGCGCCCCACATCGCCCTGCTCGACCCCAACCTGACGCTTTCGGCGCCCGCCATCGTCACCGCCCAGTCCGGCTACGACGCCGTCACCCATGCCGTCGAGGCCTATGTCTCGAAGGCGGCCTCGCCGATGACCGATCCCCTCGCGCTCGCCGCCTTGCGGGCGCTGGCGCGCTGGCTCCCCGTCGCCCATGCCGAGCCCATGCACGCGGTGGCGCGCGGCCACTGCCTGATCGCCGCGACCCAGGCCGCCATCGCCTTCAACAGCGCCAACCTCGGCCTCGCCCACGCCATTTCCGGGCCGCTCGGCGCGCTCCATGGCGTGCCCCACGGCCTCGGCAATGCCCTGGCGCTGCCCGAGGTCACCCTCTACAACGAGCCGGCGCTCGGCGAGAAAGGGGCCGCGATCGCGGCCGCCTTCGGCGCCGACGGCCCGGCGGCAGCGCTGTCGCGGCTACGCCATGCGCTCGGGCTCGATCTCGGCCTCGACCGCTTCGTGCCCGACGAGGCGTCGCGCGAGAAGCTGGCGCAGGCGGCAATGAAAAGCGGCCAAGTGAAAATGAATCCGCGGCTCGCCGATCTGGGCCACCTGCGCGCCATCCTGGCGGCGATGCGCCGCCCGAGCGGCGGCGGCCGGCCGGTCCTCGAGCTGTGAGATTGCGAGGCGGGCGCCGGTGGGCGAACGGCTCAGTGCGCGAGCACGACCGGGATCTCCGCCGCCTTGAGGATGTGGCTGGTGGCGCCGCCGAAGATCATCTGGCGCAGCCGGCTTTGGGTGTAGGCGCCCTTGATCAGGAGGTCCGCGCCCGAGGCCGCCGCCTCGTCGAGGAAGGTCTCGCCGGCGGTGCGCGACCTGGCCGGGCTGACGTGCCGCGAGGTCGCCGGAATTAACTGCTCGGACAGCGCGCGGGCCAGTTCCTCGGCGCTGGGCCCGAGCGTCGTCGCGCCCTCGACGCTCACCACGTGGACGGTCTTCGCCTTGGCGAGGAACGGCATAGCGAAGGCGACGGCGCGCGCGGACTCGGTGCTGCAGTTCCAGGCGATCACCACGGTCTCGCCGAGCGTCGGCCCGACCTTGGGCGGCGCCATCAGCACCGGCCGCCCGCTCTCGAACAACGCCGCTTCCAGGGTTGCCGCGGCGAGCGAGCCGAGAGTCTCGGGGCGCTCGACGGCGATCAGGTCGAAGATGCGGCCGAGGCTGCCGACGACGTTGTTGGGCCGGCCGTCTTCCTCGCGCCAAGCGGCGGCCACGCCCTTGCCGCCGGCGGGCGGGCGATCCAAGGGCACGCCGCGCGCCGCCATGAAGTTCTCGAACAGAAGCCTTGCCTGCTGCCGCCGCTCCCGCGCCTCGCGTTCGAGCGACGGGGCGACCTCGGGCGGCAGCGAAACGCCCATTTCTCCCCACATCATCGCCGCCTGCTGCGTCGAGACCGCATGCAGGCCGACGATCAGACTGTCGAACCGCCCCGCGACCAGCATGGCTGCCTCGAGCACGGGCGCCGCCGTGCCATTGCCGAGCATTACCAATATCCGTTTCATGGCAACATCCTCCGACGGGTTCCATGCGTCGTGTAGATCGGGTCGGGCTGCCCTCCACCCCCCAACTCAGGCGGCGAGCTGGCCGGTCCCTTCGACCTCCGGGATGACCGGGATCGGCACCTCGTAGGGGGCGACATCGGCGCGCACGCGGGCGAGCGCACGGGCGATGATCGCCACCTCCTCGTCCGGGTGCGTGGCGCCGAGCCCGTATTCGGCGGCCAGCGCGCGGCTGGCGCCCGAGCGGCGGCGTTCGTCTTCGGGGAGGCCGACCACGGCATAGACGCCGTTCAAGAGGCTGCCGCGCAGCTTCTTGGCGAACTTTTGGCCGAGGGCCTCCTTGTCCCGCGACGCCAGCTCGGCGAAGAAGCGGCGCATGATGATGCGCCCGAACTGGATGTGGCGGGCCTCGTCGCGCAGGATCAGCCGGCACGCCTCCTTGATCGCCTTGAAGCGGGCGTTCTCGTAGCGCGCCTGGAGGAGGTCGCCGGAGAGCTGCTCGAACAGCGTGTTGACGGCAAGGCCGGCGAAGAACGGCATCGCCTTCTCGTCCCGCTCGTCATGGAATTTGGGAATGACGGCGCGGAAATAATCGGCCTTCGGCTCGGGCTCATAGCCGCCGAGCGCGTCGGCGATGCGGAACGAGGCCTCGTGGTGGCGCAGCTCTTCCATGATGAAATTCGCGATATGCTGCTTGACCTCGAAGGGCTGGTGGCCGTAGATCGCCTCGCGCAGGCGCTCGGCCCCATAGGGGGTGGCGCCGTGCTCCATCCATGCCCTCAGGCTCCACCATTCCGCCCCCGCGCGCCTAGCCTCCGTCGGCAGATCGGCCTTTCCGAGCTCGTCCCAGTCGATGTCCCTGGCCGGGTCCCAGGCCAGCTCTCGGGCCTGCTCGCAGAGCTTCCAGATGTCTGGATAAGCGGGTTCGGCGACGATCGGATAGGGGTTGGGGAGCGGGGCGATCTCTTCGAGGAGCGAGGGTTGCATGGAGGGCTCCGTGGGCGTGCGTCATCGCACAGGGGGGGCCGGTCGCGGAAGACGGTCGCGAGGCGCAATGTATCATCCCCTTGGCGGATGGAAACCCCATTTCAGGACCGCCGCGGCCGGGGTTGACTCGGGACCGAACTTGAGTTAGAACAAAAACGGAACACGGGTCTGGAACGGCTCCCGGAAAACACGTCAAGTAATTGAAAAACATATGATTTCAGAGCATCGACCGCAGCGCTCCCGCCGCCCGTCCCGCCTTCCCGAGCTGCGGGCCAAGCTGGACGTGCTCGAGGGGCGAGCGAAGCGGGTCGCGGGGGCGCTCGCCCTCGGGCTGCCGGCGATCGACCGCGCCCTGCCCTGGGGCGGATTGCCGCGCGGCTGTCTGCACGAGGTCGCCGGCGAGGCCGGCGTGGGGTTCTGCCTCGCCCTGCTGCGCCGGTTCTCGGCGCACGGCCCGGTCATGTGGATCGCGCGGGGCGCGAACCTCTATGCCCCCGGCCTGATGGCGCTGGGGCTCGATCCGGCCCGCCTGCTCGTGGTCGAGCCGAGGCGGCGGGCGGACATCCTGTGGGCGCTCGAAGAGGCGCTGCGCACGCCCGCGCTCGCGGCGGCGCTCGCCGAGACCGAGGCGGTCGATTTCATCGCCAGCCGGCGGCTTCAGCTCGCCGCCGAGGGCAGCGGCGTGACCGCCTTCATCTTGCGCTCCGGCGGCGCGGGCGAGGCCAGTGCCGCGCGCACGGCATGGCGGATCGCGGCCTTGCCGAGCGTTGCGGCGGGCGGCGGGGTCGGCGCGCCGCGCTGGCGGGTGGCGCTCGAGCGCTGCCGCGGCGGCGCGAGCGGGACGTGGCCCAGGGCCTGGAACGTGGAGTGGCGGAATGACGACTGGCATGAAGCAGGCGACCGGGCGCCGGGTGATGTCGGTGTGGCTGCCGCATCTGGCGACCGATCGGCTGGCGCGGGCGGCCTCGATTCCGGCCGGCGGCGGATCGTTTTCTAGACCGCGCGTCACCGTCATCGGCGAGCGCGGCAGCCTGCGGCTGGCCGCGCTCTCGGCCGGCGCCGCCGCGCTGGGGTTGCGCCCCGGCCTGATGCTCGCCGACGCGCGCGCCCTCGTGCCCGGGATCGACGTCGCCATCGCCGAGCCGGCGGCCGAGGCCGCCTGTCTCGACCGGCTCGCCGCGTGGTGCGGCCGCTACTCGCCGTGGACGGCGAGCGAGGGGACGGACAATCTCTGGCTCGACGTCACCGGCGCCGCGCATTTGTTCGGCGGCGAGCGCCGGCTCGCCGACGAGCTCGCCGGCCGTCTTCAGGCGCTCGGCTTTTCCGCCCGCGCCGCGATCGCGGATTCGCCCGGCGCCGCCTGGGGCCTGGCGCGGTTCGCGCCGGCGGGCGCCGGCAACCTCGTGGTGCCGCCGGGCGAAACCCGCGCCGCGCTCGATCCCCTGCCGCCGGCGGCGCTGCGTTTGGGAGCAGATATCCTCGCCACCCTCGACCGGCTGGGCCTGCGCCGGATCGCCGATCTCCACGACCTGCCGCGCGCCGGGCTCGCCCAGCGCTTCGGCGACCGGGTTTCGCGCCGCCTCGACCAGGCGCTGGGCCGCGCCGACGAGCCGATCTCGCCGCGCCGGCCCGTCGCGCCGTACCGCGCGCGGCTCGCCTTCGCCGAACCGATCGGCACGGCCGAGGACTGCGCGCGGGTGGCCGAGCGCCTGCTGGCCGAGCTGTGCCGGCGCCTGGCGGCGCAGCAGGTCGGCGCGCGGCGGCTCGAACTCGTCTTCTACCGGGTCGATGGTACGCTGGCCTCCGCCGCCATCGGCGTAAGCCGGCCGGCGCGCGATCCCGCCCTCTTGGCCCGGCTGTTCGCCGACCATCTGCAAGCCATCGACCCGGGCTTCGGCATCGAGGCGGCGACGCTCGATGCAAGCGTCGTCGAGCCGCTGGTGCCAGCCCAGCTCGCCTTCGGGTGCGCCGCGGCGGCGGTCGACTGGGCGCCGCTCGTCGACCGGCTGGCCAACCGGCTGGGGAGGGACGCCGCCCTCCGCCTCGTGCCGCGGGACAGCCACGTTCCCGAGCGCGCCATGGCGCGGATCCGCGCCGTCTCCGCTCCCGGCTCGGTCCCGGAGATCGGCGGAACGGCTCCCGCCCCGCGCCCGCTGCGGCTCCTCTATCCTCCCGAGCCGATCGAGGCGATGGCCCCGGTGCCCGACGACCCGCCACTGCTGTTCCGCTGGCGGCGCGTGCTCCACCGCGTCGCCCGCGCCGATGGGCCGGAACGGATCGCGCCCGAGTGGTGGCGGCAGCCGGCGGCGAGCCGCGGCGCGGAAGAAAACACCCGCGATTATTACCGCGTCGAGGACGAGGCCGGCCGCCGCTTCTGGCTCTATCGCGACGGCCTGTGGCGCCCGGCAGCATCTCGTCCACGCTGGTACCTGCACGGGGTGTTCGCGTGAGAAGCGAGAACGACGTTCGATTTTTCTCTCGAATCCCGCCAACCTTCGGTTAGAACCAAAGGGCCACCGCACGGCGAGAGTGTGATAGGGTTTCTGATTAAAGGTGCCTCGGATGACGAATGCGCTCTACTACGGCGACAATCTGAAGGTCCTGCGCGAGAGCATCGCCGCCGAATCGGTGGACCTTGTCTATCTCGATCCGCCGTTCAACTCCAACGCCACCTACAATGTCCTGTTCAAATCGCTGTCCGGCACGGCGTCGGAGGCGCAGATTGAAGCCTTCGACGACATGTGGCACTGGGGCGAGGAAGCGGCCCGCGCCTACGACGAAGTGTTGAACTCCGCGCGCACCGAGGCGGCCGAGCTGCTGCGCGCACTCCGCGGCTTCCTCGGCGAAAACGACATGATGGCGTATCTCGCCATGATGGCGGTGCGTCTCATTGAGTTGCGGCGAGTTCTCAAACCAATTGGCACTCTATATCTCCACTGCGATCCGACAGCGAGCCATTATCTAAAAATTTTACTCGACGGAATCTTCGGAAAGGAGAATTTTAGAAACGAAATAACTTGGTGCTATCGGAAATGGTCTGTAGCTGCGGGCCAGTTCGCCCGTAACCATGACGTGATTCTGTTCTACTCCAACGCTCCTGAGGGGCACACTTTCAACGTTCAGTATGTCGATGTGTCCGCAGGCACGAAGCGCCGCTGGAAGGGGAAGAAGCAACAGGCATACTTCGAGGATGGCATAAGGAAAGCAACTAGCGTTGAGGTTGATGCGAAGACACCCTGTCCTGACTGGTGGACAATCTCGATCATCAATCCGAACGCCGCGGAGCGCCTAGGGTATCCCACGCAGAAGCCGCTAGCCCTCCTCGATCGCATCGTCAGCGCGTCGTCCAATCCGGGCGATCTGGTACTCGATCCCTTCTGCGGTTGCGGCACCGCCGTTCACGCTGCCCATAAACTCGAACGGCGCTGGATCGGCATCGACATCACGCATCTCGCCATTTCGCTCATCGAACGGCGACTGAAAGACGCTTTTCCGGGGATCGGCTACGAGGTGTACGGCACGCCGAAGGACCTCGCCGGCGCCATCGACCTTGCGAGGCGAGACAAGTACCAATTCCAATGGTGGGCGGTTGGACAGGTCGGCGCACGACCCTATGGCGGAAAAAGGAAGGGTCCCGATCGCGGCATTGACGGCCTGCTTCACTTCAAACCCGACGGCAAGACGACCGAGACAGCCATCGTCTCGGTCAAGGGAGGTGAAAGCGTCGGGGTCGGAGCGGTCCGCGACCTTCACTCGGTGATCGAACGCGAGAAGGCCAAGATCGGCGTTCTGATCACGGCGGCGCTACCTACGCGCGCCATGGATAAGGAAGCGGCGGCCACCGGATTCTACGAATGCGATGCCGGCAAGTTTCCACGCCTGCAAATCATCACCCTGGCGGAACTGTTTCAAGGCAAGCGACCGCGCATTCCGCTGGTCGACCCCTCGGCTACATTCCGTACCGCAGCCCGCGAGAAACCCGACAAGCAAAACAATTTCGGCTTTTGATGGACCGACGAGTGTGGGAGTTGATCTTACCGCGATGGCGGTTTGAAACCCGGTTCGACGGAAAGTCGAGTGTCGTGAGCTTCCCCATGACCGCCTACGCCGAGCTTCAGGTCACCAGCAATTTCTCCTTCCTGCGTGGCGCCTCGCATCCCGAGGAGCTGGTCCGGCGCGCCAAGGAGCTCGGGCACGCCGCCATCGCCATCGCCGACCGCAACACGCTGGCCGGGATCGTGCGCGCCCATGTCGCGGCGAAGGAGGTCGGCATCCGTCTCGTGGTCGGGGCGCGGCTCGACTTCGCCGCGGACGGCGCCGGGGAACGCAGCGTGCTGTGTTTCCCGACCGACCACGCGGCCTATGGTCGGTTGTCGCGCCTCATCTCGCTGGGCCAGCGCCGCGCCGACAAGGGAAGCTGCCGCCTGGAGCTTGCCGACCTGTTCGACCTTGCCGAGGGGCAGATCGTCGTCGCCTTGCCGCCCGCCGCCCCCGACCCCGGCTTCGCCGGTCATGTGCAGGCCTTGCGCGTCCGCTTCGGTAAGGATTGCTATCTCGCCGCGCAGCATCTCTATCGCGGCGACGACGCGGCGCGCCTTGCCCGCCTCGCCGATCTCGCGCACGAGGCGGGCGTGCGCCTGGTGGCGACCAACGACGTCCATGCCCACGACCCCGGCCGGCGCCCGCTTCTCGACGTGCTCACCTGCATCCGCGAGCATTGCACCATCGACGCCGCCGGCCGGCGGCTGTTCGCCAATGCCGAGCGGCATCTGAAGCCGCTACCCGAGATGGCGCGGCTGTTCCGGCGCCATCCCGACGGTCTTGCGGCGTCCCTCGCCATCGCCGAACGCTGCCGCTTCGGCCTCGACGAGCTGCGCTATGAATATCCGGCCGAAGGCGGCCAGGCACCGCAGGCTGAGCTCGCGGCCTTGACGCGGGCCGGCGCCACCGTGCGTTACCCCGACGGCGTGCCCGCCAAGGTCGAGGCGCAGCTCGACCACGAACTCGCACTCATCGACCGGCTCGGCTATGCGCCCTATTTCCTCACCGTCCACGACATCGTCCGCTTCGCGCGCGCGCGCGGCATCCTCTGCCAGGGCCGCGGCTCGGCCGCCAACTCGGCGGTGTGCTACTGCCTCGGCATCACCGCCGTCGACCCGGCGCGGCTCGATCTCCTGTTCGAACGCTTCATCTCGGCGGCGCGCAACGAGCCGCCCGACATCGACGTCGATTTCGAGCACGAGCGGCGCGAGGAGGTGATGCAATATGTCTATGAGCGCTACGGCCGCCACCGCGCCGGCATCGCCGCGACCGTCATCCACTACCGTCAGCGCAGCGCGGTCCGCGAGGTCGGCAAGGCGCTGGGGCTGACCGAGGATGTCACCGCCCGGCTGTCAGGCACTGTGTGGGGAGGATGGGGCGGAAAAGAGTTCCCCGAAAAACATCTGGCCGAAGCGGGCCTCGATCCCGGCGATCCACGGATCGAGCAGCTCAAGGAGCTGATCGATCAGCTGCTGAATTTCCCGCGCCATCTGTCCCAGCATGTCGGCGGCTTCGTGCTGACCGAGGACCGGCTCGACGAGACGGTGCCGATCCATCACGGCGGGATGGAGGATCGCAGCTTCATCGAGTGGGACAAGGACGACATCGACGCGCTCGGCCTGATGAAGGTCGATGTCCTCGCGCTCGGCATGCTCACCTGCATCCGCAAGAGCTTCGATCTGATGCGCCGGCATGGATTGGGCGAGCATGATCTGAAGCTCGATCTCAAGGCCGACGACGAGTCGGTCTACGATATGCTGTGCAAGGGCGACAGCATCGGCGTCTTCCAGGTCGAGAGCCGCGCCCAGATCAACATGCTGCCCAGGCTTCGGCCGAGGACGCTCTACGATCTCACCATCCAGGTCGCGATCGTTCGCCCGGGGCCGATCGAGGGCGACATGGTCCACCCCTATCTGCGCCGACGCAACAAGGAGGAAGCGGTCCATTTCCCTTCGCCGGCGCCCGAACATGGGCCGTCCGACGAATTGCGCGACGTGCTCGGCAAGACGATGGGCGTGCCGCTCTTTCAGGAACAGGCGATGCGGCTCGCCATCGTCGCCGCGAAATTCTCCAACGCGGACGCCAACCGGCTTCGCCGCGCGATGGCGACCTTCCGCAATCTCGGCACGATCGACACGTTCCGCGACAAGATGGTCGGGGGCATGGTGAGGCGCGGTTACGAGGGCGAATTCGCCGAGCGCTGCTTCAGGCAGATCGAGGGCTTCGGCAGCTACGGCTTCCCGGAGAGCCACGCGCTGTCCTTCGCGCGGCTGGTCTACGTCTCCTCCTGGATCAAATGCCACCACCCCGCCGTGTTCACCTGCGCGCTGCTGAACTCGCAGCCCATGGGCTTCTACGCGCCCGCCCAGCTCGTCCGCGATGCGATCGAACATGGGGTGAAGGTGCTGGCCGCCGATATCGGCTTCAGCGATTGGGATTCCACGCTGGAAGGCGAACCGCTCGCGCTGCGTCTGGGCCTGCGTCAGATCGACGGTTTCAAGCAGGATTGGGCCGAGGCGATCATGCAGGCGCGCGCGCAGGCGCCGTTCGTCTCGATCGAGGATTTGGCGCGCCGCGCCAGGCTCCCCTCACGCGCCTTGCGCCTGCTGGCCGACGCCGACGCTTTCGGCTCCCTGGACAGCGCGCGTCGCGACGCCTTGTGGGAGGTGCGCCGCACCCCGCCTGACCAGCTTCCGCTTTTCGCTGCAGCAGATGCCGGGGAATTGGCTGAGGAAGAGGATGCCTGCCTTCCCGCCATGCCGCCTTCAGAGGAAGTGGTGGCCGATTACCAGACGACCCGGCTCTCGCTCAAAGGCCATCCGATGCAATTCCTGCGCGATCATTTCCGCCGCGAGGGCGCTTTGAGCTGCACCGAGCTCGAACAGGTCAAGGACGGCCACCGCGCCCGCGCCGCCGGCGTCGTGCTGATCCGTCAGCGGCCGGGCAAGGGCAATGCGATCTTCATCACCCTGGAGGACGAGACCGGGATCGTGAACGTGCTGCTCTGGGCGCGCGAGCTGGAGAAGCAGCGCCGCGCGGTGATGGCGTCGCGGCTGATGATGGTCGACGGCGTCGTGCAGAAGAGCAAGGAGGGGGTCCTCCATCTGATGGCCTCGCGCGTCATCGACGCCACCGAAGCGCTCGATCGTCTGTCCGACACCCGCCGGGCGAGACCGGAGCTCAGCCGCTCGGACGCCGTCCTCCACCCCGAATATCGCACCCAGGGCGGCCATCCGCGCAAGGTACGGATCCTGCCCAAATCGCGGGATTTTCACTGAAGGAGTGGAGGTGCAGGCAGTTCAGGGAACACTAGTCTCTGCTAGCCAAACGCGGAAACCAGCAGGATGCCGCGATCGGCGATCGAGCCCTTTTCTGTGCCGTTGCAAGCGGAGCGGGAAATAAGACTAAACAACCTGCAGATTCTCCCGACCCTCCCATTAGGGTCCCGGCGCACTTCGTGCGGTCACCGGAGCAGGGCCCTGCTGGCGGGGGTTTGCGATGGTTGCGATTTTCACCGGTTCGGGCGCGGGTCTGGAGCGCGGGTCGGGTTCGGTACTGGGCAAGGCAGGATTGTTGGGGAGTTCGTCGCTTGGCCGGGGTGGCGAGCAACTTTTCCTCAATGCGGCAACGGGCAATCTCGTCATCAATCGGGAGGACGAGTTCCTGGTTGGCCGCGGCCCGGATGTCGCGATCGCCCGCACCTACAACAGCCTCGCGGATGTCGGCGACGACAATAACGACAATTGGCGGCAGAGCACGGACCGGCGGATTTTCGACTTCATCGGCCCGCTCAACGCGTGGGGCAGCAGCGTCAAGCGCG
>JBQTIU010000085.1:0-42423 GCA_052387815.1 Pseudomonadota bacterium
CACATGCGGCACCTCACGGTTTGGTGCCACGTAGGGAGTCACAAAAGATCCACGGGGTGCAAGCGTTTTATCCGACTACCCGCAACCGACTCTAAAGACTCAACAAGTTGCCGGACGGACACTTAGCAGGTAAGGGCAAGATCACCAATGTCGCGGTCTTTACTGGTGATAGTGATCTCATTCCGGCGATAGAGGCTGTAAAACGCGAGGGTGTTCTTGTTAATCTTTGGCACGGAACGAACCCGCACAACAGTGCACCTGGGAGGGAAATTCTAGAGATTGCCGATGAGCGGCATCCAATTACACAGGAATTTGTAAACAGCATCCTTCGCGATATTTGATCGCTATCGCTCTTTCCTCAAGCCGAAGCGATCACGGCATGCGGTTTGTCAAGTGCATAATTCCGAAACAAATAAATTCCGGCTTAGACCTTAAACCCATGCCTTTTCTCACCGGTTTCGACCACGCGATCGTCGGGGTCCGCGACCTCGAGGCGGCGCGGCGCGCCTACGGGCGGCTCGGCTTCACCCTGACGCCGCGCGGCCGGCATATCGGCTGGGGCACCGCGAACTACTGCATCATGTTCGAGCGCGACTACGTCGAGTTGCTCGGCATCGTCGATCCGAGGGAGTTCACGAACAATCTCGACACGTTCCTCGCCGCGCGCGAGGGCTTGCTCGGCCTCGCCTTTGCCACCGAGAATGCCGGGGCGACCGCGCGCGCCTTGCGCCGGGCCGGGATCGCCGCCGACGGCCCGCAGGATCTCGGCCGCCTCCTCGAGCTGCCGGCGGGCGATGTCACGCCGCGCTTCAGGCTCGCGATGCTGCCGCAGGACGCGACGCCGGGCCTGGCGGCGTTCGTGTGCCAGCATCTGACGCCCGACCTCATCCGCCGCCGCGAGTGGCTCGTCCATGCCAACGGGGCGGTGGCCCTCTTGGGGCTGACCGCAATGGTCGACGACCCAGCTTCGCTCGCCCCCGCCTATGAGCTTCTGTGCGGCGCGGGCTCGGCGACGCTCACCGATGAGACGCTGGCGGTGCGGATGGGGCGCCAGCAGCTCTTGTTCGCGAAGCCCCGGGACCTAGCGTTGCTCTACCCGGGAATCGAGACGACGGCGACCCCGCCGCCGTGGCTCGCGGCCATGACCATCGGCGTTGCTCGGATCGAGGCGACGACGCGCTGGTTCGAGGACCGCGGCATCGCCTTTGCGGCCGAGCCGGCCGGCTCGCTTATCGTATGCCCCGCCGAGGCCTGCGGCGCGGTCGTCGAGTTCCGCGCCCGTCAGCCGATATAGCGCTTGAAGAAATCGAGCGTGCGACGGCGGGCGATGCGCGCGCTCTCGGCGTCATAGCTGGCGCGCTCGCTGCAGTTGAAGCCGTGCCCGGCCGGGTAGATGAAAATCTGCAGGGAATCGGGATGGGCGGCGCGCACCTGGTCGACATCGCTCAAAGGAATTGCGGCGTCCTGGTCGCCGAAATGCATCATCACCGGGCAGCGCGGCACCTCGCTGGCGTGGGCCGCGATCGAGCCGCCGTAATAGCACACCGAGGCGGCGAAACCGGCAAGCCGCGTGGCGGCGAGCCAGGCTACGAAGCCGCCCCAGCAATAGCCAACCACCCCGATCTTGCCCGCCCCCTGGAGCGGGGCCTGGGCGGCGGCGAGGTCGAGCATCGCCTTGTCGGGGGCGATCTTTTCGCGAATCCCGCGCCCCTTGGCGATGTCCGCCTCGCCATAGCCGAGCTCGACCCCGGGCTGCACGCGGTCGAACAGCGCCGGTGCAATGACCGCATAGCCGTCGGCGACGAAGCCGTCGGCGACGCCCCGCATGTGGCGGTTGACGCCGAAGATTTCCTGCACCACCACCAGCCCGGCGCGCGGCTTGCCCTGGGGTCCGGCCCGATACGCCCCGAGCGTGTGGCCATCGCTGGCGGTCAACTCGATCATCTCGCCCATGCCGGTCCCCCCCTCGCCTCTGGCGACCGCTTTAGCATCCCAACGCCGCCCGAGACAAGCGCGAGGAGCTTTACACGTTGAACCGAAACAGCATCACGTCGCCGTCGCGGACCACGTAGTCGCGGCCTTCCAGCCGCATCTTGCCGGCCTCCTTGGCGCCGTGCTCGCCCCCGCAGGCGACGAAGTCGTCCCAGGCGATGGTCTCGGCGCAGATGAAGCCGCGCTCGAAGTCGGTGTGGACGACGCCTGCCGCCTCGGGGGCCCGCGCGCCGCGGCGCACCGTCCAGGCATGCGTTTCCTTCGGCCCGGTGGTGAAGAAGGTGATGAGGTCGAGCAACGCATAACCCTCTCGGATCACGCGCGCCAGCCCGCTCTCGACGAGGCCGAGAGAAGCGAGAAACGCCTGCCGCTCGCCGGCCTCCGCGAGGAGCGCGATCTCGGCCTCGATCGCCGCCGCGATGACCACGACCCGCGCCCCCTGCGCCGCCGCGCGCTCGGCGACCCGGGCCGAAAAGCCGTTGCCGGCGGCGGCGGAACCCTCGTCGACATTGCAGACATAGAGGACGGGCTTGGCGGTCAAGAGCTGCAGCCGCTTGACGGCCGGCGCCTGGGCGGACGACGGCTTGAGGCTCCGCGCCGGCCGGCCCTCGCGCAAGCCGGCGAGGACCGGCTCCATGACCGCGATCTGCGCCTTCGCCTCCTCCTCGCCCCCGCGCGCCTTCTTGACGGCGAGGGGAAGCCGCCGTTCGAGGCTCTCGAGGTCGGCGAGCATGAGTTCGGTCTCGACCGTATCGGCATCGCGCAGCGGATCGACCGAACCCTCGACATGAACGAGGTCGCCCGCGAAGCAGCGCAGCACATGGGCGATGGCGTCGACCTCGCGGATATGGCCGAGGAACTGGTTGCCGAGACCCTCGCCCCGCGAGGCGCCGCGCACCAGCCCGGCGATGTCGACGAACTCGAGCGGAGTGGCGACGGCTGTCCCCGTTTTCGCCAGCGCCGCGATGCGCTCCAAGCGCGGGTCGGGCACCGGCACGCGCCCGACATTGGGCTCGATGGTGGTGAACGGGTAGTTCGCCGCCGCCGCCGCCGTGGCGGTCAGCGCGTTGAACAGGGTCGACTTGCCGACATTGGGCAGGCCGACGATGCCGCAACGGAAACCCAACTAAACCTCGGGCGCCGGCCCCGAAGGAGCGGGGGCGGGCGGCGGTTTGCGGGCTCGCGGCGGGCGGGTTGCCAAGGCGACGCGGTTCATGAACCCGGCCTCGTCGCCCTCGGCGAGCAGCACGATCCATTGCGCCACCGCCTCGATCAGCCGGTCGCGCCAATCCCTCTCGGCCTTGGCGAAGTCGTGGAGGACGTAGTCGCTCACCTGGTCGCGGTCGCCGGGATGGCCGATGCCCAGCCGCACGCGCCAGTAATCGGGGCCGAGATGGGCGTCGATCGAGCGCAAGCCGTGGTGGCCGGCGCTGCCGCCGCCGCGTTTGACCCGCAGCTTGCCCGGCGCCAGGTCGAGATCGTCGTGGAGGACGATCACGCGCGCCCCGGCAAGCTTGTAGAAGCGCGCCGCGGCGGCCACGGCCTGCCCGGATTCGTTCATAAAGGTCGATGGCTTGAGGGCCACGACCCGTTCCTGGCCCAGGCGGCCCTCGGCGGTCCGGGAAGCGAAGCGGCTACGCCAGGGGCCGAACGAATGGCGGCCGGCGATCGCGTCGAGCGCCATCCGCCCGATATTGTGTCGGTGCTCGGCGTAGGCGGGGCCTGGATTGCCGAGACCGACCAGCAGCAGCATGCCGGGCTCTTAGCGCCTGTCCCGCCGCTCCCTCTTGTCCTTCTTGCCGCCCTTCTTCCCGGTTCGCGCCGGTTTCTTTTCGGCCGCCGCGGCCGCCGGGACCCCCGCCGCTGGGGCCGCGCCCGCGGCTCCCGGGGGTGCGCCCGGGGCTCCCGGGGGTGCGCCCGGGGCTCCCGGAGGTGCGCCCGGGGCTCCCGGAGGTGCGCCCTCGACCGGGAGTACGCCTTCGATGGCGGCAGCGGCGGTCGCCTTGGCCGCCGCCTCGGCGGCCTCTTCCTCCGCCGTCTTGAAGACGCTCGGCGCGGCCACGGCGGCGATCGTGAAGTCGCGGCCGACGATCGCCGGCTTGACGCCTTCGGGCAGCTTGACCGAGCGGATATGCACGCTGTCGCCGATGTCGAGGCCCTCGAGGTTGACGCCGATCGACGGCGGAATGTTCGACAACATGCAGTAGACGTCGATCGTGTGAGTGACGACGTTGAGGACGCCGCCGCGCTTCAAGCCCGGCGAGGCCTCGTGGCCGACGAACTTGACCGGCACGGCGACGCGGATGCGCGTGCCTTCGCTCACCCGCATGAAGTCGATGTGCTGCGGCCGGTCGCTCACCGGGTGCGTCTGCAGGTCGCGCGCCAGCACGCGCTCGCTGCGGTCGGCGAGCGCGACCTCGAACACGCGGGTGAAGAACCCCGGCTTGCCGAGCTCCCCCAAGAGCTCCTTGGGGTCGAGGTCGATCAATTTCGGGGCCGTGCTGCCGCCGTAAATCACGCCCGGCACGCGGCCCTGGCGACGGACGGCGCGGGCCGCCCCCTTTCCGGCCCGCTCGCGCGGCTTCGCCGCGATCCTCGTGGTCTCGACCATGGCTTGCTCCTCTCTCCTTGGCAAGCGGCGCCGGCTTCCCGCCCGCCGTTGCCGAAATCCTTGGGTCAGTCGAACAGGCTCGAGACCGAGCGCTCCTCGCTGATGCGGCGCATCGCCTCGGCCATCAAGGGCGCGATCGACAATTGCCGGATGTTGTGCGCCACCCGCACCGCCTCGGTGGCGAGAATGCTGTCGGTGATGACGAGCGAGGTCATCGGCGAGGCAGTGACGCGCGCCACCGCCCCGCCCGAGAGCACGCCATGGACCACGTAGGCCGACACCGATTCCGCGCCGGCCTCGACGAGCGCCTGGGCGGCGTTGCACAGCGTGCCGGCGGAATCGACGATGTCGTCGGCGATGATGCAGGTTCGTCCCTTGACGTCGCCGATGATGTTCATGACTTCGGAAGCGCCGGCGCGCTCGCGCCGCTTGTCGATGATCGCGAGGTCGGCCTCGAGGCGCTTGGCGATCGCCCGGGCGCGCAGCACGCCCCCGACATCGGGCGAAACCATGACCAGGTCCCGATCGTTGAAACGCGCCTGCATGTCGCGCACGAACACCGGCGCCGAGAACAGGTTGTCGGTCGGGATATCGAAGAAACCCTGGATCTGTCCGGCATGGAGATCCACGGTCACCACCCGGTCGGCGCCGGCCACCGTGATCAGGTTGGCGACCAGCTTGGCCGAGATCGGCGTGCGCGGCCCCGATTTGCGGTCCTGCCGGGCATAGCCGAAATAGGGGATGACGGCGGTAATGCGACGCGCCGAGCCGCGCTTCAAGGCATCGAGGGTGACCAGCAATTCCATCAGATTATCGTTGGCCGGGAAGGAGGTCGATTGGATCACGAACACGTCCTCGCCGCGCACGTTCTCGAGGATCTCGACGAAGATTTCGAGGTCCGAGAAGCGCCGGACGCTGGCCTTGGTGAGCGGCAGGTTGAGATAGACGCACATGGCCTCGGCGAGCGGCGGATTGCTGTTGCAGGCGAGCACTTTCATGGACGCTTGACCATGGCGTGGACCGTTCGGCCTCGAACGCTCAAACACGAAGCCCGCGGCGGCTCACCCGGCGCGGGCGGAGCGGAATTTAACAGGCCCTCGCACGGCTGTAAACCGGCATGCCGGGGCCGGCGCGGGGGGCGGTCAACGCGGAGCCGCCCGGCCCGCATCGCCGGGCTCGATGAGCTCGGCAATGCCCTGGGCGGCGCCCTCGGCCACCGCCAGCGCGATCTCCGCCCAGCCGCGTTCGAGAAGCCCCGCGGGCACGTCGTTGTCCTGCCGGACCTGGCCGATTTCCTCGCCGTCGGACCCCAGCACCGTCCACAGGATTTCGACCGCCCGCAGGTCGCCGCCCCGCGCGGTGATGGTGACGTTGCCGAGGACCACCAAGTCGTCGTCGCCGAGCTCGTCGGCGACCGTCACCTGGGCCTGGCGCAAGGTGAAGGCGAGCGCCCGGGCGAGCGAGTGCCCGCCCTCGGCCGGCGCGCCGGTGATGTCCCGGATGACGACCCGCGGGCGGGGCGGCGGCGGCGGGACGGCGTCGGGCTGCAGAAAGACGGCGAGGGAGTCCGCCGCCTGACGGGCGAGATTCGTCCAGTCGATCGGCGAGGCGCCGGGCGGGGCCACGAGCATCTGGGCCTCGGCGAGATGCCGGCCGACCGCCGCCCCGTCGGCGTCGACGAGCTCGAAAGCCAGCCGTCGGCCGCCGGCCTCGGCAGGGTCGAGATAACCTTCGAGCGCCATGCTGGGCGCGTTGCCCCCGCGCGTGCTGGCCGCGAGGTTGGCCCGCCGCAACGCCGCGGCCAGCGCCTCGGCGAGCGCCGCCGCCTCGGCGGCCGGCAATCCGGCGACCGGCCGGACCACGATGCCGGCGCGGTCGGGAAGCAGCAACAGCCGGTTGTCCTCGGATTTGACTTCGGGCTGGAAGGGCCGCGGCACCGGACCGCAGGCGGCCAGCGCCGCCGCCACGGCAAGGACACGAGCCGCGATCTTGCGCTCACAGGACACAGGTCACCAACAAGCCGAGACACAGGAAGGCCAGGAACAGGATCAGGTGCGGCATCGGGTCACGGTTCCAGCGCGATCGCCGACAGCAGGCGGCCGTAATCGGCCTCGCCCCGCTTCACGGCGCGGCGGTGGCTGTAGAAGCGGTCCTCGCGGCAGGTGTCGTGGGGCAGCTCGAAAATTCTTTCAAGGCCGGCCGCGCCGAGCCGCCGGGCGAGGAAGCCGCGCAAATCGAACAGCAACTTGCCGCCGGCGATCGCCGGGGCGAAGAACTCCCGGTGGGCGGGATCGGCGGCGAGGAACGGGGCGGGAAATTCCGGGCCGACTTCGTAGGAGGGTTGGGCGATGCAGGGGCCGATCGCGGCGACGATTCGGGACGCCTCGGCGCCGCAGCGGACCATGGCCCGCACGCTGGCCTCGACGATGCCCGCCAGCCCGCCGCGCCAGCCGGCATGGGCGGCCCCGATCACGCCGGCCTCGGCGTCGACCAGCAGGACCGGCGCGCAATCGGCGGTCAGGATGCCGAGCACCAGGCCGCGCCTAGTCGTGACCATGCCATCGGCGGTCGGGGCCTCGCCATGCGGCCACGCGCCATCGACCTCGACCACGTCGGCGCCGTGCACCTGGCGAAGGGTCATCAGTGCGGCGGGCTTGAACTCGAGGCGGGCGAGCGCGCGGGCGCGGTTGGCCACGACATTGTCGGGGCGGTCGGCGGTGCCGAGGCCGCAATTGAGCGAGGCGTAGACGCCCTCGCTCACACCCCCGCGGCGGCTGAAAAAGGCGTGGCGAAGGCCGTCGATGGCGTCGAGGGTTGCAAGCGTCAGCATGCCGGCACCAGTCAAGGGCGAGGCAGGGGATCGAAACCGGGCGGCGCCGGCTGGCCGGGTCCCACGATCGCCAGCGCCTTGAACAGCGTGCCCATTTGCCGCTCGCCGATCAAGCGCTCGCAGGCCCGCGCGAGGTCGCGCGCCTGGCGGGCGGTGGCGGTGCGCACCAGCATGGCGGCGCGCGCGGCAAGCCCGAGCCGGTTGAGGAACACCCCTTGCGGGATGGGCCCGTAGACGGCGGCGCCGGCGCCGCGGGCGGCGGCGGCCAAGGCCGCGAAATTGACATGCGCGGTCAAGTCCGCAAGGCCCGGTTCGGCGAGCGGGTCGACCGGCGCGTGCCGCTTGACGGCCTGAAACGTATCCCCGAACCCGCTTGCCATCGCCCCGTAATCGACGATCAGCGCGGCGCCGCCGCCAGCGGCGAGGCGCGAGCCGAGCCAAGACGCCAGCGCGATCGCGTCAGCGCTCACTTCGGCGATCGAACCTGGGGGCGCCGGCCTGGCGTCGAGGCCGCCCGGCGGATCGGCGAGGAGCGGGCCCAAGGTCGATTCGAGACGCCCATCCGCGATCCCGACCAAGCGCTCGCGCCAGCCCGCATCCTCGCGCCGGAACTGGCGGATCGGCAGGGCGTCGAAAAACTCGTTGGCGATGACGATCAGCGGACCGTCGGGGATCGCCGTCGCGTCCTCGTGCCACCGCGGACGCCAACCGGCCAGCGCCGCCTGCTGGTGGCGGCGCAAGGCGGGGCTTACCTCGACGAGATGGAGATCGAGCGCGTGGACGAGTTCCGGCGCGGCCTGCGCGATCGCGCGCAGGGCATCGGCGATCAGCGTGCCGCGCCCGGGCCCGAGCTCGGCGAGCCGCACCGCGTGCGGCCGGCCCATGCCGGCCCAAGCTTCCGCCGCCCACAGGCCGAGGAGCTCGCCGAAAATCTGGCTTGCCTCCGGCGCGGTGACGAAATCGCCGGCCCGCCCCAAGGGATCGCGCGTCCGGTAATAGCCGTGCTCGGGGTGGCCGAGGCACAGCGCCATGTAGCGGGCCAGCGAGATCGGCCCCTGGCGGGCGATGATGTGGGCGAGCTCGGCGCCGAGTGGGGTCACGAGGAGAGCGGCCGCAAGGGGTCGGCCCGGGCGCTCCTGGCGATCAGATAGATGCCAGCCGCCAGCATCGGCGCCGACAACGCTTGGCCCATGGTCAACGGTCCGAGGAGGAACCCTAAATGCGCGTCGGGCTCGCGGAACAACTCGGCGAGCATGCGGGCGAGGGCGTAGCCGGCGAGAAAGGCGCCGCCGAGGCGCCCGGGCCGCTCGCGCACGCCCGGGCGGCGCGCGTACCAGGCGAGCGCCGCGAACAGCACCAAGCCTTCGAGCGCCGCCTCGTAGAGCTGGCTCGGGTGCCGAGGCAACGGACCCCCGCCGGGGAAGACCATGGCCAGCGGGAAGTCGGTCGGCCGGCCATAGAGCTCGCCATTGATGAAGTTGGCGAGGCGGCCGAAGAACAGCCCGATCGGCGTCGCGGCGGCGATCACGTCGCCGAGCGCCAGGACCGGCAGCCCGTGCCGCCGCGCGAACAGCCAGACCGCCACCAAGACGCCGATCAGGCCGCCGTGGAACGACATCCCGCCGCGCCATAGGAACAGCGCCTCCCAGGGCTGGAAAACGTAATAGCCGGGCTTGTAGAACAGGACATAGCCGAGCCGCCCACCGGCGATGATGCCCACCGTCGCCCAGACGACGAAATCGTCGATCGCCGCCGCGGTCATGAACAGCGGCGGCCGGCGGACGAGATGGATCGCATACCGCCAGCCCAATACGATGCCGGCGATATAGGCGAGGGCGTACCAGCGGATGACGAGCGGGCCGAGCTCGATGGCCACCGGGTCGATGGCCGGAAAGGGGAGCGCGAGGACGATCATCGGGTGGCCCGTTCAGCGATAGGGATCGGGCGCGCCGAGGTAGTCGCGCACATAGCGGCCCACCCCGTCCTCGAGCGCGGTGAAGGCGGCCGTGTAGCCGGCGCGGCGCAGCCGCTCGATGTTGGCTTGCGTGAAGTACTGGTAGCGGTCGCGGATTTCGGGCGGCATGTCGCGGAACTCGATCGCGGGCTCGCGGCCGAGCGCGCGATAGACGGCGCCGGCGAGGTCGAGAAAGCTGCGCGCCCGGCCGGTGCCGAGGTTGAACAGGCCGCTCGCGCCCGGGTGGTCGAGGAACCACAGCAGCGCCGCGACGCAGTCGCCGACCCAGATGAAGTCGCGCATCTGTTGGCCGTCGGCGTATTGGGGGCGATGCGATTTGAACAGGGCGAAAGGCCGACCCTCCGCCGCCGCGGGATAGACTTGGTGGACGAGCGAGCGTTGCCCGGCCTTGTGATATTCGTTGGGCCCGTAGACGTTGAAGAACTTGAGGCCGACATGCTGGGCGGGACGCGGCGCGGCGCCCGACACCTCGCGCGCCACCAGGCGGTCGAACAGATGCTTGCTCCAGCCATAGGGGTTGAGCGGCCGCAAGCGGGCCAGGGCGGCGGGCGAGGGGTCGTCGTCGAACCCCGCCGTCCCATCGCCGTAGGTCGCCGCCGACGAGGCGTAGACGAACCGCTTGTCGGCGCGCGCGCACCACGTCCACAGCGCCTTGGACAAGCGGAAATTGGTGTCGAGGATGCGCTCGACGTCGGCCTCGAGCGTCGAGGATATGGCGCCGAGATGGACGAGCGTCTCGACCTCCTTGACATGCGCCGCGAGGAAGTCGAGCAGCCGCTCGGGGACGACGAGGTCGGCGAGCGCGCGCTTGGCGAGGTTGCGCCATTTGTCGCCGCGCCCGAGCGTGTCGCAGACCGCGACCGCCTCGCCGCGCTCGTCGAGCCCGGCCACCAAGTTCGAGCCAATGAACCCGGCCCCGCCGGTGACGACGATCATTCCCATCCACACGGGGTTCCCATGGCCCGCCGGCCCGCTGCCGGCCCGTTATAGTTGGCGGCGCCGCTGGTTGCAACGCCGTGCCCCTCTCCACATAATCCGGCCACCGCCGCGCCACCGCCGCGGCCCCAACAGATGAGGTCGCCATGCAAACCGACAACCGCCTGCTCGACGATCTGGCCCGCGCCGCCTCGGGCGCGCTCGGCGCGCTCGCCGGTATGCGCGCCGAGATCGAATCGCAGCTCCGCGTGCTGATCGAACATTGGCTGAAGGAGCAGCATCTGGTCACCCGCGAGGAGTTCGAGGCGGTCAAGGCGATGGCCGCCAAGGCCCGGGCCGAGAACGAGGACTTGGCCGACCGGGTGGCGGCCCTGGAGGCGGCCCGTGCGCGGGGGCGCCCGCGCGCCGCCGGGCCGCGGGACTGAGCCAAGGGGTGGCCAATTTATGTCTTGCGTCGCCGACTCGGCTCTGGCAACCTACATTAGGTAGTGTGCCCCAGCCCGCGTTGACACAATCTGTCGAAAGAGTTGGGGGTATCCGGTCACTACCGCGGTTGCCGTCCGCCGTCAGACGGGAGGGCGCATCAATGCCGGACGCCTCGCCATCGACCCAGCCGTCGATTCCCAATCCCCTCGACTTGATCGAAGAAATCGTCAACGCCAACGAATGGCCGTTCGACCGCACCGGCGACGACGAGCTGTTAGCCGAAGTCCCCGGCCGCTGGTGCGATTACCGGCTCTATTTCGCCTGGAGCGCCGACATGAGCGCGCTGCATTTCTCCTGCGTGCTCGATCTCAAGATCCCGACGCATCGCCGTGCCAAGGTCAACGAACTCTTGGCGCTGACCAACGAGCGCCTATGGCTCGGGCATTTCGACCTGTCTTCCGACGAGGGCCAGCCGACCTTCCGCCACGCCGTGCCGCTGCGCGGCGCGCGGGGCGCTTCGGTCGAGCAGCTCGAGGACTTGGTCGACGTGGCGCGCAGCGAGTGCGAGCGGTTCTATCCTGCCTTCCAATACGTGATCTGGGGCGGCAAGGACCCCGCCGAGGCGGTCACTGCCGCCTGCCTCGACCCGGCCGGCGAAGCCTGAGCTTATGGCCATGACTTCGCCGGACCAGGCGGTGCTGCTGGTCGGCTGCGGCAGGATGGGCGGGGCGCTCTTGAGGGGTTGGCTGGAGCGCCGGGCGGCGCCTTCCTCGATTGCGGTGGTCGAGCCGTCCGCCGCGTCCGCAGGCGCGTTCCGCGACCGGCCGAGCGTTTTGCTCCATGCCGATCCGTCGGGCCTCCCCAACGATTTTTCGCCGCGGCTGGTGCTGTTCGCCGTCAAGCCGCAGGAGCTGGACAACGTCGTCCCGGACTATCGCCGTTTCGTTTCGCCCGCCACCGTGTTCCTGTCGATCGCCGCCGGCAAGTCGATCGGGTATTTTGAGGCCCGCCTCGGCGAGGCGGCGGCGGTTGTCCGCTCGATGCCCAACACTCCGGCGGCGGTGGGGCGGGCTATCACGGTCGCGTGCGCGAATGCGCGGGTGAGCGCGGACCAGCGGGCCTTGTGCGACCGGCTGCTGGCGGCGGTCGGCGAGGTGGCGTGGATCGCGGAGGAGCGCCTGCTCGACCCGGTGACCGCGGTATCGGGCAGCGGTCCGGCCTATGTCTTCCTGCTGGCTGAGTGCCTTGCCGTGGCCGGGGAACGAGCCGGACTGCCGGGCGAGTTGGCGATGCGCCTGGCGCGGGCGACGGTCGCCGGGGCCGGGGAGCTGCTGCGCCAATCGAGCGAGCCGGCTGCCGTCCTGCGCCACAACGTCACCTCGCCCGGGGGCACGACGGCGGCGGCGCTCGCCGTGCTGATGGCGAAGGACGGGGTCGAGGCCTTGATGATCGAGGCCGTGGCGGCGGCGACCCGGCGCGCGCGGGAGCTCGCCGGGTAATGCCAGGTTTGAGCGCGAGCGCGCGGAAGGTCCAGGGCGCGCTCGCCGCGCGGGGCTTCGCCAACCGGGTGATCGAAAGCGACCGGCCCACCCGGAGCGCCGCCGAGGCGGCTCGATCGGTGGGTTGCGGCATCGCCCAGATCGCCAAGTCGATCCTGTTTCGCGGCGCCGTGACGGCCAAGCCGGTGATGGTGATCGCAAGCGGCGCCAACCGCATCGACGAGGCCAGGCTCGCCGCCCTGGCGGGCGAGGATTTGGACAAGGCCGACGCGGAGTTCGTGCGCCGCGTGACCGGCTTCGCCATTGGCGGCGTCCCGCCGCTCGGATTCGCGCAGGCGATCGCGATCTTCATCGATCGGGACTTGCTCGCCTTCGAGGCGATCTGGGCGGCGGCCGGGACGCCCAACGCGGTGTTCCGGGCAACGCCCGCGGAGCTCTTGGCGATGACCGGCGGGCGGGCGGTGGAGGTAAAGATCGGCCACGCCCCGATTTGACTCAAACGCCGTTCTCGCTCAATCTTGGGGCCTCCTTGCGGGAGCGGCGGATGGTCAGGAAATCGCCCGGACGGGGGACCAGGGCCGGCGGCAAGCCGGAATCCGCACCCGCGCGCGAGGATCGCATCATCGACACGACGCTGGCGCTCGCCGCCTCGCGCGGCTGGGCCAACTTGTCGCTGGCCGATATCGCGGCCGCCAACGAAATGGCGCTCGCCGAGCTTTACGGCGTCTTCCCATCCAAGCACGCCATCCTCGCCGCCTTCGTGCGGCGCCTCAACGCGACCGCGCTGTCCGGCGCGATCGAGCCCGAGGGATCGGCGCGCGATCGCCTGTTCGCCCTCGTCATGGGTCGCCTCGATGCGCTGGGCGCCCACAAGCGGGCGCTCAAGGCCATCCTTGCCGACTTGGCGCGCGATCCGGCGTCGCTGTGCCTCGCGCCCGGGTTCCTGCGCTCCATGACCTTGATGGCCGAGGCGGCCGGGCTCGAGACCGCCGGCCTCCTGGGGGCGCTTCGGGTCAAGGGCGTGAGCCTTATCTATCTGGCGACGCTCCGCACTTGGCTCGCCGATGACAGCCCCGACGGCGCCAAGACCATGGCGGCCCTTGATCGGGCGCTGAAACGCGCCGAAATGTGGGCGCACAGCATTCCCGGCTTCACCCGGAGACGGCCGGCGGCGGCATCCTGAATCCTTATGTTGCACCGCAACATAACGATTTGACGGCTTGTTTTTGAAGATGCATACTTGCTCGCAACGGGCCGCTCATCGAGCTTCCCTGCCCTGCAAATCCATAGAAAGGATCACGTCCGTGGCAAAAATGAGCAATCCCTTCGGGGAATTCGACTTATCCAAGATGATGGATTTTTCGAAGCTGCTTAGCGACTTCAAACCGCCTGGCATCGACATGGACAAGATGATTTCAAGCCAGCGACGCAACCTCGAGGCGCTCACCCAGGCGAACCAAGTGGCGGTCGAAGGCATGCAGGCGGTGGCCAAGCGCCAGGCCGAGATCTTCCGCCAAGTGATGGAGGAGTCCTCGCAAATGGCGAAGGACATGCTCGCCATGGGCAGCCCGGAGGACAAGGCCGCCAAGCACACCGCGCTGACCAAGGACGCCTTCCAGCGCGCGGTCTCCAACATGCGCGAGCTCGCCGAAATGGTCGCCAAGTCGAACACCGAGGCGTTCGACGTCATCAACAAGCGGGTCGCCGACAGCCTCGACGAACTCAGGGAAACGTTCGCCAAGCGCGCTCAGAAATAGGCGTCGAGCCGGGGGCGGTTTCCGGCCTCTCTGGCGCCGCCGGGCCGCCTCGATGCTGGCATGAGCGCGCCGATGCGCCCGGCGAGCGAGCTGAGCGGGACCATCCGTCACGACGATTTCGCCCGCATCGATATCCGGGCCGGCACCGTCATCGAGGCCGAGCCTTATCCCGAGGCGCGCCAGCCGTCGCTCAAGCTCAAGATCGATTTCGGAGCTGAGATCGGGACCAGGCGGAGTTGCGCCCAGCTCACGGTCCATTATTCGCCGGCTTCGCTGATCGGCAAGCGGGTCGCGGCAGTGGTCAATTTCCCGCCGCGCCAGATCGGCAAGTTCCTGTCGGAAGTGCTGGTCCTGGGGTTCCCGGACGCCGAGGGCGCCGTGGTGCTGGTCTCGCCCGACCGCGCAGTGCCGAACGGCGGCAAGCTGTTTTAGCCGCGAGCCAACGGATTGAGCCGCTTGACCCAAGCCGACAGGCGATGGCGCGCCAATTCGCGATCGACGATGCGCTGATCGGTGACCCAATTGAGCTGGACCGCCCGGCGCGGGCCTTCGAACGGCTTGTGGCCGTGCCAGGACCGCGCCGAGCGGCGGAAGGCGAGGACGGTGCCGGCGATCGGCGGCACCTCGTCGGCGACCGCGTCGAGGTCGGTGGGGCTCATGAGGATGCGGAGCCGCCCGCCGTCGGGCTCCCAGTCGCGGTTGAAATAGAACAGCACGGTGATGATTTTGGAGTCCGTGTCGGTGTGGATCTTGCCGTCGCTTGCCCGGCAGCGCCCGCGCACCGTGACCAGGGTGGGCCGGCCCTCGAGGTCGACGCCGAATTTTTCGGCGACGGCGGCGCGGAACTCCGGTCCCTCGATCTCGTCGAGGAAGGCGGCGAAGCGCGGCCCATAGCGAAGCGTCGCGGACGGGAAAGAGCCCGGCCGGTCGATATCGGGATAGGCGTCGAGGATCTCGTCGAGCGCCGGCTGGCGAACGACGCCGGGCAAGATCAGGTAGTCGCAGGGCTCGCGCTTGAGCGGCGCCCTGCGAAAGGCGTCGAGGTCGAGCGCGGCGGCGGGCGATACCATCGGCGCGTTCCCCTGGGCTCTTACACCGGCAGCTTGATGCGCGCGCGCAGGCCGCCGTGCGGCGATCGCGTGAGGTCGATCTCGCCGCCATGGACATGCACCACGTCGCGGGCGATGGTGAGCCCCAGGCCGACGCCGCCGGTGGCCACATTGCGCGACGGGTCGAGGCGGTAGAACGGCTTGAACACCTCGTCGCGAAGTTCCGGCGGGATGCCGGGGCCGTCGTCATCGATCACGATCTCGACCGCGCGCGCGCGCCGCGCCGCATGAATTTCGACCTGGGCGGCGTGGCGGGTGGCGTTGGCGACCAGGTTGTCGAGGCTGCGCTTGATGGCATGCGGGCGCAACGGCAGCGTGAGGTCGCCCGAGGTGGCGACCGACACCGCATGCCCGTCGCGCCGCGCGGCGGCCGCGATCTCCGCCAACAGCCCGGCGAGGTCGGTGGGCTCGACCTGCTCCTCGCCCTCGCCGCGCACGAAGGCGAGATAGCTTTCGACCATCCGCTCCATGTCGGCGACATCGGCGCGCAGGCCGGCGGCCGACGGGTGGCCGCCGAACATCGCCAATTCGAGCTTCATGCGCGTGAGGGGGGTGCGCAAGTCGTGGCTCACCCCGGCCAGCATCTCGGTGCGCTGGGCGACGAAGCGGCGGATGCGTTCGCGCATGTTGATGAAGGCAGCCGCCGCCTGGCGCACCTCGGCGGCCCCCGAGGGATGGAAGTCCGGCACGTCGCGGCCCTTGCCGAACGCGTCGGCGGCGCGCGCGAGTCGGCGGATCGGGCGCACCTGGTTGCGCATGAACACCGAGGCGATTGCGAAGAAAACCAGCGAGGAGCCGACCATCCACATGAGGAAGATGTAGGTCGTGGTCGTGAACAAGCGTTCGCGCGGGGCGCGCACGTGGAGGACGCCCTCGGCGAGCTGGACCTTGATCTCGACCTCGCGGGGCTGGGACCACACGTCGAGCAGGTAGGGACGGCGGACTCGCTCGTTGAGGGCGCGCACGAGCAGCCGCTCGAGGATGCCGGAGCCCACCTCCGGCCCGGTGCTGGCGAGGATGGCGCCTTCCTCGAGCGCGAGCTTGAGGCCGGTCGTCATCGACACGGTGTCGAACAACCAGTCGCGGTCGCCGGGGTCGGGATAACGGCCAAGGGCGTGAACGACCACCGCGACATCGCCCGCCACCGCGCTCGCGAGCCGCCGCGTCACGGTTTCCCACACCCGGTCGTAGAAGATGAAGGCGGCGACGAGCTGGACCAGGATGAGCGGCGCGACGATGATCAGGAGCGCGCGGCCGAACAGGGTCTGCGGCAGATGGCGCTTGAGCGACACCATGCGGCTCTAGTCGGCGGCCAACAGGTAGCCGGCACCGCGCACGGTCCGCAGGTAGCGCGGCAGCTTGGGATCGGCTTCGATCTTGCGCCGGAGCCGGGTCACCTGCACATCGACCGTGCGTTCGTTCCCGGTCAGGCGCGAGGCGCGCAACAGCTCGCTGCGCGCCACCGGCGTGCCCGCACCGAGCGCCAGCACCTTGAGGAGCGAGGCCTCGGCCGCGGCGAGCCGCACCGGCTCGGCGCCTTTCGTCAGCTCCTCGCGGACGAGGTCGAACCGGAATTCGCCGAACCGGATCTCGGCGGGCGCCGACACCGGCGGCGGGGCGCGGCGCAGGATGGCGCCGATGCGCAGCAGGAGCTCGTCGGGCTCGAAGGGCTTGGCGAGATAGTCGTCGGCGCCGCTCGCCAGGCCGGCGATGCGGTCGGCCGGCTCGCCGCGCGCCGTCAGGAGCAGGATCGGCACCGTGCTCGCCTGGCGCAACCGGCGCGTGAACTCGACGCCGTTCTGCCCCGGCAGCATCACGTCGAGCACCAAGAGGTCGAAGGCGAGCGCCTCGAGCCGGCTTCTCGCGGCCGCCGCATCGGCCGCGGTGGTCACTCGATAGCCGTTCTCGGACAGATACTTGCGCAGCAACTCGCGGAGCCGCGAATCGTCGTCGACGACCAGGATATGCGCGCCCTCGGCCATGAATGGCGCGAGTATAGTATGCCCCCGGCAGGGCGCAAGGACCGACGTCCCCTTATCCCGGCTTCGCCGGCGCGCCGAGCCTGGCCCGGTCGGCTTCGTTGATGAGCCCGAGCAGCACTTTCCGGTAGCCGTCAACCGCCGCACCCCCGGCCGCGCGATAGGCGGCGGCGATGCGCGCGCGCTGGGCATCCGAGAGCTGGCGCTCGAGCGCGGCGCCCTCGGGCGTGAGCTCCAGACGGCGCTCGCGGCGGTCGCGCGGGCCCGGCCGGTGGACGATGCACCCCCGGCGGACGAGCAGGGCCAGCACGCGCGACAGGCTCTGCTTGGTGATCCCCAGAATGGCCAGCAGCTCGCCGACGCTGATCCTGGGATGGCGGCCGACGAAAAAGATCACGCGGTGATGGGCGCGGCCCAGCCCGAGGCGCGCGCGGATCGCATCGGGTTCGGCGGCGAAATTGCGGTAGGCGTAGAACAGCAGTTCCATGCCTTGGCGCAGCTCCTCCTCGCGCAGGAACAGAAGCTGCATGCCGGCTTTGAGGTCGGCCATCGGCCGGAGCCTTTCGCGGGATTTAAGTCAATAACGTTGATATATGCCGCGCAGGGGTTTTCTAGCGCAAGGTTTTTTGCGATAAGGAAGTTTCACGACACCCGAGCACGAGTGCGAGGACCCATGGCGATGATCCCTTTCGACGACCGCGACGGTACCATCTGGTTCAACGGCAAGCTCATCGCCTGGCGCGAGGCGAAGCTGCATGTGCTGACCCACGCCCTGCACTACGCCAGCGCCGTGTTCGAGGGCGAGCGGGTCTATGGCGGCCGCATTTTCAAGCTCACCGAGCACAGCCAGCGCCTGTGGGATTCGGCGAAGCTCTTGGGGTTCGAGCTGCCGATCTCGGTAGCCGAGGTCGAGCGCGCCAGCAACGAGGCGGTGCGGGCCAACAACATCGTCGACGGCTATGTCCGTCCGATCGCCTGGCGGGGCGCTGAGATGATGGGCGTCTCGGCCCAGGCGACGCGGATCAATCTGGCGATCGCCGCCTGGGAGTGGCCGGCCTATTTCTCGCCCGAGGCGCGGCTCAAGGGCATTCGCATGACGATGGCCAAATGGGCGCGGCCGGCGCCCAACACCGCGCCCACCGCCAGCAAGGCCGCCGGGCTTTACATGATCTGCACCCTGTCCAAGCACGCCGCCGAGGCCGCCGGCTACAACGATGCCCTGATGCTCGACTGGCGCGGCCAGATCGCCGAGGCCACGGGGGCCAACATTTTCCTGGTCATCGACGGCGTCTTGCACACGCCCACCCCGGACTGCTTCCTCGACGGCATCACGCGCCGCACCGTGATCGAGCTCGCCCGCAAGCGCCAGTACAAGATCGTCGAGCGCGCGATCATGCCGAGCGAACTCGGGCGAGCCCAGGAGGCGTTCTTGACCGGCACCGCCGCCGAGGTGACGCCCATCTCCGAGATCGACCGCTACACGTTCACGGTCGGCCCGCTGACCCGCAGCCTGATGGAGGATTTCGACCGCCTGGTCCGCACCCCGCCCGCCAAGGCGGCGTGACCCGCCCGCGCCACGACCCTCTTTCGCGCATGGCCGAGCGGTTCACCATCGGCCATTCGAATCACCCCATCGCGCGTTTCATCGCCGTGCCTCACGAGCCCACGGCATCGGCGCCTTCGCCGATGTGCGCTCGTATCCGCGCTCGCGCTTCAACCCGCAGTTCAACCGCCGCGCGCTCGAGGGCTCGCTGGCGGCGGCGGGCATTGCGTATCTCTATCTCGGCGAGGGCCGGGGCGCGCGTCCCCTCGGCCCCGAGTATCGGCGCGACGGCGTTCCTGATTGTGCGCTGCTCGCCCAGCGCCCGGAGTTTCGGGCCGGGCTCGAGCGGGTCGGTGAGCAAATGGCGCGCTTTCGTCCGGCGCTGATGGGCGCGCGACGCGCGACCCGCTCGACTGCCACCGCACGATCCTGGTGGCCTGCCATCTGCGCGCGCCCGGGCTCGCCATCCGCCACATCCTTGCCGGCGGTTCGATCGAGGAGCACGACGCCGCCGAACGCCGGCTCTTGACGCTCACCGGCGAGAGCCCGCCGCCGCTCCTGGTCCTCGACCCGCAAGCCGTGGCCGCCGCAATCGAGCGCGCCTATGAGACAAGCGGCCGGCGAATGTTCGGCCGGCCCTGACCGCCCTCGGTTCAGGCCGCAGCCACCAGATCGAGCCTCACCCGCATGCCCACCGCGCGGGCCGCCTTGGCGAAGGTGGCGAGCGAAACGCGAATATTGCGGGGATCGAGGAGCCGGTCGAGCTGGGCGCGGCTGGTCGCAAGGCGCTTCGCCATTTCCGTCTTGGCGATCCTTTCTTCTTCATCGTCTTGGCGAGTTGCCAAGCCAGGACGGCCTTCACGGCTTTCTCCTGCAACTCGTCGATGAGACCCTCTTCTTCGAGGAACGCCTCGAAGGTCGACCCATCGTGGGGATTCCGCCGCTTCATTTTTCCATCCGTGTCATCGCCGACTGCCTCTCGGGCTTCACAAGGCGGTCCTTGCAGGCGGATCGCGGCAAGGAGGAGTGTAGGAGGCTCGCGCTCATCGGCACGAATGGGGACGAAGTGGGCGAGGTGCCCGGTCTCGAGAAGCAGGTCGTATGCGAGATCCGCGAGAAGCCGCGTATCCGCGCCTCTGTCCAACTCGCCGGCCAGCTTGACCGTGAAATCCCAGTCGCCGGGCTGTTCGGCGTCGGCGCGCGCCCGGCTACCGAAAAGAACGACCCCGCCGAGACGCTCTCCGTAGAGCGCCCCTAAACGAGTTTTGACCACAGCGCCGAAATCGAATTCCGCTGTCATTTCTCTTCCCAGCGCGCCGTCGCTTGCTCGTCGCTTGCCTCGGCGGCGACCCATTCGGCGCCGCGTCCGGACTCTTCCAGCTTCCAGAACGGGGCCTTGGTCTTCAGCCAGTCGATCAGGAAGTGGCAGGCCGCGAAGGCCGCCTCGCGATGGGCCGAGGCGGTGGCGACCAGCACGATCCGCTCGCCCGGCTCGAGCCGGCCGTAACGGTGGATGATGAGGGACGCCGACAACGGCCACCGGGCTTGCGCCTCGGCCTCGATCTCGGCGAGCTTGCGGTCGGTCATGCCGGGGTAGTGTTCGAGGGTCATGGCGCCGATCCGCTCGCCCCCGGCCATATCGCGCACCAGGCCGAGGAAGCTGACGACGCCGCCGACCTCGGCGCGGCCGGCGACCAGCTTGGCGAGCTCGGCGCCGACGTCGAAATCCTCGCGCTGCACGCGGATCATCGCCGGCCTCCGGTCACCGGCGGGAAGATCGCCACTTCGTCGTCGGCGCCGACCGGGTGGTCGAACTTCACGTACTCCTGGTTGACGGCGACGCGGATCGCCCGCCGGTCCTTCAACGCCTCGGCATGTCCCGGCGAACGGGTCTTCAGATGCTCGACCAGGCCCGCGACGTCGCGGATCGAGGCCGGGGGGTCGAAGGTCTCTTCGGCGGCGCCGACCCGGGTGCGCAGCCAGGCGAAATACAGCACCTTCACGACGCGACCTCGTTGAAGGGCAGGAAATCGACCATCGCGCCCGCGGGCAGGCGGGTCACCTCCTCGGCGAGCTCGACGAGGCCGTCGGCTTCGACGAGCGAGGACAGAATGCCGGCGCCGTCGCGCGGGAATTTCCGCGCCACCATCGCGCCGTCGGGGCTGGGCGCCAGCCGCGCCCGCACCCATTCCCGCCGCCCGTGCTTCTTCTTGATCTCGAAGCCGGCCCGCACGCGATAGAAGATCGGCTCGGTGTCGACGGCGCCGGCCAGCCGCAGCAGCACGGGGCGCGCGAAGCGCAGAAAGGTCACCATCATCGCCACCGGGTTGCCCGGCAGGCCGACGAAGGCCACGCCGCCGACCTGGCCGAGCCCCACCGGCCGGCCGGGGCGGATGGCAAGCCGCCAGAAATGGATCGACCCGTTAGCCTCGACGGCCGCGCGGACGTGATCTTCCTCGCCGGTCGACATGCCGCCCGAGGTGACGATCGCATCGCACCCGGCGCTGGCGCGCGCCAACGCCGCCTCGATCGCCTCGCGCCGGTCGGCGAGGATGCCGAAATCGGCGACCCGGCACCCGAGCGCCTCGAGCAGGGCGATCAACACATAGCGGTTGGCGTCATAGATGACGCCCGTAGGCGCCGGCTGGCCCGGCTCCCGGAGTTCGTCGCCGGTCGAGAACACCGCCACCTCGAGCCGCCGATAGACCGCCAGCTCGGCGAGCCCCACGGAAGCGGCGAGCCCGATATCCTGGGGCCGCAAGCGGTGGCCGCGCTTAAGGATGATGGCGCCGGCCTTGACATCTTCGCCCGCCTGGCGGCGATTGGCGCCCCGCTTGATGCTGGGCGGCAGGACGACGAATTCGGCCTCGACCCGCACGTCCTCCTGCATGAACACGGTGTCGGGCCCCGCCGGCATCGGCGCCCCGGTGAAGATACGGATCGCCTCGCCGCGCCGGGCCTGGCGGCCGAGCGGCCAGCCCGCCGCGGCCCGGCCGCGCACGGCAAGCCGGGTCGGCGCCCCCGGGTCGAGATCGTCGAAGAACACGGCGTAGCCGTCGACCGCCGCGTTGTCGTGGGGGGGCACGTTCCGCCCGGCGAGGATATCGGCGGCGAGGATGCGCGCGCGGGCTTGCGCGAGGGGCACCGTCTCGGGGCTCGCCACCGGGGCGACGCGCGCGGCCAGGATGTCGAGCGCCTCGCTGGCGCGCATCAATTCGCCGCCGAAGGCGAAGCAGTCGTCGGACAGTTGCGCCATGGCGCCCCCGTCAGCGGGAAACGACCCGCAGCGGCGCGCCGACGAGCCCGCAATGGGCGATCACGAAGGCGGCGATCGTCTCGATGTCATCGAGATCGAAGCGCGGTAGCCCGAGCCCCGGCAACGGCGCGTCGCTCGCCACCGCGACGATCCTGGGATCGCCGGAGCACAGCAACGGCTTGCCGACCTGCGGCCGGTGCACTTCGAGCTTGTCGTGGGCGTGGGCCTTGAAGCCTTCGATGATCACCAGATCGACGGGGCTCATCCGCGCCAGGAGGTCTTCGACCGCCGGCTCGGCGGCGCCCCGCAACTCGTGCATGAGCGCCCAGCGGTTGGCCGAGGACACCATGACCTCGGTGGCGCCCGCGGCGCGGTGCTCGTAGCTGTCCTTGCCCGGAACATCGACCGCGAAATCGTGGTGCGCGTGCTTGATGGTCGAAACCGCGATCCGACGCGCCTTCAAGGCCGGGATGAGCCGCATGATCAGCGTCGTCTTGCCGCTGCCGCTCCACCCCGCCAGGCCGAAAATCTTCATGGCCGTGGCCGTCGCCGCCAGGCCGGTCCTTACACGGCCCGCCCCGGCGCCTTGTCCGGCCCGACCGGCGCGCCCGCGACGGGGCGCTCGCGGCGGGCGTCCGCGCCGAGGTGCAGCAGGGCCGCCTTCAAATAATCGTAACCGGTGTAAAGCGTCAGGGCCGCCGACAGCCACAGGCCGGTCTCGCCGATCAGGCTGACCGGCAGGAATGCCGTCGGCCGGGCATCGCCGACGATGAGGAACCCCAGCGCCGTCATCTGGATGCCGGTCTTCCATTTGGCCAACCGGCTCACCGGCAGGCTGACCCTGACCTCGGCCAGCAACTCGCGCAGGCCCGATACCAACAGCTCGCGGCACAGGATGACGAGCGCCGGCAGCACCAGCAGGCCGGCGATGCGGTCGATCGCGACCAGCATCAGAATGGTGGCCGCCACCAGGAGCTTGTCGGCGATCGGATCGAAGATGCGCCCGAGCCTCGATTGCTGCTTCCAGGCGCGGGCGACATAGCCGTCGAGGTAGTCGGTCACCGCGGCGGCGGTATAGAGGGCGCAGGCGAGGTAGCGGACCACATCGCCCTCGACATAGAACAGCATCACCAGCAGCGGGATCGCCGCGATGCGCGACAGCGTGAGAGTCATGGCCAACGACGACAGCATGGGCGGAGCTAGGCGCGGCCGGGATTTCCGAATCCGGAACGATATTAGCCCTCGCCGTGGAAATGATCATAAATTTTTTTGGCGACCGTGCGGCTGATGCCGGTCACTGCCTCGAGATCGCCAAGCCCGGCCCTCGAGACGGCACGGGCCGACCCGAAATGCAGCAACAGCGCCTTCTTGCGCGCCGGGCCGATGCCGGCGATGTCGTCGAGCGGCGAGACGGCGATGGCACGTGCGCGCCGCTGGCGGTGCCCGCCGATCGCGAACCGATGGGCCTCGTCGCGCAGGCGCTGAAGGAAATAGAGCACCGGGTCGCGTCGGTCCGGGGCGATGGGCTCGCGTCCGGCCATGAACAAGCGCTCGAGGCCGGCGTTGCGATCCGGGCCCTTGGCGATGGCGACCACCGGGAGGTCGTCGAGGCCGAGATCGGCGAGGGCCTCGCGCGCGGCGGTGAGCTGGCCGCGGCCGCCGTCGATCAGCACCAGGTCGGGCCAGGCGCCCGACTGGCGCGCCGGGTCTTCCCGGATGGCGCGCGCGAAGCGGCGGGTCAAGACCTCGCGCATCATGGCGTAGTCGTCGCCAGGCGTCAGGCCGCCGGGATCGTCGGGGCCGGCGGTGCCGCGGATGTTGAACTTGCGGTACGCGCTCTTGAGGAAGCCTTGCGGCCCGGCAACGATCATCGCGCCCTGCGGGTGGGTGCCGGCGATATGGCTGTTGTCGTAAACCTCGATGCGCTGCGGCGGCCCGTCGAGGCCGAACGCGGCGGCCACGCCGTCGAGCAGCTTTGCCTGCGAGGCGCTTTCGGACAGCCGCCGCGCCAGCGCCTCGCGGGCATTGGCGAGCGCATGGTCGATCGGCTTGCGCTTGTCGCCGCGTTCGGGGACCGCGAGGCGAACCGGCGATCCCATCTTGTGCGTGAGCGCCGCGGCCATCAGTTCGCGCTCGGGCACCTCCTCGCTGATCAAGAGCAACGGCGGCGCCGGCTTGTCGGCATAGAACTGGCCGATGAACGCGCCCAGCACCTCGGCCGCCCCCAATCGGCGATCGTGGCGCGGGAAGTAGGCGCGGTTGCCGTAATTGCGGCCGCCGCGGAAGAAAAACACCTGAATGCAGGTCGCCCCGCCCCCCTGGTGGGCGGCAATGACGTCGGCATCGCCGAGGGCGTCGACGTTGATGTCCTGGCGCGCCTGGATCTGGGTCAGCGCCCGGATGCGGTCGCGGTACAGGGCGGCGCTCTCGAACTGCAACGCGGCGCTCGTCTCCTGCATGCGCACCCCGAGCGCCGCTTGCACTTCGTGCGAGCGCCCGGCGAGGAACTCGGCGGCCTCCTCGACCAGGCGGGCATAGTCCCCGGCCGCGATGCGCCCGACGCAAGGGCCGCTGCAGCGCTTGATCTGATAAAGGAGACACGGGCGCGTCCGGCCGGCGAACACGGTGTCGGAACACGAGCGCATGAGGAAGGCGCGCTGCAAGGCGGTCAGCGTCCGGTTGACCGCGCCGGCCGAGGCGAACGGGCCGAAATAACGACCCTGGCGATCGCGTGGCCCCCGATGCTTGGCGAGCTGCGGCCACGCGTGGTCGCCGGTGATGACGATATAGGGAAACGACTTGTCGTCGCGCAGCAGCACGTTATAGGGCGGCATCAGGCGCTTGATGAGATTGATTTCGAGCAGCAGCGCCTCGACCTCGGTATGGGTGGTGATGACCTCGAGGCCGCGCGTCTCGGCGACCATGCGCTGGAGCCGATTGGGCAGCCGCGCGAGCTGGGTGTAGCTCGCTACCCGCCGCTTGAGGCTCAGCGCCTTGCCGACATAGAGCGCCTCGCCCTTGGCGTTAACCATGCGGTAGACTCCCGGCGTGCCGGGAAGCGTGGCCAGCGCCGCACGCAAGGCCGCCAGGCCGGTGCCAAGCGCGCCCTTGGGCGGTGGATCATCGATCCAAACCGGCGGCTCGAAGTCGCTTTTGCCCATGGGGGCCAAATAGGTGGCGGCCGGCGGTCCTGTCAACCACGGCGGCGAGCGCGGCGGAAACCCACGCCGTTCGAAGGGCGTCGGCGACGATATCCACGAAATTTGTGGACAAGTATGTTGACAAACACCGGATGGCGGGTGCCGAAGCTTGGCTAGGCTTGGGCGGGACCATTTTGCCCAAAAATCAGGCAATTCATCCAAGTGCTTGAAAACTCTGAATCTTCTAATTTAAGCCCTTACTACGCTCGTAACTTGTCGGCCAAAACCCGCGGAAAAGCTGGCCCGCGCGGCGGTTCGTCCGCCCTTGTGCACAACTTGCGGCCGAGCGGCCGAATGGCCAGGCTCTCAGCCCCGCCGCCGCTCGATTTCGACCCCGACGCTCGCCGCGTCGGGATAGACATCGAGCTTCTCCAGCCGTACCCGGACCATCCGGACCCGAGGGTCTTCCAGGCTGAAGGCGGCGATGCGCTCGGCCAACGTCTCGACCAGATTGACGTGGCCTGCGGCCACCAGCCGGCGCACCCCGGCGGTGAGGGCGTCGTAGCAGACGACATTGGCGAGCTGGTCATCGAGCGGCCGCTCGCCCTCGGCGACCGCGAGATCGAGGTTTATGCGCACCCGCTGCGCGGCGCCGCGCTCGCGATGCCGGATGCCGATCCGCGCCTCGAGCACGAGGTCGCGGACGAAGACGTGGCGCAGCCGCTGGCTGGCGTCGGCGACCGGGCGCAGCACGGCGTGACGGCTGTGAAGCAGGTTGGACGGGCTCATGGCGGCAAGTCTACTCCTCCGGCGCCCGCAAGTGAACCGATGGCGCCCAATTGAGGTGCTGGCCGCCGTCGAGCGCGATCATCTGCCCGGTCATCGAGCGCGCGGCCAAGATGAAGCGCACGGCGGCGCAGATTTCCTCGAGGTCCGGTCCGCGCCGGAGCGGTACGCCGGTCCGCTGGCGTGCGAATTGCGCCGCGCTCTGGCGGGCGCTGGGCAGGACCGGCCCAGGGCCGATGGCGTTGACGCGCAGACGCGGCGCCAGCGCCAGCGCCAGCGTCCGAGTGAGCGTCCACAGGCCGGTCTTGCTCAGCGTGTAGGACGTGAAATGCGGCGTCAGGTTCCACACCCGTTGATCGATCAAGTTGACGATCGCGCCGTGCGCCCCGTCGGGCAGCAGCCGGGCGAGCTCCTGGGAGAGCACGAACGGGGCGCGCAGATTGATCTCGAGATGCGCCGCCCAACTCGCCCGGGTCACGGACAGCGCCTCGTCGCGCTCGAACAGCGAGGCGTTGTTGACTAGGATCCCGAGCGGACCGAGGGCCTCGACCGCCCGTGCCACCAGGACCAGGACCTCGCTCTCGCGGGCGAGGTCGGCGCCGAGCGCCACCGCCCGGCCGCCGGCCTTGACGATGGTGGCGGCGACCTTTTCGGCCTCGGCCCGCGAGCGGTGGTAATGCACCGCCACCGCGAAGCCCTGGGCCGCGAGGTCGAGGGCGATGGCCCGGCCGATGCGCTTGGCGGCGCCGGTGACCAGCGCGGCCTTGGGAATGACTCCGGATGGCGGTGCGGTCATGGGCCGGGGACCGGCGATCGCAGGGCCGGTCTCACTGCCGCTGCGGCTGGCGCGCCCGGCCGCGCGGGGAGTGCGCGGCACCGGCGGTCGAGCGCGGTCGGGCGATGGCTGCGTGTCCCCCCGCCACGACCCCGGCCGGCAGCTCGAGGTCGAAGGCTTCGAGGCGGCGGATCTCGTCGCGCAGCCGCGCCGCATCCTCGAATTCGAGCTCGGCGGCGGCCGCCTTCATGCGCTCCTCGAGGCCGGCGATATGGGCCCGCAAGTTCCGGCCGACCAGGTGCGGCGTCGCCTCGTCGCCGGTCGACACCGTCAGGTGGTCGCGCTCGTAGACGCTGCCCAGGATGTCGCCGATCTGCTTGCGGATCGATTCCGGCGTGATGCCGTGGGCGGCGTTGTACAGCTGCTGCTTTGCCCGCCGGCGGTCGGTTTCGGCGATCGCGAACCGAAGCGAGCCGGTCATCGTGTCGGCGTAGAGGACCACCCGCCCGTCGAGGTTGCGCGCCGCCCGGCCGATGGTCTGGATGAGCGAGGTCCGCGAGCGCAGAAACCCTTCCTTGTCGGCATCCAGGATCGCGACCAGCGCGCATTCCGGGATGTCGAGCCCCTCGCGCAACAGGTTGATGCCGACCAACACGTCGAAGGCGCCGAGGCGCAAGTCGCGGATGATCTCGATGCGTTCCAGCGTCTCGACGTCGGAGTGGAGGTAGCGCACGCGGATGCCCATCTCGTGCATGTATTCGGTCAAGTCCTCGGCCATCCGCTTGGTCAGCGTGGTGACCAGCGCGCGCTGGCCCCGGCCCGCGACCGTGCGCACCTCGGCGATGAGATCGTCGACCTGGTGCTCGATCGGGCGGACGATGCAGACCGGGTCGATCAATCCGGTCGGACGGATGACCTGCTCGACGAAGGCGCCGGCGGTGCGCTCCAACTCCCACGGACCCGGCGTCGCCGAGACGAAGATCGTCGCGGGCCGCATCGCCTCCCATTCCTCGAACTTGAGCGGGCGGTTGTCGACGCAGGACGGCAGGCGGAAGCCGTGTTCGGCCAGCGTCGATTTGCGGTTCCAGTCGCCGCGGAACATGCCGCCCAATTGCGGGACGGTGACGTGGCTCTCGTCGACGATGAGGAGCGCGTCCTCGGGCAGGTATTCGAACAGGGTGGGCGGCGGCTCGCCCGGCCGGCGGCCGGTCAAGTACCGGGAATAATTCTCGATCCCGGCGCACGACCCGGTCGCCGCCATCATCTCGAGGTCGAAGCTCGTGCGTTGCTCGAGGCGCTGGGCCTCGACGAGCTTGCCCTCGGCGGTGAGCTCGGCGAGCCGCGCCTTCAAGTCGACCTGGATCTGCGCCATCGCCTGGTCGAGGGTCGGCTGGGGTGTCACGTAGTGGCTGTTGGCGTAGAGCTTGATGCGGCCGAGCTCGGCGTGCCGCTCGCCGGTCAGCGGATCGAACTCGTAGATCGCCTCGATCTCGTCGCCGAACAGCGACAGGCGCCAGGCGCGGTCCTCGCAGTGGGCGGGGAAGACCTCGACGCCGTCGCCGCGCACCCGGAAGGCCCCGCGCACGAAGTCGGTGTCGTTGCGCCGGTAGTGCAGCTCGACCAACGATTTGAGAAGCGCGTTGCGGTCGATCGCCTGGCCGGCCGACAGCGACAGCGTCATGTTGGAGTAGGTCTCGACCGAGCCGATGCCGTAGATGCACGACACCGAGGCGACGATGATCACGTCGGGGCGTTCGAGGAGCGCCCGGGTCGCCGAATGGCGCATGCGGTCGATGTGCTCGTTGATCGAGGATTCCTTCTCGATGTAGGTGTCGGTGCGCGGGACGTAGGCCTCCGGCTGGTAGTAGTCGTAGTACGACACGAAATACTCGACCGCGTTGTCGGGAAAGAACGACGTCATCTCGCCGTAGAGCTGGGCGGCGAGGGTCTTGTTGGGGGCGAGGATCAGGGTCGGGCGCTGCACCGCCGCGATCACCTGGGCGATGGTGAAGGTCTTGCCCGACCCGGTGACGCCGAGCAGCACCTGGTCCTTGTCGGCGCGCTCGAGCCCGGCGACGAGCTCGGATATGGCCTGCGGCTGGTCGCCGGCCGGCCGGAACTCCGAGACCGCGCGGAACGGCCGCGCCGGCCGCGCGTCGGGCTCGCGGGCGAGCGGTGGGGCGGGGTTGACGAACGCCTCGGGCGGCGGGTGGGACAGGCGCGGGGTCTTCACCCCGCCAATATGGCGCCGGGCGGACCGAAAAAGCCAGAGGCCGGTGCGGCGACTGGCGGTACCGACCTAACGATTGAGTCCCTTTGAGGATTCCCCGCGACTCGCGGCTGTGCGAGTCTGCGGCATGCGCAAACGGATCGTGGTGAACGTGAATGAGGCCGATCGCAGGCGACTGGCGGCGATCGTGGCCGATGGCAACAGCCCGCAGAAACATGTCTGGCGTGCCCGGATCGTCCTGCTGACCGCTGACGGCCGCGAGGCCCGCGCCGGGATCGGAGATTGGATCGAGTTCTACAACGAGGGCCGGCTGCATCAGACGCTGGGCGACAGAGCGCCGATGGCGGTCTGGCGCGCCAGCATCGGGGAGCTCGATCGGAGCGCTGTGGACATGACGCTGCGTTGGGACGACGCTGACGCGTCGCCCACATGCCCACAGCGCCAACATCAGCAGCCGGAAAGACGAATCGCAGCTTGGAGATGAAACCCGGAGTTGACCGCGCTTCCAACTAAGAAACCGGCCCCAGTGGTCCCACCGATGGGGTCCACTTGAGGCCGAGATGATCCCGCTACGCCAGCGCATGATCGAGGACATGACGTCAATACCCCTTTCCTGCTGATACAAAATACGTGACATTACCAACGCGGCCCCCGCAGTTGCGCGCCCGCCCCGAGGCGGCTAGTTTTTCCGCCGCACTCGCCCACCGACGCCACGGACTCCTCGCCATGACCCCGCTCGCCGCCCGCCTCGGCCGCATCAAGCCGTCCCCGACCATCGCCGTGACCACCAAGGCCGCCGAACTCAAGGCGCTGGGTCGCGACGTCATCGGGCTCGGCGCCGGGGAACCCGATTTCGACACCCCGGACAACATCAAGGCCGCGGCGATCGCGGCGATCTCGCGCGGCGAGACCAAATACACGGCGGTCGACGGAACCCCGGCCCTCAAGGCCGCGATCTGCGCCAAGTTCGAGCGCGAGAACGGGCTCGACTACAAGCCGAGCCAGGTCTCGGTCGGCACCGGCGGCAAGCAGGTGATCTACAACGCGCTGATGGCGACCCTCGATCCCGGCGAGGAAGTCATCATCCCGGCCCCGTATTGGGTGTCCTACCCCGACATGGTGCTGCTCGCCGACGGCCGGCCGGTCGTCGTTTCCTGCCCGCAGAACAACCGCTTCAAGCTCAGGCCCGAGGACCTCGAGGCGGCGATCACGCCGCGCACCAAGTGGCTGATCCTCAATTCGCCCTCCAACCCCACCGGGGCCGCGTACACAAGCGCGGAGCTGAAAGAGCTCACCGACGTGCTGGTGCGGCACCCGCACGTCTTCGTGCTCACCGACGACATGTACGAACACCTGGTCTATGACGGCTTCGAGTTCGCGACCCCGGCCGAAGTCGAGCCCCGGCTGTACGAGCGCACGCTGACCATGAACGGCGTCTCCAAGGCCTATTGCATGACCGGCTGGCGCATCGGCTATGCGGGGGGGCCCGCGGACCTCATCAAGGCCATGGCGACGGTGCAATCGCAGAGCACCTCGAACCCGTCGTCGATCAGCCAGGCGGCCGCGATCGAGGCCCTCAACGGCCGGCAGGACTTCATCGCCAGGCACAACGCCATCTTCAAGGAGCGGCGCGACTTGGTGGTCGCCATGCTCGATCAGGCCAAAGGCATTTCCTGTCACAAGCCGGAAGGCGCGTTCTACGTCTACCCGTCCTGCGCCGGGACGATCGGCCGCCGCACGCCGGCGGGCGGGGTCATCGAAACCGACGGCGATTTCACCGCCTACCTGCTCGAGGCCGCCGGCGTGGCGGTGGTCCAGGGCGAGGCCTTCGGCCTGTCGCCCTATTTCCGCATCTCCTACGCGACCTCGACCGCCGCGCTCGAGGAGGCCTGCCGGCGCATCCAGCGCGCCTGCGCGGCGCTCGTCTGAGCGTAGCAGTCGCTGCGGCCGTCAACGTTCGGGAGGCGATGCATGGCGAGCGAAAAACTGTCGGCGGCGCAGATCGGACTGCCGCGCTTTTCCCCGGGCGACACCGCCGACGGCGATCCGTTTTCGCTGTCGAGCCACCGGCGCGCGCGCGAGGCCCTCGAGTTCGGCCTGTCGATCCGCGAGCTCGGCTTCAACATTTTCGTGGTCGGCGAGGACCACAGCGGCCGCATGACGGCAACCCTCGATTTCATGGAGAAATTCGTCGCCGGGCGCCCGCCGGCCGGCGACTGGCTCTATCTCAACAATTTCCGTCACTGGTATCGCCCGAAGCCCTACCGGGTGCCGGCCGGGGTCGGGTTCCGGTTTCGGGCCCGGATGGAGGAGTTGGTCCCCCGCCTGCGCGAGGCGCTGACCCGGGCCTTCGGCAGCGAGGATTACCGGACCCAGATCGACACCGCCGGCGCCACGGTGCGGGCCGGGATCGCCGAGCGCATGCGGGTCGTGCGCGACGCCGCGCGCGCCGAGGGCCTGGATGTGGTGGAAACCCCGCAAGGCCTGGCGGTGGTGGCCGCCCAGGCCGGCGGCGGGAGGCCGGGCGAGGAGGCCGAGAAGTCCCAGGCCGAAGGCGAGGCGCTCGCCGAGAAGGGCGAGAAGGTCATGGCGGGGCTCGCCGACATCAACCGCTGGGTGGGGCGACAGCAATCCGAACTCGCCGCCTGGGTCCGGCAACTCGATCACCGGGTCGCGGAGCAAGCGATCGGCGACCTGCTCGACGGCCCGATCGCCGAGTTTTCCGTCTATCCCGGCCTCGCGCGCTGGCTCGCCGCGATGCGGGTCGACGTGTTCGAAAACCTGGACACGTTCCAGCCGCCGCCTTCCGACGGCCCCGCCGCGCCCGCCGAATCCGCGGAAGCGCGCTACGCGGTCAATCTTCTGGTCGACCATTCGAGCGATCCGCATCCCCCCATCGTGCTCGAGGCCAACCCCACCTACGAGAACCTGTTCGGCCGCATCGAATACCGGCAGTCGAGGGGCGCGTTGCAGACCGATTTCTCGCTCATCCGGGCGGGGTCGCTGCACCGCGCCAATGGCGGCATCCTGGTGCTGCGGGCCGAGGCCATCGCCGCCAACCCGGCGGTCTGGGAGTTCCTCAAGGGCGCCTTGCGCGACCGCCATATCCGGGTCGAGGAGCTGCATCGCACGGGAAGCATGCCGATCGCCGGCGCGCCGCGGCCCAAGCCGATCCCGCTCGACCTCAAGGTGGTCCTGGTCGGCGCGCCGCGCTGGTACGAGGCGTTCTTCGCGGTCGACCCGGACTTCCAGACCTATTTCAAGGTCAAGGCCGATATCGACCGGGACTTGGACGCGACCCCGGACAACATCGCCTGCTACGCCGGGTTGATCCGCCGCATGGCGCGGGTTCACGGCGAGGCGGCGTGCGAGGAGGGGGCGGTGGTGCGGCTGCTCGGCATCGCGGCGCGCTGGGCCGAGCACCGCGACAAGCTCAGCTCCCGCTTCGAGCGGATCGAGGACCTGGTGAGCGAGGCCCTCGAGCTCGGCGCCAAGACCAGCCCCGCCACCGTGACCGAGGCCGCTATCGTCGCCGCGCTCGCCAATCGCCGGCGCCGCAACGCACGGGCCGAGGACCGGATGCAGGAGGCGATCGGCCGCGGCGTGGTCATGATCGATGTCAGCGGGGCGGTCGTCGGGCAGATCAACGCGCTCACCGTGCGCGACCTCGGCGACCACAGGTTCGGCACCCCCGCGCGCGTCACCGCGCGCGCCTCGGTGGGGCGTCGCGGGGTGGTCAATATCGAGCGCGAGGCCGAGCTCGGGGGGCCCATCCAGCAGAAGGGGGCCATGGTCCTGCAGGGCTTCCTCGCCGGCCATTTCGCCCGCCGCCTGCCGCTGTCGTTCAGTTGTTCCATCACCTTCGAGCAAAGCTATGGCGGGGTCGAGGGCGACAGCGCATCGATGGCCGAGGTGCTGGCCATTCTCTCGGACCTCTCCGGCCTGGCGCTGCGCCAGAACCTGGCGATCACCGGTTCGGTCAACCAGCGCGGCCAGGCCCAGGCGATCGGCGGCATCCAGCAGAAGGTGGAGGGGTTCTACAGGACCTGCCTCCGCTCGGGCGGGCTTAGCGGCACGCAAGGCGTGGTCATGCCGCGCATCAACCGCGAGAACCTCGCGCTGCGCGACGACCTCGTCGAGGCGGTCGCGGCGGGGCGGTTCCACATCTGGACCGTGGGCGATGTCGACGAGGCGGTCGAACTGTTCACCGGCCTGGCGGCGGGGACGCCGGACGCGGACGGGAATTATCCGCCCGCCACCGTCTACGGGCGGGTGATGGCGCAGCTCGCCACCTTCGATCGCATCCTGGCCGAGCGCGAGCGGGGATGAAAATCGCCGTCATGGGGGCCGGCGGGGTGGGCGGCTATTTCGGCGCCCGGCTCGCCGCGGCGGGCGAGGATGTCGCCTTCATCGCCAGGGGCAAGCATCTCGAGGCGCTGGCCGGTGACGGCTTGCGGGTCGAAAGCCGGCTCGGCGATCTTCATGTGCGGCCCGTCCGCGCCACCGACCGGCCGGCCGAGATCGGGCCGGTCGATGTCGTGATCTTCGCCGTCAAGCTGTGGGACACCACGGCGGCGGCCATGGCCTCGAAGCCGCTCCTGGGCGCCGAGACCGCCGTCGTGTCGCTGCAGAACGGCGTCGAGGCCGCCGAGATCCTGGCGAGCGCGCTCGGCCGCCGCCACGTCATCGGCGGCACCTGCCAGATGATCGCGACGGTGGCCGCGCCCGGCTTGGTCCGGCACACCGGCGACTTTGCCCGGCTCAGCGTCGGCGAATTCGACGGCCGGCCGAGCCCGCGCGTCGAGGCCTTCGTCGCCGCCGCCAAGCGGGCGGGGATCGAGGCCGCCGCCTCGCCCGACATCACCCGCGCGATCTGGGAAAAATTCGTCTTCCTCAGCTCCTTCAGCGGCCTCACGGCGGTGACGCGCTTGCCCAAGGGGAAGCTGTTCGCGGATCCCGACATCCGGGCCTTGTTCGCCGAGGCAGTCGGCGAGGCGATGGCGGTGGCGCGGGCGCGGGGCATCGGCCTCGGCGACGATTTCGCCCAGCGGCTGATCGCGTTCGCCGACACCTTTGCGCCGGAGGCGAAATCGTCGATGCTCGTCGACCTCGAGCGCGGCAACCGGCTCGAACTGCCGTTCCTCTCCGGCGCGGTGGCGCGGTTGGGCGGGGCCGCCGGCGTGCCGACCCCGGTCCACCGCTTTTTCACGGCGGCGCTCAAACTCCATGCCGGCGGGCGCTCGGGCTGAGGTCGGGGTCGGGAGGAGCGATGGCGGATTTGGGCTTGCCATTTCGCCCAAAGCCGGGGAACCTTGTCGGGACGCGAAATCACAGCAGGAACGGGAGGGCCAGATGCCCCACAAACCTCCGTCGGGTCCACGCGCAGTGGCGCTCGTGGGCCCGTACTTGAGCGGCAAGACCACGCTTCTCGAGAGCCTGCTCCTGGCGACGGGCGCGATCTCGCGCAAGGGCACGGTGAAGGAAGGCAACACGGTCGCCGACAGCGCCACCCCCGCTCGCGCCCGCCAGATGAGCGTCGAGCTCAGCGTCGCGACGACCGCCTTCCTGGGCGAGGCGTGGACGTTCATCGACTGCCCCGGCTCGATCGAGTTCGCTCACGAGACGCGCGCCGCGCTCATGGTCGCCGACGCCGCGATCGTGGTCTCGGAACCGGTGGTCGAGCGCGCCCTGATGCTGGCCCCGCTCCTCAAGTTTCTCGACAATCGCCAGATCCCGCATTTCGTTTTCATCAACAAGATCGACGAGTCGGATCTGCGCGTCCGCGACGTGATGACGGCGCTGCAAGCGGTCTGCGCGCGGCCGCTCGTGCTGCGCCAGGTGCCGATCCGCAAGGGCGAGATCGTCACCGGCTACGTCGATCTGGTGAGCGAGCGGGCCTATCGATACAAGCCGGGCGAGGCGTCCGTCCTGGTGGCGATCCCCGAGGACATGACGGCCCGCAAGGCCGAAGCGCGCCAGAGCCTGCTCGAATCGCTGGCCGATTTCGACGACCAGCTGCTCGAGCAATTGCTCGAGGACGTGGTGCCGGCGAAGCAGGAGATCTACACCCATCTGGCGCGCAACTTCGCGGGCGGCCGCGTGGTCCCCGTGCTCATCGGCGCGGGGGCGCGCGATTCCGGGATCCGGCGGCTGTTGAAAGCGCTGCGCCACGACGTGCCGGAGGCCAAGGAGACGATGCGCCGGCTCGGCATCGATGCCAACGGCGAGGCGCTGGCGCAGATCTTCAAGACGCAATATGCCGCCCACGCGGGCAAGCTGTCGCTGGCGCGGGTCTGGCGCGGGCCGCTCGCCGACGGCGCCACGGTCGGCGACGGTCGGACGAGCGCGCGGATCGCGGGCGTCGCCGGGCTGTTGGGCGCGCAGCACACCAAGCTCGTCAAGGCGGAATCGGGCGAGGTCGTGGCGCTGGGCCGGCTCGAGGGAATCGCGACCGGCGCCGCGTTGACGCCGTCGGGCAAGCCGCCGTCCGCCCTGGCGCCGTGGCCGAAGCCGCCGCGGCCCCTCTTCGCCTTGGCGATGGCGGCGGAAAAACGCGCCGACGACGTCAAGCTGTCGGGCGCCCTCAATCGGCTGGTCGAAGAGGACCCCTCGCTGTCGGTGGAGCATAGCCAGGACACCAACGAGCTTTTGCTGTGGGGCCAGGGAGAGATCCATGTCGCCGTCGCCCTCGACCGCCTGCGCGGGCAGTACAACATCCCGGCGATCGGCCACGCCCCGCACGTCCCCTACAAGGAGTCGATCCGCAAGGCGATCACCCAGCACGCCCGCCACAAGCGCCAGACCGGCGGCCACGGCCAATTCGCCGACGTCAAGGTCGAGATCACACCCCTGCCGCGCGGCAGCGGCTTCGTCTTCGAGGAGGCGATCGTCGGCGGCTCCATCCCGCGGAATTTCATCCCGTCGGTCGAGGAAGGCGTGCGCGATTACCTGAAGCGCGGCCCGCTCGGCTTCCCGGTCGTCGACGTGCATGTGCGGCTGTTCGAGGGCCAGTATCACTCCGTCGACAGTTCCGACATGGCCTTCAAGACCGCGGGCGCGCTGGCCATGCGCGAAGGCATGCCGAAATGCGAGCCGATCCTGCTCGAGCCCATCTGCAAGGTCGAGATCTCGGTGCCGAACGAGTTCACCTCCAAGGTGCAGCGGCTGATCTCGACCCGCCGCGGCCACATCCTGGGCTTCGACGCCAAACCGGACTGGGTCGGCTGGGACCAGGTGTCGGCCCATCTGCCGCAGGCCGAGATGCACGACCTGATCATCGAGCTGCGCTCGGCGACCATGGGGATCGGCAGTTTCGATTGGGTCTTCGATCATCTCGCCGAACTCACCGGCAAGCCGGCCGAGAAGGTCATCCACCGCGCCCACAGCGAAGCCAAGGCGGCGTCATGACCCCGGCGGCTGTCCTCCAGGCGGCGGACCTTCTCGAAGCCGCCAGGCGCGAGGCCCGCGCGCTTTCGGGCTTGCCCGAGTCGTGCCGGCCGGGCGGCCTCGAGGAGGGCTACCGCGTGCAGGCCGAGCTGATGCGGCGCTGGGGTCCGGTCGCCGGCTGGAAGGTCGGCGCGCCCTTGCCCGACCAGCAGGCGAAGCTCGGCCTCGACCGGCCGCTCGGCGGGGCGGTGCCCGCCGCCTTCGTGCATGCCAGCCCGGCGCGGTTCGAGCTCGGCCGCTTCATTGCCCCCGCGCTCGAATGCGAGTTCGCGTTCGCGCTCGCCCGCGATCTGCCGCCGCGCGCCTCGCCGTATGCGCGCGCCGAGGTCGAGGCGGCGGTGGCCGCCCTGCATCCGGCGATCGAGATCGCCGATTCGCGCCTCGGGGCCAATCCTCCCATGCCCCAGTTCGCGGCCGACTGGGTGGGCAACGGCGCCCTCGTCTATGGTCCGGCTTATGCCGACTGGCGGCGCCTCGATTTCGCCCGCCACGCGATGGTCCTCATGGTCGACGCCAAGGAGGCGGCGCGCGGGACCGGTGCGGCACTGCTCGGCGATCCGCTGGCGGCCCTGTTGGCGCTCGCCAACGCCCAGCCGCCGGGCGCGGGCGGCCTCAAGGCCGGGCACATCGTCAGCACGGGCTCGTGCACCGGCATGGTGCCGGTGCGCGCGCCGGGTGAGGCGGCGGCCGATTTCGGACGCCTGGGCGAGGTCCGCGTGAGCTTCGCGTGAAAACGGATTGGTTCAAGGCCGCGATCGCCCTGTTGACCAGCCCCGCCGCCTGCAGCGACAGCCGGGTCACCGTGTAGCCGAGCTGGTAGTCATGGCGCTCCTGCAGCTGCTCGTGAAAGTGCTTCACCGTGAAGTCGCCGTAGCGCTCCCGATAGAGCCGCTGCCTCCACTCCAGCTCCCCCGCCGGCGCCCGCCGCGGCGAGGGCAGGCCCAAGCCGGCGGTCGCGCAACCCGTCCGCCCCCTCCTCGTCATGGAACGCGCAACGACCGCCGGAAGTGCCGCCCCGATATCCCCAGCAGCTCTCCCGCCTCCTCCCCCGTCAGCCGCCGCTTCCGGTAGCCCTCCAACGCTTCCTCGAACCGAGTCACGAACCCCTCCCATAGCATCGCTGTCCGCCGCATCGCCCACTCCCCTTCTGGAACAGTGGGCGCACATGGCGGACAACTCACGCGCTACAAAAGGCGGACAACTCGTGCGTCACCGACACGGGGCGCTTCGGAGCTTGCAAACCACCGCGATCAAGCCCAATCTATCGGTCGGTCGGCAAATCTCGCCGGTCATCTGGGAAATGCCGGCTCAAGATAGCTGGGGGATGAGATGTCTTTCTTTGACCGTTTCCGGCGTCGCGCGCTGCTTCCCTCGCTCTGGATAGCTGCCGTGCTTTCGCTGACCGCCGCCAGCCTCCCGGCGGCAGGTCAGAGTCCCGCCAACGTGCTCATGGTCGGATCCGAGGGCGTCATTCCGCCTCTCGATCCGCACCGCATGACCGGAACGGTGGGCCTGCGCGTCGTCGACGCCATCTTCGACACGCTGGTGCGGGAGGACCTGACGAAGCCGACGAAGGCCGCGCCCGGCATCAAGCCGGCTTTGGCCGAATCGTGGAAAATCTCGGCCGACGGCAAAAGCTACACGTTCACGCTGCGCGGCGGCGTGTCGTTCCATGACGGAGCCGGCTTGGACGCCCAGGCGGTGCGAAGCAACTTCGACCGCCTGATGAACAAGGACTCGTCCCTCTTCGACGCCAAAGCCAGCGGGAATATGGCGTTTCTCACGTCTTGGATCGCGTCCACGAGCGCCCCCGACGCGCGCAGTTTTGTGCTGGAGCTGAACAAGCCGTTCTCCGGCCTGCTGCGGTTGCTCACCGACCGGCGCATGTCGATCATCAGCCCGCGGGCGATGGAGCGATATAAGGGGGACGAGTTGAGCGGGCGCCCCGTGGGCACTGGCCCGTTCGTTCTCGACAGCTACGCGTCAGGCAGGCCGCTCGATCTCAAACGCAACGCCCAATACTGGGGCGGCCAACCTAAGCTCGTGCAGATCATCTTCCGGCCGATCACGGATCCCACCTCGCTCGCCATCGCCATGCAAACCGGCGAGATCGACCTGATCCCGAGCGCGAGCGCGTTGCAGGTGCAACAACTGAAGGGCCAAAGCGGGGTGACCGTCCAATACCCGGAACCCGCCAATCAATACTTCATCCGTCTCAACGCGCGCGCCGCCCCCGCCAACAACGTCAACTTCCGCCGCGCGCTCAACTTCGCCGTGAACCGCGACGGAATCGCCACCCTGTTCGACGGGCAAGCCTCCCCTCTGGTGGGACCGCTCCCGCGCGGAAATGAGGCCTACGCGGAAAACATGGCGCAGAAGTACGCCTATGATCCCAAGAAGGCGAAGGAGTTGATCCAGGCCACGGGCATCGCCGCCCCGGTGACGTTGAAGCTGTTGGTTCCCAACAGCGGTCCCGGCTTTGGGCTGGCCGCGCAGACAATCGCCCTCATCCAGCAGGATTTCAAGGCCGTCGGCGTGAACCTGGAGCCGCAGTTCCTTGAGTTCTCCACCCTGATCGCGTCGGAACGAGGCGGCTACAAGGACGACGTGAACGGCTCCTACAACGGTTGGGTGATCGGAGCCGAGAGCGGCTACTGGCTCGAGCGGATGTTCGGCGGCGCGCACCATCCGCCGAAGGGACTGAACCGCGGCTGGTATCAGAATGGACAGGCGGATGCGCTCTTCGCTCAGGCGCAGGAGGAACCCGACGATGCCCGGCGGAGCAAGCTCTATCAGCAGGCCGCTGACATCATCGCCGACGAGGCGCCTTGGGTGTTCCTGTACCAGGACCGCCTGCCGCGAATCTTCCGCGATCGCGTGACCGGAATCGTGCCGGCCGGGTCCGTGTACATCGACTACGTAGCCGTCGCGGTCCGCTGATCCGGCGGCTGGCTCACGCGGTTGCGAAAGGAGATTACGACAGCGATGATGCTCGGTTGGCGAGCCCGGATCGGCCAGATCCGTCCCGCAACGGCGATCGAGGGGGCCGAGGAATGGCGGTCCGTCGCCCCGGTCGGCGTCGCCTTCGCCGATGCGCGGACCATCGTTACCAGGGTCGACGAGGCTGGACTCAAGGCGATGATGGCGCAGGTCGTCGAGGCCGCGCGGCAACTGGCCACGGCGAAGGTCGACCTGATCGTCCAATGCGGTGCGCCCGGTACGTTCCTTCAGGAGTCCAATGCCGATCCCGACGCCGCGGTCGTCGCCCAGATCACTCAGGCGACCCGCATTCCCGCCATCACCATGATGGCGGCGATGGTCGACGGACTTCGGGCGTTGCAGGCCTCCAGCGTCGCTGTGGGGACGATCTATACGGACCAGGTGAATGCGGCGCTGGCGCGCTACCTGGAGGCCCGGGGCATCAAGGTTAAGGCGATCCAAGGGCTGCAGATCACTGATCCCTTCGAAGCGAGCGTGCACGACGCCGACAGCGCCTATCGCCTCGGCCGGGCCGTGCACAAGGCGGCCCCGCAGGCGGACGCGATCCTCATCTCCTGTGGCACCTACCGCACGTTCGAGGTCCTGCAATATCTGGAGATGGATACCGGGAAACCCGTCGTCTCCAGCAACCAGGCCTCCCTCTGGCGCGCCCTCCGGTTCCTCGGATTGCGCGATGTCATCCCCAGCCTGGGGCGGCTCTTCAGCCTCAAAGGGGGCACCGTCCCGGCCGGGAGCTGACCCGTTGCGCCCCCCGCTTGACCCCGAGACGGCAGAACGCAAGGGGTACTTGTCGGGAGTTCGGCGGCTGGCGTCCAACAGAGCGTTCGCCCTGGGCCTCTCGATCGTCACCGCCGTGGTTGTGACGGCCGCGTTCGCCGACCTGTTCGCTCCCTACGACCCCCTCTTCGCCGATCCCCGCATCCGCCACTTGAGGCCGTTGTCCGAGGGCCACCTTCTCGGCACCGACGAACTCGGCCGCGACATTTTCAGTCGGCTCATTTTCGGTGCCCGCCTAGCCCTCCTCGTCGCGGTGCTGCCGACCGTCATCGCCCTCGTCGCCGGGGCGTGCATCGGGCTCGTCTCCGGGTACGCGGGCGGTGCGGTGGACAGCATGATCATGCGCGTCCTCGACGTGATGTTCGCGTTCCCCGGCATCCTGCTCGCGCTCGGCATCAGCGCGGCGCTCGGACCTGGTCTCGGCTCGATGGTCACGGCGATGGTGGTGGTGACGATCCCTGCCTTCGGCCGAGTCGTGCGCGGAATCGTGCTCGGCATCAAGGAAGAGCAGTACGTGGAAGCCGCCCGCGCGCTCGGCTACGGCCACCTCCGCATCATGCTGCGCCACGTGCTGCCCAACCTGCTGGGCGCGGTGGTGGTGTACGGCACCCTGCAAACGGGCCGCAACGTCATCCTGGCGGCGAGCCTCAGCTTCCTCGGCCTTGGGCCGCAGCCGCCGACGCCGGACTGGGGCCAAATGCTGGGCAGCGGCCGCACCGCGTTGGCGATCGCAGCGCACGTCGCTACCATCCCCGGTCTCGCGATCGTCTTTCTCGCCATCGGATTCAACATGCTCGGCGACGGCGCCCGCGACCTTCTCGATCCGCGCCTGCGGCGGGACCAGCCGTGAGCCAACGCGACGGAGGCAGCCAATGATGACGTTCGTCATCCGCCGGGCGATGCAAATGATCCCCGTGATCATCGGCGTAACGTTGGCCACGTTCCTTCTGTCCCAGATCATCCCCGGCGACGCCGCCGGCGTGTTGCTCGGTCCCGGCGCCTCCGAAGAGGCCCGCCTGGAATTGCGCCGAGCGCTTGGTTTCGACCGGCCACTTCACGTCCAATACTTCATCTACCTGGAGCACCTGGCGGGGGGCGACCTCGGCCAGTCGATCTCCTTCTTCCAGCCTGTATCCAAGGTGTTGGCCGACCGATTGGCCAATACCGCGCTGCTGGCGGTCACGGCGACGGTGCTGGCGTCCGTCGCCGGCGTGGCGATCGGGACCTGGGCGGCGCTCAAGCCCGGATCGCTGCGCGATCACGGGCTCACGGTCGCCGTGCTGTTTCTCAACAGCATGCCGTCGTTTTGGCTCGGCCTCGTTTTCATTCTCATCTTCGGGTTGAACCTGCGTCTGCTTCCCGTGAGCGGCATGTATTCCATGTTCGGCGGCGGCGGACTGCTCGACCTTGCCCGGCATATGGTGCTGCCAACGATGACGCTCGCTGCGTGGTCGCTCGCCGTCATCGCGCGGATGACGCGGTCGGCGCTGCTCGACGTCATCAACAGCGAATACATCCGCACCGCGCGCAGCCGAGGCTTGAGCGAGGCGCGCATCGTTTTCCGCCACGCCCTACCGAACGCGATCCCCGCCGTGATCACGGTGATCGGCATGCAGATGGGCTTCCTGCTCAGCGGCGCCGTGCTCACGGAAACGGTGTTTTCCTGGCCCGGGATCGGGCTCGCCATGTACCAGGCCATCGCCGCCCGCGACATTCCGCTGATCCAGGGCGGCATCCTGCTCATCGCCGTGGTCTTCGTGGTGATCAACTTCGTCGTCGACGTGTTGTATGCCTGCTTCAACCCCAAAATCAGGCTCGCTTGACCCCATGCGCACCGGCGAGAGCGGAACCGATCCAGCCGGGCCGTTGCCCGAGCAGGCGCTGCTCGCGGTTGAGAACTTGAGTGTGACCTACGGGAACGGGCGGCGGCCGGTCCGGGTGATCTCCAACATCTCCTTCGCCGTCGGGGAGGGGGAGGCGCTCGGCGTCGTCGGCGAATCCGGCTGCGGCAAGAGCCAGACGATGCTCGCTGTCCTCAGGCTGTTGCCGCATGGCGGAACCATCAGCCGGGGCAGCGTCCGCTTCGGCGGCCGCGATCTGCTCCGGCTCTCAGCACGGGAGATGCGGCGGGTGCGCGGGCGCGGGATCGCTCTCGTTTCCCAGGACGCGCTCTCCGCTCTCAACCCGACCATGACTATCGGAACGCAAATAGCCGAGCCGCTCGTCCACGATGACGGTATGAGCTGGGCATCGGCGCGCGCCCGTTCGGCGGAGTTGCTCGGGCGGGGCGGCATCGCCGGCCCCCGCGCCCCCCACGGGGGCTACCCGCACCAGGTGTCCGGCGGCATGCGCCAGC
>JBQTIU010000086.1:0-10858 GCA_052387815.1 Pseudomonadota bacterium
CCATGATGCGGAAATGGTTCCGGGCGGCGCTCGGGATGGGCGCGGCGGTTCTGTGCGTTGCGGCCCCTGGGCTCGGGGCGGCCCAGGACTTGACCATCGGGCTGGCGGCCAACGTCACCTCGATGGACCCGCACTTCCATAACTTGTCGCCCAACAGCAACATCGCGGCGCACATGTTCGACCGCCTGATCCACCAGGACGAACGGCAGCGGTTGAGCCCGGGGTTGGCCGTCGAATGGCGGCCGGTGGACGAGACCACCTGGGAGTTCAAGTTGCGCCGCGGCGTCAAGTTCCATGACGGCAGCGAGTTCGGGGCCGAGGACGTGGTCGCGACCCTGAAGCGCGTGCCCTGGGTCCCGAACAGCCCGTCCTCGTTCGCGATCTATACGCGCGCGGTCACCGAAACCGTCGTCGTGGATCCTTACACGCTTCGCTTCAAGACCGCGCGGCCCTATCCGCTGTTGCCCGTCGACCTGGCGGCCATCAACATCGTCTCGCGCAAGCACGAGACCTCGCCGACCGGCGACTTCAATGCCGGACGGGCAACGGTCGGCACCGGGCCGTTCCGCTTCGTCGAATACGTGCCCGGCGACCGCATCGTGGTGGCGCGCAACGACACTTACTGGGGACCGCGGCCGCCGTGGGCGCGGGTGACGCTCAAGCTGATCACCAACGACGCGGCGCGGGTCGCGGCCCTGCTCGCGGGCGATGTCCAGATCATCGACGCCGTGCCGACCCCCGACGTCGCCAAGCTCAAGGCCAACCCCAACGTTGCCCTCGCCCGCATCACCTCGAACCGGCTCATCTATCTCCATCTCGACAGCTTCCGCGACCAGACGCCCCAAGCCGCCGACAAGGCGGGCAAGCCCTTGCTCGGCAATCCCCTGAAAGACGTGCGGGTGCGCAAGGCGATCTCCAAGGCGATCAACCGGCCGGCGATCGTCGAGCGCCTGATGGAAGGCGAGGCCATCCCGGCCGGCGGCCTGTTGCCCGAGGGCTTCTTCGGGGTGAGCCCCAAGCTCAAGGCCGAGCCCTTCGATCCCGAGGGCGCGCGTCGCCTGCTCGCCGAGGCTGGCTATCCGGATGGCTTCGCGCTCGCCATCCACGGCCCCAACGACCGCTACGTCAACGACGAGAAGATCCTGCAGGCGATCGGCCCCATGCTGGCCCGCGTCGGCATCGAGGCCAAGGTCGTCACCCAGCCCTGGGCGACCTATGCCGGGCAGGGCAGCGCGCCGAACTATGCCTACAGCGTCATGTTGGTCGGCTGGGGTTCGGGCACCGGCGAGACCTCGTCGCCCTTGCGCGCGCTGCTCGCCACGGTCAACCGCGAGGCCGGCATGGGGTCTGCCAACCGTGGGCGCTTCTCGAGCCCGAAGATGGATGCGGTGCTCGCCCGCGCCCTGGCGACGGTGGACGAGGAGAAGCGCGACGCGCTCTTGCAGGAGGCGAGCGAGATCGCGATCGCCGAGCAGGGGATCATCCCGCTGCATTACCAGGTGAACATCTGGGCGACCCGCCGCGGGCTTGCCTACGCCCCGCGCGCCGACGAGTTCACGCTGGCCCAAGGCGTGCGTCCGGCGAACTGACGGGAAGGGCGTGGATGGCGCCCCTCGGCGGGGAACGGCGCCAGCCCTTTGTTGGGGCGAGGCCGCGAGGCGTTGCCTCGCGCCTCGCCGGTTTGAAACCCGCCCCAGCGGGCGGGTCGCAAGACCCGCCCCTACGAAATGCCGTCACCGTTTCCCTATGTGCGGGCGGGTTTTTGAAACCCGCCCGGACCATCCCGTGACCGGGCGCGCATGACCGTTTTCATCATCCGGCGCCTGATGCAGAGCGCGCTCGTGCTCTTCGTCATGTCGCTGATCGTCTTCATGGGGGTCTTTGCGATCGCCGACCCGATCGAGATCTTCGTCGCCGCCGACGCCGATCAGGCCGAGCGCGAGCGAGCGATGGCCGCACTTGGCCTCGACCGCCCGGTGTGGGAGCAATATCTCCTGTTCGTCCACAACGCGCTCTTGGGCGATCTCGGCAAGTCGTTCGTGTTCAACATCTCGGCGCTGGCGCTCATCGTCCAGCGCATGCCGGCGACCCTCGAGCTGGCATTGGCGGCGATGGCGATCGCCGTCGCCCTCGGCATCCCGCTCGGCATGTACGCGGGGCTCAAGCCCGAATCCAACCTCGCCCGTTCGATCATGGCGGGATCGATTCTCGGCTTCAGCCTGCCGACCTTCTGGGTCGGGCTTATGCTGATCATCGTTTTCGCCGTCGAGCTCGGCTGGCTGCCGTCGACCGGGCGCGGCGCCACGGCGAGCGTGCTCGGCATCCGGACCAGCCTCGCCACCTGGGACGGCCTTTCCCACATCGTCTTGCCGGCGCTCAACCTGGCGTTGTTCAAGCTGTCGCTGGTCATCCGGCTGACCCGCGCCGGCATGCGCGAGAACATGCTGATGGATTACGTCAAGTTCGCCCGCGCCAAAGGGCTGACCATGCCGCGCGTCATCTGCGTCCACGTGCTGTCCAACATCCTCATCCCCATCGTCACCGTGCTCGGCCTCGAATTGGGCTCGGTGATCGCCTTCGCGGTGGTGACCGAGACGGTGTTCGCGTGGCCCGGCATGGGGAAACTCATCATCGATTCGATCAACAACCTCGACCGGCCGGTGATCGTCGCCTATGTCCTGATCACGGTCACCATGTTCATCGTCATCAACCTCGTGGTCGATATCCTCTACTCGGTGCTCGACCCGCGCGTGCGCGTCGCGCAAGCGAAGGGCTGATCGATGGCGACTGCGCTCGAGCGAGCCAGGGAAGAGGCCGCGCTCGCGCTCGAGACGCCGTTGCGGCGCTTCGTCTCGGATTTCGCTGAAAGCCGGATCGCGGTCGCCGGCCTTGTCGTCTTCCTGGTGATCCTCGCGGCGGCGCTGGCGGCGCCGCTGATCTCGCCCCAGAACCCCTACGACCTTCACCAGCTCGACATCCTCAACGGGCGCCTGCCGCCGGGTGCCACGTCGTCGGCGGGCTTCACGTTCCACCTGGGCTCGGATTCGCAAGGCCGCGACATGCTGTCGGGCATCTTCTACGGCCTCCGCATCTCGTTGGGCGTCGGCGTCATGAGCGCCGCGATCGCGCTCGCCATCGGCACGGCGGCCGGCCTGACGGCCGCCTATTTCGGCGGCCGCGTCGACGCCCTCCTGATGCGGATCGTCGACATCCAGCTGAGCTTCCCGGCGATCCTGGTGGCCCTCATCCTGCTGGCCGTGCTGGGCCAGGGGACCTTCAAGATCATCATCGCGCTGGTCACGGTCCAATGGGCCTATTACGCGCGCACCGTGCGCGGCACGGCGCTGGTCGAGCGGCGCAAGGAATACATCGAGGCGGCGGCCTGCCTGGCGCTTTCCCACCGGCGAATCGTCTTCCGCCACCTGCTTCCCAACTGCCTGCCGCCCTTGATCGTCGTCGCCACGGTGCAGGTTGCCCACGCCATCGCGCTCGAGGCGACGCTGTCCTTCCTCGGCATCGGCCTGCCGATCACCGAGCCCTCGCTCGGCCTCTTGATCGCCAACGGCTACGAATACCTTTTGTCGGGCAAGTACTGGATCAGCGTCTACCCGGGCGTGGCGCTGCTCCTCACCATCGTCTCGATCAACCTGGTCGGCGACCAGCTTCGCGACGTGCTCAATCCCCGCCTCCAGAAATAGCATGGCGCTCACCCTGGTCGTCGACGACCTCAAGACCTGGTTCTACACCAAGGCCGGGGTCGTGAAGGCGGTGGACGGGGTATCGCTGGATGTGGGCGCGGGCCGCGTCTTGGGCCTGGTCGGCGAGTCGGGGGCGGGCAAGACGGTCACCGGGTTCTCGATCCTCGGGCTCGTCGACCCGCCGGGCCGAATCGTCGGCGGGCGCATCCTGTTCAAGGGCCGCAACCTCGTCGGCCTCGATGAGGCGGAGATGCGCGCCCTGCGCGGCGCCAAGATCGCGATGGTCTTCCAGGACCCGATGATGACCTTGAACCCGGTGCTGCGGATCGAGACCCAGATGGTCGAGGCCGTCCGCGCGCACGACAAGGCCAGCCAGGCCGAGGCGCGGGACCGCGCGCGCGACGCCCTCGGCCAGGTCGGCATTCCTTCGCCCGACGAGCGCCTGAGGGCCTACCCGCACCAGTTCTCGGGCGGCATGCGCCAGCGCGTGGCGATCGCGATCGCGCTCATCAACAAGCCGGACCTCGTCATCGCCGACGAGCCGACGACGGCGCTCGACGTCACCATCCAGGGCCAGATCCTGTTCGAGGTGCAGAAGCTCGCCCGCCAGACCGGCACGGCGCTGATCTGGATCACCCACGACCTGTCGGTGGTCGCCTCGCTCGCCGACGAGATCTGCGTCATGTATGCGGGCAAGATCGTCGAGCGGGGCGGGGTCGACGACGTGCTCGACCGGCCCGCCCACCCCTATACCAGCGGCCTCATCGGCTCGGTGCCGAGCAACAACCGCCGGGGCACGCCGCTCGCCCAGATCCCCGGCATGACGCCCTCGCTCTTGGCGCTGCCCGGCGGGTGCAGCTTCCGCCTGCGCTGCGCGCGCGCCGACGGCGCCTGTCTCGATGACCCGGAGATGGCGGCGCCGGCCCCCGGTCGCCTCGTGGCTTGCGTCCATCCCTTGCCCGGGATCCGCGCATGAGCGCGGCGCCGCTCCTCGAGCTCAGAGGCGCCTCGCGGCGCTTCGTCAAGCGGCTCGATGTCGCGGCCAGGCTCGCCAACTTCCTGGGGGCGGGCATGCGCGAGGAAGTGGTGCGCGCCGTCGATCGCGTCGATCTTGCGGTCGATGAGGGCGAGGTCATGGGCCTGGTCGGCGAATCCGGCTGCGGCAAGTCGACCCTCGGGCGGATGGTGGCGGGGATTCTCGAGCCCAGCGAGGGCCAGGTGCTCTACCGCGGGCGCGACATCGCCGCGCTGGCGGGCGCCGAGGCGCGGGCCGCGGCGCTCGCCGTGCAGATGATCTTCCAGGATCCGTTCGCCTCGCTCAACCCGCGCCTGCGCGTCAAGGACATCATCGGCGAGGCGCCGCTTTTCCACCGCCTCGTCGACCGGGCAGGGGCCGGCCCCTATGTCGAGGACCTGATGCGGCGGGTGGGCCTCGATCCAAGCCTCAAGCGCGGCTACCCGCACCAGTTCTCGGGCGGCCAGCGCCAGCGCATCGGCATCGCCCGGGCGCTGGCCGTCAAGCCGGAGTTCATCGTCTGCGACGAGGCGGTGGCGGCGCTCGACGTCTCGATCCAGGCCCAGGTGCTCAACCTGTTCATGCATCTGCGCGAGGAATTCCGGCTCACCTACCTGTTCATCAGCCACGACCTCGGCGTGGTCCGCCACCTCGCCGACCGCGTCGCCATCATGTATCTCGGCCGGGTGGTGGAAGAGGGGCCGGCCGAGGAGCTGTTCGCCCGGCCGAACCATCCCTATACCGTGGCGCTGCTCGCCGAAGTGCCCCGCCTCGATACCCGCCGCCGGCGCTTCACGCCGGTCAAGGGCGAGATTCCCTCGCCGCTCGACCCGCCCGCGGGGTGCCACTTCCACCCGCGTTGCCCGCACGCCATGCCGCGCTGCACGGCCGAGGCGCCGGGATTGAAGGGGATCGCACCCGGGAGGCGCTCGGCCTGCCACCTCAACGACCGCTGAGCGGGCGGGTTACAAACCCGCCCCTACGAGGGAAATGGCGCCGGGATTGCGTAGCGGCGGGTCTGTGACCCGCCCCTACGAGGGAAATGGCGCCGGGATTGCGTAGCGGCGGGTCTGTGACCCGCCCGGGCGGGAGCCGTCAGGGCTCGAACTGTTCCTTGAGCGCCCGCTCTTCGAGGTTGTGTTCGGGGTCGAACAGCAGCCTCAGGCTCACGCCTCGGTCCACGTGGACATCGACGCTCACCACGTCGCGGATTTCGGTGTGGTCGGCGGTGGCGCTCACCGGGCGCTTGTCGGGCTCGAGGATCTCGAAGCGCACCTTGGCGCCGTGCGGCAGCAGGGCCCCGCGCCAGCGCCGCGGGCGGAAGGCGCTGATCGGGGTCAGCGCCAGCAGCCCGGCGCCCAACGGCACGATCGGCCCGTGTGCCGAGAGGTTGTAGGCCGTGCTGCCGGCGGGCGTGGCGAGGAGCACGCCGTCGCAGAAGAGTTCCGCCAGGCGCTCGACGCCGTCGACCTTGATCCGGATCTTCGCCGCCTGGCGCTGCTCGCGCAGCAGCGAGACTTCGTTGATGGCGAGCGCCGCGGCGTGGCTCCCGTCGGCGGATAGCGTTTCCATGCGCAAGGGATGGAGCGTCACGGTGACGGCGGCGGCGATCCGCTCGAGGAGCCCGTCCTCGTGGAATTCGTTCAAGAGGAAGCCGACGCTGCCGCGATGCATGCCGAAGATCGGCACGCCACGGCCGAGGAAGCGGTGGAGGGTCTGCAGCATGAAACCGTCGCCCCCGAGCGCCACGATGGTCTCGGCGCGCGCGGGCTCGACGTGCGGATAGCGCGCCTCGAGCCGCGCCAGGGCTTGGCGGCCCGGCTCGGTCTCGGCGGCGACGAAGGCGAGCTGGGGCATGAAATGCTGGCGTCCCCGAACGCTAGAAGCGCCAGTATAAGGGGGAGAGCAGGGCGCGCGCTCGCGGGGAGGGGCGACCCTCAGCCGCCGGTCACGCTCATGTGGCGGCGGACGGCGGGTCCGCGGTGCCGGCGGTCGATGACGAAATCGTGGCCCTTGGGCTTGCGGGTGATCGCCTCGCGGATCGCCGCCTCGAGAGGCGCGTCGTCCTCGCTGGCGCGCAGGGGCGTGCGCAGGTCGGCCGCGTCCTCCTGACCCAGGCACATGTAGAGCGTGCCGGTGCAGGTCACGCGCACGCGGTTGCACAGCTCGCAGAAATTATGGGTGAGCGGGGTGATGAAGCCGAGTCGCCGGCCGGTCTCCTTGACGACCGCATAGCGGGCCGGGCCGCCGGAGCGGTAATCGCTGTCCTCAAGCGTCCACTTCCGCGCCAGGCGCGCGCGCACCAGCGACAGCGGCAGGTACTGGTCGAGCCGCTCGGGTCCGATATCGCCCATCGGCATGACCTCGATGATCGTCAAGTCGTAGCCTTCCTCGCCGCACCAGGCGATCATCTTGTCGAACTCGTCCTCGTTCACGCCCTTGAGCGCCACGGCATTGATCTTGACCTCGAGCCCCGCCGCCTTCGCCGCCTGCAGGCCGTCCATCACCTGCTCGAGCCGGCCCCAGCGCGTGATGGCCTTGAACTTCGCCGAATCGAGCGTGTCGCACGACACGTTGATCCGCTTGACGCCGCAGTCGTAGAGCTCGGTCGCGTATTTGGCGAGTTGGCTGCCGTTGGTGGTCACCGTGAGCTCGCCTAGGCTGCCCGCGGCGATATGCCGGCCAAGCGTCCGGAACAGGCTCATGATGTTGCGCCGGACCAACGGCTCGCCGCCGGTCAAGCGCAGCTTGCGCACGCCCATCCCAACGAAGGTCGTGCACAACCGGTCGAGTTCCTCGAGCGACAGGATCTCCGCCTTGGGCAGGAAGGTCATGTCCTCGGACATGCAGTATACGCAGCGGAAATCGCAACGGTCCGTGACCGACACGCGCAAATACGTGATCTTGCGCTGATAGGGGTCGATCAGCGGCGCCTGCGGGCCGGGCATCGGCTGGGTCGTCGAGCCGTCCATTGATCCTATTATTTTCCGATCCAGCGTGGAAATCAACACAATGCGGTAGCCGGCGATTGTTTCCCCCGCCCCGGCGGCACAGATCAGCCTAGACCGAAACCGCACCGCTTTTCAAGCGCTTGGCAGTCAGCTACGCTCGCGGCCGCGGTCGCAACCTGGCAAACGAGGGCGCGGGGCATGGAGACGAATTTTCCCCCGGAATGCTTCGCCGACGGGATCGGCGAGATCAGCATTACCGGCGGCGTGGTCCGCATCGACTTCGTGAGCTTGCAGCCGGTCAAGGCCGACGCCGGGGCGAAGCCGGTCCCCGTGGTTCGCCAACGCATCATCATGCCGCCCGACGGCTTCCTCCATGCTTTTTCGACCATGGAGAACCTGGTCCGGCAACTCGAAAAAACCGGCGCCGTCAAGCGCCAGCCGGCCGCGGAGCCGGGCGCGGAGCGGTGAGGCGCTCCCCGATCGGCCGGACGCGATCCTAGGGTTGGGGGCCGGTCGGCCGCGGGCCGGTCGGGGCCGGCGCGAACGGCTCGATCACCGTCGGGCGAAGCAGGTCGGGCAGGCGGGCCGCCGCGGCTTTTGCCGCGCTCGCCCCCGGGGCCACGTGGACGAGTTCGGGATGGGCCGGGAACAGGCTGGCGCCGAGCCAGCCGGGCAGGGCGCGGAACAGGCCGACCTGCAAGGTCATGAGCTCGCCCAGCGCGCCCTCGATGATGCGGGCGGCCCGCCTTGAGCGTCCCTGGACGATCACTACCAGCGTGTCGGGATCGCCGATCCGCTGGTCGTTGTCGGACAGCGCCACGACCTCGATGTCGGGCCGCGCGCGCAAAGCCCTCGAGGTTTCCTCGACCGCCGCCCGGCACAGCTCGGCGGCCGACAGCCCCGGTTTTTGTCCCCGGTCCGCGTCGACAGTGCACAGGAAGCCCAGGCGCTTGACCTCGAGGTAGGTGGGGTTGGGCATCTGCGCCATGGCCGCTCCGGCAAGCGAAACCGAGGTTGCGAGGACGAAGGCGAGGAAGGCGGCGAAAGCTCGCATGTGCACCCCTCGCGTCAGGAAGGGATCGCGCGCGCAACCGGCCGGCTCCGCGCGCCGAAAGCGGGATGTCCCCTCGTTGCGTGTCAGGCGCTCACGCCGCCGCGAACCACAGCCACTGATTCCGGGGATCGAACCGGTTGGCCCACTCCGGCTCGGTGCCCGCCGCCAGCCCCAGATCGGATGCGAACGGGTCGGCTTGGCCCCAGGTCGGGGTCGCGGCGGGCGCAAGCTCGGCGCGCCGTGGGTCGGCGGAAAGCCCGAGGGTCAAATTGTAGTTGGTGTCGCCGTCGAAGCGGAACACGCGCGCGAAATAGGTTCCGGGGGTGATCGGCACCGACACGCTATCGCTCAGCGCTCCGCCATTGACGGAGCGGTCGAGGACCGTGCCGTTCGAATCCTGAAATTCGAGGTCCGCGTCGGCGCTCAAGCCGTCGAGCGTGATCGCAAGGCGGCCGGACTCGGCGACCTGGAAGCGGAAGAAATCGTCGGTGTCGATGGCGCTGACGCGGCCGCCGATCGACGTCGAGACGGACGTCACGGTCCCGAGGTCGCGCGCCGCGGTGCGGCTGTTGCCGGCCTCGTCGACCGTGTCCTGGCCGGTGACCGCCAGCGACAGCCGGTAAGCGGTCTCGCCCGTGAACGGGAAGACGCGCACGAAATAGGTGCCCGCGGCAAGGGTCATCGCGATCGTGTCGTCATCGATGGACGGGCGGATCGACTGCGCGATCACGGCCCCGGTGGAATCGAGGAGCTGCAGATCGGCGTCGGCGCCGAGCCCGGAGAGCGCCGCGCTGAAGCCGCCCGAGACGGAGAGCCTGAACCCGTAGAAGTCGTTGGAGTCGGTGCCGCCGATGCGGTCGTTGAACACCTGCGCGGTCGAGCTCAGCGTCACCGCACGGGCGGTCTCGCGGGTATCGTCGCCGCCGGTGCCCTCGCCGGTCACCGCCAGCGACAGCTGGTAGGCGGTCTCGCCTGCGAACGGGAAGACGCGCACGAAATACGTGCCCGCGGCAAGGATAATACCCGCGATCGTGTCTTCATCGGTGGACGCATTGATCGAGAACGCGATCTCGGACCCGGTCGAATCGAGGAGCTGCAGATCGGCGTCGGCGCCGAGCCCGGAGAGCGCCGCGCTGAAGCTGCCCGAGGCGAAAAGCCTGAACCGGTAGAAGTCGTTCGAGTCGGTGCCGCCGATGCGGTCGCTGAACACCTGCGGGGTCGAACTCAGCGTCACCGCGCGGGCGGTCTCGCGAGTATCGTCGCCGCCGGTGTCCTCGCCGGTCACCGCCAGCGACAGCCGGTAGGCGGTCTCGCCCGCGAACGGGAAGACGCGCACGAAATACGTGCCCGCGGCAAGGGTCATCGCGATCGTGTCGTCATCGGTGGACGCATTGATCGAGGACGCGATCTCGGCCCCGGTCGAATCGAGGAGCTGCAGATCGGCGTCGGCGCCGAGCCCGGAGAGCGCCGCGCTGAAGCTGCCCGAGGCGAGAAGCCTGAACCGGTAGAAGTCGTTCGAATCGGTGCCGCCGATGCGGTCGCTGAACACCTGCGGGGTCGAACTCAGCGTCACCGCGCGGGCGGTCTCGCGGGTATCGTCGCTGCCGGTGTCCTCGCCAGTCACCGCCAGCGACAGCCGGTAGGCGGTCTCGCCCGCGAACGGGAAGACGCGCACGAAATACGAGCCCGCGGCAAGGGTCATCGCGATCGTGTCTTCATCGGTGGCCGCATTGATCGACTGCGCGATCTCGGCTCCGGTCGAATCGAGGAGCTGCAGATCGGCGTCGGCGCCGAGCCCGGAGAGGACCGCGCTGAAGCTGCCCGAGGCGAGAAGCCTGAACCGGTAGAAGTCGTTCGTGTCGGTGCCGCCGATGCGGTCGTTGAACACCTGCGCGGTCGAACTCAGCGTCACCGCGCGGGCGGTCGCCAGGGTGTCGTCGTCGCCGGTCTCCTGCCCCGTGATCGACAACGACAGCTGGTACCCGCCATCGCCCACGACCGGCGTGCCTGGCGGCGGCGACGGAAAGACGCGCACGAAGTACGTGCCCGCGGCAAGCGTGCGCTCGACGACAAGGTTGGGGTCGTCAGGGAACAGATGCTCCGAAGTCGCGATCAGCTCGCCGGCGGATCCGAGCAAGTC
>JBQTIU010000087.1:0-15054 GCA_052387815.1 Pseudomonadota bacterium
CGATTGGGCGAGTGCCTTGCGTGCGAGCGCTATGCGTTGGCGCCTGCTGCTCGCTTCCCAGGCGTCGTACATGATCTGTTGGGCCGCATCGAGGGCGCTTTCCGCACGCTTGCCGGACAGTTGCGCCATGAAGGATTCCATGGCGCGGAGATCGGGTAAAACCAACGGCGCACCGGGCGCAGCGGGCCGGGCGGCGGCGCGTTTTTTGCGTGGTTTCTTGCTGACCGGCACGTGTCACCTCCTCCGGTTCGCTTGGTCGAATTCGCCGCGAGCCAGTATAGCAGCGCGGCGGCGTCGGTGTCCTGCCGCAGTCGTGTGAACGAAATCGGCACCTGCCTCGGAGGTGTCGACAGCGCGTGAAGATGTCCGTGTATGGTAGCACATCATTTGTCCGCTTCTGCTGTTGTTGCGGGGCCTGTGGGGTGGTGGGCAAGGCGGGAGCGTTGTCCATAAATCCACAGGCCGGGCGCGCCGAGCGGAGTTAAGCGGCCCGTTCTTGGGCATCGGTCGACCTTCCCTTGGCATCGGAGCAGGCGAGCCGGCGCGGGCCGTCGAAGACGGCGCGCCGGCCGTCGGGATAGTCGTGGACCCGCACCGTCGCCTTGACGTAGGGATGGCGATGGGGCTGGGCGAACATGGCGCACAACTCGTGCGTCACCGACACACGCCGCTTCGGAGCTTGTCAACCGCCGGGATCGAGCTCAATCTACCGTTCGGGCGGCAAATCTCGCTGGCCATCTGGGAAAAGTCGGTTAAACTGAATTTAGTTGGAATATCCCGACTCACGCACGCAATGGAGGTCGAACATGTCAATCCGCATCGGTGAAGAAGCACCGGATTTCACGGCCGAGACCACCGAAGGGAATATCCGGTTCCACGAGTGGATCGGGGACAAATGGGCCATCCTGTTCTCGCATCCGAAGGATTTCACTCCCGTCTGCACTACCGAGCTTGGATACATGGCCGGACTCAAGCCGCAATTCGACAAGCGCAACTGCAAGATCGTCGGGCTCAGCGTGGATCCCGTCAGCGACCATAAGGCCTGGGTCAAGGACATTCAGGAGACCCAGGGCCACGCGATCAACTATCCGATGATCGGCGATGAGGACCTTGCGGTCGCGAAGCTCTACGACATGATTCACCCCAGCGCGAGCGGCGGGAAACGCACTGCGGCGGACAACGCGACGGTGCGCTCGGTATTCGTCGTCGGGCCCGACAAGAAGGTCAAAGCGATGATCGTCTATCCGATGAGCACGGGCCGCAACTTCGATGAGGTGCTGCGTCTGCTCGATTCGGTTCAGTTGAACGCAAAGCACACGGTTGCCACGCCGGTGAACTGGAAGCCGGGTGAGGACGTCATCATTCCCACGTCGGTTTCCGACGAGGACGCCAAGAAGAAGTATCCGCAGGGCTTCAAGACGCTGAAGCCGTATCTGCGGGTCGTGTCGCAACCGAAGTAAGAGCGTCATCCGGAGCGAAAGTGGGCGGAGCGAAAGGGGGCACCGTGTGGCGCCCCTTTCGTTACGGCGCCGCCACCATGAGCCAGCGCCAGCAATTCCCTTGTCGCCCGCTTCGCCGCCGCGCGCGGACGAAGCACGCTCAAGACGGTCCGCGCTTCAAGATCTGGGGGCGGACCGCCGTGACCGCCTTCCAGCGCCTGCTCAAACGCCAGGGAAGCGGGCCGCGCTCGCCCGGCGACGAGCTCGATCGCACGGCCCCTCGCGAACGGCCCCGGCCGCCCTAGTCCGGCGAGGGGCCTGGTTGGCGCTCGCTTCGGGTTGTGAAGCCGCCCTCGGGTGGTGTAGATTCGCAGGTGGAGACCCCGGTTGGCGGCCGCGAACCGGGGGGAAGGGCGGTTTGCCTGGCGGCGTTGGCTGGCCGGCGCCCTCATCCCTTGGGCAGCGGAGCGCGCGGAACTCGAGGAACACGGAATGCGGTGGATCGATCGTGCCGCCATGTTGGCGGTTCCTGGCGTACCGACCTTCGCCGCCGCGGCCTTCGCGGGGGCCCCGGAGCCCTGGCAGCTGGGCTTCCAGGCCGCGGCCTCGGCGCAGCAGACGCGCATCGATTGGTTTCACGACCTCTTGCTGTGGATCATCACGGGGATCGTGATCTTCGTGCTGGGCCTCCTGGTTTATACGATGTGGCGCTTCCGCGAATCGGCCCATCCCCAGCCCTCGCGCATCACGCACAACACCTGGCTCGAGATCGCTTGGACCGCGGTGCCGGTGATCATCCTGGTCCTCATCGGCATCCCGTCGTTCCGGCTGATCTATTACCTCGACCGCACACCCGACGCCGAGATGACCCTCAAGGTCGGCGGCCATCAATGGTACTGGTCCTACGAGTATCCGGACCACGGCGACTTCAAGTTCGACAGCTACATGATCCCGGACGCCGACTTGAAGCCGGGGCAGAAGCGGCTGCTCGAGGTCGACAACCGCGTCGTCCTGCCGGTCGACACCAATATCCGGATCCTGGTCACCGGCACCGACGTCATCCATTCCTGGTTGGTGCCGGCGCTCGGGCTGCAGACCTATGCGACGCCGGGGCGGACCAACGAAATATGGGTACGGGTCGAGCGGCCGGGAGTCTATTACGGCCAGTGCAACCAGATCTGCGGCATCAATCACGGCTTCATGCCGGTCGCCGTCGAGGCGGTCTCGAAGGAGGCCTTCCAGCGCTGGGTCGACGAGGCGAAGAAGAAATTCGCCGGTCCCGGCGCGGCGCCGGCTCTCCTCGCCGCGGCGGAAGCCCGTTGAAGCCATAGGAGTCGAAAGGAACGTCGATGAGCGACATCGCCACCCACAGCGCGGACCATCGCGCCCACGACGCCGACCATGACCATACCCCGACCGGGTGGCGGCGCTGGGTCTATTCGACCAACCACAAGGACATCGGCACGATGTACCTGACGCTGGCGCTGATCGGCGGCATCGTCGGCGGTCTCGCCTCGCTGGTCATGCGCCTGGAGCTGCAGTCGCCGGGCCTGCAGTTCGTCGCCGACGGGCACCAGTGGAACGTGTTCACCACCGCCCACGGCCTGATCATGGTCTTCTTCGTGGTCATGCCGGCGCTGATCGGCGGGTTCGGCAACTGGTTCATCCCGCTGATGATCGGCGCCCCCGACATGGCCTTTCCGCGGCTCAACAACATCACCTTCTGGTTGCTGCCGCCGGCCTTCCTCTTGCTCCTGGGCTCGGCCTTCGTCGGCGGCGGCGCGGGCGTCGGCTGGACGCTCTATCCGCCGCTCTCGGGCATCGCCGCGCATGGCGGGGCGTCGGTCGACATGGCGATCCTGTCGCTGCATCTCGCCGGCGCGTCCTCGATCCTCGCCGCGATCAACTTCATCACCACGATTTTCAACATGCGCGCCCCCGGCATGACGCTCCACCGCATGCCGCTGTACATCTGGTCCTTGCTGGTGACCTCCTTCCTGTTGGTACTGGCGATCCCGGTGCTCGCCGGCGCCATCACCATGCTGCTGACCGACCGCAATTTCGGCACCAGCTTCTTCGATCCGGCGGGCGGCGGCGATCCGATCCTATTCTTGCACCTGTTCTGGTTCTTCGGGCACCCCGAAGTCTACATCATGATCCTGCCGGCTTTCGGCATCGTCAGCCAGGTGGTGTCGACCTTCTCCCGCAAGCCGATCTTCGGCTATCTCGGCATGGCCTACGCGATGGTGTCGATCGGCGTCATCGGCTTCGTCGTCTGGGCCCACCACATGTTCACGGTCGGCATGGACGTCGACACGCGGGCCTATTTCACCGTCGCGACCATGGTCATCGCGGTGCCCACGGGCATCAAGATCTTCTCGTGGATCGCCACCATGTGGGGCGGCTCGCTGCGCTTCGACACCCCGATGCTGTGGGCGGTCGGGCTCATCTTCCTGTTCACGGTCGGCGGGGTGACGGGCGTGGTGCTGGCCAATGCCGGCGTCGATTACATGCTCCACAACACCTATTACGTGGTGGCCCACTTCCACTACGTGCTGAGCCTGGGGGCGGTGTTCGGCATCTTCGCCGGCTTCTATTACTGGTTCGGCAAGATGTCGGGCCGGGAGATCCCGGAATGGGCCGGCAAGCTGCACTTCTGGACCACCTTCGTCGGCGTCAACCTGACCTTCTTCCCGCAGCACTTCCTGGGACTCGCCGGCATGCCGCGCCGCATCCCCGACTATCCCGACGCCTTCGCCGGCTGGAACCTGGTGTCCTCGCTCGGCGCCTATATCAGCTTCGCCTCGACGGCGTTCTTCCTGGCGATGCTGGTCCACGCCTTGGCGGCGGGCCGCCGCGCCGCGGCCAATCCGTGGGGCGAGGGCGCGACGACGCTCGAGTGGACGCATCCCTCGCCGCCGCCCCACCACACTTACGAGGAATTGCCGCGGGTGGTGGCGGAGCCCGTGCATTGAGGCCAGGGGGGTCGCTTGAGCGAGGGAGAGGCCGGTTGTCCGTGAGCAGGGTCGAATACGGCGCCGCCGGCGCGGTGCCCGCCGGGCTTGCCGGCGGCGCCGACCTCGCCGACTTCGTAGCGCTGTTGAAACCCCGGGTGATGAGCTTGGTGGTGTTCACCGGCCTGGCGGGGCTGCTGGTGGCGCCCGGCCATCCGCATCCGGTGCTGGCGGCGATCGCCATTCTGTGCATCGGGGTGGGCGCCGGCGCCGCGGGCGCGCTCAACATGTGGTACGAGCGCGACATCGACGCGCTGATGTCGCGCACCAGGGATCGACCGCTCCCCGCCGGCCGCATGGACCCGGCCGAGGCGCTCGGGTTCGGGGTCGTGCTGGCGATCGCCGCGGTCGTCGTCATGGCGCTCGCGGTCCACTTTGCCGCCGCCGCCTTGCTCGCGCTGTCGATCGCCTTCTACGTCTTCGTGTACACGATCTGGCTCAAGCGGCGTACGGCGCACAACATCGTCATCGGCGGCGCCGCCGGCGCCTTCCCGCCGATGATCGGCTGGGCGGCTTCGAGCGGCGAGGTGTCGCTCGCCTCGCTGGCGCTGTTCGCCATCGTCTTCCTGTGGACGCCGCCGCATTTCTGGGCGCTGGCGCTGGTCCGCGCCGGCGACTACCGCCGGGCCGGCGTGCCGATGCTCCCCGTCGTCTCGGGCCCGCGCGAGACCAGGCGGCAGATCCTCATCTATACGCTCGCCCTTGTGCCGGCGACGCTGGTGCCCTACGGGCTGGGGGTCGCGGGCCCGGCTTATGCGGCCGGCGCCGTCGCGCTCGGGGCGGTCCTGGCGGCGGGGGCGGTCGCGCTGTGGCGCCAGGCGAGCGAGGCGGCGGCCAAGCGGCTGTTCGGGTTCTCGATCGTCTACCTGTTTCTGCTGTTCGCGGTGCTCATCATCGACCGCGCGCCGCCGGTACCGTCGTGAGGGAGGCCGCGGATGGCCCCGGAGGATCGGCAGCGGCGGCTCAAGGCGAAAAACCTCGCGCTAGGGCTGGCCATCGGCGGGCTGTGCGTGCTGTTCTTCATCCTCACCATCGTGCGCATGGGGGGGCGCTGAGATGACGAGCCCTGCCGCAAGTCGCGCCAATCTGAGGGTCGGCGTCGCCGTCGGCGGGCTCGCCGCCCTCATGCTCGGCCTCGCCTTCGCCTCGCCGCCGCTCTACCGCCTGTTTTGCGAGGTGACCGGCTACGGCGGCACGCCCCAGCGCAGCGCCGGCGCGCCGGGGGCGGTCGGCGAGCGGATGATGAGCGTGCGCTTCAACGCCGATATCGGCGGCACCAATCTGCCGTGGACCTTCGAGCCCGTCGAACGACAGGTCGAGGTCAAGGTGGGCGAGGCGCGCCTCGTCCACTACCGCGCCCGCAACAATTCGAGCCAGGCGGTCACCGGGACGGCGACCTTCAACGTCACCCCCGCCAAGGCCGGGAAGTATTTCGACAAGATCGCCTGCTTCTGCTTCACCGAGCAGCGCCTGGAAGCGGGCGAAAGCATCGACCTGCCGGTGTCGTTCTACATCGATCCCGAGATCGTCAAGGATGCCAATCTCGACGATTTGGGCACGATCACGCTGTCCTATACCTTCTTCCGCGCCAAGGGGAACGCGGAGGCCCGCAAGGAGGAGGCCGGCAGTGCCGATCCTTCACCCCGGCAGGCGCAAGCGGCCAACTGAGGCCGCGACCGTCCCCGATGCGTTCGAGACCGGCACCTCAGGAGCGCACCCGTCATGGCTGAATTCACCTTCGTCTCGTCCGGCATCAAGCAGCCCTACCATCTCGTGGAGCCGAGCCCGTGGCCGGCCATCGGCGCGGTGGCGGCGTTTCTGCTCGCCCTCGGCGCGCTCACCTACATGCACCCCGAAATGCTGGGCACGGACCTCGAGCCCACGCTCAAGGACCTGGGCGCCTGGAAGCTCCTGCCAGGCGGGCTCCTGGTGGGGTTCACCATGGCCGGGTGGTGGCGCGACGTGGTCCGCGAATCGAACACCCCCGGCCTGCACACGCCGGTCGTCCAGCTCGGCCTGCGCTACGGCATGTTCCTGTTCATCACCTCGGAGGTGATGTTCTTCCTCGCCTTCTTCTGGGCCTATTTCCACTTCGCGATCTTCCCCGAGCACACCGGCGGCAAATTGTGGCCGCCCACGGGCGTCGTCACCTTCGACCCCTGGGACCTGCCGTTCCTCAACACCCTGATCCTGCTGACCTCGGGCGTCACCGTCACGTGGGCTCACCACGCCCTCATCGAAGGCAACCGGCCGCATCTCAACTACGGCCTCGCGCTCACCATCCTGCTCGGCCTCGCCTTCACCAGCGTCCAGGCCTACGAGTACAGCCACGCCGGCTTCGCCTTCAAGGACGGCATCTACTCCTCGACCTTCTTCATGGCGACCGGCTTCCACGGCTTCCACGTCATCATCGGCACGATCTTCCTCACCGTGTGCCTGGGGCGCGCGCTTGCCGGCGATTTCACGCCCGAACGGCATTTCGGCTTCGAGGCGGCGGCGTGGTACTGGCACTTCGTCGACGTCGTCTGGCTGTTCCTGTTCACCTCCATCTATTGGTATGGGGCGGGCCCGGACCTCCGCTGACCGACCGGATTGTCCCGGAGTGGTAAGCCCCGGCAGTGTTTCACCGTTCCGGGCGGGCCTCGGGGCCAAGTGCCCGCGCTGCGGGGTGGGCGCGCTCTATGCCGGTCTTCTCGCGGTGCGCGAGCACTGCGCGGTCTGCGGGCTCGATTTCAGGGCCCAGGACGCGGGCGACGGGCCGGCGGTGTTCGTGGTCCTGATCCTGGGCGCCGTCGTGGCGGGGCTGGCGGTCCTCCTCGAAGCCAAGGTCGAGCCGCCCTTCTGGGTCCATGCCGCGATCTGGCCGCCGGTCATCGTCGGCGGCGCCATCGTCATGCTGCGGGTGATCAAGGCGACCCTGATCGCGCTGCAGTTCCGCCATCGGCGGGAGGATTTCGATGCTCGCGGCTGAGGCGCGGGCGTTCTTTCGCGGTTTCCGCCCCGAATTGGTGCCGACCCTGATCGCCGTGCCGGCGATTCTCGCCTTGCTCGGCCTCGGGACCTGGCAATGGGCGCGGCTGGTCGAGAAGAACGCGATCAATGCCCTGCGGCTCGAGCGCATGAGCGGGCCGGCGATCCCGGTTCCCGCCAGCGGCGAGGTCGCGGCCGACGTCGAATTCCGACTGGTGGCGGTGACGGGCGTGTTTCTGCACGACCGCGAGCTCAAGCTCCATGCGCGCTCGCGGCGCGGCAATGCGGGCTACCATGTCGTAACCCCGCTGGTGCGCGAGCACGGGCCCCCGGTGCTGATCAGCCGCGGCTGGGTTCCTTACGAGCGCAAGGATGCGGCGAGCCGGCCCCAAGGCCAAGCGGCCGGCCCGGTCACGGTCGAGGGGGTGTTGCGGCGCGATTCGCGCCGCGGCTGGCTGGCCCCCGACAACGCGCCGGCCCGCAACGAATGGTTCTGGTACGACCTGCCGGAGATGGCCGGCGCGGCCGGCGTCGCCGGCTTGGCGCCTTACTACATCGAGGCCGGTCCGGCGCCCAACCCCGGCGGCTTTCCGCTCGGCGGCCAGACCGTGATGCGGTTGCCGAACGACCACCTCGAATACGCGCTCACCTGGTATGCCCTCGCCGTGGCGATGGCGGTGATCTATATCGTCTATCACCGCCGGCGGGCGAGCGAGCGGGCGCCAACTTGAGCGCGGCCTATGCCGCCCTCGAGCGGCGCTTCGAGCGCCTGTACCTGGTGCGCGAGGCGATCGGCGTCCTGCAGTGGGACATGGCGGCGATGATGCCCGATGGCGGGGCCGCGGCGCGCGGGGATCAGCTCGCGGCGCTCAAGGTGATCGCCCATGAGATGCTGACCGATCCGGCGCTCGCCGACCTGCTCGCGGCCGCCGAGGCGGCGGGCGGGCTCGATCCCTGGCCAGCGGCCAATCTCCGCGAGATGCGCCGCGAATGGCGCCATGCCGCGGCGCTCCCCGCCGACCTCGTCGCGGCGTTGTCGACCACGGTCGCGAGCGCCGAGATGCGCTGGCGCCAGGCGCGCCCGGCCAACGATTTCAAGGGCCTCTTGCCCAGCCTCCGGCGGGTCCTCGAACTCACCCGCGAGAGCGCGGCGATCAAGGCGGAGAAATTCGGCGTCGGCCCCTACGATGCGCTCCTCGACGCCTACGAGCCCGGCGGGCGGGCGGGCGAGATCGCGCCGCTGTTCGACGACCTCGCCCTGTTCCTGCCCGACTTCATCGACCGCGCGCTCGAACGCCAGGCCCGCCGGAGCCCGATCATTACGCCCAGCGGACCGTTCCCGGCTGGCCGCCAGCGCGAGCTTGCCCTCCGCCTGATGCGCGCGCTGGGGTTCGATTTTAAGCATGGCCGGCTCGACGTGAGCCATCACCCCTTCTGCGGCGGGGTGCCGGACGACGTGCGCATCACCACCCGGTGGGACGAAAAAAATTTCTTGTCCGGCTTGATGGCCGTCCTCCACGAGACCGGGCATGCGCTCTACGAGCGCGGACTGCCGGCGCCATGGCGCCGCCAGCCGGTCGGCCAGGCCCGCGCCATGAGCATCCATGAAAGCCAGTCGCTGGTGGTCGAGATGCAGGCCGGCCGATCGCGCGAGTTCATCGCCTATTTGGCGCCGCTCGCGGCCGCGGCGCTCGGCGGGCCGGGCGGGCTCGCGGATCGCGCTTGGCAGCCCGACAACCTGTATCGGATCTACACCCGGCTGGCGCGCGGCCTCATCCGCGTCGATGCCGACGAAGCCACGTATCCCGCCCATGTCATCCTGCGCTTTCGCCTCGAGAGGGCGATGATCGAAAGCGACCTCGATGTCGCCGACCTGCCGGGCGCCTGGAACGACGGCATGAACGAGCTGATCGGCATCGTCCCGCCCGATGATCGCGACGGCTGCCTGCAAGACGTCCACTGGCCGGGCGGGGCCTGGGGCTACTTCCCGACCTATATCCTGGGGGCGATGACCGCCGCCCAGCTCTTCGACGCCGCCCTCCGCGCCGAGCCGGCGATCCCGGCCGCGATCGCCACGGGCGACTTCCTCCTCTTGATGGGCTGGCTTGGCACCCATGTCCACGCCCGCGCCTCGCTCAATTCGACCCGCGACCTCCTCATCGAGGCTACCGGCCGCCCCCTCGACCCCGAGTTCTACAAGCGGCACTTGAGGCGCCGGTATCTCGAATAAGCCCCCGCGCCGGCCGCCGCCGGACAGGAAATATTCAATCTGGACAAGTACTTAGGACAGCCCTTGCCGGGGGGCGGCGCGCGGGCTAGTCTCCCGCCCCCGGTCGGGGACCGGCCCTCGAAGCATGGGGAAAGCCAGGATTGCGTTACGTTTCCACCCGCGGCGCGGCGCCGGTTCTGCCGTTCGACGAGGCGCTGTTGGCCGGCCTGGCGAGCGACGGCGGACTGTACGTGCCCCAGTCCTGGCCCCGCTTCGAAGCCGCGGAACTGAAGGCGCTCGCCGGCCGGCCCTATGACGAGGTCGCGCTCGCCGTGATGGCGCGCTTCGTCGGCGGGGCGATCCCGGCGGATGCGCTCGAGCGCTGCATCGCCGAGGCCTACCGCGGTTTCACCCACAAGGCGGTCGCGCCCTTGAAGCAGATCGGCGCCAATGACTGGCTGCTCGAACTCTTCCACGGGCCGACGCTGGCCTTCAAGGATTATGCCCTGCAGCTGGTCGGCCGGCTGTTCGACCATGTGCTGACGGCGCGGCGGCGGCGTGCCACCATCGTCGGCGCCACCTCGGGCGACACCGGGTCGGCCGCCATCGCCGCCTGCCGCGACCGTGCCACCCTCGATATCTTCATTCTCCACCCGCGCGGCCGGGTGTCGGAGGTGCAGCGGCGGCAGATGACCACGGTCATGGCGGCGAACGTCCATAACCTCGCCATCGACGGGACTTTCGACGACTGCCAGGACCTGATCAAAGGCATGTTCAACGACCGGCAGTTCCGCGACGGTCTCAACTTGTCGGCGGTCAATTCCATCAACTGGGCGCGGATCGCCGCCCAGGCGGTCTATTACGTTTACGCGGGCCTCGCCTTGGGCGCGCCGGCGCGAAAAGTGGCGTTCTCGGTGCCGACCGGGAATTTCGGCAACATCTTCGCCGGCTATGTCGCCCGGCGCCTGGGCCTGCCCATCGCCCGCCTGGTGATCGCGTCCAATCGCAACGATATCCTTGCCCGGTGCCTCGCCACCGGCGAGATGCGGATCGCCGCCGTCGAGCCGTCGCCCTCGCCGAGCATGGACATCCAGGTGGCGAGCAATTTCGAGCGCTTGCTGTTCGAGCTCGCCGATCGCGACGGCCCGGCCGTCGCCGCGATCATGCAGCGCTTCCGCCAGCGCCGCCTCTTCCGGCTGTCGGCCGATCGCCGCAGGCGGCTGGGGCGCCTGTTCGACGGCGCGCGGGCCGATGATGAACAGACGCTTGCCACGATCGCGCGCATGTTGGCCGAGACGGGCGCGCTCGTCGACCCGCATACCGCGGTCGGGCTCTATGCGGCCGCCCAATGCCGGCGCCAGGCGGGCGTGCCGATGGTCACGCTGGCCACCGCCCATCCCGCCAAGTTCCCCGACGCGGTCGCGAGAGCGACCGGGATCAGGCCGCGGCTTCCGCCCCCGCTCGCCGACCTGTTGGCGCGGCCCGAGCGGGTCAGCGACCTCCCCAACGATCTCGCCGCGGTCAAGGATTACGTGCGCGGCCAGGCGAGGGTCGCGGCATGAGCATCCGGGTGTCGACCTTGGCCAACGGGTTGCGCGTCGCCACCGACGCCATGGACTCGGTCGAAACCGTGTCGGTCGGCATCTGGGTGGGCGTGGGCACGCGTCACGAGCGGGCCGAGGCCAACGGGGTCGCGCACCTCCTCGAGCACATGGCCTTCAAGGGCACGACGAGGCGCTCGGCGCGCCAGATCGCCGAGGAGATCGAGGCGGTCGGCGGGCAGATGAACGCGCATACGGGGCGCGAGCAGACCGCCTATTACGTCAAGGTCCTCAAGGACGATCTGCCGCTCGCCCTCGACATCCTCTCCGACATCGTGCTGCGTTCGGTCGTCGATCCCGACGAGCTGGCGCGCGAGCGCGTGGTCGTGCTCCAGGAACTGGGCCAGGCGAGCGATACGCCCGACGACATCATCTTCGACCATTTCCAGGCGACCGCCTATCCCGGCCAGGCGCTGGGCCGGCCGGTCCTGGGCAAGGCCGAGCTCATCGAGCGCCTGCCGCGCCAAGCCCTCATCGACTACCGCCAGCAGCATTACGGGGCCAGGGCCATGGTGCTGGCGGCGGCGGGACGGGTCGATCACGACGACTTGGTGGCGAAGGCGGCGCAACAGCTCTCCGAGCTGCCGGCCAACGGCTCGGGCGCGGGCGAACCGGCGCGCTACGCCGGCGGCGCGTTCTGCGAGGACAAGGATTTGGAGCAAGCGCATCTCGTCCTCGGGTTCCCCGGCGTGTCGTTCGGCGATCCCGACTACTTCACGGCCGCCGTGCTGTCGACCATGCTCGGCGGCGGCATGTCGTCGCGCCTGTTCCAGGAGATCCGCGAGAAGCGCGGCCTGTGCTATTCGGTCTATTCGTTCTCGGGCTCCTACCTCGACAGCGGGATCTTCGGCATCTATGCCGGGACCGGGGAGAAGGAAGTGGCCGAGCTCATCGCCGTGCTGGCGGAGGAGCTCCAGCGGGCGCGGCTGCCGGCCAAGAAGGACGAGGTGCGCCGGGCGCGCGCGCAAATGAAGGCGGGCCTGCTGATGTCGCTCGAGAGCACGAGCGCGCGGATGGACGCGCTCGGCTCGCAGATTCTGATCTACGGCCGGCCGATCCCGGTCGAGGAAATCGCCCGGCGCATCGACGCGGTCGGCGCCGAGGACATGGCGCGGCTCGCCGCCCGCATCTTCGCCGGCCAGCCGACGCTGGCGGCGCTGGGACCGCTCAGCCGGCTCGAAGCTTACGAGAGTTTGGCCGCCCGGCTCGAAGGAATTCGGCTCACGCGCGGCCCGACTGGCCGGACAGGGTCGTCAGGTTGACGCCCACCTTGGCGAGCGCCGATTGCCATTTGCGGTCGAGCTCGGGGTCGAACACCAGTTTCGCGTCGGCCGGCACGGCGAGCCAACCGTTGGCGCCGATCTCGCTTTCGAGCTGGCCCGACCCCCAGCCGGCATAGCCGAGCGCCAACAGGCTGTGGCGCGGACCGGCGCCGGCGGCGATGGCTTTGAGGATGTCGATGGTCGCGGTGAGCGCAAAGCCGGAGGGCACGACGAGCGTGCTGTCGCGCACGTAGTCGTCGGAATGAAGCACGAAGCCGCGGCCCGATTCGACCGGCCCGCCGAAATGGATCCGGATTTGCTTGGCCTCCGCCCGGGTCTCGATGTTGAGCTGTTCCAAGAGGTCGTTGAAGGTCAGGCGATCGAACAGCTTGTTCACGACCAGGCCCATCGCGCCGTCGGCACTGTGGGCGCACAGGAAGATGACCGAGCGCTCGAAACGCGGATCGCTCATCTGCGGCATCGCCACCAGAAGATGGCCGACGAGGAAGGTCGGCAGCTGCACGCCTGCGCCCATGAAAGGTCTATATATAATATACCGGAGCAGCCGAAAAGCCACTTTACCAGATGCGATTAGGTTCGGGAATGAGGCGGAGGCCGCCGCTCACGACAAAGTGGGTTTTCCGCCACCCCGCTAATCCTATATATGCTGGGCGGGAACCCGGGGGCGGAAGGAGCCGGCGCGGCAGACCGTTCGAGGCTGGCTTGATGAATGTGGGCGCGAAGCTTCGCTGGTCGATGGTTGCCATCGCGCTCGGGCTCGCCGGGCTCGCGCCGGCGTCCGTGCTGGCGGCCGATTCCGCCTCGGCGTGGGCGATCAACGACCATGCCCGGGTCCGCTTGCTCGCCGCCGCCCAAGCGGTCGGCACCGCCGAGACGCTGCGGCTTGGCCTGCAGTTCCGGCTCGACCCGGGATGGAAGATCTATTGGCGCTCGCCGGGCGATGCCGGCTACCCCCCGCGCCCCGATTGGGCGGGATCGCGGAACCTGGCGGGGGCGAGCTTGCGCTGGCCGGCGCCCGAGCGCTTCGAGCTGTTCGGCCTCGACACCTTCGGCTATGGCGGCGAGGTCGTGCTGCCGATCGAGGCTCGCCTTGAGCGCCCGGGCGAGATGCTGGCATTGATGCTCGCGCTCGATTACCTGGTGTGCGAGAAAATCTGCATCCCTGTCACCGACCGGCTGGCGCTCGCGCTGCCGGCCGGGCGCGCCGCGCCGAGCCCGCACGCCCACCTCATCGCCCGCTTCAATGCCCGCGTTCCGGTTCCGGATCTGGGGTCGGAGAGCGCGGGCCTGTCGATCGAGCGCGGCGAATGGGTGGGCGGCGCCGCGCCGCAGCTGGTGGTCGTCGCTCGCGCCGGCACGCCCTTCGCCGCGCCCGATGTGTTCGTCGAGGGCGCGCCCGGCTGGACGTTCGGCCGGCCCGCCACGTCCTTCGCCGAGGGCGGACGGCGGGCGGTCCTGCGCTTGCCGGCGCGCGCCGACGGCCGCGCCCCAGCCGCCGACCTCCTCGACGCCAGCGTGACCCTCACCCTGGTCGATGGCACGCGCGCGCTCGAGCGCCGCCTGGCGCTCGAACGCGGCTCGGCTCCCTCGGCAGTGGCCGGCGAATTCCTCGCCATCCTCGCCTTGGCGATCTTGGGTGGGCTCATACTCAATTTGATGCCCTGTGTGTTGCCGGTCCTGTCCCTCAAGCTGCTCGGGGTCATCCGCCATGGCGGGTCGGAGCGCGCGGCCGTGCGCGCGAGCTTCCTTGCCTCGGCGGCCGGCATCCTGACCGCCTTCCTGGCGCTCGCCCTCGGCATGGTGGCGCTGAGGGGCGCCGGACATGCGATCGGCTGGGGCATCCAGTTCCAGGAGCCGATGTTCCTCGTCTTCATGGGCCTGCTGCTGACGCTGTTCGCAGCCAATCTGTGGGGCTGGTTCGACATCCACCTGCCGGGCTTCGTCGCCGAGGCGCTTGAGTCATACGTGCCCGCCGGCGGCGCGCACGCGGACCGGGCCGGCGCCTTCGCCACCGGCGCCTTCGCGACCTTGCTGGCGACGCCATGCTCGGCGCCGTTCCTCGGCACGGCGGCCGGCTTCGCGCTCGCCCGCGGGCCGGTCGAGATTTTCGCCGTGTTTGCGGCGCTGGGCTTCGGTCTCGCTTTGCCCTACCTCGCCCTCGCCGCGTTCCCGGGCGCGGCAGCTTGGTTGCCCAGGCCCGGAGCATGGATGATCCGGTTGCGCCAATTCCTGGGACTCGCCCTGGCGGCGACCGCGCTGTGGCTGTTGAGCGTGCTGGCGGCGCAGGTGGGCACGGGGGCGGCCGTCGTCGTCGCTGTCTTGCTGGCCGCGGCGCTCGCCGCCCTGTGGGCCGCGGGCAGGCTGGCGCCCGAACGGCGCCGGCTCGCGCTCATCGGGCTGGTCGGGTTGGCCGCCTTGGCCTTCGCGGCGCCCGGCCGCCTCGCCGAAACCGGCCCGGTGGCGGCGCCCAAGGACGGCGCCGTGGTCGCCTGGCGGCCGTTCGCGCGGAGCGAGATCGACGCCCTCGTCCGCTCGGGC
>JBQTIU010000088.1:0-23839 GCA_052387815.1 Pseudomonadota bacterium
GTTCGATGCGCCTCATCCGAAGGCGGACCAGCCGCAGGTTCCATCCGGGACCGCTCTGCGCGGCAGGGTCAGCGGTCCCGTTCAGGTCTTGGCGAAGCTGAAAACGTCGTGGGACCTGAGCGAGGCGGAGCTGGCGATCCTCTTGGGGTTCGAGGACGTCAGATTGGTGCGCGACTTGCTGTCTGGCGTGACGAGCCTTCGCGGCCCCGATATGAAGGCCCGGTTCCGATATCTGTTCTGGATTTACGAGGCGCTCTTTCAACTGTTCGAGGACGAAGCGACGGAGCGTGCTTGGCTTCGGAAATCCGCGCCCGGGCTTGAAGGTAAAAGCCCCATACAAGTCATGCTTCAGGGCGAGATCGAGGACTTGCTGACGGTGAAGCAATTTGTCGAATACGTCGCCGGACGATAGCTCCCTCGCCGATCTCGACGCATTCGAGGATGCGGCCACCGCCTATCGCTTCGCCAACATGCGCGACGCACTCGATTTGCTAGAACGCCGCGTTGGCATCGATCTTGGATCGATGGATGCCGGCGAGGTGCTGAATATTCTCGGCCGCGACGCCACGCCTTCCGAGGTGACCGACCTGCTCGACGGACCGTTCAAGCGAAAGGCAAGGCTTGGCGGCATATATGGTCCAAAGACCCGCTTCTCGGATGGCTCGTGGCCGGTATTCTACGGCGCTCTCGAGCTCGAGACGGCTCGGGACGAGGTCCAACATCACCATGCGCGAGACGTCTTGACTGATCCTTCCCACCCCTGGACGGCATATTATCGATACTTTCGGTGCGCGTTCACCGGGTCGACGAAAGACCTGCGATCGAAGCTTGCCGAATGGCCGGAACTGGTCTGTGAAGATTGGACGTTTTGCCAGAAGCTTGGCCGAGAGGCTCACGGGTCAGACCTCGATGGCCTGTTCTCGCCGTCGGCAAGGACGACGGATGGAACGAACTTGCCAGTGTTCAAACGCGCGGCTTTGTCCAATCCGGAAATTCTGGGACGCGCTGCCTTCAGTGTCAACCCTGGGTCGCGCGACGTGTCGGTGATCCTCAAGTGAACGGTGTTTGAGTGGCGACCGGGAATACATGCCCCTCGTCCCAATCGGCGGCGAAGGGCGCCATCTTCTCGGCGGCGAAGCCGTGCGCCAGGTCCCGGAAGGCGCGCTGTTCCTCGCTGAGCTCGAAGTCCATCGCCGCTGATGTAAGGGGCCGCCCCGCCGCGGTCAACCGGCCTGGTGACAAGACCGGCCCCAGCGGCTAATAAGGGCCATGGCCGCACGCCTTGGCTTCTTCGGGGCCTACCCCCGCACCCGGCTCCGCCGCAACCGCCGCGATGAATGGTCGCGGACGCTGGTGGCGGAACATCGGCTGGCGGCAAGCGACCTCATATGGCCGATCTTCGTGCGCGAAGGCAAGGGCAAGCGAACGCCGGTATCCTCGATGCCCGGCGTCGCGCGCCTATCGATCGACGAGCTCACCAAGGACGCGCGGCGCGCCGTCAAGCTCGGGATTGCGGCCATCGCGCTGTTCCCGTTCGTGCCGCCGGCGCTGAAATCCGAGGACGCCGAGGAGGCGTGCAACCCGGACAACCTGGTCTGTCGCGCCGTGCGCGCGGTCAAGAAGGCGGTCCCCGGGATCGGCGTCATTTGCGATGTCGCGCTCGACCCCTATACCCGCCACGGCCAGGACGGCCTGGTGCGGGACGACTACGTGGTCAACGACGAGACCATCGGCGTCCTCGTCAAGCAGGCGCTGGCCCAGGCCGAGGCCGGGTGCGACGTGATCGCGCCCTCGGAGATGATGGACGGCCGGGTGGGCGCGATCCGCGATGGCCTCGATCGCGCCGGCTTCGAGGCGGTCCGGATCCTGTCCTACGCCGCCAAGTACGCCTCGGCGTTTTACGGGCCGTTCCGCGAGGCGGTCGGCTCGGCGCCCAGCCTCGGCAGGGGCGACAAGCGGACCTACCAGATGGACCCCGCCAACAGCGACGAGGCGCTGCGGGAAGTCGCGCTCGACCTCGCGGAAGGCGCCGACATGGTGATGGTCAAGCCCGGCCTGCCCTATCTCGACATCGTGCGGCGGGTGAAGGACGCGTTCGGCGCGCCGACCTTCGTCTACCAGGTGTCGGGCGAGTACGCGATGCTGATGGGCGCGATCGAGCGCGGTTGGGTCGACCGCCGGGTGGTGATCGAGACCCTGCTGGCCTGCAAACGCGCCGGCGCCGACGGCATCCTCACCTACGCCGCCCCGGCCGCCGCGGAGAGCCTGAAGGCCTGAACGCCCCCGCCGGCGTTAGGACGCGACCCGGTCGAAGAACCGGGCGATACAAAGGTCGGACCACGGCGTGCGGGATCCTTGGCCATGGAATCCGACATGGCCGCCGGCCTCGGGCAGCAGCGGCACGAGGTTGGCGTTGGCTCGCCAATCGAGCCCCTGGTAGGCCGAGGCGGGAATCCAGGGATCGTCCTTGGCGCAGACGATCAGCGTCGGCACGCCGACCCGGTGCAGGAACACGCGGGCCGAATTCTTCTCGTAGAACTCCTCGGCCCCGTTGAAGCCGTTGCGCGGGGCGGTGAAAACGTCGTCGAATTCGTAAACCGTGCGCGCGCTCAACACCGCGCTGCGCTGGGCCTCGTTGATCTCGGCCGCCGGCGCCAGCGCCTCCAGGCGCATGCGGCCCAGCAGGTACAGCGCGTAGGGGAGGTTGCGCCTCGCCATCAGCCGCAGGCTCGCCGCCTTGAGATCGATGGGGGCTGAAACCGCGGCGGCGGCCCGCACGGGTCCCTTGGCGCCGGCTTCCGCCAGGTACTTGAGCACCATGTTGGCGCCGAGCGAATAGCCGACCGCGAACACCCCCGGCTCGAGCAAGTCCGGGTCGAGGCCGGAGAGCGCGGCGGCGAAATCGGCGCTGCGGCCGCCATGGTACTGGAACCGGCACAGCGCCCGGCTGGCGCCGGCGCCGCGCAGGTTGAGCCGCAGCACGGCATGGCCGAGCCCGAGGAAATGGCGCGCCGAGGCGAGCACGTACGGGCTTTCGGCGCAACCCGAGAGGCCGTGGACCAGGACCACGAGCGGCTTGCCGGCCGGCGTCGGGGGAGAATTGAGCTCGCCCACCAGCCGGTCGCCGCTGCCGTCGCGCATCGGCAATTCGAGCCGCCGGCGGGGCCACGCCGACAGGTCCAGACGCGGCCGGCGCAGGAAGTTGCGCAGCGTCTGGAGGTCGCCGGTCAGCCACGGCGGGCGCGGGCGGAAGGCGGGAAAGCCGTCGATCATCGCTCAGCCCCAGGGTCCGCGCCGCTCCCACGGGCCCACCCGCCGGCCGCCCGCGAACAGCGGCACGTTCTTGCGCCGGAAGGCCGGGATCAGCGCCATGCCGGCGAAGAAGCCGCCGATATGGGCGTACCACGCCACGCCGCCCTCGCCTTCCCCGGCCATCATCAGGTTGGCGAACTGGACCACGATCCACCAGCCCAGCACCCACAGCGCGGCCAGATTGAAGCGCGTGAAGAACACGCCGAGGAACAGGAACACGCGGATTTTGGCACGGGGGTGAAGCACGAGATAGGCGCCGAGCACGCCCGAGATCGCGCCGCTGGCGCCGATCATCGGCACGCTCGAGGCCGGATCGGCGAGCGCCTGCGTCATCGCCGCCGCGATCCCGCACAACAGATAGAAGACGAGGAACCGGCCATGCCCCATCGCATCCTCGATGTTGTTCCCGAACACCCACAGGTACAGCATGTTGCCGGCCAGATGCAGGATGCCGCCGTGCAGGAACATCGAGCTGAGCACGGTCAACCAGCTCGGCAGGGTCGGGATGCCCGCCGGCAGTCGCGTTTCGCCGAACACCACGGCGGGGACCATGCCGAAGCCGAGCACGAAGCGCTCTGCCGCCCGCCCCTGCAATCCCAGCTGATAGAGAAACACCAGCCCGCAGGCCGCGATCAAGACGATGGTGAGAACCGGCGCGATCGCGGTCGGGTTGTCGTCGGCATAGGGGATCAGCATGCCGCCAAGAACCCCCGGACGAGCGCGATCTGGTCCTCATCCATGAGCGCCGGCGCATGGCCGCATCCGGGGATCACGGCGGTCCGCACCATGGCGCTCGCCGCGGCGGCGCCGCGCTGGCCCATCTCGGCGACGGTGCCTGCAAGCAAAAGGTCGGACTCGGCGCCGCGAATCACCAGCACCGGGCAGGCGATCCGGTCCCAGACCGGCCACAGCGCCATGTCGTCGAGCGGGCCGTCCGCAAACACCTGGGCGATCGCCGGGTCGTAGCGCAGGCGCAAGCCCGCCGCCGTCGGCACGGCGGAGTGGCGCGCGAGGTGCCGCCACTGGTCGTCGGTGAGCTGGCCGAAGGGCGCATGCACGCGCCGCAGATAGGCCTCGACGCCGTCGAGGTCGTCGAACCGCGGGTCGGCGCCGATGTATTGCGCCACACGCTCGAGGGCCGATTTTGGGATGAAGGCGCCGATGTCATTGAGCACCAGTCGGGTGACCGGCGTGCCGGGCTGGGCGGCCAGCATCATGCCGATGATGCCGCCCATCGAGGTGCCTACCCAGGCGACCTCTTTGACGCCGAGCCGGGCGATGAGGGCCGCCATGGCCGCGACGTAGAACGGATAGGAATAATCCTCCTTGCGGGCAAGCCAGGGGCTGCGACCGCGGCCCGGCATGTCGGGCGCCACGACCCGCATGCCCTCCCGCGCCAAGGCCGCGGCGAGCGCGTCGAAGTCGCGGCCAAGCCGGGTGAGGCCGTGGGCGCAGACCACCGTGCGCGCCACCGCCCCCGGTCCCCACTCGGCATAGGCGAGGCGGGTGAACCCGCCTGGCGCGAGGGCGGAAAATTCCTCGAAGCGCGGCGTCATGGCGTGCATTTAACCGATGTCGGCGCCGCCGCGCCAGGGGCCCTGGACAAATCGCCGCGGCCCCGGCTACAACCCGCGCCCGACTCCCTCCGATCGGCCGCTTCCCTCGGCCGCAATTCCGACCCCGCCATGCCCGTGGTTTCGTCCCCCCGCGGCGGCCTCTCGTCCGCCCTCCTCGCGCCGTCATGGCGGAAGGTCGGCGCGGCGATCATCCGCGGCGATGAGCAACCGGCGTGACCGCGGCCGAAGCGCGCCCCAACCGCCTCACCGGAGTCCTCCTGATGGTCGGCGCCACGGTGTGCTGGAGCACGGGTGGTCTCATCGTGCGCAACCTCTCGGTGGTCGACGGCTGGGAGATCGTGTTCTGGCGTTCCCTGTTCATGTCGGTTTTTCTGGCCGCATTGCTGGCCGTCTGGCATCGCGGCCGGATGCTGGTTCGCATCCGCGGCGTCGGCTGGGCCGGCGCCTTCTCCGGGTTGATGCTGGCCGCGACCTTTTTCTCCTTCATCCTGGCGCTCACGCTCACCACCGTGGCCAACACCCACGTGATCATGGCCCTGCAACCCTTCGTCACGGCGCTCATCTCGCGCCTCTTGCTGCACGAGCGCGTCGCTGCGGGGACCTGGCTGATGATGGCGGCGGCGCTCGCCGGCATCGCGGTCATGTCCGCCGACTCGCTGGGATCGGGCGGGCTGGCCGGCATTGTCGTCGGGCTTGTCATGCCGTTGGCGATGGCGGTCAACCTCGTGATGCTGCGCCGCTTCGGGCAGACCACCGACATGGTGCCGACGGTCCTTTTGGCGGGGCTTTATGCGACCGCGACCGCCTTGCCGATCGCCTGGCCGCTCATGGCCTCGGCCCGCGACATCGCGCTGCTCGCGGTCATGGGGTTCTTCCAGGTCGGCCTGGGATGCCTGCTGGTGACCCTGGCCATCCGCCATCTCTCGGCGCCCGAGGTCGGCCTGCTGGCGCTGCTCGAGGTCATCCTCGGGCCGCTCTGGGTGTGGCTCGGGATCGGCGAGCAGCCGAGCGCGCTGGCGCTTGCGGGCGGCCTGATCGTGGTCGCCGCGGTGGTCGCCAACCAACTCTTGGGCCTCCTCGCCCGGCGCCGGTGAACGTTGCCGGCCGCATCGCGGTCGGCTATGTAACGAGCTTCTCCATCCTTGGACGCTCGAACCATGACGCGATCGGGTCCGCTTTCCGGCATCACCGTGGTCGATGTATCCCGCATCCTTGCGGGTCCCTATTGCACGCTGCTGATGGCCGAGCTCGGCGCGCGCGTGATCAAGGTCGAGCCGCCGGACAAGGGCGACGACGCGCGCCACTACGGCCCCTTCGTCAAGGGGAAATCGGCCTATTTCATGTCGATCAATCGCGGCAAGGAAAGCCTCGCCCTCGACCTCAAGGACGGGGCCGACCGGGCGGTGTTCGAGAAGCTCCTCGAGCGCGCCGACGTGCTGGTCGAGAATTTCCGCCCCGGCACCATGGAGAAGCTCGGCTACGGCTGGGCGACGCTGCACGCCCGCCACAAGCGGCTCATCTATGCCGCCGCCTCGGGCTTCGGCCACAGCGGTCCGGACTCCGGCCGGCCGGCCTACGACATGGTCGTGCAGGGCATGGGCGGCATCATGAGCGTCACCGGGCAGGCGGGCGGACCGCCGACCCGCATCGGCATGTCGCTCGGGGATATCGGGGCCGGGCTCTATGCCGCCATCGGCGTCATGACCGCGCTCTACCACCGCCAGCGGACCGGCGAGGCGACCAAGGTCGATATCGCGATGCTGGACTGCCAGCTCGCCCTGCTCGAGAACGCCATCATGCGTTATTTCGTCACCGGCCAAGTCCCGGGCCCCTTGGGCGCGCGCCATCCCACGATCGCTCCGTTCGAGGTGTTTGCGACCGCCGACGGCAACCTCATCATCGCCGCCGGCAACGATTCCATGTTCGTCAAGCTGTGCGAGGCGCTCGGGCGCCGGGACTTGGCCCACGACGAGCGCTTCAAGACCAACGCTTCGCGCAACCGCCACGCCGACGCCCTCAAGGCGGAACTGGAATCGGTGTTGACCGGCCGGCCGACGTCCCACTGGCTCGCGGTGCTCGATGAGGCGGGCGTGCCGGCGGGTCCGATCAACCATGTCGGCCAGGCGGTCGCGGGCCCGCAGGTCGCCGCCCGGAACATGATCGTGACGGTCGAGGATCCGCTCGCCGGTCCGGTCAAGCTGGTCGGCAACCCGATCAAGCTGTCGGGATTTCCCGATCCGACCACCCGTCCGCCGGCCCCCGATCTCGACGGCGACCGCGCCGCCATCCTCGCGGAACTCAACCTCCAACCGACTGGAGTAATGCCATGACCGCATCGAACGTGCTGTCCCCGCTCCTCGATCCGCTGGCGCTCGCGGGCCAGCTGTCGGGCAAGCTCCTGATCTCCGGCGCGTTGACGCCATCCGTCTCGGGCAAGACATTCCCGGTCGTCAACCCGGCCACCGGGCGGAAGATCGGCGAGGCCGCGCTCGGCGAAAAGACGGACGTCGATCTCGCCGTCGCCGCGGCGCTCAAGGCGCAGAGCGGCTGGGCGAGGCTCGCCGCCCGCCAGCGCGGCAAGCTGGTAGCGGAATGCGGGCGGGCCTTGAACGAGCATGTCGAGGAGCTCGGCCGCCTGGTGGCGCTCGAAACCGGGAAGGCGCTGCGCACCGAGAGCCGGGTCGAGGCCTCGGTGCTGTCCGACGTGTTCGTGTATTACGGCGGGCTCGGCTCGGAGCTCAAGGGCGAAACCGTGCCGTTCAGCACCGACATGCTGACGCTGACGACCCGCGAGCCGATCGGGGTGGTCGGCGCGATCCTTCCCTGGAACGCGCCGATGATGCTGATGGCGCTCAAGATCGCGCCGGCGCTGGTCGCCGGCAACGCGGTCGTGGTCAAGTCGGCCGAGGAGGCGCCGCTCGCGGTCCTGCGCGCCTGCCAGATCATGAATCAAGTGCTGCCCCCCGGCGCGCTCAACATTCTCTCGGGCTTCGGTCCCGAGTGCGGCGCCCCCCTGGTCGCCCATCCCAAGGTCGGCAAGATCACCTTCACCGGCTCGGTCGAGACCGGCAGGATCGTCTACAAGACCGCCGCCGACAAGCTAATCCCGGTGACCCTCGAGCTCGGCGGCAAGAGCCCGATGATCGTCATGGCCGACGCCGATCTCGATCGCGCCGTCGCCGGCGCCGTCGCCGGCATGCGCTTCACCCGCCAAGGCCAGAGCTGCACCGCGGCCAGCCGCATCTTCGTCCACGCCACGGTGCACGACGCCTTCGTCGCCAAGCTCAAGGAGAAAGTCGACGCGATGAAGATCGGCGACCCGCTCGACGAGGCGACCGACATCGGCACCATCATTTCGCGCCCGCAATTCGACAAGGTCCGGTCCTACATCAAGATCGGCAAGGAAACGCCCGGCGCCGTCGCGCATGAATGTTCCGCCGTGCCGGCGGACCCGAAGCTCAAGGACGGGCTGTTCATCCGGCCGACGATCTTCACCGGCCTCGCCAATGACAGCCGGGTGGCGCGCGAGGAAATCTTCGGCCCCGTAACCTGCGTCATCGAGTGGACCGACTACGAGGAGGTCATCGCGGCGGCCAACGACAGCGACTACGGGCTTGCCGCCACGCTGTGGACCCGCGATCTCAGGACGGCGCTCGACGCCACGCGCCGCCTCCAGGCCGGCTTCGTCCAGGTCAATCAAAACCTGGTCGTGCAGCCCAGCATGTCCTACGGCGGGGTGAAGCAGTCGGGGCTCGGCAGGGAAGGCTCGCTCGAGGCCATGCTCGATCACTTCACGCAGAAGAAGACCATCATCCTCAACATGACGTAGCGAGTCCTCGCCGGGGCACCGACCGGTCGGGATCCCCGGCATGGCGCCGACGGTGACCTGGATCGCCCGCGGCCTGGCGGCGCTCGCCTTGCTGGCGCTGGCCGTCCTGGCCGGCGCGGAGGCCTATCTTCGCGCCTCGCTGCCGCAGACCTCGGGGACGGTGCGGCTCAAGGGGCTCGCGGCGGAGGTCGAGATCATCCGCGACCGCAATGGAGTCCCGCACATCTTCGCCGCCCAGGCGGCCGATGCCTGGTTCGCGCTGGGCTTCGTCCACGCCCAGGACCGCTTCGGCCAGATGGAGATGATGCGCCTCACGGGCCAGGGCCGGCTCTCCGAGGTGACCGGCCCGGCGGCGATCGATTCCGACCGCTTCATGCGCCTCCTCGGTCTCGCCGCCCAGGCCGAGGCGAGCCTGGCCGCGCTATCGCCTGCCTCGCGCGCCGGCCTCGATGCCTACGCGGCCGGCGTCAACGCCTTCCTCGACAACCGGCCGGGCCCGCTGCCGCCCGAGTTTCTGGTGTTGTTCGGTCACCGGCCGGAGCCATGGCAACCCTACCACTCGCTGTTGTGGGGCAGGCTCATGGCGCTACAACTGTCGGGCAACTGGCGCGACGAGATCACGCGCGCCCGGCTCGCCCAACGCTGGCCGCCGGAGATGATCGCTCAGCTCTGGCCCGAATGGCCGGACGACGGCGCCACGACGCTGCGCGAGCTCGCTGAGCTCGGCCGCGGCCTCGCCTGGGACCGCCTCGCCGGGGCCCTGGCGCCCGTGGGGCCGGCGCAGGCCTCCAACCAGTGGGTGATCGCCGGGCGGCACACGGCCTCGGGCAAGCCGATCCTGGTCAACGATCCGCACCTTGCGCTCGGCGCGCCCGGCCATTGGTACCTCGCGCGCTTGTCCGCCCCGGGCCTGGAGCTGGTCGGCGCGACCGCGCCCGGCGTGCCGTCGGTGGTCCTCGGACACAACCGGCGCATCGCCTGGGGCCTCACCACCACCAACGCCGACATCCACGACCTGTTCATCGAACGCCTCGATCCCGCCGACCCCGACCGCTACCTGACGCCCGAGGGCTGGCGTCCTTTCGCCACGCGTCGCGAGACGATCAAGGTCAAGGGTAAGAGCGATGTCGAGCTCGTCGTGCGCTCGACCCGCCATGGGGTGGTGATCTCCGACGTGAGCCTGGCCGCGGCCGTGGTCGCGCCCGCCCAGGTCGTGGCGCTGGCCTCGCCGGCGTATTACGCGAGCGACCGCACCGCCGAGGCGCTCATGGGCGTGAACCGGGCCCGCGACTGGGACGAGTTCGTGGCCGCGCTCCGCGATTGGCACGAGCCGATGCAGAACATCGTCTATGCGGACATCGACGGCAACATCGGCTTCTACAGCCCCGCCCGCCTGCCGCGCCGCAAGTCGGGCGACGGCTGGCTGCCGCGGCCGGGCGATACGGGCGCTTTCGACTGGGACGGGTTCGTCCCCTTCGAAGCGCTTCCCCACGCCTTCAATCCGGCGGCCGGACGCATCGTCAATGCCAACAACCGCCTCGTGCCGGCGGACTATCCGGTGTTCATCGGCCGCGACTGGGACGCGCCCTACCGCGCCTTGCGGATCGCCGAGATCCTCGACGCCACCCCCCGCGCCGACATTCCCGGCATGGCGGCGATTCTCGCCGATCCGGTCTCGCTTTTCGCCCGCGAAATCCTGGCCCGGCTCGACGGGCTCGCCCCCCGGCATGCGGCCAGCCGGCGCGGGCTGGCGATGCTCGCGGCCTGGGACGGAACCATGGCCCGCGAGCGGCCGGAACCGCTGATCTTCAGCGCCTGGATGCGGGCGCTGGCGCGCGCGCTCCTCGGCGTCGACATCGACGCGGGTAGCCTCCTCTTCCGCGAGCGGCCGGCAATGCTGCACGCCGCCTTCGCCGGTACCTCGTTGTTCTGCGACGAACTCCGCACAGCCGAGGTCGAGACCTGCGCTACCCGGATCGAAGCCGCGCTCGCACAGGCGATCGACGAATTATCGGACCGGTACGGCGCCGACATGAGCCGCTGGCGCTGGGGCGATGCGCATTACGCCCCGTTCCGCCACGCCGTGTTCTCGCGCCTGCCGGTGGTCCGCGACCTGGTCGGATTCCGTGTCGCCACGCACGGCGACTACTTCACCATCAATCGCGGCGCCGCCCGGGGGAGCGACGTCGAGCCCTTCGCCCATGTCCATGGCGCGGGCCTGCGCGCGATCTACGACCTTGCCGATCTCGACGCCTCGCGGTTCATGGTCGCGCCCGGGCAGTCGGGGCATCCGCGCTCGCGCCATTGGGGCGACCTCGCGCAACGCTGGGCGGACGGCGAGCATTTCACCATCGCCGGCGACCGCGCCTCGCTGGGCGCCGCAGGCTACGATGTCTTGACCTTGGCCCCGCGCTAGTACCCGGGCGATGGCGCTGTGACTTGGCCGCCAGCCTCGAAATCGCCCCTCCTCCGCCCGGTCGCTGTATAGTCGCCTTCACGTCCGAGGCCCGACCCTTAAGCCCGCATGCGCCCCGACCTCGCCGCCATTCGCGATGCCGCCCGCCGCATCGAGGGGCAGGTCGCGCGCACGCCGAGCGTGGCGGCGCGGCGGCTGTCGGCGCTCGTCGGGGCCGAGATCGTCCTCAAGCTCGAATGCCTCCAGCTCACCGGGTCGTTCAAGCCGCGCGGGGCGCTGGTCAAGCTGCTGGGGCTCGACGCGGGCGCCCGGCGAGGCGGCGTGGTCGCGATGTCGGCCGGCAACCACGCCCAAGGCGTCGCCTATCATTGCCAGCGCCTCGGCATCCCGGCGACGATCGTCATGCCCAAGGGCACGCCCTTCAACAAGATCGAGCGGACCTCCGCCTGGGGAGCGCGGGTGCGCCTCGAGGGCGAGAGTCTGTCCGAAGCCGCCGCGTTCGCCGAGGGAATCGGGGAGCGCGAGGGACTCGCCTTCATCCACCCCTACGACGACCCGCTGATCGTCGCCGGGCAAGGGACGGTGGCGCTCGAAATGCTGGAAGCGACGCCCGATCTCGATGCCCTCGTGGTGCCGGTGGGCGGGGGCGGCCTGATCGCCGGCATGGCGATCGCCGCCAAGGCGCTCAAGCCCAAGATCCGTCTGTTCGGCGTCCAGGCCGCGCTCTATCCGGCGATGGCCCGCGCCCTCGGCGGCCCCGCGGGGCCGCCGCCCGGCGGCTCGACGCTGGCCGAGGGCATCGCCGTCAAGGAGCCAGGCACGCTCACCCGCGAGGTCGTCGCCGAGTTCGTCGAGGAGGTGCTGCTGGTCTCCGAGGCCCGACTCGAACGCGCCGTCAACCTGCTGCTCACCGAGGAGAAGCTGGTCGCCGAAGGCGCCGGCGCGGCGCCTTTGGCCGCCGTGCTAACGGAGCCCGGCCGCTTCCAGGGGCTCAAGCTCGGCTTGGTCGTGTCGGGCGGCAATATCGATCCCCGCATTCTCGCCTCGATCCTGATGCGCGGGCTGGCCCGCGACGGACGGATCGCGCGGCTGCGGGTCGAGATCGGCGACGTGCCGGGCATGCTGGCGCGGGTCACCGGCGCCATCGCCGAAGCCGGCGGCAACATCATCGAGGTCTACCATCAGCGCCTGTTCCAGGACGTGCCCGTCACCCGCGCCGATGTCGACGCCGTCATCGAGACCCGCAACGCCGCCCACCTCGCTGACATCGTGACCCGCCTTGAGGCGGCGGGGTTTACCGTCCGCCAGCTCGCCGACACCGCCGCCGACGGGCCGTAAGTCCGCCGCCGGCCGGGCGTTTTCGCGATAAACGCCTTGTTAACGCTACCAGGGCATGCTGGCAGGGCATGCTGGGACCGGCGCGCCAGCGCTGGGCTGTTCCTGGCAGAGGGTCGCGATGCTGTTTTTCGTCGGACTGGGAACCGTGTTCGCGTGCGTGATCGGCGGCTATGTCGCCCTCGGCGGCAAGCTCATGGTGCTGTTCCAGCCGTTCGAACTGGTGATCATCGGCGGCGCCGCGGTGGGCGCGTTCATCATCGCCAATCCCCCGCCCGTCATCAAGAAGTCGGGCGCGGCGCTTGGTCAGGTCCTCAAGGGCTCGCCCTATACCAAGGACAGCTATCTCGAGCTGCTGTCGCTGCTGTACGCGGTTTTCAAGTTGGCGAAATCCAAGGGCATGCTGGTCCTCGAAGCGCATGTGGAAAAACCGGACGAAAGCACGCTGTGGCGGAAATTTCCCGGCTTCGCGGCCGATCGCCACGCGATGACGTTCCTTTGCGACTATTTGCGACTGCTCACGCTCGGCAGCGAGAACGCCCACGAGATGGAAGCGTTGATGGACGAGGAGCTCGAGACCCACCATGCCGAGCAGCACCAAATCGTCTCGGCCTTCCAGACCGTGAGCGACGCCCTGCCGGCGCTCGGCATCGTCGCCGCCGTGCTGGGCGTCATCAAGACCATGGGTGCGATCAGCGAGCCGCCCGACGTGCTCGGCAAGCTGATCGGCGCGGCGCTGGTCGGCACCTTCCTCGGGATTGTTTTGTCCTACGGGATGGTCGGCCCGATGGCCTTGGCGCTCAAGGCCCGCTACGAAGCCCAGGCCAAGTACCTGCAATGCATCAAGGCCGGCATCCTCGCCTACATGCAGGGCTACGCCCCGGCGGTGGCGGTGGAGTTCGCCCGCAAGGCGTTGTTGTCCAACGTCCGGCCCAGCTTCTACGAGGTCGAAGAGGCAGTCGGCGCGCTGCCGCCGGTCTGAGCCAACCATGGCAGCGGACCCCAACCGGCCCGTGATCATCCGGCGGAAGAAGAAATCCGGCGAGCATGCGCACCACGGCGGCGCCTGGAAAGTGGCGTACGCCGATTTCGTCACCGCGATGATGGCGTTCTTCCTGCTCCTGTGGCTGCTCAACGTCACCACCGACGAGCAGAAGCACGGCATCGCCAATTATTTCACGCCCGAATACGTGTCGCGATCGATGAGCGGCAGCGGCGGGGTGTTGGGGGGCCTCACGCTGTCTCCGGACACGCTGCCGCGAACCTCAGGCGGGGTTGCCATGAGCCTGCCGGTGTTTGCGGAGAGCGAGGACGCGGAGGAAGCGGAGGCCGACCGAAAGGACGAAGCTCGCGACCGGCCGCCGGACAACTACGCCCTGCCGGACAAGACCTGGCCGCCCGACGACAGCCCGCTGCCCGCCGACAAGACGCGGCCGCCCGAGCGCACCAAGCCGGTCAGCGAGGACGAGCTGAACCGGGCGCTCGCCCGACGCGAGGAGGCCCAGTTCGCGGCGGCCGAGCACGATCTGCGCCAGGCGATCCAGGACATTCCCGAGCTGCGCCAACTCACGCAAAACCTGATCGTCGACCGCACGCCCGAGGGCCTGCGCATCCAGATCGTCGATCAGGCGCGCACGGCGATGTTTCCGTTGGGCTCCGCCGTGCCCCACGAGCACGCGCGCCAGCTCCTGCACCTCGTCGCACGGGTCGTCCAGCGCCTGCCCAATCGCATCTCGGTCACCGGCCACACCGATTCCACGCCGTTCGCCGTCGGCGCCTCGTATTCGAACTGGGAACTGTCCAGCGATCGCGCCAATTCGAGCCGCCGGACGCTGATCGAGGTCGGTCTGTCCGCCGACCGGATCACCCGCGTCGTCGGCAAGGCCGACCAGGAAGCGCTGGTCGCCGACGATCCGGCCGATCCGCGCAACCGCCGGATCAGCATCGTGCTGCTGCGCGACAACCCGGCCGCGAACTGACCCGGCCCCGCAGGCGGCCTTGCGGAGCGGCCCGTCCCTGCCCTAGGGTTGGGTCCGCTGCCCCCTAGCGAACGGGGCGAGTTTCGGTTGCGCGCATGCACCCCATCAGCCGATGACCGTCACGGCCAAGGCCGCCCGCTTCTACTACTCCGCCCCCGCCCCCTGTCCGTACCTGCCGGGGCGCCTGGAGCGGCGGATCTTCGCCGATCTCACGCTGCCGCTGGCGCCCTTCGGCTACGACCTCCTGTCCGAGGCGGGGTTCCGCCGCAGCCTCGGTTTCGCCTACCGGCCGGCCTGCCCGGGATGCAACGCCTGCGTGCCGGTTCGTATTCCGGTCAACGATTTCGTGCCCGGCCGCGCCTGGCGCCGGGTCATGGCGGCGAACGCGGTTCTGTCTGCCGATCGCCGGCCGGCGCGCGCCACGCCGGAGCAATATGCGCTGTTCACCCGCTATCAGCAGACCCGCCACGGCGACGGCGAAATGGCGCAGATGGACTACCGCGACTACCGCACCATGATCGAAGTCGGTGCGCTCGACAGTTTCGTAGTCGAATTCCGCGATCCCAAGGGGGGGTTGCTCGCCTCGTGTCTTGCCGACCGCCTCGAGCGCGGGCTGTCCGCGGTCTATAGCTTTTTCGATCCCGACCACGAGCGGTGCAGCCTTGGCAGCTACACGATCCTGTGGCTGGTCGAGGAGGCGAGACGCACGCAGCGCGACTACGTCTATCTCGGTTACTGGATCGCGGAGTGCCGGAAGATGAACTACAAGGCGCGCTTCCGGCCGCTTGAGGCGTTGACGCGCGAGGGGTGGCGGCAAATGCCGGCGGAGGGCCGCCGGCCGGGCTGACGCGCGCGCCTGCCCCGGGCCGGCAGTTGCGCGCGATCGAGGTTTCCCTATAATGGGCACGTCCGGCCTCGAAGGCGCCCTCGGCGCCACCGTCCGCTGAGGCCGCAAGCGCTTTCGGGACCGCCAACCTCAAGGGAGACAGCCGAATGAAACGTCGCAGTTTTATCGCCGGCGGGGCGGCTGGCACGCTCGCCGCCGCCCTCCCCGCGCCCGCCATCAGCCAGGGACGCATGGAGTGGCGCATGGTCACGAGCTGGCCGAAGGGCTTGCCGGGTCTGGGAACCTCCGCCGAGAAGCTCGCCCAGCGCATCGGCCAAATGTCCGACGGGCGGCTCACCGTCAAGGTGTTCGCGGCCGGCGAACTGGTGCCGGCGCTGCAGGTCTTCGACGCGGTCTCGGCCGGGACCGCCGAGCTCGGCCATGACGCCTCGTATTACCATCTCGGCAAGCACCGGGCGACCGCGTTCTTCACGTCGGTTCCCTTCGGGCTTACGGCCGGCGAGCAGACGGCCTGGATCCATTACGGCGGCGGGCAGGAGTTGTGGGACCAGCTCTACGCGCCGTTCAACCTCAAGCCGTTCATCGCCGGCAATACCGGCACTCAGTACCTCGGCTGGTACCGCAAAGAGATCAAGTCGGTGGACGACTACAAGGGCCTCAAGAAGCGCATGCCGGGCCTCGGCGGCGAGGTCATCAAGAAGCTCGGCGCCAGCGTCGTGCTGATGCCGGGCGGCGAGATCTTCGCGGCGTTGCAGTCCGGCGCCATCGATGCGACCGAATGGATCGGCCCCTACAACGACCTGACCCTCGGCTTCTACCAGGTGGCCAAGTTCTACTACGGCCCCGGCTTCCATGAGCCCGGCTCCAGCCTGGAACTGATCGTCGACAAGCGCAAGTACGACCCGCTGCCCGCCGACCTCAAGCAGATCATCACGGTCGCCGCCCAGGCGGGCCACGACGACGTGCTCGCCGAGTTCAACATGCGCTCCGGCACCGCGCTCGAGACGCTGCGGACCAAGCACGGGGTGCAGATCCGGCGCACGCCCAACGAGGTCCTGACCGCGCTCGGCCAAGCCTCCGGCGAGGTCATGGCCGAGGAGCGCGACAAGGCCGACGCGATCGGCAAGAAGATCTTCGCGTCGTTCCTGGCGGCGCGCAAGGACATGATTCTGCACATGCGCTACGGCGAGCAGGCCTTTCTCAACGCTCGTGCGCTGGCCTTCAAGTACATCACCTAATCGCGTCCGCGCGCCGGCGCGAAAACCGGACACCGGTCGGCACACGAGACGACCACGCCGGTGCGGGTCTTGCCGATCCGCCCCGACACCGTCGCGCGCCTCCTCGCGCGTCCGCGCGGACAGGCGCTTAATCCTCGTCCATCTGGGTCGGATCGACCTCGGGCGTCGTGATGTCCGGGGCGGGCGCCGCCACCACGACTTCGGAGCGGTAGATCAGGTCGGGCAGCCAGGTGGCGATGGCCGGAAACGCCCACAGGATGAACATGCACGCCACCTGCATGGCGACGAAGGGGATGATCCCGCGATAGATGTGCCCGGTCGCCACCTCGGGCGGCGCCACGCCCCGCAAATAGAACAGCGAGAAGCCGAACGGCGGGGTCAGGAAGCTGGTCTGCAGGTTGACCCCCATGAGGACCCCGAGCCAGATCGGGTCGATATCCATCTTGAGCAGGATCGGCCCGGCGATCGGCACGACGATGAAGATGATCTCGAAGGTGTCGAGGAAAAATCCCAGGATGAACATGACGAGCATGACCACGAACAGCGCACCGTCGCGCCCGCCCGGCATCTGGACAAGGAATTCCTCGACCATGGCATCCCCGCCCAGGCCCCGGAAGGTCAGCGAGAAAACCGAGGCCCCCAGCAGGATGACGAACACCATCGAGGTGATCTGCATGGTCGAGCGCATGACCGCGACCAGCACCGCCATGAAGGTCTGCCGCGTGTCCGCCTGAGAGAGCACGAACAGGCTCACCGCGAGCAGCACGGCGGACAAGGCGCTCAACAGGCCGCCGGCGCCGAACCACCCGCCGAGGACGAACAGCGCGCCCATGAACAGGAGCCAGAACCAGAACAGCTCCTTTTCCACGATCTCGGGATGGCGCGCGCCGGCGACCTTCTCCGCCGCCATCTTGATGACGGTCAACAGGATCGCGCCCAGCGCCCCGACCGAGGCCGATTCGGTCGGCGTGGCGATGCCGCCCAGGATCGAGCCCAAAACCGCGACGATCAGGAACAAGGGCGGGATGAGCGCGATCACCACGCGCCGGCCCAGGCCCGCCTTCTCCGCCGGGGTCATCTTCAGGGGCGGACAGGATTGCGGGTTGACGATCGATTTGTAGAGCACGAAGGCCATGTAGAGGCCGACCAGGACGAACCCTGGAATGAAGGCCCCGGCGAACAGATCGCCCACCGACACCGGGTCCGGCGTGAAATTGCCCTTCGCCATCTGCGCTTGCGCGTTGGCGCCCTGCAGGATGTCGCCGATGAAGATCAGCACGATCGACGGGGGGATGATCTGCCCCAGCGTCCCCGAGGCGCAGATGATCCCGGTGGCGAGCTTCGGGTCGTAGCCGACGCGCAGCATGGCCGGGAGGCTCAGGATCCCCATAGTGACAACCGTCGCGCCGACGATGCCGGTCGAAGCCGCCAAGAGCGCGCCGACCGCGATGACCGAATAGCCGAGGCCGCCGCGCAACCCGCCGAAGATCTGGCCCATGGTGGTCAGCAGCACGTCGGCGATCTTGGATCGCTCGAGCATCACGCCCATGAACACGAACAGCGGCACGGCAACCAGGACCTCGTTGGTCATCACGCCGAAATAGCGCGACGGCAGGCTGCGGAAGAGGGTCAGGTCGAAGGCGCCGAACCCGTGGCCCAGCAGCCCGAAGAGCAGCGACGCGCCGCCCAACGAGAACGCCACCGGGTAGCCGATCATCAGCAGGCCGACGAGGGCCGCGAACAGGACCCCCGAGAGGATCTCGCCGATCAGGACGGGCGTGAGCTCCATCGCCGGCGCCTCAATGGCCCGCGGCCCGGGTGGCGAATTCCTCGCGACCGGACAGCACGAGCGCCGATCGCGCCATCATGGCGAGCGCCTGCAGCCCGACCAGGAGCGCGAACAACAGCAAGGTCGATTTGAGCAGGTAGAGCGCCGGCAAGCCCGCCGGCTGCTGCGAGCCCTCGCCGATCGCCAGCGAGGCGACGAAGAACGGCCACGATTCGACGAACACGACGGTCATGAACGGCAGTGCGAACACGACGGTGCCGATGAGATCCACCCACGCCTTGTTGCGCACGCTCATCGGCGCGTAAAAGATGTCGACCCGGACATGGCCGCCATAGAGGAAGGTGTAGCCGGCGCCGACCATGAAGACGATGGCGTACTGCCAGACGTAGAGCTCCTGCAGCCAGATGAAGCCGAACCCGACGACGTAGCGCAAATAGACGGTGAGGAAGCACACCACGACGGTGCCGAGCGCGAGCCAGGCGACCACGCGGCCGACCGCCTCGTTCAGCCGGTCGACGGCGCGGATATACGCGATGAGTGCCCGCATCGAACGATGCCCTTGTGCAGCCGCGATCACGCAAACCGGTTCGAGCGCGGGAAGCCGGGCGGCGGCAGACGGCCCGCCTGGGCGCGCCGACCGCGCCAGTCGCGCAGGTAGCTCTCCGTGCGCAGCCCGCTCCCCGAACGCCACGACAGGCCATCGGCGAGGGCGAAGACTTTCACGTCGGCGAGGCCGCCGTCCTTGTAGCGCTGCAGGATCACGCCGCGTCCGCGGGTCATTTCCGGCAGTTCCGCGATCGGGAACAGGAGCAACTTGCGGTTCTCGCCGATGACCGCCACGGTGTCGCCTTCGACCGGGCGGCAGGCCCGCGCCTCGACTGCGCCCGCGACATTGAGGACTTGCTTGCCGGCCCGCGTCTGCGCCACGACCTCGTCCTCGGCCACGACGAAGCCGCGCCCGTCGCTCGACGCCACCAACAGCTTGCGCGCCGGCTTGTGGACCACAAATTCGACGACGTCGGCGTCGTTGCCCATCTCGACCATGAGCTTGAGCGGCTCGCCGTCGCCCCGGCCGCGCGGCAGCCGGTCGGCCGGCACCATGTAGAACCGGCCGTTGGTGGCGAAGACCAGGAGCTGGTCGGTGCTCTCGGCCGCAAGCGCGAATCTCGGCCCGTCGCCCTCCTTGTACGGGATCTCCGAGAGGTCTTCGAGATGGCCCTTGAAGGCGCGGATCCAGCCCTTGGCGGAACACAGCACGGTGATCGGCTCGCGCTCGATGAGCGCCTCGATGGGCACGATCACCGGCGCCAGCGCCTCGGCAATCATCGTGCGGCGCCGACCGAGTGTGGTCTTGGCCCCGAAGCGCTTGCGCATCTCGCCGATCTCGACGGCGATCGCCGCCCAACGGCGCTCCTCGTCCTTGAGCAGCCGACCCAACTCCTTGCGCTCGGCGGTGAGCGCCTCGTGCTCGCGGCCGATCTCGACTTCCTCGAGCCTGCGCAGGGCCCGCAGTCGCATGTCGAGGATCGCCTCGGCCTGCGGCTCGGACAGGTGCCACTTGCGCATCATCGCGGCCTTGGGATCGTCCGCCTTGCGGATGACCCGGATGACCGCGTCGAGATTGAGATAGGCGACGAGATAGCCGGCCAGGATCTCCAGCCGCCGCTCGATGTGGGCGAGGCGGAACTTGGTGCGCCGCTTGAGGACCGCGTGGCGGTGGTCGAGGAAGGCCTGCAGCGCCTCGCGCAGATTCATCACCCGCGGGGTGAGCTCGGCGTCGATGACGTTCATGTTGAGCGGGACGCGGATCTCGAGATCGGTCTGGCGGAACAGCGATTCCATGAGCACCGCGGCATCGACGTTGCGGCTGCGGGGGACGAGCACCAGGCGCACATCCTCGGCCGATTCGTCGCGCACGTCGGAGAGCAGCGCCAGCTTCTTGGCCGCCACCAGCTCGGCGATCTTCTCGACCAGGCGCGACTTCTGGACCTGATAGGGGATTTCGGCGACGACGATCTGGTACTGGCCGAGCGGCAGCTTGTCGACCGTCCAGCGGGCGCGCAGGCGGAAGCTGCCGCGCCCGCTCGCGTAGGCCGCGGCGATCGCCGCGCCGGGCTCGACGAGCTCGCCCCCGGTCGGGAAATCCGGCCCCGGCAGCAGTTCGACCAGCGTCTCGATCGGCGCCTTGGGGTGTTTGAGGAGATGCAGGAGCGCGGCGCAGATCTCGTCGATATTGTGGGGCGGGATGCTGGTCGCCATGCCGACCGCGATGCCCGCCGAGCCGTTGGCCAACAGATTGGGAAAGCCCGCCGGCAGGACGGTCGGCTCCTCGCCCTCGCCGTCGTAGGTCGGCCGAAAATCGACCGCGTCCTCGTCGAGGCCGGCAAGCAAGGCCTCTGCCACCGCGGTGAGCCGCGCCTCCGTGTAGCGCATCGCCGCCGCGTTGTCGCCGTCGATGTTGCCGAAATTGCCCTGGCCGTCGACCAGCGGGTAGCGCTGCGCGAAATCCTGCGCCAGGCGCACCAGGGTGTCGTAAACCGCGGCATCGCCATGGGGATGGAACTTGCCGATCACATCGCCGACCACGCGGGCGCATTTCTTGAAGCTCGATCTCGGGTCGAGCTTGAGCTCGCGCATGGCGTAGAGCAGCCGCCGGTGGACCGGCTTCAAGCCGTCGCGGACGTCGGGCAGCGAGCGCGACACGATGGTCGACAGCGCGTAGGAGAGGTAGCGCTCGCCGAGCGCCTCGGCGAGCGGCACGGGCTTGATTGCGGCGGCCGGGGCCGGGGTCGCGGTCATCGGGGACGGGCCGGCGTCATCTACAAGATATAGTAGAGAATTTCCGCCAGCGATCAACGAATCGTAGGCGCGCCGGGGGTTCTTGCCGCTCTTTGCCGGCCCATAGGCGGCGCTCCAGGAAATGGCCGGTCAACTCCAGCCCGTGCAGGATCTGGAGAGGGTCGGGGGCCGCCGCGCCCGGCTTCAGGAACGCCGGCAGCACCAAGAGGCGCACGGCGTAGGCTTCGCCCGCGTTGGCGCTCACCGCCCGGCCCGAGCGCGGCGAAACATAGGCGAGGCCCTCGGTGCGGCCGGTGGCGGCGCAGCGCTCGAGGTCGAGGCCGAAGCCGAGATCGGCAAGCAGGCCGCACTCCCAGCGCACATAGGCGGCAGCCCAGCCGGTTTCGGCCGGCGCCGCGCCGGCGAGCTCGCGCAGCAAGCCCAGGCTCGCCTTGAACAAGGCGCCGTGCGGCTCGCGTTCGGCGAGCGTCACCTCGAGGAGCGCGCAGGCGGCGGCCAGCGCCGACAGGCGCAGGGGGTCGTCGAGCACCCGGGCGGCGAAGCCCTCGACCGGCTCGCACACATAGGACCCGAGATGTTCATCGAGGCGCGCGCGCCACCTCGCGGCGAGCAAGTTGCCGGGCTCATAGAGGCCGCCCGCGCGCCGCCCCGCCCCGCCCCGCACCAACCCCAGATGGCGGCCATGCAAGCGGGTCAACAGCGAGACGATCGCCGCGGTTTCTCCGTGGCGCCGCCGCGCCAGCACGAGGCCCTGGTCGGTCCACTCCATGAGGGCTAGGTAGCGCGATTCCCGGGCCCGGTACAGGGTTGGAACGGGATGCGAAGCCCCCGTCCGCGAGTCATCGAGCGCGCCGGCGAGCGATCGGCCTTAAGGGGGACACACTCGCCGCAGCGAAGGTTCGCTCCACGGCAAGCCGCGCGCCCTGACCGGATCGGTCATATAATCGGGCGCACGGCAGCGCCGTCGCCGTGCCGGCCGGCCCGGCACCGACACGGCTGCCGCCATGCGCTCACTTCGCCAACAGCCTTCGTTCCTTCCGTCGTGTCGGACGATAGGCGGTGATGACCGAACTTTCGCCGGTCACGACAAAGCTCCCCCGGAGTCTCTCAAGTTGCTGCATCGTGCGCTTGATGCCACTGACTGCTTCGGACACATCCCGTCGCCGCAACAAATAGCCGTCTGCGACTTCGGTTCCGAATCTGAGAATGAGATCGACGTCCGACGGCCGCAATCCGCGTTGCGCCAATCGGGTCCAGCCGTGTTCCGTGAAACGCATGTCGGTCACTTCTCGTCCGCCTCGTACGCCTCGTACGCCTCGGCTTGCCACACAAACTCGTCCGCCTCGGCTTGCCGCACAAACTCGTGCACGTCGGGCTCGACCAAGTTCAAGGCCCGCGCCATGTTGTTTGCAGGGGCGCCCCAAATCTCTCTCATAACATCGTCATCGCCCGACTTATCGACGAAGATAACCCACGCTTCCCCGCACGCCTCCCAAAGGGCCGGAGCGGCAGCAATCAAACGTGCATACTCGATGCTTGGTATGTTTTCAGCCACCATTCGCCCGACCGGGCCGCTGATGTCCACGACGCTGAAGGTGTTGTCCATCTTCACGGCGACCCATTTCCCGGTCTGCCGCGGCGTACTCTGAAGAATAACTGCAAAGGCAAGTTTCGCCAGGGAGTCGAATTTGCGATTGCGAAACCAGCCGTTGACGGTCGTGACGGGGACATTGATGACCTCGGCAAGCCGGCGCTGCCATCCGCGGCCGTAGCGCTTCTCAAATTGCGCCGCCAGTCTTTCTTCTCGCAGATTGGCGACCAGCTCCTCACGCCGCGCGGCATCCGCCTTCGCTTCAATCTCGCTCATGATCCCTCCAATCCGTTCATATAGATATTAAAACAGGACGAAATTTGCTTGTCAATGATTAAAATCGGTTTTCTGTCGGACGAAATTCGTATTTTTTGGTTCGGTGCGGGCGACCGGCAATCGGGTCACGATCGAGGACATGAATCGCGCCATCGGGTAGCGGGGCGGACGGCCGTGACGGGCCTCGCCACCAACGTCCTGGTGCGGCTGATCGTCCTGGATGGCGACGCCCAATCGCGCGTGGCGAGCGCCTTCGTTCGATCCGCCTGCACCGCCCAGACGCCGTGCCTCATCGACCGCATCGTGCTTTGCGAATTGGAGTGGGTTCTCGATGGTTGCTACGCGCAGCCGCGATCGACCATCGCGCGCGTCATCGAGCGCGTCCTGCGGACCGCCGAGTTCTCGGTGGAGCAGGCCGATCTCGTTTGGCGGGCGCTGCGAGAGTATCGGAACGACCGCGCCGATTTCGCCGACTGCCTCCTCGGACTCGCCAACGCGATGCGCGGGTGCGATGCAACGGCAACGTTCGATCGCCAAGCGGCCGAGCTGGCGGATTTCATGATGGTTCCGGTACACGGAACGTAGCGCGACGCCCGGCCCCTCGAGCGCCCACTTGATCCGCTCTCGTGGGAGGGCCGCTTCCGCTCGTCACGCCTCGTAGTCGAGGCCCCAATCGGCGTAGAACTGGCGCCGCTCGGCCCAATCCGCGGCCACCTTGACGTGCAGGAAGAGATGGATCTTGCGGCCGAGCAGGCGGCCGAGCTCGCGCCTTGCGGCGGCGCCGATCGCCTTGATCCGCCCCCCCTGCTCGCCGATCACGATCTTCCGTTGGCCGTCCCGCTCGACGTGGA
>JBQTIU010000089.1:0-7332 GCA_052387815.1 Pseudomonadota bacterium
CGCTTTCAGTCGTAGGCGCCGATCACGTTCTGGTCGAAATCGATGAGCGCCCCGGTCATCATCTCCGCGGCGTCGCTCAACAGGTAGACGGCGAGCGTCGCGACGTCGGCGGGCTTGATGAGGCGGCCGAAGGCGGACGCGGCTTCGGCGCGGGCGAGCCAGTCCTCGCCCTTGCCCTCGCGCTTCTGGATGGCGTGCTCGGCCGGCGTTTCCGTCCAGCCGAGATTGATGCCGTTGACGCGGATGCGGGCGGCGCGCAGCGCGTGTGCGTTGTTCTTGGTGAGCACGGCGAGCGCGCCCTTGGAGGCCGAATAGGCAGTGAGCTTGGGCTGCCCGCCGTGGCTCGACTGGGTGATGATGTTGACGATGCTGCCGCGCCGGCCGGCCGCCTTCGCCCGGCGCACGAACTCCTGGGTGAGGAGGAACGGCGCGCGCACGTTGACAGCGAACAGAAGGTCCCAGAGCTCGATGCTGGTGTCCTCGATCGTGCCGCGCTCGGTCAGGCCCGCCGCGTTGACGAGGCCGTCGATGCGCCCGAAGCGCCGCTCGGTCTCGGCCGCCAGGTTGCGGCACGGAGCCTCCTGCGCGAGGTCGGCGGTTACGAAAAGGGCAGGACAGCCCGCCTCCGAGATTTCCTTGACGACCCGCCTGCCGCGCGCGTGCGCACGCCCGGCAATCGCCACCCCGGCCGCGCCGGCGGCGGCGGCGGCGCGCGCGATCCCTTCGCCCACCCCTTGCGTTCCGCCGGTGACGAGGATGATCTTGCCGTCGAGGCGGAGCGTCGTCATCGGCGCACCTTGCGTGGGGGCGGCACGCGGACCGGCCGGCCGGTCTTGAGCGATTCGACGGCCGCGTCGGCGAGCACCAGCGCCTGGCGGCCGTCCTCCGGCCCGACCGGCATCTTCGTCTTGGTCCGCACGGCGGCGAGGAAGGCGGCGAGCTCCGCCTTGTAGGCCTCGGCGTAGCGTTCGAGGAAGAAGTGGAGCGGCTTGTCGAGGCTCACCCCCGCGTGGTTGGCGAGCTCGACGGTGGTCGGCGTGCGGTTGCCGGCCGCCAGCCGGCCTCCCGATCCCAGCACCTCGAGGCGCTGATCGTAGCCGTAGGTCGCGCGCCGGCTGTTGTTGATATGGCAGAGGCGGCCCCCTCGCGTGCGCATGACGACCATCGCCGAGTCGACATCGCCGAGTCGTCCGACCGCCTTGTCGACCAGGCAGCTTCCGGCGGCGAACACCCAATCCGGTTCCTCGCCCAACAGCCAGCGCGCCATGTCGAAGTCGTGGATGGTCATGTCGCGGAACTGCCCGCCCGAGGTCTTGAGGTAGCTCAACGGCGGCAGGCCCGGATCGCGGCTGGTGATGATGACCTGCTCGACCTTGCCGATCTCGCCGGCGGCCAGGCGGTCGCGAAGGGCGCGGAAACTCGGGTCGAAGCGCCGGTTGAAGCCGACCAACATCGGCACGCGCGCCCGCCGCACGGCGGCAAGGCAGGCATCGACGCGCGCCAGCGACAGGTCGATGGGCTTCTCGCAGAAGATCGCCTTGCCGGCCGCGGCGGCGCGGCTCACCAGCTCGGCATGGGTGTCGGTCGAAGACGCGATCAGCGCCGCCCCAACCGCGGGATCGGCGAGCGCCTCGCTTGCCCCCGCGACCTTGGCCCCGAAGCGGCGAGCGAGTGCCGCGGCCGCCTTGGCGTTGACATCGACGACATAACGCAACCGCGCGTGCCGGTCGGCGGCGAGGTTGGCGGCATGGATGGCGCCGATGCGCCCGGCGCCGAACTGCACGAACTCGATCATCGAACTCCTCCGACCCATCCGTAGGGCTATCGTATTTGGCGGACTCTAAGCGGGCTTCCGTAGACGCGGCGCGAGGCATCGCCTCGCCGCAAGGACCCTCTCCAGGGGGCGATGTCCATCGACATCGGGTGGCGAGCGTGAGCCGAGCCCGCGCGAGGCGCTGCCTCGCGAGGGGCAGCGCTGAATTGGGTTGCGCCGGCCCCTCACGCGCCGCTGCGCGGCGACCTCTCCCGACGGGAGAGGTGAAGCGATCGATCTCGCGGCGTCCAAATGCAATTGCCCTCACCCGTCCGGCCTGGCGGCTTGTTCCCGATGTGATAAATCCGTAGTCTCGGCCGAGCCGTCAACCGGAATCGTTCGGGAGGAACTGCTTGGCGACCGTCCGCTTGACCATGGCCGAGGCCCTCGTTCGCTGTCTTGCCGCCCAGGAGGTCGACATCGACGGCCGACGCGAGAAGCTGTTCGGCGGCGTGTTCGCGATCTTCGGCCATGGCAACGTCGCCGGCCTGGGGCCGGCGCTCCATGCCGAACGGCGGAGGCTGCCCACCTTGCGCGCCCACAACGAGCAGGCGATGGCGCATGCCGCCATCGCGTTCGCCAAGACCCATGCGCGGCGGCGGATGATGGCCTGCACGACCTCGATCGGCCCCGGCGCCACCAACATGGTCACCGCCGCGGCGCTCGCCCACGTCAACCGGCTCCCCGTGCTGTTCCTGCCCGGCGACGTGTTCGCCGGCCGGCGGCCGGACCCGGTCCTGCAGCAGGTCGAGGATTTCGGCGAACCGATCGTCTCCGCCAACGACTGCTTCCGGCCGGTGTCGCGCTATTTCGACCGCATCGCCCGCCCCGAGCAGTTGCTCACCAGCTTGCCGGCCGCCCTGCGCGTGCTCACCGATGCGGCCGAATGCGGCCCGGCGACCATCGCCCTGCCGCAGGACGTGCAGCCCGAAAGCTTCGACTACCCGGTCGAGTTCTTCCGTCCTCGGGTCCACGCTTTGCGCCGCCCGGGCCCCGATCCGCGCCAGCTCGCGGCGGCGGCCTCGATTCTCAAGGCCGCGCGCCGGCCCCTGATCGTCGCCGGCGGCGGGGTCAAATATTCGCTCGCCGAGCGCGCGCTCGGCGAATTCGCGTCGGCGCGCGGGATTCCGGTCGCCGAGACCCAGGCCGGAAAGGGGAGTCTGGCCTGGGACCATCCCGCCAATGTCGGCGGCATCGGCGTGACCGGAGCGAGCGCCGCCAACCGGCTGGCGGCCGATGCCGACGTGGTGCTGGCGATCGGCACCCGGCTTGGCGACTTCACGACCGGCTCGCGGGCCCTGTTCGCGAACGCCACTGTCGTCGCCCTCAACGTGGCGGCGCATGACGCCGGCAAGCACGGCGCGTTGGCCGTGGTCGCCGACGCGCTGAGCGGGCTCGAGGGGTTGGCGGCAAGGATGGGGCGCTGGCGCGCCGGGGCCGCGTGGACGGCGCGCGCGGCGCGGCTCAAGCGCGCCTGGGGCCGGGCCGTCGAGCGCTTGACGCGACCGCGTCCGGGCGTGCCGAGCGATGCGCAGATCCTGGGGGCGGTCAACCGCGCCGCCGGGCGGCGCTCGATCGTGGTCTGCGCCGCGGGCGGGCTGCCCGGCGAGCTGCACAAGCTGTGGCGGGCCCACGACAGCACCGGCTATCACCTCGAATACGGCTACTCGTGCATGGGCTACGAGATCGCCGGCGGGCTCGGCGCCAAGCTCGCCGCCCCGCGGCGCGAGGTCTACGTGCTGGTCGGCGACGGCAGCTACCTGATGCTCAACTCGGAGATCGCAACCTCGGTGGCCACGGGTTGCAAGCTCGTCGTCGTCGTGGTCGACAATCACGGCTACGGCTGCATCCATCGCCTGCAGGTGGCGACCGGCGGCGCGCCGTTCAACAATCTGCTGGGCGCCCCGGGCGTCGATTTCGCCCAGCATGCGCGGAGCCTGGGCGCTGAGGCGGTCAAGGCCGCAACCATCGCCGAGCTCGAAGCGGCGCTCGGGCGCGCCAAGCGGGCGCGCAAGACGTTCGTCATCGTCATCGACGCCGACCCGCTGGCCAGCACTGCCGAGGGCGGCGCGTGGTGGGACGTGCCGGTCGGCGATGTCGCCCGCGGGCCGCGCCTTGGCGCCGCGCGCGCGGCCTATGAGCGCGCCCGCCGCCGCCAGCGCCTGGGAGGCTGAGGTGGCGGTCCGCATCGGCATCAATCCGCTGACCTGGACCAACGACGACATGCCCGAGCTCGGCGGCGAGGTGGCGCTCGACACCTGCCTCGCCGAGGTGAGGCTCGCCGGCTACGACGGCGTCGAGCTCGGCCATAAGTTTCCGCGGGCGCCCGAGGCGCTGCGGCCGGTCCTCGCCCGCCACGGGCTCGCCCTGGTCTCGGGCTGGTATGGGGCGCGGCTGGTGGAGCGCTCGGCCGAGGCGGAAATCGAAGCGGTCGGGGACCATCTGGCCCTCCTTGCGGCGATGGGCGCGAGCGTCATGGTGTTCGCCGAGGTGAGCGGCGCCGTCCACGGCGACCGCCAGGCGAGACTCGCAGGCCGGCCTCGGCTGGCCGCCGGCGAGTGGCCGCGCTTCGCCGCGCGGCTTTCCGCCGTCGCCCGCCACCTCGAGGCCCGCGGCGTCAAGCTCGCCTACCATCATCACATGGGGACCGTGATCGAGACCGCGGACGAGATCGACCGGCTGATGGCGGCGACCGGCCCCGAGGTCGGGCTGCTCATCGACACCGGGCACCTCGCCTATGCCGGCGGCGATCCGGTGACGCTCGCCCGGCGCCACGGACGGCGCGTCGTGCACGTGCATTGCAAGGACGTGCGCCCGGCGGTGCTGGCGGCGGCGCGGCGCGACGGCTTGAGCTTTCTCGACGCTGTGCTCGCCGGCGTGTTCACGGTGCCGGGCGACGGCGCGCTCGACTATCGGGCGCTGCTGCCGGTCCTGGCGGCGGCCGGCTATCGCGGCTGGCTGGTGGTCGAGGCCGAGCAGGACCCGGCCAAGGCCCATCCCTTGACCTATGCCCGGATGGGCCATGACTTCCTCCGCCCGCTCGCCGGCGCGGCGCGCCTGTAGGCGTGGGGGCGTTGCCCCGCGCGGCGACGCCTCGCCCCTAGAGACGGAATGTGCCGGCATTTTGCAGGGGCGGGTCTGTGACCGGCCCGTTTGAAACTCACGCCGGGCCTGATTTCCCTTGCATTCGCGCGTCTTGGGCTCATTATCTTCGCCCCTCGTTTTACGACCGGCTTGGGGCCGGGCGCTTGCCTTCGGCCCCGAGGAGCATGCGGCGATTTCGGCGACCACGATTCTGATCCACATTCTGGGCGGGGTGGCCCTGCTGTTGTGGGGCTTGCGCATGGTGCGCACGGGGGCGTTGCGCGCCTATGGCGGCGATCTCAGGCGCTGGATCGGGGTCGGTCTCGGCCACCGCCTGTCGGCGTTCGCCGCGGGGCTCGGCGTCACCGGCATCCTGCAGAGCAGCACGGCGACGGCGCTGATGACGGCCTCGTTCGCCGAGCGCGGCATGCTGGCCACGGCGCCGGCCTTGGGCGTGATGCTCGGCGCCGATGTCGGGACCTCGCTGATCGCCCAGGTGCTGTCCTTCGATCTCGCCTGGCTGTCGCCGATCCTGTTCCTCGTGGGCGTGGCCGCCTTCATGATCGCCGCCGGCTCGCGGCACCGCGACCTCGGCCGGGTCGCGATCGGCCTCGGGCTGATGCTCTTGGCCCTCGAGCTCATCGTCGAGGCCTCGGCGCCGATTCGCGGCTCGGCCACCGTGGAAGCGGTCATGGGCGGGCTGGCGGGCGAGCCGCTGATCGCGCTCGCGCTCGCCGCCGGGCTCACCTGGCTTGCCCATTCCAGCCTCGCGACCGTGCTGCTGGTCATGTCGCTTGCGGACGCGGCGATGTTGCCGGTCGGCCTCGCCTTCGTGCTGGTGCTCGGTGCCAATCTCGGCGGCGCCGCGCCGGCGGCGGTGGCGACTTGGCGCGGGGACGCCGTGGCCAGGCGCGTGACGCTCGGCAATCTCGGCTTCCGCCTGGTGGGCTGCCTCCTCATGCTGCCGTTCGTGGCCGCGCTCGAGCCCTGGCTCGGCGCGCTCGATGCCGATCTGGGCCGCCAAGTCGTCAACTTCCACACCGCGTTCAACCTCGCGCTGGCGCTCGTATTCCTGCCGCTGCTCGGGCCGGCGGCGAAACTGGCCCGGCGCCTGTTGCCCGACCGGGTCGAAGTAGAGGACCCGTCGAAGCCGCGCTACCTCGATTCAACCGCGCTCGAGACCCCGTCGCTCGCCATCGCGGCGGCGGCGCGCGAGACCCTGCGCATGGGTGACACGCTCGAGCGCATGCTGCGCGATACGATCAAGGTGTTCGAGACCGACGACCGCAGGCTCGCCGACGACATCTGCCGCATGGACGACACGGTCGACGGGCTGCACGAGGCGATCAAGCTCTACCTGACGCAGGTGAGCCGCGAGACCCTGAGCGAAGCCGACCACCGGCGCGCCATGGACATCATCGCCTTCACCACCAACCTCGAGCATGTCGGCGACATCATCGACAAGAACCTGATGGAGCTCGCGGTCAAGAAGATCCGGAATCGGCTGAAATTCTCCGACGAGGGCTTCGCCGAGATCGTCGACCTGCACGCCCACGCGCTCGCCAATTTGAAGCTGGCCTTGGGCGTGTTCATCGCCGGCGACGTCAAGATGGCCCGTCAGCTCTTGGAGGAGAAGGTCCAGTTCCGCGACCGCGAGCGCCACGCCGCCGAGAAGCATTTGAGCCGGCTCCGGGTCGGCCGGATCGAGAGCATCGAGACCAGCTCGCTGCACCTCGACATCCTGCGCGACCTCAAGCGCATCAACTCGCACCTGACCTCGGTCGCCTACCCGATCCTCGAGCAGGCGGGCGAGCTGCGCCAAAGCCGGCTGCGCACCGCCGGGACGTGAGCGGGGCGGGCGCAGGCAGGGGGCGTCAGCTCCCGGCCGCCCGGCGCCGCGCCGCCGGAGTGCGGGGCCGAGCGGTCCGGCGCGCGGCATCGAAGACGCTCAGCGCGACGCCCAATCCCAACGACCGCAGGGCCTCGGCGAGCCGCGGCAGCTTCGAGGGATGTGTGGGATCGAGGAGTCGGCGCGCCTCCTTGTGATCGACCCGCAGGCGTCGGCCCAACTGCGCGGCCGTCACTCCTTGTTTTCGCGCCGCCATATCGAGCGCCGCCTTTAGCGCCACGGTTTCGGACGGGGCCACTCGATAGTGGCCACGCCGCGCCGGCGAGGGACGGGGAATATCCTCTCCCGTCCGCGATGCGGCTCATCAGCGCCTCCGAAAGACAGTCGGCGGCCTCCGACAGCGCCTCGGCTCGACTGGCGCCGTCGGTCAGCGCTTCCGGCAAGTCCGGAAAGCACACGAGGTAGCGCCTGGCCGCATCCCGTCTCAGGCTGGCGGGGTAGGCACAGAGGGTGGCAGGCATGGCAAGCCTCCTACTCGAAATCGCGCCGGATGAGCCCGAGCTGCCGCAGCATGGCGTTGAGCATC
>JBQTIU010000090.1:0-12097 GCA_052387815.1 Pseudomonadota bacterium
ATGGGCCGCGGGCGGGGGCCGTCCTCTCCCACGCCAAAGGATTTTGACTTCCGCACCGAGTACGAGCGATATCGCGTGGCTAGCGCCAAGCTGCTGCGGGCCGGCGTGGAGGATCTCCCGCTGCCGGCGTTCGAGAATCCGCGGGATATCCCGAACGATGTCCGGCCCGGCGACGCGATGTTGGAGCTTCGGCAATCCGAATGCCGGCGAAAGGAAAATTTCTGCTTCGGCGACAGCGGGTCGTCGCGCTATTATTTCCTCCGCAAGTCCGGCGAGCGCTGGGTGGTGCTAAAATGGGTGACCCCGTCCGACCGCGGGCCGCGACCCGAGCCCGACCTGCCGCCGCCCGACCCGCCGGATTTCTGGCGCATCATGGACCAGGACAGCGCGGCTAGCACCAGCAAGTGCCTCTTCGTTCCCACCATGCCGTTGTGCGCGGTCGAGCAAATCATCGCCTGTTTTGTCCGCAAGAGCGACGAATTCTGCCGACTCGGATTGGGGCTCGAACGAGCGCCGGGCTATGTCCATCCCAAGCACGCCAACGACGAATACGAGCGCTATCGCGTGGCCGGCGCCAAGCTGCTGCGGCTCGGCGTCGAGGACCTTCCGAAGTCCGCGTTCAAGTTTCCGAGGGGGGTTCCCAGGACGATCCGGTACGGCGACCTGATGTTGGAGGTCCGGCAGGTCGAATGCCGGCGAACTCCGCGTCATTCCTGCCAGCCCGACGTCGGGTCGTCGTTCTATTACTTCCTTCGCCGGTCCGGCGACCGCAAATCTGGCGAGCGCTGGGTGGTCGTCGACTGGTGGAAGCCATAGGGGCGCTGAGCGGATCTCGCCGTCCCGGCGGGCCTCAACCGCCCTTCACCTTGTAGAGCGGCTTCGCTCCCTGCGCGGGGAACCGCCGCCGGCCGGGCTCGGGGGCGGCGAGCGCCTCGGCGTCCTCGAGCGCGGCAAGGCAGCGCCGCGCCAGCTCCTGGTATTCCAGCGTGCCTTGGCGCTTCCATTCGATTTCCTGGTCCGTGAGCTCGCGCAGGACCTTCGCCGGGATGCCGGCGGCAAGCCGGCGCGGCGGTACTTCGAACCCGGCCTTGACGAAGGCCAGCGCCGCGACGAAGGCGGACTTGCCGATCACCGCCCCGTCCATGATCACCGCGTTCATGCCGACCATGGCGTTCTCTTTGACGGTGCAGCCGTGGAGCACCGCGCCGTGGCCGATATGGGCGTCGCGCCCGAGCACCGCCTCGGCGCCGGGAAAGCAGTGCACGATGCAGTTGTCCTGGATGTTGGCGCCGGCCCCGACGACCAGCCGTCCGAAATCCCCGCGCAGCGAGGCCCCCGGCCCGATGTAGCAGTTGGGGCCGACGATCACGTCGCCGATCAGCGAGGCGCTCGGGTGGACGAAGCTCGACGGATCGACGACCGGTACGAAGCCGTCGAGGCTGTAGACTCGGGGCCGCATGGGATCGCCTGCCGGCATCACGCGGCCGCCGGCACGCGGGCCTGGACGACGTGGAAGCGCGGCGCCACGAAAGCGGCATCGATGAGCGAGGCGGTGGCCGCCGGATTGCAACCGGAGGCGTGGAAATCGCTGAACGCCGCCGACTGGTTGACGAACACCCCGCCGGTCAAGTTGCACGACAGCGCCACCCCCGCCTCGGCGGCGGCGTCGATCGCCGCCTCGATCACCGCGGCGTCGGTCGAATAGACCGACGCGGTGATGGCGCCGCGGGCCTTCGCCGCCCGGCCCAAGCGGGCGAGCCCGTCGGCCGCGCCGTGCGTGGGCACTAGGAACGCGATCGGCCCGAAATGCTCGTGCATGTAGACATCCTCGCGATCGGCCTCGACCTTGACCAACAGCGGCGTCTGGACGGTGGCGCCGGCGAACTGCGGATGCTCGAGGGTGCGCGAGGCGAGCACCACCACCCCGGCCCGCGCCGCCGCCTCGAGCCGCTCCAGGGTCGCCTTGTTCTGGATCGCGCCGAGGATCTCCATGGCGCGGCCGCGATCGCCGAGCAGCTTGTCGATCGCCTCGGCGATGAAGGTGGCGACGTCGAGGAAGCTCTTGTGCCCCTGCTCGGTGTCGATGCCGTCGCGGGGAATGAAGATGTTCTGCGGCGTGGTGCACATCTGGCCCGAATAGAGGGCCAGCGAGAACGCGAGGTTCTGCGCCATGCCCTTGACGTCCGAGGTCGAATCGATGACCACCGAATTGACCCCCGCCTTCTCGGCGAACAGCACCGCCTGGCGCGCGTTCCTCTCCAGCCACTCGCCGAACGCGGATGAGCCGGTGTAGTCGATGAGCGCGATCTCGGGCCGCGTGGCGAGGTCCTGGGCGATGGGCGAGGCGGGCTCGTCCGCCGCCAGCATGACCAGGTTGGGGTCGAAGCCGTGCTGCGCGAGCGACTCGCGCGCGATGGCCACGCTCAAGGCCAACGGCAGGATGGCGGCGGGATGCGGCTTGACGATCACCGCGTTGCCGGTGGCGAGGTCGGCGAACAGCCCCGGATAGCCGTTCCAGGTCGGGAACGTGGAGACGCCGATGACCAGGCCCACCCCGCGCGGCACGATGGTATAGGTCTTGTCGATCCGCAGGGGATCGCCCTTGCCCTGCGGTTTCTCCCAGCGCGCGGCGGCGGGCGTGCGGGTCATCTCGGCATAGGCATAGGCGACCGCCTCCAGGCCGCGATCCTGGGCGTGCGGGCCGGCGGCCTGGAAGGCCATGACGAAGCCCTGGCCCGTGGTGTGCATCGTCGCATAAGCGATGTCGAAGCAGCGGCGGTTGATGCGATGCAGGATTTCCAGGCAGATGCCGGTGCGCGCCTCGATCCCCGCCTTGCGCCAGGCCGGCACCGCCGCCTTGGCCGCCGCCAGGAGCGCGTCGAGGTCGCACCTGGGATAGGTGATGCCGAGCGCAAACCCGTAGGGCGAGATCTCCCTGCCGACGCGGCCGATCTCGCCGGGCTGGTCGATCTCGAACCGCTGGCCGAGCCTCGCCTCGAACGCCGCCTTGGCCTCGGCGCTGGCGGTCTCGCCGTAAATCTTGCCGCTCGGGGATTCGGGATAGGCCGACCAATAGCCGCGGCTTGAGATGGCGGCGAGCGCGCCGTCGAGCGTGGCGCGATGGGCGTCGAACAACGGATGGCTCATGGCTGGGCCTCCTCCTGCCCCTTCCTGTAGCGCAACTCGCGAGGCTTGATAAGGCTTCCCTCGGAGCCCCCAAAGGCGGCATAGTCGGCCGGCCCGATTATGCTGGCCGCGGACCAGGGATAATGAGCTATCAGGCCCTCATCTTCGAGGTTTCCGAGGGCGTCGCCCGGATCACCCTCAATCGGCCCGACAAGCTCAACGCCTTCACCGCCGAGATGCACGCTGAGCTTAGGGACGCCCTGTCCCGGGCCGCGGCGCCGGCGGCGGCGCGCGCCGTGCTCCTCACCGGGGCAGGCCGGGCTTTCTGCGCCGGCCAGGATTTGGGCCAGCGGCGAGGCGCCGAGTCGCCCGACCTCGGCGAGACCATCGACAAGCTCTTCAACCCGCTGATCCGCGCCGTGCGCGGCCTCGGGCTGCCGGTGATCGCCGCCGTCAACGGGGTCGCGGCCGGCGCCGGCATGAGCCTGGCGCTCGCCTGCGACATCGTGCTGGCGGCCAGGTCGGCGAGCTTCCTCCAGGCGTTCGCGAAAATCGGCCTGGTGCCGGATTCGGGCAGCACGTTCTTCCTGCCGCGTCTCGTCGGCGAGGCCCGCGCGCGGGCCTTGGCGCTCCTCGCCGAGAAGATCTCGGCCGAGCAGGCGCTCGCCTGGGGCCTCATCTGGAAGGTGGTCGATGACGCGCGGCTCACGGACGAGGCGCTGGCCCTCGCCCGCCACCTCGCCACCCAGCCGACGCGCTCGCTCGCCCTCATCAAACGCGCCTTCAACGCCTCGGCCGCCAACGACCTCGACCGCCAGCTCGACCTCGAGCGCGACCTGCAGCGGATCGCCGGCTTGACCGAGGACTACCGCGAGGGCGTGGCCGCCTTCTTCGACAAGCGGCCGCCGCAATTCAAGGGGCGCTGAACGGGGGCCATGAGCAAGCGTCCCCCCCAGCAACGCCTCGCCGAGGCGGTGGCGGAGCGCATGTGGGCGCTGGACCGCGCCTCGCAGGCCTTGGGCATGAAGATCCTCGCCGTCGGCCCCGGCACGGCCAAGCTGCAAATGACCGTGCGCGCGGACATGTGCAACGGCCATCGCACCTGCCACGGCGGGATGATCTTCACGCTCGCCGATTCGGCCTTCGCCTTCGCCTGCAATTCCGCCAACAAGAAGACGGTCGCGCAAAGCTGCACCGTCACTTTCATCGCCGCGGCGCGCGAGGGCGACACCCTCACCGCCGCCGCCGAGGAGCGCCACCGCGCCGCTCGCACGGGCGTCTACGACGTCGCCGTGACCGACCAGGCCGGCCGCCTCGTCGCCGTCTTCCGCGGGCACTCCTACGAAATCAAGGGCGAGGTCGTCCAAGGACCGACGCCATGAAAACGAGACGCAGACGCAAGGCCGCACCGCGAACCCGGCGCTCGCCGGCCTTCAAGTTGACCCAGCGCTCCCCGCGCACGCTGGCCGGCAAGACGGGGCGCATGGGGGCGGTGCGCCGGGCCCTCGATCCCATCGAGATCGCCAGCCGTGACGAGATCGCGGCGCTGCAGGCCAAGCGCCTTAAATGGACGATCCGCCACGCTTATGCGAACGTGCCGCACTACCGCCACAAGTTCGACACGGCCGGCGTCCACCCCGACGATTTCCGCCACCTCGAGGACCTCGCCAAGTTCCCGTTCACGACCAAGGAGGATCTGCGCGCCACCTATCCCTACGGCATGTTCGCCGTGCCGCGCGAACAGGTCTTGCGCGTCCATGCCTCCTCCGGGACCACCGGGAAGCCGACCGTGGTCGGCTACACGGCGGCCGATCTCGATGCCTGGGCCGCGTGCGGCGCGCGCTCGATCCGCGCCGCGGGCGGGCGGCCGGGCGATATCGTCCACGTCGCCTACGGCTATGGCTTGTTCACCGGCGGGCTCGGCGCCCATGCCGGGGCCGAGCGCCTGGGCTGCACTGTCATCCCGATGTCGGGTGGACAGACCGAACGGCAGGTCCAGCTCATCGGCGACCTCAAGCCCGACATCATCATGGTGACGCCGTCCTACATGCTGGCGATCGCGGACGAGTTCGCCCGCCAGGGGTTGGATGCGCGCGCCTCTACGCTCAAGATCGGCATTCACGGGGCCGAGCCGTGGAGCGAGCCCATGCGCCGCGAGATCGAGGACCGCTTCGCGATCGACGCCATCGACATCTACGGAATCTCCGAGGTCATGGGGCCGGGCGTAGCCAACGAATGCGTCGAGACCAAGGACGGGCCGACGATCTGGGAGGACCATTTCTATCCCGAGATCATCGACCCGGCGAACGGACGGAAGTTGCCGGACGGCCAAGGGGGCGAGCTCGTATTCACCACGCTCACCAAGCAGGCGCTGCCCGTCATCCGCTATCGCACGCGCGACCTCTCGGCGCTGCTCGCGGGAACGGCGCGCTCGATGCGGCGCATGGCGCGCGTCTCCGGGCGCAGCGACGACATGCTGATCATCCGCGGCGTCAACCTCTTCCCCACCCAGATCGAGGAGCTGATCCTCAAGGACCCGAAGTTGTCGCCGCACTACGTGCTCGAAATCCGGCGTGAGGGCCGGCTCGACGAGCTCGATGTAGTCGTCGAATTGAAGCCCGAATACGCCGGCAAGCCCGAGATCGAGGCGGCGGCGAGCGTGCGCCTGGCGCGCGAGATCAAATCCTATATCGGCATCACCGCCCGGGTGCGCGCCGTCCCGGTGGGCGGCGTCGCGAGATCGGCGGGCAAGGCGAAGCGGGTGAACGACCACAGGGCCAAGGGCCGATAAGGCGCGCCAAGGTGGGCGGCTACGTCCCTCCCGTCTATCCCTATCGCCGCTCGCCCGACCAGGGCGCGGACCCGCCGGCCGGGCACCAGGTGGCGGTGATCGGCGCCGGGCCGGTCGGCCTCACCGCGGCCATCGACCTCGCCAGCCACGGCTTGCCCGTCGTCCTCCTCGACGAGAACAACACGGTGAGCGTGGGCAGCCGCGGCATCTGCCACGCCAAGCGCACGCTCGAGATTTGGGACCGGCTCGGCTGCGTCGATCGGATGATGGACAAGGGGATCACCTGGCGGCGCGGCAAGGTCTATTTCGGCGACTGCGAGGTGTTCGGTTTCGACCTCATGCCCGAAGGCGGACACCGCTTCCCCGCCTTCATCAATTTGCAGCAATACTACGTCGAGCAATTCCTGGTCGAGCGCGCGGCCGCGCTCGCCGATCTCGACCTGCGGTGGAAGAACCGCGTCGTCGGGCTGGCGCCGGAGGGCGAGGGGGTGCGCCTCGAGATCGACACACCGGACGGCCCATACGCGCTTCATGCCGATTGGGTGATCGCCGCCGACGGCGTGCGCTCGACCGCGCGCCAGCGGATGGGTCTCGAATTCCGCGGCCAGGGGTTCCAGGACCACTTCCTGATCGCCGACGTTCGCATGCAGGCGGACTTCCCGACCGTGCGCCGGTTCTGGTTCGCCCCGACCTTCCACGACGGCGGCTCGGCGCTCATCCATCGGCAGGCCGACGATGTCTGGCGCATCGACGTCCAGCTGGGGCCGGACGCCGACCCCGAGCAGGAAAAGCAGCCGGAGCGGGTCATCCCGCGCCTGGCCGCCATGCTCGGTCCGGACATGGCCTTCGACATCGAGTGGGCCAGCGTCTACACCTTCGAGTGCCGTCGGCTCGAGAAGTTCCGCCACGGCCGCGTGATCTTCGCGGGCGATGCCGCGCACGTGGTCTCGCCGTTCGGCGCGCGGGGCGGCAATGCGGGCGTCCAGGACGCCGACAATCTGGGCTGGAAGCTGGCGCTCGTCGTCCGCGGCCTGGCGCCCGCGCGGCTCCTCGACTCCTACGAGGCCGAGCGGACCGCGGCCGCCGACGAGAACATCCTCATCTCGACGCGCACCACCGACTTCATCACGCCCAAGAGCAAGGCGAGCAAGATGATCCGCGACGCCACGCTCGCCCTCGCCGAGAGGCATCCCTTTGCCCGCCGCCTGGTCAACAGCGGGCGGCTGTCGGTGCCTACCATCCACGCGCGCTCGCCGCTCAATACGCCCGATGGCGATTCCTTCGCCGGCGTCGTGCCCGGCGCGCCGGCCGCGGATGCCCCGATCGAGCGCGGCGGCTGGCTGCTCGAGCGGCTGCGCGGCGGGTTCACGGGGCTCTATTTCGCCGGCGGCGCGGTGGATGGGCCGACGGCCGGTGGGCTCGCCGCGCTCGCCCAAGGGCCAATCCCGATCCGGGTCACGGTGGTCGGCCCACCGGGGCTCGCGCCCCCGGCCGGCGCGGCGGCCGTCGTCGATGCCGAGGGCCTGGCGGGGCGGCGCTACGACGCGACGCCCGGCACCTTCTACCTGTTTCGCCCCGACCAGCACGTCGCCGCGCGCTGGCGCCGCTTCGAGCCGGCGCGCGTCCAGGCGGCGCTGGCGCGCGCCAGCGGCCATATTCCGTGAGGACAGACCATGGCAGAGAAGCTCCATACCGAGCCCGGCTTCGAGCGGCCGGACGACTTCTACGAGGCCCTCATCGAGGCCCACCGCGGCCTCTCCGAGGACGACAGCGCGATGGTCAACGCCAAGCTCGTCCTCTTGCTCGCCAACCACATCGGCGACCTCGAGGTGATCCGCGAAGCGCTGGCGGCGGCGAAGGAAGGCTTTCCCCCCCATCGCTCCCACACCAACGAGTTGTAGTCGTCCTCCGGGGGCGGGTATTATTGGCGTGAGGTTGGTCCGAGCGATGGTCATGTGGCATCGTGTAGCACTCGTCGCTGGCGCCGCGATCGCGCTCTCGCTCGCGGCCCCGGGCATCGCCAGGGGGCACGGCAGCGGGCTGCCGGCTCCCGACCCGCCGGACACCTGGCGGGTCATGCACTGGGCGGACGAGGCCAGCACCAGCAAGTGCGTCGGCAAGCCATCGACGCCGCTGTGCGCGGTGGAGACCTTCCTTGCGTGCTTCGTGCGCAAGGACGACCGGCTGTGCCGCATCGGAGGGGGTCCGCACGAACCGCAGCGTTTTTATGAGTCCCGCAAGACGCTCATAAGTTACTGGAGGTATCGCGTGGTGTCCGCCAAACGCCTCAAAGCCGAGGAGATTCCCGAGGAGGCCAACGAGAGCCGGGGGGGCGTGAAGCGGCATGAGCGGTACACCGTGCGGCCCGGCGACACGATGCTGGAGCTTCGCTACGTGCTGTGTTTTATAGGCGCGGATCCATGCGGGTCTGAGGATCGCCGCCTCTACTACTTCGTCCGCCAGTTCAAGGACCGCTGGCGCGTGATCACTGCGTACGGTCCGCGCGAGGGCTGAGCGGAGCGGCTTTGCTCACGGCAGGCCGCGGAAGCGAAAATGATCGTTGCGCCATGTCTCACGGACCCGCTCATTCTCTCTCTGCTCCGCGAGTGCGTCGCGCAATCGGTCCCCGTAACCGGCCCGCGACAGCTCGACGATGGCAGCGAAGCTATCCCTCTTCATAACGCCGATCTCCGAGATCTTGTCGCGGAGCCCGCGCGCCAGGCGCTCGGACTCGGAGAGGTTTCGCACCACTTTTTGGATGGCATTGCGGATGAACCCCGCTCCGCGTGCGCCTCCTTCCCGGAACAGCACGTCGGCGATCGCGGCCGCCGTGAAGGGGTTGCCGATCTCGACCAGCCGGGCGCTGCCGCCCACTTCCTTCAGAGCCTGGGTGTCGAAATACCACTTGTAGACGAGCAGACGCTGGGCAGGCGTGAGGTCAGCGGGTGTGCCGACCCCGCGAATTTCGGGAATGCGTCGGCTCTCCTGCGCGTCGCGCAAGGTCGACCTCGTGATGCCGCTCGAGGCGCCGTTGCTGTCGACCTTGAGCCCGCCTTCTGCGGCGAGGGTCTCCGCATAGGCGAATCGTTCCGTGGGCGAGAGCGCGTAAGACGCCTCAAGCGCCTCTTTGAGCTTGTCCCAGTCAGCCGGGGCGATGGGCTGGTTACGGGGCGGGTATGGGGGCGGTTCTATTCTCACGAACGCATCCAGGCCGGGACCGTAATAGGCTCGCATCCGCTCTTCCGACACGGTTGGCTCGTTCGCGCGCGGGGCCGAAGGTCCGCGTTGCGGGCGGCGATCGCCGGTCCGCAAGTATCGGATAAAACCGCCGTCTTCGGGCGCGAACCGGCCGCCGCTGCTGCCCGGCGTCTCGGCGGGCCAGCGCCGCTGGTCGGGGCGATACTTGCGGTCGGCGGCGTAGTCAAGCTCGCGGCGTTCCACGGCCTCTTTGAACCGGCGCATCGCCGCCAGCATGGCGTGATACCCATCGTCGTCCGGCTCGGCGGGGGATGCCATCTTCGATCTCCTGCTCGGCGTCCCGCAGCCCACGGCCGAGACCCGAATCAGCCTATTACGTTCTCATAATATTCCGACCATCATCATTGTCAAGCACAAAATGGTCTTGTCGTTGTTATATACAACTATTTGATAAACAACGCATTTCCAATCAGCCGTATCGCTTTTCACTACGGGGGATGGCGCTTCCGGGTTCAACCATGAATGTTTCGGTCAGCCACAGCGCCGATCCTCGAACGGGACGGCGCTTGAGAGTCCGCCGCCTACCCCTGCAACGCCTTCCACAGCTCGAGGTCGCGCCGCGCGGTCCAGATGCGGGGGGCCTCGATGCCCTTGGCCTCGTCGTAGGCGCGGGCCACGCAGAACGGCATGCAGTGCTCGAAGATCGCCCACTGTCCGTAGCGGCGGCTCAAGAGCGCATAGGCGCGGTCGTAGACCTGCTTGAGGCTCAGGCGCGCCTTCACGCCCTTCTTCGCCGCGGCATACAGCAATCTGACGAATTCCTCGGTGCCGCGGATCGCTTTCTCGCAAGCGGCGGGCGTCATCAGCGCCGCGCCGCGGCCGGGGACGAGCTTGCGGGGCTTGAGGGCGCGCAAGCGGGCGAGCGTCTTGGGCCAGTCCTCGAGATGGGCGTCGCCGCAATAGGGCGTGGCCCCTTCCTCGACGAGGTCGCCTGAGAACAGCACCCGATCCTTGGGCAGCCAGGCGATGGTGTCGCCCCGCGTATGGCCGGGCCCGAGATGCAGGAGCCGCACTTCGCGCTTGCCCATCATGATGGTGAGCTCGCGCTCGAAGATGAGATTGGGCCAGGTGAGGCCGGGAACGGTCTCGACCGCCTGGAACAGGCGCGGGAAGCGCTGCACCTCGGACCTGAAGTCCTGCCGCCCGCGTTCCTTGATCAGCTCGTGGGTGCCGCGGCTGGCGACGATATGGGGCGCGCCGTAGCCCGAGGCGCCCATGACGCGGACCGCGTGGTAATGGGTGAGAACCACGTACTTGATCGGCTGGTCGGTCACCGTGCGGATATGGCCGACCAGCTCCCGCGCCATCGCCGGCGTGGCGCGGGCGTCGATCACCATCACGCCGTCGTCGCCGACGATCACCCCCGAATTGGGGTCGCCCTCGGCAGTGAGGCAATAGGCGCCCTCGGCGAGCCTGGCGAAGGTGACCTTCTTGTCCGCGAGATCGCCTTGGCTGGCAAACGCCTTGGTCATGTCGGTTACCCCCGAGCAAGCCGCGGTCGGCGCGGGACCTATCCCCGTCCGCGATAGGGGGCAACGCCCTGGTCGGGCAGCCACAGGCCCGGCGGCGGCCGGCGGCCCCGTGGATGACCCTACGCCGCGGGGCCCCACATATCGCCGTGGAAACTCTGTCCAAACAAACGAGGCCGGCTCTAGCATATAGGCGCAAGGGGCGGAACGGGGCGAAGAGTATCGCCGGGCCGGCCGGCAGGTGGTGGTGGAGATCCGCGAAGGGCGAATGGCGGAGGCCATCCATCGCCATCTTGAGGCGATGGCGCTCGCGGCGGCAAAGGAAGGCGTGTGAGCGCGAAGCCGTAAAGGTCGGGGCTGCGCCGCCCGTCCTGTAGGGGCGGGTTTCAAACCCGCCCCTACAGGACGTGCGCCTTTATGCGTCGGCTCAAAGCACCGTGATTTTGATCTTGCCGGCCGCGTGCGACGGCACGAGCGATACGGTCTCCGCGGCGGCCCAGTCCCGAGGCTCGGTGCGGGGTGCGTCCGAATAGTCGATCGCGCTGTCCGGCTGCGCCGCCAGCTCGGCAAGATCCGTACGGTCTTTCCCTTCAGACATGGAAAATCGCTTTTTCAATGGCATCGGCCTTTCGAATCGAGACGATCCTGATTTTGCGGTTCTCCTTAATTTATACGATAAACAGAACAATATCCAATCCTCGTACCCGAACCCGTGCGTTCCAGCGCGGCGGTGCCCCGGAATGGGCCGTGTCCTTGCGCTTCAGCACGCGCGCCCAATCGACGCGGGAAACGATCGGGAAGTCGATCCCGTGTTTCCGATAATGCCGCTTCCGATTGGCCTCTTCCCAAACGAAGCCCTCGACCTCCTCGACCGTTCGCCTGTAGCCGCGATAGCGGCGCGCTGGGGCATCCTGTTTCCCACGATCCACTCGCGATCCACCCCCTTCCCCTGAAGGGCCCGCCGCGTCGCCGCGCCCGGGGACGAGCTAGCCGGGCGGCGCGCTTGCGCCGCGCGAGTCGGCGCGGGACCTATCCCCGTCCGCGATAGGGGGCAACGCCCTGGTCGGGCAGCCACAGGCCCGGCGGCGGCCGGCCGGTCTGCCAGAACACGTCGATCGGCATGCCGCCGCGCGGATACCAGTAGCCGCCGATCCTGAGCCAGCGGGGGGCGAGCAGCGCCACCAGGCGCTCGGCCACGGCGAGCGTGCAGTCCTCGTGGAACGCGCCGTGGTTGCGGAACGACGCCAAATAGAGCTTGAGCGACTTGCTTTCGACGATCCACCGCCGCGGCGCGTAATCGATGACGAGATGGGCGAAATCCGGCTGCCCGGTCAACGGACAGAGCGCGGTGAACTCCGGGCAGGTGAAGCGCGCCAGGTAGAGCCGCTTGGGGTGCGGATTGGCGACCCGCTCGAGGCGGGCTTGCTCGGGGCTCGCCGGCATAGGGACGCGG
>JBQTIU010000091.1:0-13515 GCA_052387815.1 Pseudomonadota bacterium
CGGGGTCGTCCTCGGTGAGATTGCTGCGCAAGAGATACCGCCCCGCGCGCCGCCGCGTCTCCCGCAGCTTCCGGCGGTCGAGCCGATAGCCGAACCCGGCGCCGTGCGGCGGCAGATCGACCGCGACTCGGCGCCTTCTTCCAGCACCTCGATCGACTTGCGCCACGCCAGCTCCTGCGAGGAGTTGATCTCTCCCAGATACAGCACGTGCCGCTGCACCACGCGCCCGCCACCCACGCGCCGGTTCTCGACCACGCTGAAGTAGCGATGCTCCTTGCCGTCCTTCTTGCGAATCGTGGCGCGCAGAAACACGACAGCCACCGATTATGCCCAGATCGGCAGCCCGGAAAATGGGGTCGGTCTTCACCACAGCCGTTTCCGGCCCTCTGCGCACCCGCCGCCCCTTGGGCATCAAGCACTTGCGCAACGAAAAATCTCGCCGGTCACGTCGAATCCGCTAAGTTGGGCTAGGAGGCGGCCATGGATTGGACGGCCTTCCTGTTGTCGATCCGGCTCGCGGCCTGGACGCTCGCCGTCCTGGTGCCGCTCGGTATCCTGATCGCGCGCGCGCTCGCCTGGGGCCGGTTCCCCGGCAAGGGCTTCGCAGAGGCGCTGATCGCGCTCCCCCTCGTCCTGCCGCCTACCGTGCTCGGCTATTACCTGCTGGTCGCGGCCGGCGGCGCCTCGCCGCTGGCTCGCCTCTACGAGGCCGTGTTCGGAGGCTCGCTGGTGTTCACCTTCGAGGGGCTGTGGCTCGCCTCGCTGGTGTTCAACCTGCCGTTCGCGGTCCAACCGATGCAGCGCGGCTTCGCTTCGATCCCCGCCGATGTCCGCGAAGCCGCCTTCGTGAGCGGCATGTCCGCTTGGCGCACCTTCCTCAAGATCGAACTGCCGCTCGCCTGGCCCGGCATCCTGGCGGCCATGGTCCTCACCTTCGCGCACACGCTCGGCGAGTTCGGCGTGGTGCTGATGATGGGCGGCAACATCCCCGGCGAAACCAGGACCATCTCGATCGCGATCTACGACCGGGTGCAGGCGTTCGACGAGGCCGCCGCCGCGGCCATGTCGGTGTGGCTGTTGGCGCTGTCCTTCGCCGCCATCTCGCTCGCCTATCTGTTCACCGACCGCAGCCGGCATCGCCGTGGTTGACGGCGAAGGGCTTGAGGTTCGGCTGCGCCAGGCGGGGCCGATCCCGCTCGATGCCGCGCTCGGCTGCAAGGCGGGCGAAGTGCTGGCCCTGGTGGGGCCGTCGGGGAGCGGCAAGACCACCATCCTGCGCTGCATCGCCGGCCTCGCCCGCCCGCGCGAGGGGCTGGTCGCTTGCGACGGCGCGGTGTGGTTCGACGCGGAGCGCGGCGTCGATCGGCCGCCCCAACGCCGCTCGGTCGGCCTGGTGTTCCAGCACTATGCCTTGTTCCCGCATCTGTCGGCCCTCGACACCGTGATGGCGGCGATGGGGCACGTGCCGCGCCGCGAGCGTGCCCAGCGCGCGCGCCTCCTCCTCGAGACGGTGCACCTGCCGGGCCTCGGCGACCGCCGGCCGGCGGCGCTGTCCGGCGGCCAGCAGCAGCGCGTGGCGCTGGCCCGCGCGCTGGCCCGCGATCCCGCCGTCCTGCTGCTCGACGAGCCGTTCTCGGCGGTCGACCTGGTGACGCGGCGCAAGCTCAGGCGCGAGCTCGCGCAGTTGCGCGGAAGGGTGACCATCCCGATCGTCCTCGTCACCCACGATCTCGAGGAAGCGGCCATGCTTGCCGACCGCATGTGCATCCTCCACCGCGGCCGCACGCTCCAGGACGGGCCGCCGGCCGAGGTCCTGACGCGACCCCGCGACGCCCTGGTCGCGCGCCTCGTCGATGTCCGCAACCTGTTCGAGGGCCTCGTGCTGGAGCACCGCGCCGAGGCCGGGCACACGCTTATCCGCTGGCTCGGCTACACGCTCGAGGCCCGCCAAAACCCCGCCTATGCGCCGGGCCAGAAGGTGTGCTGGGCGGTGCCCTCGGGGCATATCGTGTTGCACCGCCGCGACCGCCCGTCGCGCGGCGAACACGAGAACCCGGTCGCCGGCGTGATCGCGGAGTTCGTCGTGCTCGGCGAGAACGCCAGCGTCACGGCCCTCATCGACGGGCGGGCGGACAGCCCGGTCTCGCTCAGCGTTCCCACCCACGTCGCCCGCCGCAACGGGCTCGGGCCCGGGGCGGCCATCAAGCTGTCCTTGCTCGCCGACGGCATCTACCTGATGGCGTGGGAGCGGCTGGAGGTGGCGCCGGCCGCCTGACGGCTGCGCGGCCTCGCCGCGTCACCCCACCGTCCCGGCTTGGGGCTATAATGCCGACGCCACTCTCGTAATCCCTGGTCCTAAATCGGGGGCAGGTCAGATCGAGCATGATGCCATTGCGGGCATATAGCCGCGGCGAGCAGCGCATCGACCGCCATCTTCACGTCGTCGGGATTTGCGGCGGAACGATCGCCTCGGTGGTCCTGCTTGGACTGGCGATGGACAGGGACGATGCGCGCGTGCTTCCCGCCCTCATCCCTTATGTGGTCGGCCTGCTGGCTATGCTGACCTGCTCGATGCTTTACCACCTCCGTACCCCGTCGAGCGCGAAGGAGCGACTTCGTCGGCTCGATCACGCCGCCATCTTCATCATGATCGCGGGCACCTACACGCCATTCACCGTGATCAAGATAGGCGGCGAGCTGGGCTACGGTCTCTTGGCGTTCGTCTGGCTCGTTGCCGTCGGCGGCGTTGTCATGAAGCTGCTGTATCCGCGCCGGTTCGAGGGATTCTCGATTGCGCTCTATCTCATCCTCGGATGGAGCATTCTGGCGGCCCTGCAGCCACTGCTGGCCGCGGTTTCATTCATGGCAGCCGTGCTGTTGGTCGTCGGGGGTGTGCTTTACAGCACGGGCGTCGTATTTCACCTGCGGCGGAGGCTGCCTTATCACAACGTGATCTGGCACGGTTTCGTTCTCGTCGCCGCCGCTTGTCATTATGCCGCTATTTTAGGTGAGGTCGTTCCTCGGACGATCCAGATGTAATCGCCGATCCCCGGCGACGCTCTTTCACGGCGAGCGCCATGACCGTTCCCGCTCTCCCGCCTCCCGGCTTGCTGGGCGGGTCGCGATCCCCTATATCTCTCGCCAAATTCCGGACGCCCCCGCATCTTGAGGAGCGGCCGGGTCCGGAGCGTCATGCCGCCCTGTCCTAAACGCCGTTTGCTCCTCCGGGCGCTGGCCGGCGCCGCGCTGGCCGTCCTCGTGCCCGGTCTGTCCCCTGGCGCCGGCAAGGAGGGCCCGCGCCGTCTTTCTCCCGCCGACCAGGCGGACGTGGCGCGGGTCGAGGAATACCTCAACGCCCTCAAGACGCTGAGCGCCCGCTTCCTGCAAGTCGCGCCCTCCGGCGAGGCGCTCGAGGGGACGATCTACCTGTCGCGGCCGGGGCGGATGCGCATCGAATACGACCCGCCGTCGCCGACCCTGCTGATCGCTGGCCGGGGTATGTTCATCCATTACGACAGCGCGCTCAAATCGGTGATCTATCTGCCGCTCGATGCGACGCCGGTCGGCGTGTTGTTGCGCGAGCCCGTCGAGCTTGCGGGCGAGGTCTCGGTCCACGCAGTCGAGCGCGGGCCGGGCTCGCTGCGCCTGACTCTCGTCCAGACCAAGGACTTGCGCGCCGGCAAGCTCACCCTGGTGTTCCACGATCGGCCGCTGGCGCTCGCCAACTGGCAGGTCACCGACGCGCAAGGGGCGGTGACGCGCGTGGCGCTGATCGAGCCCCGTGCCGGGGTGTCGCTCGACCCGGCGCTGTTCCAGTTCGTCGATCCCAATTTCCCGCGCTGACCCTTTGAGCCATGAACGATCGACGCCTGCCGCTGATCGGCGTTTCCGCCTGTCTCAAGCCGATCGGCGACATCAACCAGCACGCGGTCGCCGAGCAATATGTCCGCGCCGCAAGCGAAGGGGCGGGCGGCGTGCCGGTGATCGTGCCGGCCTTGGGCGCGGCGAGCGAAATCGACGAGCTGGTGGGGCGGCTCGACGGCCTCTTGCTCACCGGCAGCCGCTCGAACGTCGAGCCGCACCACTACGACGGCCCGCCCGCGCGCCAAGGCACGCTCAGCGACCCGGCGCGCGATTCCACGACCTTGCCGTTGATCCGCGCCGCCATCGCCGCGGGCCTGCCGTTGATGGCGCTGTGCCGCGGGCACCAGGAACTCAATGTGGCGCTGGGCGGCACGCTCCACCAGCAGGTCCACGAGCTGGCGGGCAAGGGCGACCACCGTGCCCCGCGGGACGAGCCCCGTGAGGTCCGCTACGCGCCCGCGCACAAGGTGCGGCTGACGCCCGGCGGCCTGCTCGCCGCCATCGCCGGGTCGACCGAGGCGCTCGTCAACTCGCTGCATGCCCAGGCGATCGATCGGCTCGCCCCAGGGCTTGCGGTCGAGGCCGTTGCCGAGGACGGGGTCATCGAGGCGGTGCGGGTTGCCTCGGCGCCGGCGTTCGCGATCGGCCTGCAATGGCATCCCGAGTGGTCGATCCATACCGACCGCCTGTCGCGGGGAATTTTCGCCGCCTTCGGCGAGGCCGCACGGGCCCGCGCCGGGGGCTGGCGCGGGTGATCGCGCCGATCCGGGCGATGGGGTTAAGCCCTTAACAGGGACCAAGTATTTATTCTCGCGGCGGCCTTGCCGGGAGCTTGTCAGAAGCGGTTTGGTGCCTACATCACAGCCAGAAACGCCAGGCCTTCGGGCCGGGCGTTCGGGGGCGGCTCCCCTGACGCCCCCGGGCTCCTTCAGGAGCTTCCGGCGCCCGGTCATCCCCCCCGACCGGGCGCTTTAATTTTATCAAGTCGCTTCAGACGCTTGATCGCGGCGGCGCGGCACAAACCCATCCTTGTCCCTTGGCTAGGCGACCCGCAATTGCCCGCCGAGACATCCAGCCCTTACGCGCTCGGCGCCCTGCCGCCCGGCCCCGGCCCCGAGGGCTTGCGGATCGCCACCTGGAACATCAACTCGGTTCGCCTGCGCCGCCATCTGGTCGCGCGCCTGGCGCGGCTGGCCAAGCCCGACCTCATCTGTCTCCAGGAAACCAAGACCCTCGACGAGCTGTTCCCGTTCAAGGCCTTCGCGCGTCTCGGGTATGTCCACCAGTTCGTCGACGGCATGAAGGGCTATAACGGCGTCGCCATCCTGTCGCGCCTTTCGCTGTCGGCGCCGACGCGACGAGCGTGGTGCGGGAGGGAGGATTCACGGCATATCGAGGCCGGCCTGCCCGGCGGCATCGAGCTCCACAACCTCTATGTCCCCGCCGGCGGCGACATCCCCGACCCCCACACCAACCCCAAGTTCGCCCACAAGCTGCGGTTCCTCAAGGAGCAGACGGCGTGGTGGCGGCGGCGCGAGCCCAACACGAAGGCGATCCTGGTCGGCGACCTCAACGTGGCGCCGCTCCCGAACGACGTGTGGTCGCATACCCAGCTCCAAGGCGTGGTCAGCCACACGCCGGTCGAGGTCGCCCATCTGGGCCGCCTTCGGGATGCCTATGGCTGGATCGACGCCGCGCGCACTTTCGTGCCCGAACCCCAGCGCCTTTACACCTGGTGGAGCTATCGCAACCGCGACTGGAAGGCCTCGGACCGCGGCCGTCGCCTCGATCATATTTGGGTGGCGCCGGCCTTGCGCTCGAACCTGGTCGCGGTGCATATCCTGAAAGGCGCCCGCGACTGGCCGCTGCCCTCGGACCACGTGCCGGTGGTGGTCGATCTCAAGCTGTAGGCGCGCGGTACAGGAAATAGCGGCCCGCGGCCACGCCCGGCGGCAGGTCGAGCGCCACCCAGCCCGGCCCGGCCAGCGCCTGGTCCGAGACCACGACCGCGCCGGGCGCGAGCAGGGGCGTGAGCGCGGGCCCGAGCCAGGCCGCGAGTTCGGCCGAGGCGATCGCATCGCCCGATCCGGTGTCGGCATGGACGAGCGCGGCCGGGGCAAGACGCTGGCGGGCCGCCGGCAGCGTCTCGCAAAAATCGCCGAGGATCAGCTGCGCGGCGTCGGGGACGCAGGCCGGATGGGCGGCGAGCCGGCGATCGAAGGCGAAGATCTCGCGCGATCCGGCGAGCCGGGCGCGCAGATGGTCGTAGGTGCGGCCGTTGCCGAGCCCGAGCTCGAGGACCGGGCCCGGGGTCGCGCGCGCCAGCTCGACCGCCAAATCGAGGCACGCAAGCTGCGCCTCGAGCCGCCGGATGAAGCTGTCGAGCCGGGTCATCGGCCGCGAGCGGTGGATTGGGCGAAGCTCAGCTCGTGCCGGGGCGGGACATCGCCTGGCGAAGCTGTTCGTTGGTCCGCTCCAGGCGGCGGGCGAGCTCGCGCATGATCTCGACCGCCATCTGCGGGGCCTCGACGATCAGGTTGAGGAAGGTGTCCTTGCCGATGCGCAAGGTCACGAGCTTCGATTTGGCCGCCACCGTGGCGGTGCGCGGCACATCGCACAGGATTGCGATCTCGCCGACGATCGAGTTGACGCCGATGCGCGCCACCACCACCGGCCCCTTGGCGGTGTTGATCTTGACCTCGGCCTCGCCCTCGAGGACGATGTAGGCGGCATCGCCCGCCTCGCCCTGCAGAAACAACGTCTGGCCGGCCTCGAAGGTCAGGCGCTCGCTGGTGAAGGCGAGCAGCTTAAGCTTCGCCGAATCGACCTTGGCGAACAGCGGGATCTTCCGCAACACCTCGACTTCTTGCTTGAGCGACATGGGCCTCCTTCGTTCGGTCCGCGCGCCTCACGCGGCGGCGAGCAACTCGGCGTAGACCGTGCCCGGCCGGTTGAGCTCGCCGGGCCGGCCGTGTTCGATCAGCCGAGCGTCGGCGAACACCAGCACGCGGGCGAAGCGTAGGGCCTGGGTGACGTCGTTCAGCACCCACACCAGCGTGCGGCCCGCAGCACCCTGGAACAGGCCGTCCATGACTTTCGCCTGGGCCTGGGCGTCGAGGATCGCGGTCGCCTCGTTGACGACGATCAGGTCGGGCCGCTTCAAGAGGCAGCGCGCGATGGCGAGTTTCTGGCGCTGCGCGGGGGCCAACCTGGCGCCGCCCACCCCGACCTGGAAATCGAGCCCCACCTCGAGCACCGCCGGCCGCAGCTCGAGCTCGTCGAGCAACTCGACGATCAGCTTGCCGACGCGGCTCGCCGCCTTGGCTTGGTTGTAGGCGATCTTGCCGAACAGGATGTTGTCCTGCAGCGTCGCCGCGGCGTTGTAGCCGGCGGAGTCGAAGAACTCGATCGCCCTTTGCGCGCGTGCCGGCAGCTCGGCGCGGAACGCCTTGCGCGCGGCAAGCACGCGGGCCTTCAGGGGTTCGAGGAGGTCGAGGCGGTGGCGCGCCTCGATGAGCTTGAAGGGCAGGGTCATGAGGCGGGCGCGATCCTCGTCGGCGATCGGCGCGCCCTTCGGGATGCGCGCCAAGAGCGACTGGAATTCGGGCAGGTCGTCGGCGGAAATGAAGCTGAACTGCTCGAAGAACTCGTGGCCCGGCGGCAGGCCGGCGAACAGCTCGATCATGGTCGCGGCCACTTGCCGCCCGGCGTCGAGGAGGTCGGCGGTCAATCCGAATTTGTCGAGCACCGCCAGCGCGTCGGGGTCGCGGGCCAGACGGTCGGTCTCGAACCGGGGGCCGAGCGGGGTGCCGAACAGCAGGTTTTCGGCCAACGTGGCATTGGAGTTGTAGCGCTCGGGATCGAACGGCTCGACCAGCGCCTGGAGCGCCGGGTCGGCGATGCGCGCCTTGAGGCCGGCGCGCGCCTTCAAGATCGCCGCGGCGATCTCGGGGCGTGCGCGGGGATCGATGGTGCCGCGCAGGCCGAGCTGGAAGATGTCCTCCTCCATGTCGATCGAGGCCAACACCTCGATCGCGCGCTTGGTAAGCGCGTCGGCTCCCTCGACGCCCGCCGCCGCGTAGTCGACCCAGTCGGCCTCGATATCGAGCGCGAGATTGCCCGCCCGCTGACTTTCCGCGAGCCACCGGCGCCGGCTGTGCTCGGCCGCCGGCGCGCGCACGCGCGGGGTGACGGGGCGCTGGCGCAGGCCGTAGGTCAGGTTGTCGCGCACGCTCGCCGAAAAGAGATAGGCGGTCTGGCCGACATAGCCGATGCGCGCCCCGACCACTCCGGCCGGCAGGGTCGCGGCATCGTGGCCGGCGACGGACAGCTTGCCGCCGGTCGGCAGGTAGAGGCGGGCGAGCAGCATCGCTACCGCCTCCTTGCCGCCGCCGCTGGCACCGAGCAGGGCGACGCTCTCGCCGGCCGCGATCGTGAAGGTGGCCGCTTCCAGCGCCTTGTTCTGTCCGTCCTCGGCGAACGACAGGTTGGCGGCGACGATCGGGCCCTGCAAGCGCGGCGGGGTCGCCTCGAGCGGGGCCTGGAGGGCCTCCTCGAACATGTTCTCCGGCCGGAACTGCTCGGTCACCTGGTCGTACTTGATTTTCGAGTCCTGGGTCTGCTGGTAGTAATCCAGGAGTTCTTTCCACGGCCCCGACATGTCCTTGTGCGCGGTCAAGGCGGCGGCGAGCGCGCCGGCCGTGAGTTCGCCCTGGATCACCAGATAGCCGCCGATCGAATAGAACAGCAGGGGCGCCATCGAGTTGAGGAAATTGTTGAGGAACTTGACCATCGACTTGCGCTGGTAGATCTCGAAGCGAATGCGGAAGACGAGCCCCAGCCGGTCCGAGAAATCGGCGCGCTCCAGGCTCGCGGTCCCGTGGGCGTGGATCTCGTGGACGCCGGCGACCGCCTCGCCGATCCGCTCCGAGACCTTGCGCATCGCCCGCACCCGCTCCTTGCCCAGCATGTTCACCCGCCGCTGCATCTTGGGGATGATGTAGGCCTGGACCGGGTAGAGCGAGATCGCCGCCAGACCCATGATCGGGTTCTGCACGAACAGGAAGGTGACGACGGTCAACAGCGTCCCGGCCTGGATCAGCGGCTGGGCGAAGGCATCGCCCATGTAGCCGCCCAGGGGCTCGACCTCGGCGGTCACCATCGGGATGAGCTCCCCCGCCGAGACTTTGCGGAAATGCGGCAGCGGGAAGCGCATGACGCGCGACACCAAATCGTAGCGCAGCCGGCGCAGCAGCCGCTCGCCGAGCCGGCCCTTGAGCGTATTGATGTATTGCTTGATGCCGCCGTTGATGATGACGAGGGCGAGGAACCAGGCGCAGAGCAGGAACAGGTAATCGACCTGCGAGAAACCGATGCCCAGGATGTCGACCGGGAACTTGATGTTCCGGCTCAAGATGGCCTTGTTGAAGATGTCCTTGGGGACGTCGAGCGACAGGTAATAGAAGGGCAGGGAGAAGATCGTCAGGAGGCAAAGGATCACCGTCTCGCGCCGCGCGTATTTGCTCACGAACCGGTGCAGGCTTTTTTCCATCCGCCGACCTTAACCCATCCGCGGGCCGCAGGTAAATCCGGTGCGTGGGGCGGGATGCAGGCCGGCGGGGGGCTCGCCCGAGTCCTCGGCACTTGGGCTATCATCGCCCGATGCGCCGCGGTCTCGCGCTTATGCTGTTCGCCCTCGGGCTATCAGCCGCTGGGGCCTTCGGCCAGGCGCAGCCGAGCGGCCTTGCGGTCGAAGCCGCATGGGCACGGGCGAAGCCGGCCGCCGCCGCCAACGGCGCCGTCTACGTCACGATCCGCAATCGCGGCAGCGCGCCCGACCGACTCACCGGGGCCGCCTCGCCGGTGGCATCGGCAGCCGAGTTGCACGCCCCTCATCTTGGAGGGCATCGCCCGCATGCGCCCGATCGCGGCCCTCGCGATCGGCCCCGGGGCGAGCGCGACCCTCGAGCCGGGGGGCACGTCATGCTCGTCGGCCTGAAGGCGCTCTTGATCGACGGCCAGCGCTTCCCGCTCACCCTCGTCTTCGAGACCGCCGGCGCGATCGCCGTCGAAGTGCGCGTGCGTCGTTTCCCGCCCGCCCCTTCCGACCACCACGGGGGCTGCCGAGCCGCGGGTACCATCCTGGTCTCAATCTGATATTATATTCGTCTAAACTTATAATGAACGTCATATCAATGGCTTAGAATTGCTTGCCGGGCTCGACGCGCGCCTGTCACATTTTTGCCGACGGCTGCCGAGATTTTCCACGGGTCGCGAAATCTTGCCTTTGCCGGCCCACGGGGCCTATGCCATAGTCGCCGGCCTGGGGAAAGACACTCATTCGGGGGAACCAACCCTTGGGCGAGCTGGGGAGGCGTCGGGCGCGGGGCGGACCGCGCATCCTCATTTATAGCCACGACACGCTCGGCCTCGGCCACCTGCGCCGCTGCCGGACGATCGCCCATGCCCTGGTCGAGCGCGGCAAGGATCTGTCGGTCCTCATCCTGTCGGGCTCGCCGATCATCGGCAGCTTCGATTTCAAGGCGCGGGTCGACTTCGTGCGCGTGCCGGGCGTGATCAAGCTGCGCAACGGCGAGTACACCTCGCTCAATCTGCACATCGACATCAAGCAGATGCTCGATATCCGCGCCTCGATCATCCGCCACACCGCCGAAGCCTTCCACCCCGACCTGTTCCTGGTCGACAAGGAGCCGGTCGGCCTGCGCGGCGAGGTGACCGACACTCTCGTCATGCTGAAATCGCGCGGCGTGCCGCTGGTGCTCGGCCTGCGCGATGTCATGGATGACCCGGGGCTGCTCGAGCCGGAATGGAAGCGCAAGAACGCGATGCCGGCGCTGCGCGACCTCTACGACGATATCTGGATCTACGGCCTGCCGCAGATGTGCGACCCCTTGGCCGGGCTGTCGGTTCCCAAATCGGTCAAGCGCAAGATCAGCTACACGGGCTATCTCAAGCGCACGGCGGCGCCCGCCCTGGCGCGCGCCTCGCTCGCGGTGGCCCTGCGCGAGCCCTATATCCTGGCGACCACCGGCGGCGGGGGCGATGGCGAGGCGCTGATCGACTGGGTGCTGCGCGCCTACGAGCACGATCAGCGCCTTCCCTATCGCGCGCTGCTCGTGCTCGGGCCCTTCATGCAGCCCGAACGCCAGGCCGAGTTCCTGGCGCGCGCCGGGCGTCTGCCCAACGTCGAGGCGATCACCTTCGACGCCCATCTCGAGGAGCGTATGGCGCGGGCCGCCGGCGTCGTCGCCATGGGCGGCTACAACACGTTCTGCGAGATCCTGTCCTTCGACAAGCGGGCGATCATCGTGCCCCGCACCGAGCCCCGGCTCGAGCAGTCGATGCGCGCCGCCCGCGCCCAGGAGCTCGGCCTGGTGCGCATGCTGGGCGACGACGGCAAGCGCGAGGTACGCCAGATGGTGGACGCGCTCAGGCGCATGCCCGAACAGCCCCTGCCCTCGGACATGGTGATCCCCGGCCTGCTCGACGGCCTCGACAACGTCAACCGCCGGGTCGGCCGCTGGCTCGGCGCCCGCGCGCCCCTCGAGCGCCGCCTGGCGGTCGTCCCCGGCGAATAGGACTAGTCGGCCCCCGGGCGGCCGCAATCCCGGCGCCTGGTCAAGAAGATCGCGCCCAGGTTGGCCGTAATGGACGCGGGCGAGGAGCACCTTTTGACCTGCTGCAGGCCGGGCAGCGACGGCAATTCCTACGCGATCACGCGCGGCGATCCCAAGCCGCCCCGCAACGCCACGCCACCGCGGCACCCCGCCAGCCGACGAGCGCCGCCCGCCGGCGAAGGCCACGCGCACCTGCTCGCGGACAATCGCTGTCGAGCGCACATGAGTTGACCGATCTTCTACAGTGCGTTTTGCTAGGTAATCGATCGGCTACGATTTTTCGGGCCGGGATTCGGCCTTGGCACTGCAGTTTCGGGCCTCCGGGTGGGGTCAGTTTGCGCCGATTTTGGTGATCGTGGTCGGCAGGGCGACCCGGGCGCGATCCACGAGCGGCACGGCCTGTCGGACCACGCCGGCTTAGGATCAGCACGCGATCGTCCGCAGGTGACCCGCCGCCGCATAGGCGAGCAGCCGGGGATCGCGTGTCACTAGGCTCGCCCGCAAGCCGCGCGCCGTCGCCACGAGCAGCCGGTCCGCCGGGTCGCCGTGGAGCGCGCCCGGCAGGAACGACGACTCGATCGCCGCTTCGGGAGCGAGGGGCGCGAGCCGCACGCCCGGCCGGTCGAGGAAGGCGGCGAACCAGGCGGCGGGCGAGGGTTCGAATGCGACGCCCGAGCGGGCGGCGAACAGGCCGATCTCCCACGCCGACACCGGCGAGACGAGCACTTCGCCGCGCGCGGCGTGCGAGCGGACCGCATCCAGGCTGCGGCGCGACATCGGATCGGCGTTCGCAAGCCAGATCACGGCGCAGGTGTCGAGGAGCAGCATGCGGCGGCTCAGCGGTGCAGAAGGCCTCGTCCGGCATCGCCGGGTTCCTCGACCGTCGGCGCGCTCACATCCACTCCGGCCGGTATCGACACCGAGCTGCGCAGCGCGCCCCACAAGGACGGCGGTGGGGTGCGCGGGGGCGTGAGTTCGGCGATCGACCGACCGCGGCGGGTGACGACGACGCGCTTGTACCTACGCGTCTCGAGGCCCCTGAACACCGCCAGACAAGTGGCCTTGAACCGCGTCGAGGTGATCGTCAAGACCTCGTCTTTCACGGCCGCTCCTCCGATATCGTCCGATAGAAAGGACTATATCGGCCCCGCCGCCCGCGCCGTCAAGCCGCCGCCCCGGGCCGGCGGGATTCGGCACGGTCGACGCGTTGCCTCGACCCTTGAAGGCCACTGCCCTTGTGAACTACGGTTGGGGCATGGCCGACCCTCTGCGACAAGCCGTGGCGGTCGTCGTCAAGGGTTGGCCACGGCTGTCCGAGACCTTCATCGCCCAGGAGCTGGTGGCGCTCGAGCGCCGCGGGCTCGATCTGCGTCTCTATTCGCTGCGCCGGCCGACCGATGCGCGCGTCCATGGGCTGGCGCGCGGCTTGCGGGCGCCCGTCGTCTACCTGCCCGAATACCTGTGGCGCGAGCCGTCGCGCGTGTGGCGCGCGTGGCGCCGCGCGCGCCGTCTTCCCGGTTATCGCCAGGCGCGGGCGCGATGGCTCGCCGACCTCAAGCGCGACCCCACGCCCAACCGCATTCGGCGCTTCGGCCAAGCCCTCGTGCTCGCCGTCGAAATGCCGCCGGAGGTCGGCCATCTTTACGCTCATTTCCTGCACACTCCGGCCTCGGTGGCGCGCTATGCCGCGCTCCTTAGCGCGCTCACCTTCAGCGTCTCGGCCCACGCCAAGGACATCTGGACCACGCCCGCGTGGGAGCTCGGCGAGAAGCTGGCCGAATGCCGCTGGGCCGTGACGTGCAGCCGCGCCGGGGCCGAGGCGCTGGGCGCGTTCGCGCGCGAGGGGCGCGTCTCGCTCGTCTACCACGGGCTCGACCTCGGCCGCTTCGCCGCGCCCGAGGCGGCGCGGCCACCGCGCGACGGATCCGACGCCGGCGATCCCGTCATCCTGCTGACGGTCGCCCGCGCCGTGCCGAAGAAGGGGCTGGACGACCTCATCGACGCGCTCGCGCGC
>JBQTIU010000092.1:0-16168 GCA_052387815.1 Pseudomonadota bacterium
GGCGATACCATCAAGCCGGCGCCGCGCGTGCTCGGTGGCTTGCTGTTCGGCGGGCCGATCGGCCTCGTCTCGGCGGTCTTCAACGCGATCATCGAGCAAGAGACCGGCAAGGATGTGGGGGAACAGGTCCTCGCGCTCGTGCGTCCCGAGCCATCGCCCCCGCCGGCCCAACTCGCCGTCGCGCCGCCGGCCGAGGTCGCGCCGCCGCCTGCCCCGGCCGCCCCGGCTGCCGCAGCCGTGGTGCCCTTCCACCGCGCCGCTGCGCCCGCCTCCGGCCGCCCGCTCAAGTTTTATCAGGAGCACGCCGGGCAGGGCCTGCCGAAAATCGAAGAACCCCGCGCGGCCTCCGCTGCAAGGATCGTCCCGTTCGAGCGCGCCCGTGCCGGCGCGATGCCGGCCGTCCTCCAGGCGCAACTTCGCGCGGCGCCATCCGACGCGCCGGGCCCGCGCCAAGACCATTGGTTCTCCTCGGCCATGCAGCGCGGCCTCGACAACTACCAGGAGAGCAAACGCCGCCCCGCGCCGCAGGTCGATCTCATGCAGTAGCAGACGACGCGGAACGGGCCTACGAGGCTGGCCGCGGCCCGAACAGCGCGGTCCCGATCCGGACATGGGTGGCGCCGAACCGTATGGCGGTCTCGAAATCGGCGCTCATGCCCATGCTCAAGACCGCAAGCCCATTGCGCCGCGCGATCTCGCGCAACAGGGCGAAATGCAAGCCCGGCGAGTCGCTGACTCGCCCCTCGGCCTCGGGCGGGATGCACATCAGGCCGGCGAGGGGGAGACCCAGGGCGCGGCACTCGGCGATGAGCGCGTCGGCCGCATCGGGGGCGACGCCGGCCTTCTGCGGCTCCCTGCCGGTGTTGACCTCGACGAGGCAGACCGGGCGCTTGCCGGTGCGCGCCATTTCGGCGGCGAGCGCGTGGGCGAGCTTCGGCCGGTCCACCGTCTCGATAGCGTCGAACAGCGCCACCGCGTCCTTGACCTTGTTGGTCTGCAAGGGGCCGATCAGGTGCAGCCTGAGATCGGGAACCTCGGCCTTGAGCGGCGGATATTTGGCCGTCGCTTCCCTAACCCGGTTCTCGCCGAAGGCGCGCTGACCGGCGGCAAGGGCGGCGCGCACCGCGCCTACGCCGTGGGCCTTGGTGACGGCGACGACCGTGACTGCGGCGGGATCGCGCGCCGCCGCCCCGGCGGCAGCGGATATGCGCGCCTTGAGCGCGGCGAGGTTGGCGGCGAAGTCGCTCACGCAACGACCTGGCCGTCGCGCGTCAAGTAGCCGTGGGCGGTCATCACCTCGCGGTGGCGCTCGAGGATGCGGGCGACCTGGGCCTCCGACAAGACCTCGCGCCAGGCGCCGACCTTGCCTTGCCGGAAGAAGCGGTCGGCCTTTCCCGAACCCTCGATGAAGCCGCCCTTGCGCTCCTGGCCCGCCAGCACCTCGAAGGCGCTGAAGCGGATCGCCCGCTCGAGCCGGCCGGCGTCGGCCGGCAGATCGAGGAAGCGCACCACGGCGCCGAAAGCCGCGGTCGGCCGGGCGGCGAGGTCCTCGTAGCGGATGACGGTGAGCCGCAAGCCCTTGGCGGTGGTCCAGCTCCGCACGTGCTGGCCCCACGAGGCGAGGAACTCGAAGATGACGCCGGCGGCCGGCAGGGTCGTGTTGGCGTCGCTGTTGATCGCCTTGATGGCGGCATCCAGCGTCAGGCCGTAGTGATCGGCGAAGGAGACCACCGTGTCGAACGGGTTGCGGATGACGTAGATGGCGCCCGCCGTCGCTTGCGCGGTGATGGTCGGGATGCCGTCGAGCGTGGCGATGGCGTTGTGGGTCTTGACGAACACGCGGCCGGGCCGCGAGCCAGCCATCAGCCGATGCACGGCTGGCCGCAGGCGGTGGATTTCGCCGGGGCTCATCTTCGCCGCCGGCTTGCCGCCAATCAGCTCGTAATAGCGGGCATGGTTGTCGGACAGCGAGAATTCGGGCAGCCGGTTGATGTCCACCGGCGTCCCTGCGTCGCTGATGTAGTTGGCGAGGAACGCCCGCAGCCAGGTGTTGCCCGACTTGGGGTAGGAGGCGAGCCAGACGATGTGCGACATGGCAGCGAGGCGGGCGATTGTAGGGGCCGGTTTCAAACCGGCCCGTTCGGGCGGGTTATAAACCCGCCCCTACAAGACCAACGGCACCGGCCTTTCGTAGGGGCGGGTCTCACGACCCGCCCAGGCGGGTTATAAACCCGCCCCTACGAAATGCCATCGCCGTTTCCCTATGTAGGGGCCGGTTTCAAACCGGCCCGTTCGGGCGGGTTATAAACCCGCCCCTACCATAGAACCAATTATCAGCACAAAAAAAGAGGGCGGCCGAAGCCGCCCTCCAAAACGCGAACCGAAGGTTGCGGTTAGAACCCGAGACGGATGCTGATGACGGCGCCCGCGCCCTTGTTGTCCAAGGCTCCGGGGGCAACGGCTGCGGCAGCACCGCCGGCAAAAACGGCACCTGTGGCGGGGTTGAATTCTTCTTCGTCCTCGTAGCGCGTGTGGAAGATCGTGCCGCGCAGAGCGACGCCCGGGCCCAAGGTGTAGGAGCCCGAGAGGTGCCACGATCTATGCTTGTCGTCGGCGGGTTGGGAGATCAGGTCCTCGTTCTTGCCGGAGTAGTACGACAAGGCGACCGCCGCCGGACCCCAGGTGTACGACAACCCGAGATCCCAGCCACGGCCGTCGACCGCACGGGTAACCGAGGTCCCGGCACCACCGCGACCCTTGCTGATATCGGCGAACGAGCCGCCCAAGACGAAGCCCATATAACCGAGATTGAAACCGGCGCTCCACGCATGCGGATCCGGGACGGTGAGACCGGCAGCGGTCACCGGGGTTTCGTCGGCGTTCCAGCGCATGTAGCCGCCCGCCACCGCGACGTTGACCCCGCCGACGGTCTGGACGAAGTTGAGGCCGCCAGCCCAGCCCTGGTGATATGCGGCCGGCGCCGCCTGATTCGCCCCCGCCGCTGTCAAACGCGCGACCCGAGTCTGGTTCTGGCCCTGAATGTCCTGCGAGGCATGCGGGATGTACGACAGGCCAGCCTGGAACCCGGCCATGCGCGGCGTGAAGTAGGTGAGCTTCTCCGAGTCGTTGTCGAAGAAGCGCAGGTTGGTCGCGCTGAAGGTCGAATCGCCCTGGCCCGAGCCGGTAAAGTTCCCAACCCAGTTACCGCCCGACGGGCCTTCCTGGAAGCCGATGCCCACGCCACCTTCCGGCGACTGGTAATTCATCAGGTAGGCGGCGTTGTTCTCCGAGCCCACAAGGACGCGGCCGAACGCGCCCTCGATGAACATGAAGCTTTCGTCGATCTGGTCGGCCGAGGTGTTGGCCTCCAACTGGACGTCGAACCCGAAGGTGATGCCGTTGGCAAGCGTGGTCCGGCCGAGGAACCAGATTTCCGAGTCGCTCTTCACGTCGGTGGGGCCGTCCTTGCCCCTGCCGCCGTTGAAGTTCTTGCTCTGGCTGCCGTTGACGCCGAAAAACTGCCAGTGATAGCCACCGACCCGGGCCGTGATCGGCTCCACCTTCTGCTGCGCCTCGGCGTAACTGGCCATCGTCACCATGCCGGCCGCCACCAGCGCAGATGTCGCTAGAAGTTTCCTAACCATAATCCCTCTCCCCTTGTTGTACGCCAGCCTTGCGGCCAGAGATCGCCCGAAACCGGTTCAGGCAGGGTTGTTTTTTTCACGACCGGATCTGCCCGGTCAAGCGCATACGGCCCTGTTTGTGCTAAATATCGCGCGCTGTTGCATATATGCAACATGACCAGCCCTGGGTCGGTCCGCGCGTAGGCCGAGGCCGCGAGGCAGCGCCTCGCGCCTCGCCGGGCAATGCCCCGCGGGTGTCAGACCGGCCCACGCGGGGCAGCGCCCCGCCGGTCACAGACCGGCGGGTCTTAAGACCGGCGAGGCGACGCCCCGCCCCTACGGACGAAATGGCGTTGGCCCGTTGTAGGCGCGTGGCAATGCCCCGCGGGTCTCAGACCGGCCCCGCGCGGCCGGTGTTGACACGGGCGGGTCTTAAGACCCGCCCCGACGATTGCGGTTGTGGGATCGCCGCCGCGGCTCGTATATAATCCGCCCAACCCACGCCGCCCCATTTGGGGGCGCGGCAAGGAGACCGACATGAAAACCGACGGCGTCATGGCCAAGGGTCGGGTCGGCGCGCTCGCGCGGCCCGCGCGCTGGGGTCTCGCGGCGCTCCTCATGGTGTTGACCGGCTGCGGCACCGGCGTCCCGGTCGAATCCTCGTATCCCAGCTCGCGCAATCGCGGGTCGCAGCCCGTCTATTCCAAGGACGGGATGCGGCCGGAGCAGAGCTCGGTGTTCGGACAGGACGGCATCAAGCTGTTCGGCAGCTCGACCAAGGACGATCCGGGGGGCGGCGGCATCGGCGTCAACAGCTATCTGTGGCGCGCCTCGCTGGATGCGATCGCCTTCCTGCCGCTCGCCTCGGCCGATCCGTTCGGCGGGGTCATCATCACCGACTGGTATGCGCCGCCCGAAGCGCCCGCCGAGCGCTACAAGCTCAATGTCTACATCCTCGGCCGCCAGCTGCGCGCCGACGGCATCAAGGCCTCGGTGTTCCGCCAGCGCCGCGACGCCGCCGGCAACTGGGCCGATGCCGCCGTCGAGGCCAAGGCCGCGATCGATCTCGAGAACGCGATTCTGACCCGCGCCCGCCAACTGCGCATCGACACCGCGCGGCCTTGATAGGGGGCCTCGCGGACGCCGTGCAACCGGCGTTTCAGGCGGGTGCGAATGAGCCGTAGGCCCGTTTCCGAATACCGGTTCCTCCACGACCTCGAAGCCCTCCCCTTCGTCGAGGCGATCTATCTGTTCGGATCGCGCGCGCGCCGAGATAACGCCGAGCGCGCGGATATCGACCTCGCGGTCCTGTGCCCGACCGCGAGCGCCCGGGACTGGCAGCGCGTTCTGGACGTCATCGAGGCGGCGGATACCCTGCTCAAGATCGACTGCCTGCGGCTCGACGAACTTCGCCCCGACGACCCCTTGCGGAAGAACGTGCTGAGGCACCACAGCGTCCTCTATCGGAAGGCCGCCGCATGATCGCGTTCCAGCACTGGCGGGACTCGTTCCTGTCGCTGGGACGCGCGCTCGACCGGCTCGAGGCGGTGCTGCGCCGCGATGTCGGCGCCGACGACATCGTTCTCGACGCCGCCATCCAGAGATTCGAGTTCAGCTACGAACTGTTTTGGAAAGCCCTCAAGCGGGCCGCCGAACTCGAAGGGCAGGCCCCAAAGTCGCCCAAGGAAGCATTCCAGACCGCCTACGCTCTCGCGTGGATCGAGGACGAAGACCTCTGGATCGCCATGCTCAGGGACCGCAACCAGACGACGCATGCCTACGATCGGGAAAAGGCGCTGGATATCTACGGGCGGATCAAGACCTATTACCCCGCCATGCGCCGGACTTACGAGACCCTGAGGCGCAAGCTCCCGGCCGATTAGACCATGGTCGGCTTGCCGGTCTTGCGGCGGCCCCCGGGCGGGTACTACACAGGATGCAACGATTCATGTTCCCGTAGGGGCTGGTTTCAATCCGGCCCGCGGGCGGGTCGAAAGACCCGCCCCTACGACCGGCGGACGTCATTGCCTTTGTAGGGGCCGGTTTCAAACCGGCCCCGCGGGCGGGTTATAAACCCGCCCCTACAAGCTGACGGCGGAACGCAAGCACCCCATGGCACGCTACAACTTCAAGGAAACCGAGGCCAAGTGGCAGGCCGCCTGGGAGGCGGCCGAGGCCTTTCGCGCCCGCGAACACGTGCCGGGGCGGCCCAAATACTACGTGCTCGAGATGTTCCCCTATCCCTCGGGCCGCGTCCATATGGGCCACGTGCGCAACTACACGCTCGGCGACGTGGTGGCGCGCCACCGCCGCGCCCGCGGCTTCAATGTCCTGCACCCGATGGGCTGGGACGCCTTCGGCCTGCCGGCCGAGAACGCGGCGATCGAGCGTGGCGTCCACCCCGCCAAGTGGACCTACGACAACATCGCCGCGATGCGCGCCCAGCTCAAATCCATGGGCCTGTCGCTCGACTGGTCGCGGGAAATCGCCACCTGCGATCCCGAATACTACCGGCACGAACAGAAGATGTTCCTCGATTTCCTCGCGGCCGGCCTCGCCTACCGCCGCGAAGCCTATGTCAACTGGGACCCGGTCGACCGCACCGTGCTCGCCAACGAACAGGTGATCGACGGGTGCGGCTGGCGTTCGGGGGCGCCGGTCGAGCGCCGCAAGCTCAGCCAATGGTTCCTCAAGATCACCGAGTTCGCCGACGAGCTCCTTGAGGCGCTCGCCTCCCTGCCGCGCTGGCCCGACAAAGTCCGCCTCATGCAGGAGAACTGGATCGGGCGCTCGGCGGGCGCCGAAATCCGCTTCGAGCTCAGGGGCCGCAAGCTCGCCGCCGCCGGCCAGCGCCTGTCCGTCTTCACGACCCGGGCGGACACCATCTTCGGCGCCTCGTTCTGCGCGCTCTCGCCCGACCACCCCATCGCCCTCGAGCTCGCGGCGGGCGACCGCGGCCTCGCCGCGTTCATCGCCGAATGCCGCCGCCTCGGCACCTCGCAGGCGGCCCTCGAGACGGCCGAGAAGAAGGGCTACTCGACCGGCCTCGCAGCCCTCCATCCGTTCATGGAGGGGCGCGAGCTGCCGGTCTATGTCGCCAATTTCGTGCTGATGGAATACGGCGCCGGCGCCATTTTCGGCTGCCCGGCCCACGACCAGCGCGACCTCGAGTTCGCCCGCAAGTACGGGCTTCCCGTGCTGCCGGTGGTGGTCCCGCGCGGGTCCGATCCCAAGGAATTCGAGATCGCGGATACGGCCTATCTTGGCGACGGCGTGCTCCGGGGATCGGCCTTCCTCGATGGCATGGAGATCGAGGCCGCCAAGGCCGAGGTGGCCCGGCGGCTCGCCGCCCAGGGCGCCGGCGGAGCGATGACCGTCTGGCGCCTGCGCGACTGGGGAGTGTCGCGCCAGCGTTACTGGGGCTGCCCCATCCCGGTCATTCATTGCGAGGCGTGCGGGATCGTGGCCGTAGCGGACCGCGACCTGCCGGTGCGGCTCCCCGACGACGTCGACTTCGAGCGGCCGGGCAACCCGCTCGACCGCCATCCGACCTGGAAGCACACCGCCTGCCCGACCTGCGGCCAGCCGGCGCTTCGCGAGACCGACACCTTCGACACCTTCGTCGAAAGCGCCTGGTACTTCGCGCGCTTCTGCTCGGCCCACAGCGCCCGCGCCTTCGAGCGCGACGCCGTCGATTACTGGCTGCCCGTGGACCAGTATATCGGCGGCGTCGAGCACGCCGTCCTGCACCTTCTTTATTCGCGCTTCTTCACCCGCGCGCTCCGCCGCTGCGGCTACCTCGGGCTCGACGAGCCGTTCACGGGCCTGTTCACCCAGGGCATGGTCTGCCATGAGACCTACAGCGACGCCGCCGGCAATTGGCTTACCCCCGACGAAGTCAAGAAGGGCGAGAAGGGGTTCGTGCGCGTGGCCGACGGCGCCGCCGTCGTCATCGGGCGCTCCGAGAAGATGTCGAAGTCGCGCCAGAACGTCATCGAGCCGACTGAAATCATCGAGACCTACGGTGCCGACACGGCGCGCCTGTTCATGCTCTCCGACAGCCCGCCCGAACGCGATCTCGAATGGACCGAAGCCGGCGTCGAGGGCGCCTTCCGCTACTTGAACCGCGTCTACCGCCTGGTTGCCGAGCCGCCGGTCCCGCTGCCGCCGCCGGGACCCCGTCCCCAGGCGCTCTCGCCCGCCGCCTGGGCTGGCTTGCGCGCCATCCACAAGGCTATATCCGCGGTCTCCGACCACCTCGATCATTTCCGCTTCAACGTCGCAGTGGCCCAGGTTCGCGCGCTCACCAACACCCTCGCCGAGCTGTCGGGCGAGGGCGAGGGCGAGGCCTGGGTCCTGCGCCTCGGCTGCGAGACGACGGTCAAGCTCATCGGCCCGATGACGCCGCACCTCGCCGAGCAGCTGTGGCAGCTGCTCGGCCACCCCGGGCTGTTGTGCAATGAGCCGTGGCCGGAGGCCGATCCGGCATTGATCGTCGATGACCAGGTGACGGTGGCGGTGCAGGTCAACGGCAAGCTGCGCGCCACCTTGAGCCTGCCCCGCGACGCCGCCGAGGCGACCGCGCGCGCCAGCGCGCTCGCCGCTCCCACCGTCGTCGCCGCCATGGCGGGCAAGCCGGCGCGCCAGGTGATCGTGGTCAAGAACCGGGTGGTGAACGTCGTTGTTTGAAGGTCACCGCGGAGGTCGCGTAGGGGCGAGGCGTTGCCTCGCGGATTTCAAACCGGCCCCGCGGGCCGGTCTCAAGACCCGCCCCTACGACGGGAATGCGCATGTATTCTGTAGCCCGATTGTGAACCGATGAAAATCGCTGCGGCCGCCATCGCCGCCTTCCTCGAACGTCCCGCCCCGGCGGCCCGCGCGGTGCTCATCTACGGCCCCGACCTCGGCCTGGTGCGCGAGCGCGGCGAGGCGCTGGTCGCGACCGTGGTCGCCGACCCGGCCGACCCCTTCCGGGTCGCCGAACTGGCGGGCGCGGCGCTGGCCAAGGACCCGGCCCGGCTCGCCGACGAGGCGGCCGCGCTGTCGTTCACGGGCGGGCGGCGAGCGGTGCGGGTGCGCCCGGCGGGCAACGAAGTGGCCGACATCTTCGCCCGCTTCCTCAAGGACCCGGCGGGCGATGCGCTCATCGTCGTCGAGGCGGGCGAGCTCGACGGCCGCTCGGCCCTGCGGCGGCTGTTCGAAGGCGCCGCCAACGCCGCCGCCATCGCCTGCTACCGCGACGAGGGGCGCGAGCTGGCGGGCGTCATCCGCGACACGCTGGCCGGGGAGGGAGTCAGCGCCACGCCCGAGGCGCTCGCCTGGCTCGCCTCGCGGCTCGGCGGCGACCGCCTGGTGACGCGCTCCGAACTCGACAAGCTGGCGATTTATGTCGGGCCCGGCGCCGTCGCGAGCCTCGAGGACGCGCAAGCCTGCGTCGGCGACAGCGCCGACATCGACCTCGACGATCTCGCCCACGCGGTCGCCGGCGGCGACGTGCCAAGGCTCGAGCAGGCATTGGCCCGCGTCACGGGCGAGGGCATGACGGCGCCCACCATCGTGCGCGCCGTGGCGCGGCATTTCACCCGGCTCCACCTCGCCGCCGGGCTGATCGCCGCCGGCAATTCGGAGAAAAGCGCCATGATGAGCCTGCGCCCGCCGGTCTTTTGGAAGGAGGAGACCGCCTTCCGCGCCCACCTCAAGCGCCTTACGCTGCCGGCCGTGGGGCGCGCGCTCACCGCCCTCCTCGAGGCCGAGATCGCCTGCAAGACCGGCGGCGCGCCGGCCGGGCTGGTGGCGGCGCGCTGCCTGTTGTCGCTCGCCCGCCAGGCTTGATCTGGGAACCAGGAGACACAGCAGGCGGTTTCCCTGACGCGCCGTTGCCGTCGCTTTGTCGGGCATAACCGTTCGCTAGACTGCTTACATGAAGCGAATCAGAAAACTCGCGAAACTGGCCTTCGGCTACATCTGCGTCTTCGAGACCAACGAGCTCGGCGGCTATACCGTTACCTGTCCGAAGCTTCCCCCGGTCGTGACCCAGGGGGAGACGCTGGAAGAAGCGCTGGCGATGGCAAGGGAAGCCATCGAGCTGGTTCTTGAGGTGTATCGCGACGAGGGCACGCCGATCCCGCCGCCCGACAAACCCCGGCGCGTTCGCGTCAGAGAGTTTGCGAAGGTCGATCGCGCCCGCAGTTGAGTCGGCTCCCCGCCGTCGCGGCCCGTAGGGCGGTAGCCGCTCTTGAACGAGCCGGATGCGTTTGCATCCGGTCGAAGGGGAGCCACCGCATGTACCGTCACCCCACTGACGCGCGCCGGCAGGCTTTCGTCCCCTACGACAGCGCGGATCTTGCCCCGCAGACGCTACGGTCGATCCGCAAGCAGGCCGGACTGAACATCGACGAGTTTCTCAAGCGCCTGTAGAGAAAAGATCTTGTACCGCGGAGCGCGCGGAGGTGAACGCAGAGAACGCGGAGCAAGATCAGGAATTGTTACGCGCGCTACGCGCGCGAAATCTCTTATCAGCGCCCTCTGCGCTTTCCTTTGCGTCCTCCGCGGTTAATCGTTTCTCTGTGTCTTTGTGGTTTCCGCGCGTGGTATAATTCGCGCCCACGGCAGGGGAGGATGCGATGCCCGAGACCGGCGCCGGAAGCGGCGATTTCATCCGCGTGGGCACGCTCGACGAGCTGTGCGCCAAGGGCAGGATGGTCGTCAAGGGCGCGACCTGCCCGCTCCTTGTCGTCCACCACCAGGGCCGGGTGTTCGCGCTCGACAACCGCTGCCCGCATCTGGGCTTCCCGCTGCACCGCGGCTCGGTCGAGGACGGCATCCTGACCTGCCACTGGCACCACGCGCGCTTCGATCTCGAAAGCGGCGGCACCTTCGACCCGTGGGCCGACGACGTGGCCAAGGCCGCGGTCGAGCTGCGCGGCGGCGAGGTGTGGGTGGCCCGGCGCACCCGCTACGCGGATGAGGGCGCGCATTGGCGCAACCGCTTGACGGCCGGGCTCGAGCACAATCTCGGCCTGGTCATCGCCAAGGCGATCCTCGGCCTGGCTGGCGAGGGCGTGGCCCCCAGCGACATCGTCCGCGAGGCGATCGTGTTCGGGGTCGAGAACCGCGACGGTTGGGGCACCGGCCTGACCATCCTGACCGCCCTTTCCAACCTGCTGCCATGGCTCCCCGAAGAGGAGACCTATCTCGCGCTCTACCAGGGCGCTCGGCGCGTGGCGGCGGATTGCGAGGGCGCGGCGCCGCGGCGCCGGCGCGCCCCGTTCGCGACCGGCGCGCATGACCTGGCGACGCTGACGCGCTGGCTCAGGCACTGGACCCGCGTGCGCCACCGCGACGGCGCCGAGCGGACGCTGTTGACGGCGATCGCGGCCGGCGCCGGGCCGGCCGACGTCGCGACGGCGCTGCTCGGCGCGGCCACCGACCGCATTTTCGCCGATGGCGGCCATGCGCTCGATTTCATCAACAAGGCGTTCGAGGCCCTCGAGCTGGTCGGCTGGCAGCACGCCGCGCTCGTGCTCCCCGCGGTGGTCGAGCAGTTGGTGAGTGCGCGCGGCGCCGAGGAACTCAACGCCTGGCGCCACCCCATCGACTTGGTGCCGCTGTGCGAGGCCGCCTTCGCCAGGCTGCCGGCCGGGATCGCCGCCGGCGCGGGCTGGCGCGGCCATGCCGCACTGGCGCGCGATCTGTTGGGCGACGATCCCGCGGCCATCTTCGCCGCGCTCGATCGAGCGATCGCGGCCGGCGCCGGGCCGAGCGATCTTGCGCGCGCGCTTGCCTACGCCGCGGCGCTCCGGGTCGCCCGCTTCGGCACCTCGAACGAATTCTCGGACTGGCTCGCCGCGCATCACTGCTTCACGTACTGCAACGCGCTCCACGCCATGCTCGCCCGCGTCGCTCCTCCCGGCAGCAGGCCCGTCAAGCCCGAGCTTTTGCGCGGGGTCTATCACGGCGCGATGCGGGTCTACCTCATCCGCTTCCTCAATGTGCCCCCCGCCCGCCTGCCCGGCGAGGCCGGCGAGTCGCTCGACGACCTGCCGGCAGCGGAAGGCGAACTCGCCGCCGCCTTTCTCGCCGCCCTCGACCGCCACGGCGCGGTCGAGGGCGCCGCCCGCCTCATCTCCCGCACCCTCGCCCTCGGGCACGACCCCGACAAGCTGGTCGCCGTGCTCGCCCGCGCCACCCTCCGCGAGGACGCCGATTTCCATACCTACCAGATGCTCGAAGCGGGCGTGGCCCAAGCCCGCCAATGGGGCGCGGGCGCCGAGGGGCGTCATATCCTCATCGCCGTCGCCCGCTATCTTGCCGCCCATTCGCCGACCGAGCGCGCGCACGCCCAGACCGCCGCCATCGCGCGCCGCCTCGCCGGCGGGCAAGCGGTGCACGAATCGGATGACATCTGATGTCTGCGATTGCCGGGGTAGGGGCGGGTTTATAACCCGCCCGCGGGGCCGGTTTGAAACCCGCGGGGCATTGCCCCGCGCCTACAGGGGATGCAACGATCCATGTTCCCGTAGGGACGGGTCTTGCGACCCGCTCGCGGGGCCGGTTTGAAACCCGCGGGGCATTGCCCCGCGCCTACACGGGATGCAACGATCCATGTTCCCGTAGGGGCGGGTTTCTAACCCGCCCGCGGGGCCGTGTTGAAACCGGCCCGTACAGGGGCATCGTCGTTGGCCTGCCGTAGGGGCGGGTTTATACCCCGCCCGGGGCGGCGCGGGCGGGTCTTGAGACCGGCGAGGCGCGGCCTCGCCCCTACGCAATTCCGATGCCCTCAGCCCAGCCCCAGATAGGCATGGCGAATGTGCGGGTCGTCGAGGAGCCGGCGCGCCGGCCCCGCGAGGGCGATGCGGCCGTTTTCGATCACATAGGCCCGATCGGCGAGTTCGAGGGTCTGCAGGACGTTCTGCTCGACGATCAGAACCGTCACGCCGGCGCGATGGATGTCGCGGATGTAGCGGAACATCTCGGCGACCACGATCGGCGCGAGGCCGAGGGACGGCTCGTCGAGCAGCAGCAGCTTCGGGGCCGCCATCAACGCCCGCCCGAGCGCGGTCATCTGCTGCTCGCCGCCCGACAGCGTGTTGGCGACCTGGCGGCGCCGCTCGGCGAGCTTCGGAAACATGGCGAAGACCCGATCGAGGCGCGCCGCGACCTCGTCGCGGCCCGACGATCTGTAGGCGCCGAGGCGCAAGTTTTCCTCGACCGTCATCTCCGGGAAGAGCTTGCGCCCCTCCGGGCACTGGCACAGCCCGAGGAGCGCGCGTTGATGCGCGGGAACGGCGGCGAGATCGCGGCCGAGGAACTTGATCGAGCCCGCGCGGGCGCCGATGAGGCCCGACAGGGCATTGAGGAGCGAGGTCTTGCCCGCCCCGTTGGGGCCGACGATGGCGACCAGCTCGCCCTCCCCGACCTCGATGGAGACGCCCCAGACGGCGACGACCTCGCCGTAGGCGACCTCGATATGGCGCACCTCAAGCATCGGGGGACGCGGTCCCGAAATAGGCGCTCACCACCTCGGGCCGGTGGATGACCTCGGTGGGCGCGCCCTCGGCGATGAGGCTGCCGTGGTGGAGGACGTACATCCGCTCCGCCAGCGCGAGGACCGCCCGGATCAGGTGCTCGACCAGAATGACGGTGATCCCCTGGTCGCGAAGGCGGCGGATGAGGGCGATGGCTTGCTCGACCTCCGCCGGCCGCAGGCCGGCCATGACCTCGTCGAGGAGCAGCAGGGTCGGCTGCGTGGCAACCGCGCGGGCCACCTCGAGCCGCTTGCGCTCGGCGAGGGTGAGATTGGCGGCCAACTTGGCGCCGGCCTCGGACAGGCCGACCAGCTCGAGCACCTCGCGCGCCGCGCGCCGCGCTTGGCCGAGGCTGGCGCGGCCGCCGCGCAGCGCGCCGACGATCACGTTATCGGTTACCGAGACGCCGGCGAAGGGCTGGGCGATCTGGAAGGTGCGGGCCAGCCCGAGCGCGTTGATCTTCGATGGCCTGAGGCCCAACAGCGACTGGCCCGCAAACGCGATGCGGCCGCCGTCGGCGGCCAGGAAGCCGGAGACGGTCGCGAACAGGGTCGTCTTGCCGGACCCGTTCGGCCCGATGATCCCGACGATCTCGCCCGCATCGACCCGCATCGAGACGCTGTCGAGGGCGAGCAGGCCGCCGAAGCGCTTGCTGACCCCCTCGAGGATCAGGAGCGCGCTCATGACGAGGGTCGGCCGGGCGCCGGCTCGGCGAAGCGGCGCCGGTGCCAGGCCTCGAGGTAGCTCGCCATGCCCCTGGGCATGAGCAGGATGCCGCCCACCAGCACGACGCCGTAGATGATCAGATAATACGCGTCCGCCCCGCCGCCGAGCCAGCCGCGCAGCAGGTCTTGGATCGGCTTGATCGCGCTGGCGCCGAGGATCGGGCCGATCAGGGACAGCCGCCCGCCGATCACGGGCGCGAGCAGCATCTCGAAGTTGGTGGCCAGGCTGAACACCTGCTTGGGTTCGATGAAGGTCGCGAACTGGCAGTAGAAAGCCCCGATCGTCCCGGCCAGCGCGCCGCTGATCGTCATGGCGACGGCCTTGATGCGCGAGACATCGATCCCCAGAGCCTCGGCGGCGTCGGCGTTTTCCCGGACCGCCGCCAGGTAATAGCCGAGCCGGGAGCGCTGGATCGCGTAGTTCACGGCGACGACGATCGCCAGCAGTGCGAGCGCGATGTAGAGATACGGCCGGCGATCGAGGAAGGCCATCGCCCAGAAATCATCGCGGATCACCGTGATGTAGATGCCGGTGGCGCGTCCGACATAGTCCCAGTTGAGGAAGACAAGCTTGAGGACCTGGGAGAGCGCCACCGTGAACATGGCGAAATAGTCTTCGTTGAGGCCGAAGCGCAGGCTGACGGCGGCGATCATCAAGGCCAAGAGGCCCGCCGCCGCCGCGCCGACCGCCAGGCTCGCCCACGGGCTGACCCCGAACTTCGAGAGCAGGACGCCATTCACATAGGCGCCGAGCCCGAAAAAGCTGATATAGCCCAACAGCAACAGGCCGCCGAGCCCGCCGGCGATGACCCAAGCGACCCCGAGCGCCGCGTAGATCGCGGTCAAGGTCATGATCTGGATGTAGTAGGTGGAGTCGACGAACCACCCGGCCGCCGCCGCGAGCGCGACGATCGCGAGGCTCAAGACGAGCTGCAGGTTGAGCCACTCGCCGACCACGGCGCGCGACCACGCGGCGAGCCGGCTGGCGCCCGCGCCGGCGGCCGCGGCCGCGGCCGGGGTCATGTGACCCGGCCGCGGAAAATGCCGCGCGGCAGGACCAGCAAGATGACGACGAATATCGTCAGGCTGACGAGCTGACGCAAGGCGGCCCCCAGCCACAGGCCGCCGATGCTCTCGGCCACGCCGATGACCACGCCGCCGATCATCGCGCCCACGAAGTTGCCCATCGTGCCGAGCACGACGATGACGAAGGCCGGCAACAGGAAGGTATCGATCCCGAAATTGGGATTGATGAAGAACACCGGCGCGATCAGCGCCCCGGCGAGCGCGGCGAGCCCGGCGCCGAGGCCGAAGGTGACAAGGTTCACCTGGTCGACGTTGATGCCCATGAGGCGCGCGGCGTCCGGGTTCTGCGCCGCGGCGCGGATCGCCATGCCGAGCTTGCCGTGCTTGAGGAAAAGCCAGAAACCGGCCGCGATCGCAAGCGAGGCGGCGAAGGCGATCAGCCGGGTGTAGGTGATTCGGAGCCCGGCCCCGAGCTCGAACGTCGCGCGCCCCCAGGGCAGCGAGAGGACTCGATTCCTCGGCTCCCAGACGAGCTGCATGACCCCGATCATCATGGTCGATAGGCCGATGGTGATCAGCATCTGGTTGATCTGCGGGTGCTTGAGCGCCGGGTGGATGATGGCGCGCTGGAGGCCAGCCCCGAGGACGAAGACGAGCGCCAGCACGAACCCGGCGACGAGGTACGGGCTGGCGCCGAAAACAGCATAGGAGGTGAGGGCGAGGTACATGCCGAGGGTCAGGAACTCGGCATGGGCGAAATTCACCACCTTCATGACGCCGTAGATCAGGGTCAGGCCGGCCGCCACCAGCGCGTAGATGCCCCCCTGCAGCAGCCCCGACACCAGGGCTTGCAGCCAAATCTCCGCTGGCATGGCCGGCCCGACCCTCGTGTAGGGGCCGGTTTCAAACCGGCCCGCGCGGGCGGGTTATAAACCCGCCCCTACGAAATGCCATCGCCGTTTCCCCATGTAGGGGCGAGGCGTTGCCTCGCCGGTTTCAAACCGGCCCCTCGCGGGCGGGTGATAAACCCGCCCCTACGAAATGGCATCGCCGTTTCCCCATGTAGGGGCGAGGCCGCGAGGCAGCGCCGCGCGCCTCGCCGGTTTCAAACCGGCCCCTCGCGGGCGGGTCGAAGACCCGCCCCTACGAAATGGCATCGCCGTTTCCCTACGTAGGGGCCGGTTTCAAACCGGCCCGCGCGGGCGGGTTATAAACCCGCCCCTACGAAATGCCATCGCCGTTTCCCCATGTAGGGGCGAGGCGTTGC
>JBQTIU010000093.1:0-24980 GCA_052387815.1 Pseudomonadota bacterium
CCGGGCATGCTCGAGCGCCGCTTGGAAGTCCTCGCCGTGCTCGACCAGGGTGGCGCCGAGGGCGCGCAGAGCGGCGTTCTTCTCGAGGCTGTTGGCGAACGGCACGACGACCGTCGCCGCCAGCCCGAGGCGGCGCGCGGCGAAGGCGATGCTTTGCCCGTGATTGCCGCGCGTCGCCGCGATCACGCCCTTGAGCCCTGGCTGCGCCGCCTTGAGGTCCTCGAGGTAGACGATGCCGCCGCGCACCTTGAACGCGCAAATGGGCGTGTGGTTCTCGTGCTTGACCCACACCTCCGCGCCGACCCGCGCCGACAACAGCGGCCAGCAATACTGCGGGGTCGGCGCGATGACGGCATGGACGCGCGCGGCGGCGCGCTCGAGGGCGGACAGCGAGAAGCGGTCGCTCATCGCGCCATTCTACGGAGTGGCCGGCCGGCGTCCAGCGGATCGTCCGGCGCGGGCGGGGGCCGAGTCGACCGCGAGATCCTGTCGCGCCCTGCGCCAACGCCGTCTGGACACCGGGTTGGGGCGGAACTACTTTGCGGATCCTTTCAACCGGCCGTGGGGACAGATGAGCCGAGAGATGGCGCTTGCGCTCACCATGGGCGAGCCGGCGGGCATCGGCGGCGATATCACGCTCATGGCGTGGCTCCGCTCTCGCCATCCCGACGCAGGCGTACCGCCGTTCTTCGTCATCGACGACCCGGCGCGCCTTTCGGTGCTGGCCGAGCGGCTCGGCCTCAAGGTGCCGATCGCCGCGATCTCCGAGCCCGAGGCGGCGGCCGAAGCGTGGGCAAGCGCGCTGCCGGTCCTCCCCCAATCGCTGCGCGTGGCGGTCGCGCCCGGACGGCCCGAGCCCGCCAATACGAGCTCCGTGCTGGGCGCGATCGAGCGCGCGGTAGCGCTCGCCCGGGCAGGCCGCGCCCTTGCCGTCGTCACCAACCCGATCCACAAGAAGGTGCTCTACGACGGCGGGTTCCGCCACCCCGGCCACACCGAGTACCTGGCGGCGCTGGCCGGGACCGGCGAGGAACCGGCGATGATGCTGGTCGGCGGGGGCCTGCGGGTGGTGCCGGTGACCGGCCACGTGTCGCTCCGCGACGCGCTCGCCGCGCTGTCGCGCGCCGGCATCCTCGCCAAGGGGCGGATCGCGGCCGGCGCGCTCGCCCGCGATTTCGGCATCGCCAAGCCGCGCCTCGCGGTCGCGGCGCTCAACCCGCATGCCGGCGAGGAAGGCGCGCTGGGCCGCGAGGAGATCGAGATCATCGCGCCGGCGATCGGCGATCTACGCCGCGCGGGCATCGATGCGAGCGGGCCCGTGGTCGCCGACACGCTGTTCCACGCCGAGGCCAGGGCGCGCTTCGATGCGGTCATCTGCATGTATCACGACCAGGCCCTGATCCCGGTCAAGACGCTCGACTTCGCCGGCGGCGTCAACGTCACGCTCGGCCTGCCCTTCGTTCGCACCTCGCCCGATCACGGCACAGCCTTCGATCTCGCCGGCACCGGCCGGGCGAGCGCGGCAAGCCTTCTCGCCGCGCTCGCTCTGGCGGGCGAGCTCGCCGACCGGCGCGCCGCGGTGCGACAGCCCTAAACCAAGATGCGCTATTCGCTGCTCAGCCTCGCCCGCCACGCCTTGCGCGACCATCGCGACTGGCGGCCGGCGTGGCGGGATCCCGCGCCCAAGCCGGCCTACGAGGTGGTGATCGTCGGGGGCGGCGGGCACGGTCTCGCCACCGCCTATTATCTCGCCAAGGAGCACGGCATCACGGACGTGGCGGTGCTCGAGAAGGGCTGGCTCGGCGGCGGCAACACCGGCCGCAACACCACGGTCGTGCGCTCCAACTATTTATGGGACGACAGCGCGCACCTCTACGAGTTCGCGCTCAAGCTGTGGGAGGGGCTCGCCCAGGAGCTCAACTACAACGTCATGTTCAGCCAGCGCGGCGTCGTCAATCTGGCCTTCACCCGGCACGAGATGCGCGAGATCGTGCGCCGCTGCGAGTCGCTGCGCCTCAACGGCATCGATTCCTTGATCCTCACCCCCGCGCAAGTGCGCCGGTGGGTTCCGATCCTCAATCCCCGCCCCCATCCGCGCTACGAGCTGATCGGCGGGGCGGTGCAGCCGCGCGGCGGGACCGCCCGCCACGACGCCCTCGCCTGGGGCTTGGCGCGCGCCGCCGACGCGCGCGGGGTCGACATCATCCAGAACTGCGCCGTCACCGGCATCCGCCGCGCGGGCGGGCGCGCCATCGGCGTCGAGACCACGCGCGGCACCATCGTCGCCGGCAAGATCGGCGTCGCGGTCGCCGGACATGCCGGCGTCGTCCTGGGCATGGCCGGCCTGCGCCTGCCGATCCAGAGCTATCCCCTGCAGGCGCTGGTGTCGGAGCCGATCAAGCCCGTCCTCCACACCGTCGTCATGTCGGGCCTCGTCCACGTCTATGTGAGCCAATCGGACAAGGGCGAGCTGGTCATCGGCGCGGCGCGCGATACCTACAACTCCTACGCCCAGCGCGGCAGCTTCCCGATCGTCGAGGATCAGCTTTCGGCGCTGGTCGAGCTGTTTCCGATCTTCTCGCGCCTGCGCATGCTCCGCCAATGGGCGGGCATCGTCGACGTCGCCCCCGACGCCAGCCCGATCATCGGCCCGACCCCGGTCGACAACCTGTTCCTCAATTGCGGCTGGGGGACCGGCGGCTTCAAGGCGACCCCAGGTTCGGGCTGGGTCTTCGCCTACACCATCGCCCGCGGCGTCCCGCACCGGCTCAATGCCCCCTTCACGCTGGCGCGCTTTGCCAGCGGCCGGCTGGTGGATGAGGCGAGCGCCGCCGGCGTCGGCCACTGAGGCGGACAAGACGATGACCGCAGCGACCATGGAAGCACAATTTCACCGCCGAGGCCTTGTCGGGGCGAGGTGTTGCCTCGCCGGGTTGAAACCCGCCTGGGCGGGTCTTGAGACCCGCCCCTACACGGATTCTGCGGTGAAACCTGAATCCGGGGTGGCGCGATGCTGCTGATCCGCTGTCCCTGGTGCGGGGAGCGTCACGAGCAGGAGTTCGTGTGCGGCGGCGAGGCCCATATCGCGCGCCCCGCCGACCCCGGCTCGCTCACCGACGCGGCCTGGGCCGATTACCTGTTCTACCGCCGCAACCCGAAGGGCCTGCATTTCGAGCGCTGGGTCCACGCCCACGGCTGCCGGCGCTGGTTCAACATGGCGCGCGACACGGCGACCCACGAGGTGCTGGCCGTCTACAAGATGGGCGAGCCGCCGCCGCAGGCCGGACGATGAGCGACCAGCCCTTCCGGCTGCCGTCCGGCGGCCGCATCGACCGCAGCCGCCACCTCGGCTTTACCTTCGATGGCAAGCGCTATACGGGCCATCCCGGCGACACCCTCGCCTCGGCGCTGCTCGCCAACGGCGTCCATCTCGTCGCCCGCAGCTTCAAATACCACCGCCCGCGTGGTATCGTGAGCGCGGGGTCCGAGGAGCCGTGCGCGTTCGTCCAGCTCGGCCGCGGCGCGCGGACGGACCCCAACGTGCGCGCCACCGAGATCGAGCTCCATGACGGCCTCGAAGCCGCCAGCATCAATTGCTGGCCCGCGGTCGGCTTCGATCTGGGCGCCGTCGCCGGCCTGGTCTCGGGCCTGCTTCCCGCCGGCTTCTATTACAAGACCTTCATGTGGCCGAGCCGGATGTGGATGACCTACGAGCGCCTCATCCGCCACGCCGCCGGCCTCGGGCGGGTGCCCAGCGAAAAAGACCCCGACCGCTACGACAAGCGCTTCGACCATTACGACGTGGTCGTGGTCGGCGGCGGCCCCGCCGGCCTCGCCGCGGCGCTTGCCGCCGGCCGCGCGCGCGCCCGCGTCCTGGTGGTCGACGAGCACAACGAGTTCGGCGGCCAGTTGCTGTGGCGGACGGCCGAGATCGACGGTCGCCCGGCGCTCGACTGGGTGACGCGAAGCCTTGCCGAGCTCGCCGGCATGCCCGAGGTGAGGCTGCTTAAGCGCGCCACCTTGACCGGCTACTACGACCACAATTTCCTGATCGCGCTCGAGCGCGTCGGCGACCACTTGGCCGCGGGCGCGGCCGCCGCCGGTACGCCTCGCCAACGGCTGTGGAAGCTGCGCGCCAAACAGGTGGTGCTGGCGACCGGGGCCATCGAGCGGCCGCTGGTGTTCGCGAACAACGATCTGCCGGGGGTGATGTTGGCCGGGGCGGCGCAAACCTACGTCGCCCGCTACGCCGTGCGGCCGGGCGCGCGGGCCCTCGTCTTCACCAACAACGACAGCGCCTACGAGGCCGCTGCGGCCTTGGCCGATGCCGGGATCGAGATCGCGGCGATTGTCGAGGCCCGCCCCGGGCCGCCCGCCGCCGCCGCCGCCCGCGCGCGCAGCATCGAGGTGCTGGCGGCTCATGTGGTGGTCGAGGCCGAGGGCCGCTTGCGCGTCGCCGCCGCGGCGGTCGCCCCGTTCGACGGTGGCGGGCTCGCCGGTGAGGCGCGGTGGATCGACTGCGACCTCCTGTGCGTCTCCGGCGGCTGGAGCCCGGCCGTGCATCTCCACTCGCAGTCGGGCGCCAAGCCGGAATTCAACCCGCTCGAGGCGTGCTTCATCCCCGGCCGCTCGGTCCAGAACGAGCGCTCGGGCGGCGCGGCCGCCGGCGCGTTCGCCCTCGCCGCCTGTCTTGCGCAAGGGTCCGCGGCCGGCACCGCAGCGGCGCGCGAGGCCGGGTTCGGCGACGGCACGCCGGCGCCGGTCCCGAGCCCGCCTGAGGCCCCAATGGCGCCGCTCTTGGCGTTGTGGGAAATCCCCTCGGCCTCCGACCGCCAGCGCGGCAAGAAGTTCGTCGACCTGCAAAACGACGTCACCGCCGCCGATATCGCGCTCGCCGCCCGCGAGGGGTATCGCTCGGTCGAGCACACCAAGCGCTACACCACGACCGGCATGGGCGTGGACCAAGGCAAGACCAGCAACTTGAACGCGCTCGCCATTCTCGCCGGCGAGGTCGCCAGCCCGATCCCCGAACTCGGCACCACCACGTTTCGGCCGCCTTACACGCCGATCGCCATTGGCGCCCTCGCCGGCCGCGACGTCGACGACCTCTACGATCCCTGGCGCCGGACGCCGATGACCGACTGGCACGTCGGGGCCGGCGCCGTCTTCGAGTCGGTCGGCCGCTGGCGCCGGCCGCTCTACTATCCCCGGTCCGGCGAGGACATGGACCGGGCGGTCCGCCGCGAGTGCCTGGCGGTGCGCCAGGCGGTCGGCCTCGCCGACGCCTCGACCCTGGGCAAGATCGACGTCCAGGGGCCCGACGCCGTCAAGCTCCTCGACTGGGTGACGACCAATGCCTTCGGGTCGCTGGTCGTGGGCGGGTGCCGCTACGGCCTGATGCTGCGTGAGGACGGCATGGTGTTCGACGACGGCGTCGTCTCGCGGCTCGGCGAGCACCGCTACCTGATGACCACGACGTCGGGCAACGCCGAGGCGGTCGTGTCGTGGCTCGAGGAATGGCTGCAGTGCGAGGGGCCGCACCTCGAGGTTTACCTCACCTCGGCCACCGTGCAATGGGCGAGCGCGATGCTGGCGGGGCCGCTGGCGCGCTCGGTGCTGGCCACGGCCGGCACCGACCTCGACCTCGACGCCTTCCCCCACATGACCGTCCGCGAGGGCAAGGTCGCCGGCCTGCCCGCCCGCGTGTTCCGGGTGAGCTTCACCGGCGAGTCGACCTACGAGATCAACGTGCCGGCGAATTGCGGGCTCGCCTTGTGGGAGGCGCTGATGGCGGCCGGCGCCGAGGCCGGGATGGCGCCGATCGGCACCGAGGCCCTGCATGTGCTGCGGGCCGAGAAGGGCTACATCGTGGTCGGTCACGACACCGACGGGACGGTGACGCCCTTCGATCTCGGCATGGGATGGATCATGTCCAAGAACAAGGCCGACTTCATCGGCAAGCGCTCGCTCGCCCGCGCCGACACGGCCCGCGCCGGCCGCAAGCAGCTGGTCGGCTTGTTGACCGAGGATCCGCGCGCCGTGGTGCCGGAGGGCAGCCAGATCCTCGACGCCCCGGCGGCCGGTGCCGTGGCCCCGGCGCCGGCGATCGGCCACGTGACCTCGAGCTATATGAGCCCGACGCTCGACCGCTCGATCGCGCTGGCGCTGATCGTCGACGGGCGGCGGCGGATGGGCAACAGCGTGGCGGTGGCGCGCGCGGGCGGCGCGCTCCACGCCCGCATTACCGCGCCGCGGTTTTACGACCCCGAAGGCAAGCGGCTCGATGGTTGAGGACGCGCATCGGCGAAGCCCGCTCGGGCACCTCGCCGCCCCGCGGCCGCGCCCGGATGGGGCGCTGTGGCTGTGCGAGCGGCCGTTCATGGGTCTCGTCGATTTGCGTCTTGCCCCCGGCGATCCCGCGCTGCTCGGGCCGGCCCAACGGGCGCTCGGCCTCGAGCTGCCGCTCGAGGCCAACCGGAGCGCCAGCGGGGCGGGGGTGAGCGCGCTGTGGCTCGGTCCCGACGAATGGCTGATCGTTACTGAATCGGGCGGGGAGGCCGGCGTGGCGGCGAACCTGCGCGCGGCACTGGCCGGCCGGCCGGCGGCAGTGACCGAAGTGGGCGACGGCCGCACGACCATCGAGATCGGCGGCGCGCGCGCCCGCGACGTGCTGCGCAAGGGATGCCTCTTGGACATCCATCCGCGGGTTTTCGCGCCCGGCGCCTGCGCCCAGACGGGTATCGCCAAGGCACGCGTGATCCTGCGCCTGATCGACGCGCGGCCGTGCTTCCACATCCTCGTCGATCGCAGCTACGCCGAGTACCTGTGGCGCTGGCTCGCGGACGCGGGGCTGGAATTCGCCCCCTGACCCAGCGACCTACGGGCGCGCGGATCGACACGCCTGGCCGGTTCCTGTAATGTCGCTCCGCGATAGAACGAGCGCCGGGAGGACGGATGACGTTGCCTCGCGTGCAGCCTCCGCGAAGGGCCCTCGCGCTGGGGCTCGTGGTTGTTTTCGGCGTGGCGATGTGGCCGGCGGAGGGGCGGGCCTCACCGCCGGTCGTCGTCCTCGAGGTCAAGGGCGTGATCGGCGTGGCGGCGAGCGGGTATGTCGCCCGCGGTCTCGACCAGGCGCGCGTGCAGGACGCCTCGCTCGTGGTCCTGCGCATGGACACCCCCGGCGGCCTCCTCACCTCGACCCGCGAGATCGTCCAGGCGATCCTGGCCTCGCCCGTGCCGGTCGCCGTCTATGTCGCACCCGCTGGCGCGCGGGCGGCGAGCGCCGGCACCTACATCGTCTACGCGAGCCACGTGGCGGCGATGGCGCCGGGCACCCATCTCGGCGCGGCGACGCCGGTCGCCCTGGGCGTGCCCGGGATGCCGGAATCGCCGGACCGCGATCGGCGGCGCGACGACGGCGAGCGCAGCTCGGGGACCATGGAGCGCAAGGTCGTCAACGATGCCGCGGCTTACTTGCGCGGCCTGGCGCAGCTCAGGGGCCGCAACGCCGAGTGGGCCGAACAGGCCGTGCGGGCCGGGGCGACGCTGACCGCGGCGGAGGCGCTCGGCGAGCGCGTCGTCGACCTCGTGGCCCGCGACCTCGACGAGCTGCTGGCGCAGCTCGACGGGCGCGGCGTGAGCGCGGCCGGCGCGGAGCGGGTTCTCGCGACCAAGGACGCAGCCGTCCTCACGCTCGCGCCCGACTGGCGGGAGCGAGCGCTCGGCGTGATCTCCGATCCCAACGTGGCGTACCTCCTGCTGCTGATCGGCATCTACGGCATCATCCTGGAGTTCTGGAACCCGGGCTTCGTCGCCCCCGGCGTGATCGGCGCGATCGCCCTGCTGCTCGCGCTCGCCGCGCTCGCGGTGCTGCCGGTCGACTACGCGGGGCTGGCGCTGATCCTGTTGGGCATCGCGCTGATGATCGCCGAGGCGTTCACGCCGGGCGTGGTGGTGCTCGGGATCGGCGGCCTTATCGCCTTCGTCGCCGGTTCGATCTTCCTGTTCGACCCGGCCGGGTTCTCCGGCGTCGACTTCCGCGTCGGCTGGCCGGTGATCCTGACCTCGGCGCTGACCAGCGCGGCCTTCCTTACCCTCGTCCTCGGGCTGGCGCTCAAGGCGCGGCGGCGCGCGGTCGTCAGCGGGGTGGAGGAGATGGTCGGCGGCCGCGGCCGCGTCATCGATTGGGCGGGGCCGACGGGGCGCGTGCGCATCCATGGCGAAATCTGGCAGGCGCGCGGGGGCGCCGAGCTCGCCCAAGGCGAGGACGTGCGCGTCGTGCGGTTGGAAGGGCTGACCCTGATCGTCGAACCCGAAACGCCGCGGAGGTGAGGATGCCGGAGCTGCCGAGCCAAATCGCGATCGTCGTTCCCATCCTGCTGGTCGCGGCCATCGTCTTCTATTCGCTGCGCATCCTGCGCGAATACGAGCGCGCGGTGGTGTTCATGCTCGGCCGGTTCTGGAAGGTCAAGGGGCCGGGGCTGATCGTCATCGTCCCGGTCGTCCAGCAGATGGTCCGGGTCGACCTGCGCATTCGCGTGCTCGACGTGCCGCCCCAGGACGTGATCTCGCGCGACAACGTCTCGGTCAAGGTCAACGCGGTGGTCTATTACCGGGTCATCGACCCGCAGAAGGCCATCATCCAGGTCGAGGCCTTCAACGTGGCGACCAACCAGTTCGCGCAGACGACCCTGCGCTCGGTCTTGGGCCAGCACGACCTCGATCACATGCTGGCCGAGCGGGACCGGCTCAACAGCGTCATCCAAAAAATTCTCGACGAGCAGACGGACGCCTGGGGCATCAAGGTCTCGAACGTCGAGATCAAGCAGATCGATCTCAACGAGAACATGATCCGGGCGATCGCCAAGCAAGCCGAGGCGGAGCGCCTGCGCCGCGCCAAGATCATCGATGCCGAGGGCGAGCTCCAGGCCGCCGAGAAGCTGGCGCAGGCCGGCGACATCCTCGCCCGAAGCCCGCAGGCGATGCAGCTTCGCTTCCTCGGCGCCCTCCTCAACGTCGCCGGCGAGAAGAGCTCGACCATCGTCTTCCCGCTGCCGATGGATCTGCTCGAAGCGTTCCGGGCGCCCAAGACGCGCGATGGCGGGGCGGGCCGATAAGGAGCGGGCGCGCCGCGGGCGGCGAGCGCATACATCGCTGGCTAGCACTTTCCGTCTAGGCTAAGATTGCGCCGATGAGCGCCCTCGCCCTCGACACCCATGCCGCGATCAAGCGGCTCAAAGAAGCCGGGTTCACGGAAGCCCAGGCCGAGGCCCAGGTCGGCCTCCTCGCCGACACCATAGCCAAGGACCTGGCGACCAAAACCGACCTTTCGGCGACCGCCGGCGCCCTGCGGGCCGAAATTGCCGCGGTGCGGGCCGAAATTGCGGCGCTGCGCGCCGAGATGAAGAACGAATTCGCCGCGCTGCGGTCCGAAATGCGAGAGCTGGAATTGCGCCTGACCATCAAATTGGGGGTGATGATGGCCGCCTCGGTCGCCATCGTCGCCGCGCTGGTCAAGCTGCTGTAGGGACTGCGCCCGACGCCCTGGTGGCGCGCTGGTGCCGGCGGAGGGAATTGAACCCCCGACCCGCGCATTACGAATGCGCTGCTCTACCCCTGAGCTACGCCGGCGCGCCAGAGGCGGAACTTAGTGGCAACCGCCCCCGCCGGCAAGGGGCGCGCCCGGCCCAAGACATTCCCGCCGATTTGGCCTAGAGTCGGTGGCCTCGTGCCGAAGGCAAGCGGCACCCCGGACCACTCGCGGAGCGGAAACGAATGAGCGGCGACGACACCCCAATCGGCCAAGTGATCGCCGTGGCGGGCGCGAGCGTGAGCGGCATCTTCGAGGCCGCCGCCGGCGGCGAAAACGCCGGGGCGCGGGCCCAGCGCATCGGCGGGCTGGTCCGGCTCATCACCCCGGGCGCCACCGTGTACGGGGTGATCAGCAGCCTCCAGCTCCAGCTCAATTCCGGGGTCTACGATCCCGCCGCCCGCCGCTCGGCGCAGATCGAGCTGATCGGCGAGGTGCCCGACCCGGCCTCCGGCGCCGGCCCGCGTTTCCAGCGCGGGGTGTCGGTTTACCCGTCGCTGGGGACGGAAATCCTGGCCACGAGCTCGGCCGACATGGAGATCGTCTACGCCAAGCCGTCGAAATTCAACGTCCGCATCGGCACGCTCCACCAGGACGCCAGCGTACCCGCCTTCCTGATGACCGACGACCTGCTCGGCAAGCATTTCGCGGTCTTGGGGACCACCGGGTCCGGGAAGTCGTGCACCGTCACCCTCATCCTGCGCAAGATCCTCGAGGCCCACCCCAACGGCCATGTCGTGCTCTTGGACCCGCACAACGAGTACGCCCACGGCTTCCGCGACATGGTCGAGGTCATCGACCCGTCCTCGATGCAGCTCCCGGTCTGGCTGTTGAATTTCGAGGAGACGGTGGCCCTCCTGGTCCCCGCCGACAGCGCGGATCGCGACTCCCAGGTCGCCATCCTGCGCGATGCCATCATCGAGGCGCGCAGGAAGTTCGTCGGCGAGCGCGAGGATGCGGCCTTCCTCACCGTCGACACCCCCAGCCCCTATCGCTTGGGCGACCTCATCCGCATCCTCGACAACGCCATGGGCAAGCTCGACAAGCCGGATTCCTCCATCCCCTATTTGCGCCTCAAGCTGCGGCTCGAGACGCTGAGTTCCGACAAGCGGTTTTCCTTCATGTTCTCGGGGGTGATGGTGCGCGACAACCTGGTCCAGGTGCTGTCGCGCCTGTTGCGCATCCCGGTCTCCGGCAAGCCCTTGACCGTCGTCGATCTGTCCGGCGTGCCCTCGGAAGTGGTCGAGGTCCTGGTCTCGGTCATGTGCCGGATGATCTTCGATTTCGCCCTGTGGAGCGAGCGCGCGCGCGGCACCCCCGTGCTGCTGGTCTGCGAGGAGGCGCATCGTTACGTCCCGCGGCAGGAGAACCTGGGCTTCGAATCGACCAAGAAGTCGCTGTCGCGAATCGCCAAGGAGGGGCGCAAATACGGCGTCTCGCTGTGCCTCGTCACCCAGCGGCCCTCCGAACTGTCGGCGAGCATCCTCTCGCAGTGCGGCACCATCTTCGCGCTGCGCATGAGCAACGACCAGGACCAGGACTTCGTCACCCGGGTCCTGCCCGAGAACGCCCGCTCGCTGGTCGCCTCGCTGCCGGCTCTCAGGCCGCAAGAAGGGATCGCGGTGGGCGAGGGCGTGACCGTGCCGATGCGCATCCGCTTCGACAATCTCGACGCGGCCCACCTGCCGCGCTCGGGCACCGCCCTCTTCTCAGAGGCCTGGCAAGAGGACCGCGCGCGCGAGGATTTCATCCAGGATACGATCAAGAAGTGGCGCTTGCAGCAGCGCGCGCCCGCGCCGGCCAAGCCGGCGGGATAGCGCCGAACGGGCGCATCAGGTGAATTCGCGTCGATCCCATCCACTCGAAACAGGGAGAAAACGAACATGACCGAACGACCCATGACCATGTCGCGCCGGCGGCTGCTCGCGCGAACCGGCGCCGCCGCCGCGGTCGGCACGCTGGGCTTTCCAGCTCTCCTGCGGGCGCAGCCCGCGGCGATCAAGGTCGGCATCCTCCATCCCGTGACCGGCCCCTTGAGCTATTCCGGCAACCAGTGCCGGGTCGGCGCCATGATGGCCGTCGACGAGATCAACGCCGCGGGCGGGATCAAGTCGATGGGCGGGGCGAAGATCGAGGCCCTGCTTGCCGACGCGCAATCGAAGCCCGATGTCGGCGCCGCCGAGGTCGAGAAGCTCAACGAGGCCGGAGTGGCCGCCATCGTCGGCCCCTATGCGAGCGGCATCGCCGTCGCCACCACCCAGGCCGGCGCGCGCCACGGCATCCCCTGCGTGGTCGACGTGGCCGTAGTCGACCAGGTGGTCACCCGCGGGCTGACCAACACCTTCCGGTTCAGCCCCGGCCTCAAGGTCATCGTCGACACGGCGGTGGAAAACCTGGTCAAGATCAACGAGGCGACCGGCAAGACCGTCAAGACCGTGTTCCTCGTCCACGAGGAATCGGCGTTCGGCAGCGGCATGGCGAGCGCGCTCAACGCCGAGCTTCCCAAGCGCGGCTTCGAGATCCTCGAGACCGTCAAGCACGCCAACCCGACGCGCGATTTCTCGAACATCGTGCTCCGCATCCAGGCGCGCAAGCCGGATCTGATCATCCCGTCGAACTACTACGACGAGTACGTGCTGTTCGCCCGCGCCCTCCAGCAGCAGCGCATCGCCGTCAAGGGCATCTATTCGATCCTCGGCGGCGGCGCGTCCAGCTACAAATTCCTCAAGGACTTTCCGGCAGCGGCCGCCTATGTCATGGACTGCAACCACTGGTTCGACCCGCGCAAGGCCGAGGCGCTGGCGCTCAAGGCCAAGACCGAGGCCCGTGGGCTGTTCTACACCTACGAGGTGTTCCTCAACTACACCGCGGTCAAGCTCTTGGCCGACGCGCTCGAGCGCGCCCGCGCCGGGCGGCGCGAGGCGATCATCGAGGCGCTCGCCGCCAGCACCTGGGACAAGCACATCCTGCCTTACGGTCCCACCAAGTTCGTCAACGGCCAGAACCAGGGCGCCCAGCCGGTGACGACCCAGATCCTCGACAACGACATCAAGGTGATCTACCCGCTCGCCTTCGCGTCGGGGAACGTCGTCTTCCCGATCCCCGAGCGGCGCGTGTAGAGCCCGGCCCGAGCCGGTGAGCGCCGGTGGCTCCCGCATAGGCGCCGCCCCCACCCTTCCCTCCCCCACGCATTCCGCGTCGGGGAGGGCGAGGGAGGGGGTCCGATCGGCGCCGGGGCGGGGGCGTCTGGCGCGCGCCACGGAGGGCTAGGGCGGGTGATCCCATGCTCGAGCTCTCCATCCTCCTGCCGGCGGCGATCAACGGCCTGACGCTGGGGGCGATCTACGCGCTGGTGGCCCTCGGGCTGACGCTGATCTACGGCGTCCTCCACATCATCAATTTCGCCCACGGCAGCCTGCTCATGCTGGCGCTTTACGGCGTCTATTTCCTCAACGCCGCCGGCATCGATCCCTATGCCGCGATCGTCGTCCTGGTGCCGGCGCTGTTCGCGCTCGGCTATGGGCTGCAATGGAGCGTGATCGGCAAGGCGAGCCACGGCAAGGACCAGAACGTCCTGTTGGTGACGCTGGGCGTGGCGATCGCGGTCGAGAACCTCGCCCTCTATTTCTTCAGCGCCGACACCCGCACCATCGATGTGCCCTATGCCCTCGACATGGTCGATCTCGGCATCGCCCGGCTGCCGCTGCCGCGGCTCGTCGCGCTCGCGGCCTCGCTCCCGGTTGCGGCCGTGCTGTGGTGGCTGATCGCGCGCACCGACCTCGGCCGCGCCATCCGCGCCGTCGCCCGCGAGCGCCAGGGCGCGCGCCTGGTCGGCATCGATGTCGACCACATCTTCGCCATGAGCTTCGGCATCGGCACCGCCTGTCTGGGCGCCGCCGCCTGCCTGCTGCTGCCGGCCTTCTACGTCTCGCCCCATGTCGGCCACGTCTTCGTATTGATCGCCTTCACCGTGGTGGTGCTGGGGGGCATGGGCAGCTTTGCGGGCGCGCTGGCCGGCGGCTTGATCATCGGGGTGACCGAATCCCTGGGCGGCCTGCTGTTCGGCGAGGCGGCGGGCCAGCTCGGCATCTTCCTGATCTTCATCGCCATCCTGTTGTTCCGGCCGACCGGCCTGTTCGGAGGCCGCCTGTCATGACCAGGCTCGCCCTCGGGGCGCTGGCGGCCGCGATCGCGCTCGCCGCTCCGCTCCTCATCCGCTCCGATTTCTGGATGGGCTTCCTGTTCACCACGCTGCTCTTCGCCTATATGGGCATGGCGTGGAACGTGCTCGGCGGGTACGCGGGGCAGTTCTCGTTCGGCCACGCCGTCTTCTTCGGGACCGGCGCCTACGCCGCGACCGTCCTCAACCTCTCCTACGGCCTCAACCCGTGGCTGGGTCTCGTCGCCGCCGCCGCCGCCGGGGCGCTGGTGGCCGCGTTGATCGGCTATTTGAGCTTCCGCTATGGGCTCAAGGGGTCGTATTTCGCGCTGATCACGCTCGCCTTCGCCGAGGTCTTCCGCATCCTCGCCAACACCGCCACCTTCACCGGCGGCGGGGTGGGGCTGTACATCCCGTTGCGGATCGGGCCCGAGAATTTGCAGTTCGCCGCAAAGGCCGGGTTCTACTACCTCGTCCTCGGTCTCAACGTGGTCTCGCTGCTGGTCGCCTTCTATCTCGAACGCTCGCGCTTCGGCGCCTGGCTCAAGGCCATCCGCGAGAACGAGGACGCCGCCCGGGCGCTGGGTGTCAACAGCTTCGCCTGCAAGCTCAAGGCGATCGCACTATCGGGCGCGATGACCGCGGTCGGCGGGGTGGTCTATGCCCAGCATTACCTCTATATCGACCCCGGCATTGCCTATGGGCCAGGGGTGTCGGTCGAGATTCTGCTGGTGCCGATCATCGGCGGCATGGGCACGGTGCTCGGCCCGCTGGTCGGCTCGGCGGTCCTGCAAGGCGCGGGCGAGCTGGCCCGCCGCCTGATGGGCGAGGCGCCGGGCCTGTCGCTGGCCTTCTACGGCGTGCTGCTCGTCGTCATGGTGCGTTTCCTGCCCGATGGCCTGATCGGGCTGTTGGGGCGGGCCCGGCGGCGGACGGACGGTGGGACGCATGCTTGAGGTCAAGGGTGTGAGCAAGCGCTTCGGCGGCCTGTTGGCGGTGGCGGAGGCGTCGCTCAACGTGCGCGAAGGCCGGATCGTGTCGCTGATCGGCCCGAACGGGGCCGGCAAGACGACCTTGTTCGCGATCGTCGCCGGGTTCCTGTCCCCCGATGCCGGGACGGTGCGCTTCCTGGGCGAGGACATCACGGGCTTGGCGCCGCATCTCATCTGCCGTAAGGGGCTGGTGCGCACCTTCCAGATCGTGCAGCCGTTCGGGGCGCTCAGCGTGCGCGAGAACATCGCGATCGGCGCCCATCTCGCGATCCGCGGCCGGCGGGCGGCGCTGGCGCGCGCTAGCGCGATCGGCGAGCGGCTGGCGATGGGCGACATGCTCGACCGGCCGGCCGCGACCCTGACCGTGGCCGGGCGCAAGCGGCTCGAGCTCGCCCGCGCGCTCGCCACCTCGCCGCGGCTCCTGCTGCTCGACGAGGTCATGGCCGGCCTCAACCCGGCCGAGATCGACGACATCGTGCAAACGATCCGGGCCATCCGCGCCTCGGGCGTGACCGTGCTGTTGATCGAGCACGTCATGCAGGCCGTCATGCGACTGTCGGACTATACCTACGTGCTCAACCAGGGCCGGATCATCGCCGAGGGAGAGCCGCAGGAGATCGGCGCGATGGAGCACGTCATCGAGGCCTATTTGGGCCACGGCGCGGCGGCGCGGCTGGCGGGCCGGGCGGCGGGAGCGGCCCCATGACCGCGGCGCTGCTCGAGGTCGAGGGCCTCAAGGCCGGCTACGGCGGCATCGAGGTGCTGCACGGCGTCGACCTGGCGGTGGGCGCGGCCGAAATCGTCGCCCTGTTGGGCTCGAACGGGGCCGGCAAGTCGACGCTCAACAACCATGTCTGCGGCCTCTATCGCGCCGTCTCGGGCCGCATCCGCTTCGCCGGCGCCGACATCCTCGGCGCCGCCCCGCCAGCGATCGTCGCCGCGGGCCTGATCCAGGTCCCCGAGGGACGGCGCATCTTCCCCAACCTGTCGGTGCGCGAGAACCTCGAACTCGGCGGCTATCGCCGCGGCCGCGCCGCCCGGCCTCGCAATCTCGAACGGGTTTGCGCGACTTTCCCGCGGCTCGGCGAACGCTTGGGCCAGGCGGCCGGCACGCTGTCGGGCGGCGAGCAGCAGATGCTGGCGATCGGCCGCGGGCTGATGGCCGAGCCGGTCCTGCTCATCCTCGACGAGCCCTCGCTCGGCCTGTCGCCCCTCCTGGTCGAGGAGGTGTTCGCCCTCATCGGCGAGCTCAACCGCGCCGGCCTCGCCATCCTCCTGGTCGAGCAGAACGTGGTCGAATCCTTGGCGCTGGCGGAGCGCGCCTATGTGATGGAAAATGGCCGCATCGTGCTGTCGGGCGCGGCGGCGACGCTCGCCGACGACCCGGCGCTCAAGATGGCGTATCTGGGGATGTGAGGCATGGGCATGACTCTTGCCGAAAAGATCATCGCGCGGGCCGCCGGGCGCGAGCGGGTCAAGCCGGGCGAGATCGTCACCGCCAAGGTCGGCCTCGCCATGATGCACGATTCGGGCGGACCCCGGCGCATCGCGCCGATGCTCTCGCGGCTCGGCGCCAAGGTGTGGGACCCCTCGCGCGTGGTCGTGATCAGCGACCATTACGTCCCCGCCGTCGACGCCGAAAGCGCCCACATCCTGGACCTGACGCGCAAATGGGTGAAGGCGGCCGGGGTCGCGAATTTCCACGACATGCAGGGCATCTGCCATATCCTGCTGCCCGAGCGCGGCTATTTGCGGCCCGGGCTGTTCGCGGTCGGCGGCGATTCGCATTCCCCGACCGCCGGCGCCTTCGGCTGCTTCATGTTCGGGATCGGCGCCACCGAAATGGCGGGCGTGCTGGTCACTGGCGAGATTTGGGTCAAGGTGCCGGTGACGCACCTCGTGCTGTGGTCGGGTCGGCTGGCGCGCGGGGTGTGCGCCAAGGACATCATGCTGAAGCTGTGCCGTGAGGTCGGCATGAGCGACGTGCGCTACGGCGTCGTGCAATATGCAGGCGCGGCGATCGCGGCGTTGCCGATCGCCGAGCGCATGGTGTTGACCAACATGTCGGCGGAGCTCGGTGCCCAGACCGGACTCATCGAACCCGACGCGGTGACGCTCGCCTATCTGAGCGAGGCCGGCGTCGAGGTACGGGATGCCCGCGACTGGCGCTCGGACGACGACGCGGCGTACGAGAAGGTCTGGGAGTTCGAGGCCGGCGAACTCGCGCCCCAGGTAGCGGCCCCGCACGCGCCCGCGAACTCGGCCGCGGTCGGGGCGCACGCCCACGTGGCGATCGACCAGGCCTATATCGGCGCCTGCACCGGCGCCAAGCTCGCCGACCTGCACATGGCGGCGGAGATCCTGAACGGCCGGCAGGTCGCGCCGGGCGTCCGGCTCCTCGTCGCCCCGGCCTCGACTCGCATCACGGCCGAGGCCGCCGCCGACGGCACGCTCGCCACGCTCACGCGCGCGGGCGCGATCCTGCTCCCCACCGGCTGCGGGGCCTGCGCCGGCTTGGGGGCGGGCGTGCTCGCCGAGGGCGAGGTGTGCATCTCCTCGACCGCCCGCAACTTCAAGGGCCGCATGGGGGCGGCGAGCGCGCGCGTCTACCTGGGCTCGCCCTACACGGTCGCGGCCGCGGCCGTCGCCGGGCGGATCGTCGATCCGCGCGAGTTGCTGGACCGGGGGCGAGCCGCATGACCGTCGCGAGCGGCCGCGCCTTCGTCTACGGCGACAACGTCGACACCGACATGCTGGCGCCGGGGCTCTACATGAAGCAGCCGATCGAGGTCATCGCCAAGCACTGCCTCGAAGCGCTCGACCCCGACTTCGCCCAGCGCGTGCAACCAGGCGATATCATCGTCGGGGGCGAGAATTTCGGCATCGGCTCGTCGCGCGAGCAGGCGGTCCTGGCGCTGCGTCACTTGGGGCTCGCCGCGATCGTCGCCAAATCCTTCGCCGGCCTGTTCTTCCGCAATGCGCTCAATCTCGGCCTGGCGGCGCTGGTCTGCCCCGCGGCCGGACGCATCCGGGCAGGCGAGCATGTCATGGTCACCCCCGAGGCGGGCCGCATCGACAACCTATCGACCGGCGAGAGCTACGTCGCGGAACCGATCCCGCCGCACCTCGTCGAGATGATCCGCGACGGCGGGTTGCTGCCCCATCTCGAAAAGAAACTGAAAGGCGGGCGCCCATGAGCTTGCGCCGGCTTCTCGAAGGCCCGGACATCGTCGTCGCGCCCGGCATCTACGACGGGCTGACGGCGCGCCTCGTTGAAGAGACCGGGTTCCGGTGCGCCTATTTGTCGGGAGCGAGCATCTGCTACACGCGCTTCGCGTTTCCCGATATCGGGCTGGTGTCGATGACCGAGGTCGCCGACACGCTCGGCGCGATCCGCGAGCGCGCCAGCCTGCCGATCGTTGTCGACATCGACACCGGCTTCGGCAACGCCCTCAACGTCCAGCGCGCCGTCCGCCTGTTCGAGCGCCGCGGCGCCTCGGCCCTGCAGATCGAGGACCAGGTGACGCCCAAACGCTGCGGCCACCTCGACCGCAAGGCGGTCGTCGCCACCTCCGAGATGGTCGGCAAGATCAAGGCCGCCCTCGATGCCCGCTCCTCGACCGAGATGCTGCTCATCGCGCGCACCGACGCGGCCGCGCTCGAGGAGTTGGCGGCCGCGCTCGAGCGCGCCGAGGCTTACGCCGAGGCCGGCGCCGACCTGCTGTTCGTCGAGGCGCCGACCAGCCGCGACGAGCTCGCCGAGATCGGCCGGCGCTTGCGGGGCCGCGTGCCGGTGATGGCGAACATGGTCGAGGGCGGCAAGACGCCGCTGGTGCCGGCCGGCGAGCTCCAGGGCCTCGGATTCAAGCTGGTCATCTTCCCGGGCGGCACGGTGCGCGCGCTCGCCTTCGCGCTCCGCGCCTATTTCGCGAGCCTCGAGGGCGCCGGTACGACCGCTCCCTTCCGCGACCGGATGCTCGACTTCGCAGGCTTGAACCGCCTCCTCGATACGCCGTCCTTCCTCGCCCGCGGCCGCTCCTACGACGGGGGGAGGAAAGGGGCCGAGCCATGATCGATCCCGTCACGCTCGCCGTGCTCAAGGGCCGGCTCGAGCAGATCGCCGACGAGATGGACGCGACCCTGTTCCGATCCGCCTTCAACCCGATCATCGCCGAGGCCCACGACGCCTCGCACGGAATTTACGACGCCCACAGCGGCGACACGCTGGTCCAGGGCAAATCCGGCCTGCCGATTTTCGTCGGCGTCATGGCCTTCGCGGTCAAGACGGCGATCGACAAGGCCCAGCGCGACGGCGGACTCGAGGACGGCGACGTCTATCTCTTCAACGACCCCTACGACGGTGGCACGCACCTGTCGGACTTCAAGCTGGTGCAGCCCTTCTTCCGCGCCCGCCAGGTGTTCTGCTGGCTCGCCTCGGTCGGCCATTGGCACGATGTCGGCGGCAACGTGCCCGGCAATTACAACCCGGTCGCCACCGAGAGCTTCCAGGAAGGCATGCTGATCCCGCCGGTGAAGATCAAATCCGCCGGCCGGCTCAATGCCGACATCCTCGACATCTTGAAGGCCAATTCGCGCCTGCCGCTCGCCCTCTACGGCGACTTGAACGGCCAGTTGAACGCGCTCGATCTCGGCCAGCGGCGCCTTGCCGACCTGCTCGACGATTACGGCGACGCCCTGGTCGGCGCGGCCCTCGTCGAATTGAAGGCGCTCGCCGCGCGCCTCATGCGCGCTTCCATCGCCGAGCTCCCCGACGGCACCTATTCGGCCGAGGACTACCTCGACAACGACGGGATCGCCGACCGGCCGCTCAAGATCGCCCTCGACCTCACCATCGAGGGCGAGGAGATGACCCTCGATTTCTCGCGCAGCGCCGAGTCCTGCCTGGGGCCGGTCAACATCGCGCGCTCGACGGCGATCGCCAGTTGCTACGTCGCCTTGAAGCACGTCTTCCGCGACGTGCCGGCCAATGCCGGCTGCCTCGAGCCGATCCGCTTCGTGATCCCCGAGGGCTCGCTGCTGGCGGCGCGCGCGCCCAAGCCGGTCGGCGGTTATACGGAGACGATCCTGCGGATCATCGACGTGGTCTTCCAGGCGCTCGCCCGACCGGCGCCGGAGCGGGTCAACGGCTGCGCCTACGGGACCATCAACGCGCTGTCGCTCTCCGGATACCGCAGCGCCGGAGCGCAGGGCCAGCGCTGGGTGATGTTCTCGTTCTTCGGCGGCGGGCTCGGCGGCAATCCCGAGGGCGACGGGCTCAACCACGGCAACGCGCCGATCTCGACCGCGACCATCCCGCCCTTGGAAATCCTCGAGGCCGCCTATCCGGTGATGTTCCGGCGCTGGGCGCTGCGCCCCGATAGCGGCGGGCCCGGCCGGAAGCGCGGCGGCCTGGGCGCGGTCTACGAAATCGAGCTCCTCGAGGACCGCGCCGACCTCTTCTTGTTCGGCGAGCGCGGGCGGTTCCCGCCGCCCGGCGTGGCCGGCGGCCGGCCGGGGGCCGTCAACCGCTTCGCCTATCCCGAGGGCGATCGCATGGCGACGCCCGCGCTGGCCTCGAAGCTGTCGGGCGCGGCGCTGGCGCGCGGCCAGTTCGTGCGCCTGGAGACGCCGGGCGGCGGCGGTTACGGCCCGCCGTTGGCGCGCGATCCCGAGGCGGTCGCCAGCGACGTGCGGCTCGGCTATGTGAGCCAGGCGGCGGCGCGCGAGGCCTACGGCGTCGCGCTGACGCCGGACGGCCGGGTGGATCGGACGGCGACGGCCGCGCTGCGGTCGCGGCCGTGAGCCCGGCCAGCCTGGTCGCCGGCGTCGATGTCGGCGGCACCTTCACCGACCTGTTCTTCTACGACGAGGCGAGCGGCGCCAGTCGGACCGCCAAGGTGCCGTCCACCCGCGCCGACCAGTCGGTGGGCCTGCTCGACGGGATCGGCCGCGGCCTCGAGGCGGACGGGCGCCGGTTCGCCGATCTCGCGGCGATCGTCCACGGCACCACGGTCGCCACCAACGCGCTCATCGAGCGCAAGGGGGCGCCGACCGGCCTCATCATCACCGAGGGGTTCGGCGACGTCCTCGAGATGCGCCGCCGCGACCGCCGGCAGACCTGGGGCCTGTGGGGCGACTTCAAGCCGGTCGTGCGGCGCGATTTGCGGCTCGAGGTGGGCGAGCGCACCCTCGCCGACGGCACGGTGCGCCGCCCGGTCGACCCCGCCGAGGTCAAGGCCGCCGCGCGCGCCCTGCTCGAACGCGGCGTCCGGGCGGTGGCGGTGTTCTTCATCAACGCCCATGCCAATCCCGCCAACGAGCGCGCCGCCGTGGCGGCCGTGCGCGAGGTGTGGCCGGACCCCTACGTGAGCGCGTCCTCGGAGATCCTGCCGGAGATGCGCGAGTTCGAGCGCGCCTCGACGGCGGCCCTCAACGCCTATCTCCAGCCCGTGGTGGCCGCCTATCTCGAGGCGCTCGACCGGCGGCTCGGCCAGGCGGGCAGCCGCGCCCGGCTGTTGATCGTCCAGTCGAACGGCGGCGTCATGTCGATCGACACGGCGGTGCGGCTGCCGATCCGCACCGCCCTCTCCGGCCCGGCGGCGGGCGTGATCGCGGCCGCCCACATCGCCGCCACGGCCGGCTTTGCCAACGTCATCACCGGCGACGTCGGCGGGACGAGTTTCGACGTGGCGCTGATCGCCGGCGGCCGCTCGGTGCTGGCGGCGCAGACCACCATCGATTTCGGCCTCGTCGTGCGCACGCCGATGATCGAGATCACGACCATCGGCGCCGGCGGCGGGTCGATCGCCTGGGTCGATCGCGGCGGGCTGTTGCAGATCGGCCCCGAATCCGCCGGCTCGGATCCCGGCCCGGCCTGCTACGGCTTGAGCGACCGGCCGACCGTGACCGACGCCAACCTGGTCTTGGGCCGCATCAACGCCGAGCGGCCGATCGGCGGCAAGCTCGCTTGCCTCGATGTGGCGGCGGCCAAGGCGGCGATCGAGGGCCGGGTCGGGGCCCAGCTCGGGCTCGGGGTCACCGAGGCGGCCGAAGCCATCGTCCGGGTCGCCAACTCGCGCCTGGCCGGCGCCATCCGCTTGGTGTCGGTCGAGCGCGGCCACGACCCCAAGCGCTTCGCGCTGATGCCCTTCGGCGGGGCGGGCGCGCTCCATGCCGGGGCGCTCATCAAGGAGGTCGGGCTCGCCTCGGCCCTGGTGCCGCGCTATCCGGGCGTCACCTCGGCGCTGGGCTGCGTGATCGCCGACCTGCGCCACGACCTCGTCCACACCATCAACCGGCCGCTCGACGGCCTCGACATCGACGCGCTGTCGGCACGGATGGCGGAGATGGCGGCGTCCGGCCAGGCCCTGGTCGAGGGCGCCGGGGTCAGGCTCGAGGCCCGCGAGGTCCGGGTCGAGCTCGACATGTCCTATATCGGCCAGACGCATACGGTGTCGGTGCCGGTGGCCGTCCCCGCCGATTTCCGCTTGACGCCGGCGCTCATCCGCGCCGCCTTCGAGGCCGCCTACGTCCAGGCTTTCGGCCGGCTGCTCGACGACATCCCGATCCGGGTGCTGACGCTGCGCCTGGCCGCGATCGGCCGGCGGCCGAAGCTCGACCTCTCGGCGTTCGGCCCGCCCGCCGGCGCGTCCGAGGCGGCGCTGCGGGGCGAACGCGCGGTGTGGCATGGCGGCAAGTTCCACGCCACCCGGATCTATTCCCGGCTCGATCTGCCCGTAGGCGCCGAGATCGGCGGGCCGGCGATCCTCGAGCAGCCCGATGCGACCGCCTGGATCGATCCCGACTTGACGGCGCGGGTCGACCGCTTCGGGAACGCCATCCTCACCCGCAAGACATGAGCGCGCCCGACCTAAACCCCGCGACCACCGCGCTGCTGCTCATCGACATGCAGAACGACTTCCTGCATCCCGCCGGCGCCTATGGCCGCGCCGGGCAGACGGCGAAGGAGATCGCCGCGCTTGCCGCGCGCCTGATTCCGGTCGCCAAGGCGATGCGCCGTGCCGGCGGATGGGTCGTCTCGACCCATTTCACGCTGGTGCCGGGCAAGGGCGGCGAGCCGATGATCTCGCCCCACTTGAAGAAGCTGCGGCCGTTCCTCGCCAAGGGCGACTTCGCCCCGGGCTCGTTCGGCCACGATCTCGTCGCCGAGCTCAAGCCCGCCGACCTCGCGCTCGACAAGGTCGCGTATTCCGCCTTCTACATGAGCCGGCTCGAATTCGTGCTACGCAAGGCGGGGATCGACACCCTGGTCTTCGCCGGTATCCTCACCAACGGCGGGGTAGCCTCGACGCTGCGCGACGCCCACGTCCGCGACTTCGCCACCGTCCTCCTGGCGGACGGCTGCGCGGCTTTCGACCCCAAGGTGCACGAGGCGACCGTCGCCTCGCTGGCCGCGATCTCGCCGGTCATCGCCTGCGCGGACCTCGTCTCGGCATTGGCGCGGGGTCGGTGGTGACGATCCTTGCCGCCGCCGGCGTCACCTTCGCGGCCGGCGTCGACGTGCTGATCGTCGGCGGCGGGGCGGCGGGCTTGACCGCCGCGCTGGCCGCCCGCGATGAGGGCGCGGAGGTGCTGGTCCTCGAGCGCGACCCCGTGCCGCAGGGCTCGACCGCGCTGTCCTCGGGCTTCGTGCCGGCGGCCGGCACGCGCGCCCAACGCGCGCATGGCATCGAGGATTCGCCCGCGCGCTTCGCCGCCGACATCGCGGCGAAATCCAAGGGCAAGACGGACCACGGCCTCGTCGCCACGCTCGCGCGCGCCGCCGGCCCGGCCGTCGATTGGCTCGGCCTCCGCCATGGCGTGCCGTTCGACCTCGTCCACGGCTTTCTCTATCCGGGCCATTCGGTCCTGCGCATGCACGCGACCCCGGCGCGCACCGGCGCCGAACTGATGGCCACCCTCGCCGCCGCTGCCGGGCGCGCCCAAGCCGAATTGATGACCAGCGCCGAGGCCGTGGCGCTCTATGCCGACCCCGGCGCTCGCGTCGCCGGCGCCCGCATCCGCCGACCCGACGGCAGCGAGGAGGCGATCGGCGCCCGCGCCGTCGTGCTCGCCTCGAGCGGCTTCGGCGGCAACCCCGAGCTGGTCCGCCGCTACATCCCGGAGATGGCGGGGGCGCTGTTCTTCGGGCACGCGGGCAACAAGGGCGACGGCATCTTGTGGGGGATGGAACTCGGCGGCGAGGTGCGCGACATGAGCGGCTATCAAGGCCACGGCTCGGTGGCGAGCCCGCACAACATCCTCATCACCTGGGCGCTGATGATGGAAGGCGGCATCCAGGTGAATGCCGAAGGGCGGCGATTCTCGAACGAGCACCAGGGCTATTCGGAACAGGCGGTGGCGGTCCTCGCTGCGCCCGGCGCCGTCGCCTTCGACATCTACGACCGGCGCCTGCACGAGCTCGGGCTCGGCTTCGAGGACTACCGCAACGCCGCCGCCGCCGGGGCGATCCGGCACGCCCCCGACCTCGGCGCGCTCGCCGGCGCGCTCGGCCTGCCCTCAGGCGCGCTCGCCGAGACGGTCGCCCTGACGCAGGCCTGCGCCGCGGGACGAGCCCGCGACCCGTTCGGGCGCGACTTCACCGCCAAGCCGCCGCTCGTTGCTCCGTTCTACGGCGTCAAGGTCACCGGCGCGCTGTTCCACACCCAGGGCGGGCTGGCGGTCGACGGCCAGGCCCGGGTCTTGCGCGCCGACGGCAGCGCGCTTGCCAACCTGTTCGCCGCCGGCGGCGCGGCCTGCGGCGTCTCGGGGCCGGAGGCGTGGGGCTACCTGTCGGGCAACGGCCTGCTGTCGGCGGTCGGGCTCGGCCGGCTGGCGGGCCAGGCGGCGGCACGGCTGGCGCGTGGCGGGGCGTGAACGGCCCCGGCCGCTCACGGCCGAGGAGGCGCGCGAGGCCACGAACATGGCGCGCCGGCTCGCCGCGCTCGAGGCTGCTGGAGGCCGACCTCGACGCCAACTACCGCGCCACAGCGGAACGGACCGCCGCGCTTCCAACGCGCGCCTGAACGACCGGCCGGCGGTCAGGCCGCAGGGCGACCGAAGCGAGCGACGAGCCGCCGCAGCAGGCGATGTCGTCACGCCGGTTGCGGCGCGAAGCCCAAGTCTCGCAGTTCCTTGATCGCGCTCTGAATCCAATCGCGCCCGTATTTCGGCTTGAGCTCGGCTACCTTTTCGATCAAGAGCTTCTCGTCGTTCAGATTTTTTTCTCGGTCGTTACGCT